>NZ_CP020370.1:897500-1497500 GCF_002813775.1 Candidatus Thiodictyon syntrophicum
TAGCTTTGCACTGGACTTTGAACCTACTTGTGTAGGATAGGTGGGAGGCTGTGAAGCGGCGACGCCAGTTGTCGTGGAGCCATCCTTGAAATACCACCCTGGTATGTTCGGAGTTCTAACCTCGACCCGTGATCCGGGTCAGGGACAGTGCATGGTGGGTAGTTTGACTGGGGCGGTCTCCTCCTAAAGTGTAACGGAGGAGCACGAAGGTACCCTCAGCGCGGTCGGAAATCGCGCGATGAGTGCAAAGGCATAAGGGTGCTTGACTGCGAGACAGACAAGTCGAGCAGGTACGAAAGTAGGTCTTAGTGATCCGGTGGTTCTGTATGGAAGGGCCATCGCTCAACGGATAAAAGGTACTCCGGGGATAACAGGCTGATACCGCCCAAGAGTTCATATCGACGGCGGTGTTTGGCACCTCGATGTCGGCTCATCACATCCTGGGGCTGAAGTCGGTCCCAAGGGTATGGCTGTTCGCCATTTAAAGTGGTACGCGAGCTGGGTTTAGAACGTCGTGAGACAGTTCGGTCCCTATCTGCCGTGGGCGTTGGAGACTTGAGGGAAGCTGCTCCTAGTACGAGAGGACCGGAGTGGACGTACCCCTGGTGTTCCGGTTGTCACGCCAGTGGCATTGCCGGGTAGCTATGTACGGACGGGATAACCGCTGAAAGCATCTAAGCGGGAAGCCCCTCCCAAGATGAGGTCTCCCTGGACCCTTGAGGTCCCTGAAGGTCCGTCGAAGACCACGACGTTGATAGGCGGGGTGTGGAAGCGCGGTAACGCGTGGAGCTAACCCGTACTAATTGACCGTGCGGCTTGACCATATAACACCCAAGTGCTTTGGGTGACAGCGCAACGCGCCATTTACGATCACACGAAATTGGGTCATGCCGCCGGCGGCGGGGTGACTGACGTTTTTCCTGGCGGCCATAGAGCACTGGAACCACCTGATCCCATCCCGAACTCAGAAGTGAAACGGTGTATCGCCGATGATAGTGTGGGGTCTCCCCATGCGAAAGTAGGTCACCGCTAGGGCCTTTTCCTGACAACCCCCGCGCCTCACGGCCCGGGGGTTTTCTTTTGGCGGCGCCGCAGCGCGCGGCGGCGCGGGTTGTAAGTGCGGCGGCGCGCCGCCAGTCCAGCCTGGCCTGGGATCGCCGCACCCCAGTGCGGAGCGATTTCGCAGATAGCCCGGGCGGTATGGGTTGAGCAGAGGCCGCGCCGCACTGGGGTGCGGCGCTCCCAGTAGCCGTTGCAAATGGCAGTGACGCGGAAGCAGGGGCATGCACTGCGGGATTTAGGTTGACCACGTCGCCGCCGGTGGGTGCGCCGTGCGCACCTTGGGGCTGCCCGACACACTGATTTCGGCGCTGCCTCTGAAGGTGCGCGCGGCGCACCCTACGCCCAATGGTTTGAACCATTGCGGGCGATGATACTAGTTCAATTCCTGGTTCATCGCTGGGTGTATCGGTTCAGTTCGCTGCGGCCTGGCTTGCGGGTCGATCACATACCAGCCTGACCCGAGTAGGGCCACGAGAAGCCAAAGGGCGAATTTCGGCCTTGAGGCGAAGGGATTTTTCAATCTCATGGCTGGCCTCCCGGTGACCTGGGTCATGGCAAAGGCGTCCAGGGAGCGATGCTTAGACTAAGCGGGCTTCATGCTGCTTATCCTATCCCAAGACGATCCGCCGTGACCTGATGTCCGCGTCAGAAGGTCAACTATCGGCGATAGACGGCGCGTTGCGTCGCCGGGTCCCGCGGGTCAGGCGTGGAGTATGCCGCCGTCTCGCTCGGTTGTTGGTCCGAGCTATTCAGCCTTGGCGGTCTTGGCCCCGGGCTTTGCGGCCTTGGCGTCGACCTTGGCGATCTTCGTCACGGGCTTTGCGGCCTTGGCGTCGACCTTGGCGGTCTTTGCCTCGGGCTTTGCCGCCTTGGCATCGGCCTTGGCGGTCTTTGCCTCGGGCTTTGCCGCCTTGGCATCGGCCTTGGCGGTCTTTGCCTCGGGCTTTGCGGCCTTGGCGTCGACCTTCGCGGTCTTGGCCACGGGCTTTGCCGCCTTGGCATCGGCCTTGGCGGTCTTTGCCTCGGGCTTTGCGGCCTTGGCATCGACCTTGGCGGTCTTGGCCTCGGGCTTTACCGCCTTGGCATCGACCTTGGCGGTCTTCGTCTCGGGCTTTGCCGCCTTGGCGTCGACCTTGACGGACGCTACCTCAGGTTTCGCGGCCCCCCGAGCGGCCGTCGTCTCGCTCCTGGCCGCGGGCTTAACGGTCTTGGCTTGTTGCGTCTGCGTCGGCCTTTGCTCCAGCCGCGCGCCCTCCTCGCGGACCTTGGGTCCGGGTGTCTTGGGCTCACGTTCCGACGTGCCCAGTCCACGGCAGGCGCCGTTCTGACATTTCAGCAGATAACTGTCGGAGCCGACACAGGACACCTTGAGAATCTCGCCGTCGGCGCCGCTGTTGATCAGCTGAGCCCCCGCGTCGGTCACGTTGCAGCCGCGCAGACGCGCGTACTGTTCCGCGTAGTAGGCCCAGACCCCGGTCCCGTCGGTTTGATTCAGGCTAAGCATGTTGTCTTTTGGTTCAACCGGTTCGGGGGTCGGCTGCGACGGCATCGTTCGCTCCGCCGGGCGCGGATCGGGGACTGAGTTGCTGCCATCGACCACCGGCGCCGGCGACGGGGTTGACGGCCGTGGGGCGGGCGTCGGCTGGGATGGGGAGGGGGCCGTCAGTGTGGTCGCTGCCTGATCCAGTCCCGGTGCGGGTGGCGTGGCGGTCGGGAAGGTGGACTCGCGCGGCTGAGTTGGTGCGCGAGAGGGCGTGGGTGCGGGGACGGGGTCGGCTGCCTGTTTCGGCGCGGTCCCGTCGGCCACCGTCTGGCCCCATGCCTGCACGAGGGGGGTGTTGTTACCCGCGTCGGTGCCGGTGGCGGGCGGCCCTGTGTTGGGTGATTGCGTCGGCATCGAGTTGGCGACCCGCTGCCGGTTGCTGGTCCAGTTCGAGCGCAGCGATGCGAGTGATTGCTCCAGCGCGTCCCGATAGTTCTCAGTATAGTCCACCCGTTTGGGTGACGGCTCCCCTGGGGGCTGGGAGATCAGCGTTGCGGCCAAGGCAACATTGACCCCGCCCGACTGCTCCGCGAAGGCGGAGGTAACCTCAATGACCGGCGGCACGGCGCTCTTGGCGACGCCCAAGGCCAGTGCCGATGGGGAGGCAGGGTCCAAGGGGCGCTGCATGACCAAGCGGTCGTCGGTGGAGGTGACGATGTTCCAGCCCTTGGCCCGTGCGGAACCCATGGCTAAGCCCTTGACCTCCGAGCGGGTCGCCCCTGGTATCAGGACCTGTGGCTGGTTGCCGGAAGCAAAAACATCGGAACGCATCTGGTTGCCGGCACATCCGGCGAGTAACCAGATGCCGAGCACGCACCAGCTGACAATCGTGAACCAAGGCCCCTTCACCTCTACCTCCCGCCGAACGACCAGCGCAGAACCTAATGAGTGCCGAGACACGGCACCCCAAAGCCCTGAATCTTATCACAGTGGGCGCGTCGGCAGGGCGTGCGGGGAGGGCTGTACGCCAACGGCACGGCGGTGGGTTATACCGGTTGCCAGCTGCCGGGGCCTGGCGACCTCTGCACCGGCCGCCGACGCGGCAGCCGGTGGCTGGCGGCCCCGGTGAGGCGGGTGCACCCCGGCGTGGACAGTTGGACGGGGCCTATCGCGCTGGCGCTCAGGTTTCGTCCCAAGAGCCGGAGAGTCCGTCCGTGGTCCACCAGACGATTGCCAGGAGCCCGCCTAAGACGACGGCCGTGAAGAGAGCAAAAAGTGTCCAGATCATGTGCGTCTACCCTAGGTTATTGGACTGGCGGAGCGTGCCACCGCGGTGGGGATGGTCGTCTGAGGCGATGCTCGGGTCGGCCCGGGCGCCGCTATCGATGCGTCTTCGCGCTGTGGCAATACTGGACAAAATGTCGACACACTTCCGAGGACTGGTTCGCAAAACCGGGGGCGAAGTGTGACTTAGTTCGCGGTGTGGCGAAGTGTTCGTTGTGGGCCTGGTTAGTCAGGGAGCTTGCGTCTGGTCAGCACTTGGCGGTGCCGCGGTGTTAGCATTGAGGTTTCTGGCGACCACAGAGAGAACCGTAAAGATGGCCTACGAGAAAATCAAAGTCCCGGCGGATGGAGCAAAGATCCGGGTCAACGCGGACCTGTCCCTGTCCGTGCCCGACCAGCCCATCATCCCGTACATCGAGGGCGACGGGATCGGGATCGACATCACCCCGGTGATGATCGCGGTAACCGACGCCGCCGTTCACCGCGCCTACGGCGGGAAGCGCCGGATCACTTGGATGGAGATCTACGCCGGCGAGAAGTCCACGCGCATCTATGGAGAGGACGTGTGGTTGCCGGCGGAGAGCCTGCGGGCGGTCAAGGAATTCGTGGTCTCCATCAAGGGACCCCTGACCACCCCGGTGGGCGGCGGCATCCGTTCGCTCAACGTTACCTTGCGCCAGGAGCTTGACCTCTATGTCTGCCTGCGGCCGGTACGCTACTTCACCGGGACCCCGAGTCCGCTCAAGGAGCCGCAGCACACCGACATGGTGATCTTCCGTGAGAACGCGGAGGACATCTACGCCGGCATCGAGTGGCAGGAGGGAACCCCCGAGGTCAAGAAGGTCATCGAGTTCCTGCAGCGCGAGATGGGTGTCACCAAAATCCGCTTCCCCGCGACCTCCGGGATCGGCATCAAGCCGGTCTCGCGGGAAGGGACCGAGCGGCTGGTCCGCCGGGCCATTGCCTACGCCATCGACAACGATCGCGCCTCGGTGACCCTGGTCCACAAGGGCAACATCATGAAATTTACCGAGGGCGCCTTCAAGCAGTGGGGTTATGATCTGGCAAAGTCCGAGTTCGGCGCGGTGGAGATCGAGGGCGGACCCTGGTGCCGCTTCAAGAACCCCAAGACGGGCCGCGACATCGTGGTCAAGGACGTCATCGCGGACGCCTTCCTCCAGCAGATCCTGCTGCGGCCCAAGGACTATTCGGTGATCGCCACGCTCAACCTCAACGGTGACTACATCTCCGACGCCCTGGCGGCGCAGGTTGGGGGTATCGGGATGGCCCCAGGGGCCAACCTGTCGGACTCGGTGGCTATGTTCGAGGCGACCCACGGTACCGCTCCCAAGTACGCGGGCAAGGATCAGGTTAACCCCTGTTCCCTGATCCTGTCCGCCGAGATGATGTTGCGGCATATGGGCTGGACCGAGGCGGCCGACCTGATCATCAAGGGCGTAGAGGGCGCGATCGCCGACAAGACCGTAACCTATGACCTGGAGCGGCTGATGCCGGGGGCCACCAAGCTGAGTTGCTCGGCCTTTGGCGCGGCGATGATCGCGAAAATGTAGGGTGCGCGCGGCTGGTCCCGCGCCGCCCGCACGCGGCGAGGCGGGCGTGCCGATCGGTCGGCACGCCCGGTGGCGCGGCGTCGGCCCCGGCGCCGCGAATCGCGTCGGGTGGGCGCTTCAGCCCACCCGGTGGACCTGGGCGGCGTGCAGGCCCTTGGGGCCCTGGGTCACTTCAAATTCAACTTTTTGCCCTTCTCTCAAGGTCTTATATCCGTCCATGTCGATTGATGAGAAGTGCACGAAGACGTCTTCTTCGCGACCGTCGGGCTTGACGAACCCGTAACCCTTCGCGTTGTTGAACCATTTCACAATACCGGTGATCATTTGGGGCATACTCCTCCGGGAGGCTCCGAGGTGTGCTCGGTGTAGTCTTTATCGTGTCGTCCGGCGCCATACCTTGATTCCGGCGAGCGGCGCCATACGTCGCTAGTATAGTGGGCTGATTTGTCTGGTCAAACCGGCCCGGCGCCGGGGTCCCTGGCCACGCCCGGTCGCGCCCTTGCCCGCGAGTCCGGTCCCCGCCGACGGCGGCGGCGAGGGCGGGGACGGATGACTGACCGTAACAGCGCGACCAGCGCGAGTCACACTCAGACGAAATATGTCCAGAATCCCGAACCATGAGTGATCAGATCCCCAATGAGGAGCGAGAGTCCGGGCTGGCCGTGCAAGAGGCGCGGCCCAAGCTGCGTCGGCCGCCGCTCTTCAAGGTCATGCTGCTGAACGACGACTACACCCCGATGGAGTTTGTGGTGCAGGTACTGGAGACCTTTTTTGCGATGACCCGGGAGAAGGCCACCCAGATCATGCTGCATGTGCACACGCGGGGCGTGGGTGTGTGCGGCGTCTATACGCGGGACATCGCCGAGACCAAGGTCATCCAGGTCAACGATTTTTCTCGCAGTCATCAGCATCCGCTGATGTGTACTATGGAGGAGGCATGAAGCAGGTCGGCGCTGTCGGCGCGAATGCCCTGGAGTCCCGCGCGCGGCAGTGGTCCACAAGTAACGCCGCGCCCGCGTCAAAGCAGATAGAATCGGTTTCCTTAACCCCGCTTGGACGAGTCCGATGCTGAGTAAAGAGCTTGAGTTCACGTTGAACCGCGCGTTCAAAGAGGCGCGTGAGAAGCACCACGAGTACATGACCGTGGAACACATGCTCCTGTCCCTCCTGGATAATCCGGCGGCGGCCAAGGTCTTGCGCGCCTGCGGTGCCGACGCGGAGCGGCTGCGCCGGGAGATTACGGCCTTCATCGACGAAACAACGCCGTTGATCCCGGCCAACGAGGACCGCGACACCCAGCCGACCCTGGGCTTCCAGCGGGTGCTTCAGCGGGCCGTCTTTCATGTGCAGTCCGCGGGTAAGAAGGAGGTCACGGGTGCCAACGTCCTGGTCGCCCTGTTCAGCGAGCAGGACTCGCAAGCGGTGTACCTGTTGAACCAGCAGGACATCACCCGGCTCGACATCGTCAACTACATCTCGCACGGGATCTCGAAGGTCCCGGGTGAGAGCGCGGAGGACGAGGGTCACGGGGACGCGGACGAAATGCGCGGGGACGAGAAGGGGGGTTCCAGTCCGCTGGAGAGCTTCGCCACCAATCTCAACGAGATGGCCCGTCAGGGCCGGATTGACCCACTGATCGGACGGGCGGCGGAGGTCGAGCGCACCGTGCAGATCCTGTGTCGTCGACGCAAGAACAACCCGTTGTTCGTGGGCGAGGCCGGGGTCGGCAAGACCGCTATCGCCGAGGGTCTGGCCAAGAAGATCGTGGATCGGGAGGTCCCCGAGGTGCTCAAGGATGCGGTGATCTATGCCCTCGATCTGGGTGGGCTGGTGGCGGGCACCAAATACCGGGGCGACTTCGAGAAGCGCCTGAAGGCCGTCCTCGCCCAGCTCAAGCGGCTGCCGCGCGCCATCCTGTTCATTGATGAGATCCACACTATCATCGGCGCCGGGTCGGCCTCCGGCGGGGTCATGGACGCCTCCAACCTGATCAAGCCGGTCCTCGCCTCGGGCGATTTACGCTGCATCGGCTCGACGACCTATCAGGAGTACCGGGGCATCTTTGAAAAAGACCGGGCGCTGGCCCGGCGCTTTCAGAAGATCGACGTCGAGGAACCGAGTGTGGAGGAGACCATCGAGATCCTGAAGGGGCTCAAGTCTCGCTTCGAGGCCCACCACCAGGTCACCTACACCAATCCGGCCCTGCGTGCCGCGGCGGAGCTCTCCAACCGCTACATCAATGATCGGCACCTGCCCGACAAGGCCATCGACGTCATCGACGAGGCCGGGGCCAATGTGCAGTTGATGAGCCCGGCGAAACGCAAGAAGCGCATCGACGTGGCGGACGTCGAGTCGATCGTCGCCAAGATCGCCCGCATCCCGCCGAAAAAGGTCTCGGTGTCGGACACCGAGTCGCTGCGTAATCTGGACCGGGACCTGAAGATGGTCGTCTATGGGCAGGAGGCGGCCATCGACGCGCTGACCTCGGCCATTCGCATGAATCGCTCCGGGCTGGGGCACGAGGAGAAGCCGATCGGCTCCTTCCTGTTTACCGGCCCCACCGGGGTGGGCAAGACCGAGGTCACCCGCCAACTCGCCCGCATCCTGGGGATGGAACTGATCCGCTTCGACATGTCCGAGTACATGGAGCGGCACACGGTATCACGCCTGATCGGCGCCCCGCCCGGCTATGTCGGTTTCGACCAGGGCGGCCTGCTGACCGAGGAGGTCAACAAGCACCCCCACGCGGTGCTGCTGATGGACGAGATCGAAAAGGCCCACCCGGACGTTTTCAATCTGCTGCTCCAGGTGATGGACCACGGCACCCTGACCGACAACAATGGCCGCAAGGCGGACTTCCGCAATGTGGTGTTGGTGATGACCACCAACGCCGGCGCTGAGGAGACCGCGCGCCGCTCCATGGGCTTTGCCGAGCAGGATCACTCCACGGACGGTCTGGAGGCACTCAAGCGCTACTTCACCCCCGAGTTTCGCAACCGGCTCGACGCGGTCGTGCAGTTCAGTCCCTTGAGTGCGGAGACCATCAAGAGCGTGGTCGACAAGTTTATCTTTGAGTTGGAGCATCAACTCCTGGACAAGAAGGTCTTCCTCGCCGTAGATACTGACGCCCGTGCCTGGATCGCCGCGAAGGGCTATGACCCGCGCATGGGCGCGCGCCCGATGGCCCGGGTGATCCAGAACCACATCAAGAAGCCCCTGGCGAACGAACTCCTGTTCGGATCGCTGGTCGGTGGGGGCTCGGTACGGGTCTTCGTGGAGGACGGTGAACTGGGCTTTGCCATCGATTCGGCCAAGGCCCTGGCCTGATCATCCGCGCGCGCCATTTGCGCGCGAGGCATTCATTCTTTCCAATATACCCAAGGCGGCAGCCTCAGGATATTTTTCAGGTATGTGCTATTGGGTATCGCGTTTTTCGCTTTCGACGACTCGCAGAGATCATGGATCTCCTTGATGTCGGCTTTGGCAAAGATGCGCAAAGTGTAATCTTTTGACCAGTAAACATCGCATAGTTCCATAAATCCCTTCTTTTTTCCCCAATGGAGGATTGCTTGTTGGTGATAGTCGCCAAGACGGATTGCGTCGGGCTGCGCGTGGAGCGCAATCACATCGAGATTGTATTCGTCCAGCAGTGCGGGATCGATCCCTCGTTCAGTAACCTTGGCGCTGCCAAGTCCGACATTGTCAAGCGCGATCAGGCCGGAGTGATAGGCCGCCATGCCTGCATCGCCAAGCGAAAAGCTCCTGATACCCTCGTTTTGCGAAATGCGATGTAATAGTTTTCCGAAAGCGGCGTGTGAGTCAAGGGCGCGCGGGTAGTAAGCAGCGATGGCGGCTGCTTCGCGGATACTCAGGCTGGTGCTCGCGAAAACCGCAATATAAAGCAATAACATGGCGTTGATCAGATAGCGAATCGGCACCAAGAAGGCGGGCGGTCCGTTTTCCCTTTCGGACACAAAAAAGACGCGGTTGCCTTGCAGCGAGGACAGATAGGCAACAAATAAGAACACTGGGGCGAAAATATGGAAAAGAAACCTGCTCGAATAATTCATCTGGAGGTTTGATGTCGAGTAATTGAGGATGATTATCCCAAAGGTTGCGACCAGCCAAAGAAGCAACACTCGTCGCCCATAGATAGCAAGAAGCAAGAGCGGCATTAAGAATGCAAAATAGGTGAAGAACGTGGTAAAATTGAAATGATGGCTGGCTTTTGCATAGAATGTATTAGGGAGAACGTTCCCGAAGTGGATGAAGTTAAGGACAAAATACAGCGATAAGGGTATGCCCAGCCATAACAGTGCGGTTGCGGATCGCTGCCATGTCAATGAGATGCCTGTCGGGTGTCGATTCATCCGATAACAATTGAAAGGGTGCGTTGCTGATTTCTCATCAATCAGGTAGTAGGTTGGCACCAGGGCCACCAATATCCATGACTCGGGCCTTGTGAGAAAGAGCAACAGCGTTACGGCCAGCGATGACTTCAGGTCTTGTTCGTACATTGAAATCATAAGCGCGGCAAGAAGGAAAACGAAGAGAGTCGTTTCTAAACCTCCAAAGCCATGAATCATCGTCGCAGGCAGGGCAAGAAAGACAATCAATAGCAGCCACGAGGCTCTTGCCTGGAAATAAAACCATAAGCAGAAAGCGCCGACGACAAGCAGGGAGAAAACCTTGAAAAATAGAACGACGTCGAGGTTCAGTGCGCTGGGTAAGGTGCTCAGCAACGCGTACAGCGGATTCGTATACGCCTGAGTCAGATCGATAGCGGCGGGATTATAGTTCCATACGCCTGCATCGACCAAATTCTTGCCGTATCGCCAGGCGAGAAAAGCGTCATCGACCGTAAATCTTGAAAATACCCAGAAGGATGTAACTGCGGCGGCGGGAAGGCAGATAATAATTGCCAAGTACGCAGTTTTCGGTATTTCCAGTCTAGCGATGCTTGAAGTCACAATTGAGCGCCGATTCCAGCATGCCGGGCGAGTCGCCAGAGTTTACACCAGCGGCAGGTCATCGACGGCCAGCGAAGTCGCAGTATGTGGCGACCAGCGCCAGGATCAGGAGGAGATTTTTCGCCCACTGATGGGGCGGCAAGACCTGCGGCAGGGGCGTCGCGCGACCCCGTTCGGGTGCGAAACCCCGCTCCCTCTCGGCGGGCCTGCCGCCAAGTTCGTGCGTCCGTCACGCGATAGTGTGGCGGCCGCTCTTGTCCCGGCGGGCGGCGACCGGTTCGGCCGCCTTGGTTTCGCCCTTGACTTCGCGCCCCGCATCGCTCGCCAATATCGCGTCGAACTGACAACCGCGCGCGATCCGCCGGTCCGGCGAGCAACGCCGCCACGCCCGTCGCTGGCATCACCGGGCCGGAGGACTGAACTGGTCCGTCGGGTCGCGATCCTCGGGCGGCGGTCGCAGACTAGCGCGCCCGATAGACGATGCGGCCCTTGGTCAGGTCATAGGGTGTGAGTTCCACCGTCACCTTGTCGCCGGTGAGGATTCGGATGTAGTGCTTGCGCATCTTGCCGGAGATGTGGGCGGTCACGATGTGACCGTTCTCCAGTTGTACTCGAAACACTGTATTGGGGAGGGTCTCCGTGACCGTCCCTTCCATCTGGATAACGTCGTCTTTAGACATAGTTCATGTGTACTGGAAAGCAGTTCCGGTGTCGTAAAGGGCTGGAAGTATAGCACAGGGCACCCCTACGGGCCCGGTGGCAATGACTGGCGCGGCGCCGTGACGGCCGGGCGGTCCCGCCTCAGGTGAGATCGGGGTCGCGCGCGGCGTCCAGGCCCGTCCAGCGGCGGCCATCCCAGGCCTCCATCGGCCTGAATGTCGCCTTGTAGGCCATTTTTCGTGACGCCTCAATCCAATAGCCAAGATAGACATAGGGCAGTCCGAGCCGTCGCGCGGTCGCAATCTGGGCCAGTACCGCGAAGGTTCCCAGTCCCCGCGCGGACAGCTCGGGGTCGAAGAAGGTGTAGACCGCCGACAGCCCGTGGGGGAGCAGGTCGGTGACGGCGATGCCGACCAGACGGCTGCGCAGGCGCAACTCCAGAAAGCGGGTCTCCCCGCCCCAGGGATCGACCAGGAACCGGCGGTAGCTCTCGATGCTGGCGTCGTCGGCCATACCCCCATCCGGGTGCCGGTGCGCGAGATAGCGCAGATACAGGGCAAACTGGTCCGGGTCGAAGACCGCCGGGGTCTCGATGACGGCCAGTTCCGGGGCATTGCGCGCCCAGTTGCGCCGTTGGGAGCGGTTGGGCCGGAAGTCACCGACCGGCAGGCGCACCGGCACGCAGCGGGCGCAGCCCCGGCAGGCCGGGCGGTAGACGTGGGCGCCGCTGCGGCGGAACCCCTGGTCTACCAGGGCCTGGTAGGTGGCGACGTCAATGCGGGCCAGGGGATCGACGAAGAGGGTCCGGGCGCGCCGTCCATCCAGGTAGGAGCAGGGGTGCTCGGCGGTCAGATAGAGTGCGAGTTGCCGCTCGCGATTCCCCTCGAACCCCGGGTTCATGGCCGCCCCTGCCGCTGCTGTCGCGGTGCGTCGGGCGGGCGATCCACGGGGAAGTGCAGCGCTCCGTCGTCCCAGGTCCCGATATCCCCGGGGGCGTCGCAGTAGCGCCCCAGCCGGGTGACGAACTCGGCGCGCGGCAACTCCAGCGCCCCCAGGCTCATCAGGTGCTCGGTGCGCAGTTGGCAGTCGATCAGCCCGAAGCCGCGTCCGGCAAGGAACTGGCAGAGATAGACCAGGGCCACCTTGGAGGCGTCCGCGATGCGGCTGAACATGGACTCGCCGAAGAACGCCTGACCGATGGCCACCCCATACAGGCCCCCGACCAGGAGCCCGCCATCCCACACCTCCACCGAGTGGCTGATCCCCAGGCGGTGCAGGTTTTCATAGGCGTCGATCATCTCCGGCAGGATCCAGGTGCCGTCCGAGCGGTCATCCGCGCCGCCGCCCCCGCGGTGGCGCGCGCCCGCGCAGGCGCGGATGACGGCCGCGAAGTCGCGATCCATGGTCACCCCGAACTGGCGGCGCCGCAACCGCTTGGCCAGGCTACGCGAGATGTGGATGTGCCCCGGCAACAGCACGGTGCGCGGGTCCGGGGACCACCACAGGATCGGGTCCCCGACGCTGAACCAGGGGAAGACGCCGCGCCGGTAGGCGCTGGTGAGGCGCCCAGGGCTCAGGTCCCCGCCGACCGCGAGCAGCCCGTTGGGGTGACGCAGGGCGCGCCGCACGTCCGGGAAGGGCCGCGGGTCATCGGGCGTGAGCAGCGCGATCATGAGCTCAATCAAGGGCAGCCAGCGGCCGGTGGGCGTCCGTAGCCGGCGGCTCGCGAAACGGGCTGTGGGCGTGCATCTCCTGGTGGTACTCGTTCATCCCCTGGGTCTCCTGGGCGAGAAAGCGCCCGATGGCCTCCCGAAAACGCGGGTCCGCGATCCAGTGAGCGGACCAGGTCGGCGTCGGCAGGAAGCCCCGGCTGACCTTGTGTTCACCCTGGGCGCCCGGCTCGAAGCGCGTAAGCCCCGCCGCGATACAGTGCTCCAGGCCCTGATAATAGCAAGCCTCGAAATGCAGACTGTGAAAGTCCTTGAAGCAGCCCCAGTGACGCCCGAACAGTGAGCGCTCACCCACCAGATTGAAGGCCGCGGCGACGACCTCGACTCCCCGCTGCGCGAACACCAGGAGCAGGTTGCGCCCCATGGTCCGCGCGATCTCCTGAAAGAAGGGCAGGGTCAGGGTCGGGACCCCACCGTGCTTGTCGAAGGTATCCCGGTAGAGGCGATGGAAGGTCGCCCACTGCGCCTCGCTGACCTCATCCCCGGGGATACGCCGGATGCTGACCCCGGCCTCCTGCACCCGGCGCCGCTCGCGCTTCACCTTCTTACGCTTCTGCGCGGTGAAGGTCGCCAGAAAGTCGTCGAAGGAGCGGTAGCCCGGGTTGGTCCAGTGGAACTGGCAGCCCACCCGCCGCATCAGCCCCCGTGCCTCCAACAGATCGGTCTCCGCGGCGGTGGTAAAGAGCCAGTGCAGCGATGATACCCCCAACTGCTGCGCCACCTGTAGCGCCCCGTCCGCCAGTGCCTGGGCGAACTGAGTCCGCGCCGGGGTGTCCCCGATGAGCAGCCGCGGGCCCGTCGCCGGGGTATAGGGTGAGCCCAGGACCAGCTTCGGATAATAGGCCAGCCCGTGGCGGCGGTAGGCGTCCGCCCAGGCCCAGTCGAACACGAACTCGCCGTACGAGTTGAACTTGAGATAGCAGGGGGCCGCCGCGACCAGGGCGCCCGCCGCGTCGCGCAAGGCCAGGTGCCGCGGGACCCAGCCTTGGGCCTCCCCCACGCAGCCGTGCCGCTCCATCGCGCTGAGAAACTCATGGCGCAGGAAGGGCGTGTCGGGGTCCGCGAGGCGGTTCCAGTCCGCGGCCGGAAGCTCGTCGATAGCGTCGTGGGTGCTGAGGCGGTACATGGGCCCGGGCCAGTGGTCGGTCGGTAGCGGGGAAGATGTGGGCGCATCGGCACGGTAAAACCGGTCGGATAGACGGGGGCATAGACCGTTGGGCCCATGCCTGCAGCGCCGCCGTCTCCCACCCGGGCGCAACCGTTGCGCCCCCCGACCGCCGCCCGCCGCGTCGGCGCAACCCGCTGGTCTTCTTTGACCGTGAAAGTCGCGCAGCGACGCCGTGGGAGCGGCTTCAGCCGCGCCGGGTCGCCCCGGGAACGCAACGTCCGCGTTCCCCGCGGCCTCGCATCGCGGTCCCAGGCCATAACGCTCGACCTGTGCCGCCGGCGTCAGATCCTCTGCCACCAAGACCCGGCCGCCGGCCCTATACCAAGCCCCAATCGACCCTTATTTTCGCCTGGGATTTGACCTGGATCAACCAAGCTTGACGAGAACATTCCGACTCGACTGATCGCCGACCTCGCGGCATTGGGTCACGAGGCGGACTCCGTGATGCAAGAGGACCTCACTGGACATCCCGACCCCAACGTCTGGTTCGACGACCAGGAAAGCGGTCGGCTATTGATCGCCCAGGATCTTGCTTTGTTCTGATATCCGGGACTTTCAACCGGGAACTCACTGCGGCATTGTCTTGGTTCGCCCGAGAAAACCAGGCCGTAGAGCGGTGACCCGGCGCGTACTTGCCTTGTCCATGGCTAAGGCAAGACCTTACCCCCTGTTCTCACTTACCCAAAATTAGCCTATGACTCGGTCGTCTGACCGTTGAAGTGTTCGTGGTCCGCCTGCGCGTCGGCGCGGGTGTGATGGATCACGCCGTCGCGATGATTCGGCGGTGCATAGAGGGTATAGAGCTTTAGTGCAACGGTGCCGGTATTGATAATGTTGTGCTGGGTCCCGGCGGGGACGAGTACCGCAAAACCCGGGCGGATAGCCGTGGAAACCCCATCGACAAGGGCCACGCCCGACCCTTCTTTTACATGAAAGAATTGATCCAACTGGTGCACCTCCATGCCGATATCCTCCTTTGGTTTCAAGGCCATGACAACGAGTTGACAGTTCTTCGCCGTGTAGAGCACCCGGCGAAAATCTTCGTTTTCGACAGCGACGCCTTCGAGGTCTTTGACATAGCCTTTCATAGCAGTTCTTTCAGTTCACGGCGACCTGCTGCAACAAGGTTCAGCAGTTCGGCTGCGGGTTTCGGATCGACGTGCATGGTGCGCCTGAGAGCATCGCCTTTCTGTTCGCTACCGCACTGAGCCGTTTCGGTTTTCGGTGTAACGTGCCGCGGTAGCGGTGGAAACACAGATTCCACGCCCGGGTCATGACCAGCGTGGTTATGGCTCAATACACTGAAGGAGACTCTCATGAACAAAGAACAAGTCAGAGGCCGCGTCGAGGAAGTGAAGGGCAAGATCAAGGAAGTCGCCGGACAGGTCGTCGGCAATAAAGACCTAGAGGAGAAGGGTAATAGCCAGAAGAACGCCGGTAAGGTGCTGGCGGATCTCGGTGATTATGCTGTGGATGCCAAGCGCCACCACTAAGACGGCACCGACAAGGGTCGGTAACGGACCGCCTATCGAGGATCGGTGATGACGATGCATCAACGACCGAACGCCTGGTAACAACGGCCTCCGCCCATATTGACCGATCCCTTGTTGCGTGTGCTGCATGCCGTCGGCCGCGGGCTCCGCCGCCTGGCTGTTGGCTCGCTGGCGCTGCTGATGTCTGTTCGGGGAATGGGGTTGAGGGGGGACAGGTCTTGCCTTTTGCCTCCTGTCAGGTAAAAGGCAAGACCTGACCCCTGTCCTCTGACCCCCTGTCCTCCTGAATGGGCAGAGCGGCAGCGATGCCCATCATCTCGGGGTCGCGGCGGGTTGATGGGCATCGCTGCGCTCTGCCCGCCCTACGAACTGCGCATCATGCGATCTTTCTTTGTGTCTCCGTGTCTTTGTGAGAGAACCTCTTTCTTCGAGCGATGGGGTATAGATAACGCCGTCCGAGCGGGACCCGGGCGCTAACCCGCGGCCCGCAACTGGGTCACCTTGTCCTTGGTCTCGATGAGCTCCGGCTCCGGGGCGGGCTCCAACTCCGGCCCCTTGCCCTTCAGAATGCGCTCGACGTTGCGGGCATTGCGGGCCAGGTAGATAGTCAATTCCTCCAGGTCGTGCTCGGCGAGCCCCGGCAGGACCCGGTCGCGGCGCAGGAGGTCGGCCAGGCGTTCGGCCGTCTCAAGGGCCCGGTCGTAGGCGTCCGCGGCCTTTTTGTCGGTGGTGCGCAATCTCTCGATCCCCTTCTGGTCTCTGACGACGTATTCGATCTCGATCACGGTGCCGGGCTCCCGATGCGTTGAGGCGGCGCGCGGCGAACTGCCGCGAGCGGCGCCGACAAGGGGTCAGTGTACTGTCGATAAAGTCAGTTTGAAAGTGGGGACGATGGGTTTCGCCGCGCTCTACCCATCCTTCGGGGATACCTGGCCGCTCGCTGGGGCGGCGCCTGTCCCCATCCCAACAACGCGGCCGCCGCGCACCTGTCGGATTGTCGACAACCCACCCAAGGCCCAGGCGGCAACTGCAAAAAAAACAGGGGCTTCGTTGCCCCTGCCAAACCCGGCACGAGGTTTGCTGTAGTCACTCCAGAGTCAGTTTGAAACCCACGGGCCGGGCGCCCGGGACTTCTGGAGACATGCGATGGCGTTGAAGGTCATAGGTCCAGGTGCAGGCGCACCCGCCGCGGGTGGCTGCGCGTCGAGCGGTTGCGGCGGCAGTTCGGATGCGCTTGCGCACCTGCCGGAACATATCCGGGCCAAGGTCCACAACCACCCCTGTTACTCGGAGGAGGCCCACCATCACTATGCCCGAATGCATGTGGCGGTGGCCCCCGCGTGCAATATCCAGTGTCACTACTGCAACCGTAAATACGACTGCGCCAATGAGTCGCGCCCGGGGGTGGTCTCCGAGGTGCTGACCCCGGACCAGGCGGTGAAGAAGGTGATGGCGGTAGCGGCCAACATTCCGCAGATGACGGTGCTCGGCATTGCCGGACCCGGCGATCCACTGGCCAACCCCGGGCGCACCCTGGATACCTTCCGGCAGCTGTCGGAGAAGGCCCCGGACATCAAGCTGTGCGTTTCGACCAATGGGCTGGCGCTCCCCGAGACGGTGGATGAACTGTGCGCGCACAACATCGACCATGTGACCATCACCATCAACTGCGTGGACCCCGACGTGGGGGTCAAGATCTATCCCTGGATCTTCTGGAAGGGGCGTCGGGTCAAGGGCCGCAAGGGGGTGGCGATTCTGATCGAACAGCAGCAGAAGGGGCTTGAGATGCTGGTCGCCCGCGGGGTGCTGGTGAAGGTCAACTCGGTCCTGATTCCCGGGGTCAATGATGAACACCTGAAAGAAGTCAGCCGCGTGGTCAAGGCCAAGGGGGCCTTCCTGCACAATGTGATGCCGCTGATCGCGGAGCCGGAGCACGGGACCTTCTATGGCGTCATGGGCCAGCGCGGGCCGACCCATGAGGAGCTGCAGGCGCTCCAGGACGCCTGCGCCGGGGATATGAATATGATGCGCCACTGCCGCCAGTGCCGGGCGGATGCGGTGGGGATGCTCGGGGAGGATCGCGGTCACGAGTTCACGCTCGATAAGATCGAGACCATGGAGATCGATTACGGCCAGGCCATGGAGCGGCGGCGCCAGGTCCACGCCGCTATCGAGGCCAATCGGGAGGCGCAGCGCAAGAAGAGCGGTGAGACCTTCATCTCGCCGGCATCGATCAAGCGGACCAGAAAGGAGACGCGCCCGGTCCTGATGGCGGTGGCGACCACCGGGGGCGGGGTGATCAATCAGCATTTCGGTCACGCCCGGGAGTTCCTGATCTATGAGGCGGGCGCGGCCGACGTGCGCTTCATCGGGGTGCGCAAGGTCGATCTGTATTGTGCCGGCGGGGATTCCTGCGGGGATGCGCAGACGGCGCTGGCGAAGACCATCCGTACCCTGTCCGGCTGCGAGGCGGTGCTGTGCTCCAAGATCGGCTTCGAGCCCTGGGGGCAACTGGAGGCGGCGGGGATCGCCCCCAACGGCGAGCACGCCATGGAGCCCATCGAGGAGGCGGTCGCAGCGCTTTACCAGGAACTGGCCGCGGCCGGGCGCCTGGAACAGCAGGCACCCGTCGCGGAACGGATGCGCGCCTGAGGCCGCGACCGCGGACCGACCGTCGCAAGATGACCCATCTTCTTGCGGCGGCCTTAGACGCCACCCGACCCCGAACCCCGCTACGCCGCAAGATTGAGGAGATTGACCGATGGCATTCCAGATCGTTGAAGGCTGTGTGAACTGCTGGGCCTGCGAGCCCCTGTGCCCGAGCCAGGCCATCTTCGCGGCCAAGCCCCATTTCCTGATCGATGCGGCCAAGTGCACCGAGTGCGAGGGCGACCACGCCGAGCCCCAGTGCGCCGGCATCTGCCCGGTCGAGGGGGTCATTCTCGATGCGCTCGGGGTGCCGCTGAACCCGCCGGGGTCGCTGACCGGCATCCCCCCGGCACGCTTGGCGGCGGCCATGGCCGAAATCAGGGCGCGCTGATCATGGCCACTTTCGCCCTGACCGCACCCGCTGAACTGGTCTTCTACGAGAAGCCCGGCTGTCTCTCCAATGCCCGCCAGAAGGCCCGGCTGGTCGCGGTGGGGCACTGTCTGGAGGTCCGCAACCTACTCGCCGAGGGCTGGACGGCGGAGCGTCTGCGGCCCTTCTTCGGCGCCCGGCCGGTGGCGGAGTGGTTCAACACCTCGGCACCGCGGGTACGCAAGGGCGAAATCCATCCCGAGGCGCTGTCCGAGGCGCAGGCCCTGGCCCTGATGGTTGCCGATCCGCTCCTGATCCGCCGGCCCCTGATCGAGACCGCGGGGCTCTGCGACTGCGGTTTCGAGCCCGGCCCGGTGCTTGCGGCCCTGGGCGTCGAACTGGAGGCGGGCGAGGACCTGCAATCCTGCTCGCGGGGCGGGGAGGCACCGACCTGTCCGGAGGTTTCCACCTCGCAGTTGAACTCGGGGCGCAGCCCCGCGGGGGTGCGCCTGTGACCGTCGGCAACGGCGTCGCCACGGCCCCGGCCGCTGGCCAGGGCGGGGTCCAGATCGCCCCCGGCGTGCATTGGATCGGCGCCCTGGACCCGACGCTGCGCACCTTCGACATCATCCTGCGCACCGCCAACGGGACTACCTACAACTCATTCCTCGTCCGCGGCGATGAAGGGGTCGCGGTGGTGGATACGGTCAAGCTCGAATTCGCCGACGAGTTCTTCCGGCGCCTGGAGTCGGTCGCGGACTATGCCGAGATCCGGGTGATTGTCCTCAACCACCTGGAGCCGGACCACAGCGGCGCGCTCCCGGAACTGATGCGCCGCGCACCCCAGGCGCGACTCTATATCTCGAGTCGCGCCACCTCCATGCTCAAGGCGCTCTTGAAACCCAAGGAGGAGTCACGGCCCTTCGAGTACGAGACGGTCGGCACCGGTGACGAGGTATCGCTCGGCAACCGCACCCTGCGTTTTCTGCATACCCCCTTCCTGCACTGGCCCGACACCCAATGCACCTATCTGGTGGAGGAGGGGGTGCTGTTCTCCGGGGATATCTTCGGCTGCCACTATTGCGACAACCGGCTCTTCAACGACCGGGTCGGCGATTTTCGCTTCTCCTTCGATTATTATTATGCGCATATCATGAGGCCCTTCAAGGCCCATGTGGTCGAGGCCCTGAAGCTCATCGAGCCGCTGGCGCTCAAGATCGTGGCACCCACCCATGGCCCGATCCTGCGCGACCGCCCGCGCCGGTATGTGACCCACTACCGGGAACTGTCCACCTCCAGTCTGGTGGATCAGATCGGCAATGAGGAGCGCTCACTCGTGGTGTTCTATATGAGCGCCTACGGCAGCACCGCGCGCATGGCGGAGGCGATCCGCACCGGGGCCGAGGAGGAGGCCGGGGTGCGGGTTTCGCTCTATGACCTGGAGGGCGGCGAGACGGCGCCCTTCGTGGACCTGATCGAGGAGGCCGACGCCCTCGCCTTCGGCTCGCCCACCATCAATGGCGATGCGGTCAAGCCAGTGTGGGACCTGCTGTCCTCACTGGCGGTGATCAATCTCAAGGGCAAGCTCGGTGCCGCCTTCGGCTCCTACGGCTGGAGCGGGGAGGCGGTGCGCATGATCGAGGACCGGATGCGGGGGCTGAAGATGCGCGTGCCGGTGCCGGGGCTGCGGCTCAAGCTGATCCCCACCGATGATGAACTCATCGAGTGCCGCGAGTTCGGCCGTAAGCTCGCCAACGCCCTGGTGGGGGGCGAGCAGGGGCGGGTGATCGATTTCTCGGAGCTTGGGTAGTGGGCTGGAACTCGATCATCATTCCGGCCGCTCAGGTCATTTCGAGGTTGTCGGTCCGCGCTACGGCACTCGTCGCGTCGTTGTCGTTGTCGCTGTCGTAATCGAGGTTATCGTAGCGCCCCGGATTCTCTCGCATGCTGAATTGCATCGCTTCTACGATTACGACAACGACAACGACAACGATTGTGTTGGGTTCAACTTGTTCTTGACGCGTACTAACCACTAACCACTAACCACTAACCACTGACCACTAACTACCGGAGTCTGACACATGGCAAAAGCGAAGGTCACTTTCGAGGATATCAACCAGACGGTCAACGTGCCGGCCGGCACCCGGGTCATCGAGATCTCGGAGAAGATCGGGGCCGGGATCATCTATGGCTGCCGGGAGGGCGATTGCGGCACCTGCATGATGCATGTGATCGAGGGCTGGAACAATCTGACCGAGCCCTCCGTCCTGGAGGAGAAGGTCCTGCGCGAGAACATGGCCAACCGTCATGACCGCCTCGCCTGTCAGGCGCAGGTCCTGGGGGACTGCAAGGTCAAGCCGGCCTGATGGCCGGCGTCACTCTCACTACGCACACATTGCCGGAGTAAAACTATGGCACTCGTTACTTTTTCAAGCCCCGAATACAAGGACAAGACCGTTTACGCCGTGGCCGGGAGCCACACCGAGACCCTGCTGAAACTCGCCAAAGAGAACAAGGTCCCGGTCCACCACGACTGCCAGGACGGTGAGTGCGGCAACTGCGTGGTGCGCGTCACCAGCGTGGACAGCAAGAACCAGCGCATGGGCGGCCTGCTGACCGAGAAGGAGAAGGTGGTCCTGCGCCAACTGGGAAAGATCACCCCGGAGGATATCGATCGGATGGCGGTGGATGACCTGCCCTCCGAGTGGCGCCTGGCCTGCCAGATGATCGTGCGCGATGAAGACATCCTGGTGCAGTATTGAGTCAGGCCCAGGCACCGGTTGAGCCGCGATGCTCGTCTTGGACCTGAGCACTGAACTGATCGGGGCCGCCGTCCCCGCCGACCGGCTCCGGGCGCGGGCGGCGGGCGCCTATCTGGGGCTCGCCGTGGGGGATGCCTTGGGTGCCACGGTCGAGTTCCTGATCCCCCGGGAGATCCTCGAGCAATACGGGGTCCATCGGGAACTCCTGGGTGGCGGCTGGCTCAAGCTGCGCAAGGGCCAGGTGACCGACGATACCGAGATGAGCCTGGCCCTGGGTCAGGCCATCCTCAGCGCCGGTACCGTGGCGGCGGGACCCATCGCCACTGCCTTCAGCGACTGGATGAGGCGCAAGCCGGTCGATATCGGCAACACGGTGCGGCGCGGCATCGCCCACTACCGCCAGACCGGTGAGACCCAGGTGCCGGAGAGCGACTATGACGCCGGCAATGGTGCCTGCATGCGCGCGCTCCCCATCGCACTCGTCACCCTGGGCGCGGACCTCGAACAGGTCGCCGCGGCCAACCGCATCCAGTCGCACACCACCCACCACAACGCCTTGGGGGACGCGGGGACCCTGACCGTGCTGCGCATGGTCCAGGCCGCTCTGCAGGGCGGCCGGCGCGATCACCTGAAGGACCTGGCCGACGCCCTGGTGGCACAGGCGCCGGCCTACCGCTATGACCGGCGGCGCATGGAGAACCCGGGCGGCTTTCTGGTGGAGACCCTGCGCGCCGTCTTCCAGTCGCTGTTCGCCACCGATTGCTTCGAGGGGGCCCTTATCGACGTGGTCAACCGCGGCGGGGATGCGGACACCACCGGGGCCATCCTCGGCATGATCGCCGGCGCCCTCTATGGCGTCGAGCAGATACCGCGACGCTGGCTCGCGGCCCTGGACCCCAAGGTCGCCGCCGCCTGCCGTAGCCAGGCGGGCGCGCTGCTCGCCATGTCGCCCCAGTGTCGGGGCTGATGAGCGTGGGCCGCCCGGTGCGGGCCTGATGGTCGTCGCGGCCGCCCTCCTGGAGCGCCGCACCCCCCAGTGCGGCGCGGGCTCTGCTCAATCCGCACCGCCGGTTCACTTGCGGGATCGCGCCGCACTGGGGGGCGGCGCTCCCAGCCGGGCCGGGCTTAACGTAACGGCATTGGGGGCACCTGCCCCGTTCGGCGCTGGGCGGCGATGCCTGGCTTCGCGCCGACCGGACTTCCAGGCGAAAAAAAGCCCCGCCGAGGCGGGGCTTCGTGCATTCAGGAGGCGATTGACTTACGCGCGGACTCGCCGACGCACGGCGCCCAGGCCCAGCAGGCCGATGCCCATGAGCGACAGGATGCCCGGAATCGGGGCGTCGTTCGAGAAGGCCGGGGTACCCCAAGAGAACGAGGCGGAGATGTTCCCGCCAATCTCCTGTGCGGTCATGCGCCACGATGCGGTCGCGGGATTGGCTTGGTCGCTGAACGGAGCCGCAGTACCGAGAGCGGTTTGCGTAAAGGTGCCAATGCCATAGAGGTCCATGGCGCCCGGCGAGGTGGGATTGCGGACCAGAGAGGTCAGACTGAATTGGAACGCGGCGCCGTTTTCGCCAACCCAGTTCATGAAGTTGGCGATACCGGGCGCGGGGGTGATCGTCAGGGCTGAGGACCAGATGTTGCCGATGGTCTGAGATCCAAACGTATCGTCCATCTCGTTGCTGATGAAAAAATCGTTGGGCGCAGCACCGGTGCCGGGATTGTAAGTCGCCGGTACGTTGCTCGTCTGCCATAGCCCGGTCGTGAAGGTGATCGAGCTGGCGTTATTCAGGTTGTCCCCCAAGGGGATCGTAACGATGCCGCCGACGGTGGCGGCGAAGCCCGCGTTGGGGTCGAAATTGGCGGAGGCGTTGAGGGAGACGAGGGCGCTGGCGCCCAAGACCAGCGCGGCGAGGAACCTTTTCATGAATTTCTCCGGTTGACGAGCTGAAATCGTGAAGAACTGGGTATGGTATCTGTCGAGCGATTATTTCGCACGAATCGTGCCAAAACAAAATACCGCAAATAAATAATTACTTAACATGAAGGCTCTTTTGGAAGTGTAAAATTTCCTGACACCTGTCGTTGGGTCTGCGGGAGGGAAACGGGGGCCCAGCGTCCGGCGCCTGCGCTCGCCAACGGCGTCCGCCCGGCCGGATGGCCTTGCGCCTGGGCGTTGTCACGTGGGCTCGCGCCGCGGGGCGGCTTTAAAGCGGGGTCGGCCCCGGGCTAACGTAGCCTACGCCGTGCGGGGGCGCGCGGCAAGCCGCTCGCGCGTCAGGGGCTAAGGCCGGCCTTCGGGCATCCCCGCGCCCATCGATCTCTGCCCCTGCGCTGCTGGGCCAGGTGCGGTTCGCGGCGGCGCGCGGCGAGCTTGATGCGGCCCGGGCGCTCCTGACGGCCGCCGGCCAGGCCGGCAGCAACCCGGATGCGGCCTGGTTGGCGTTGGGCTTCCTGGAGTATAGCCACCACCGCTACGCGGCGGCCGAGGCCGCCTATACGCGGGCGGCCGAGCACGCCACGGACCGCTGGCAGGCCTAATCTGCGGCGCGCCGAGGCGCGCCTGGACGGCGGCGCTGGCGGCCGAGGACCCCGCCACGATGGCGCAGGAGGCCGCGCTCGGCTTTGAACGCGACCCCCGGCATCCGCTGGCCATGCCGACGGTCCTGCGGGTCTATGCGGCGCTCACGGACCCGCAAGCGCAGGCGGCGTTCATGGCGCGGCTCAAGGCGGTGGTCCCGCACGATGTCGACCTGGCACTGGTCGAGGCCCGGTCACTGGCCGCTGCCGACGATCAGGCGCGAGCGCTGCAGCGGCTCGCGGACCTCCATCGCTCCTCCCCGCAACACCAGGGCGCCTACCATGCGCTGGTGCAGGGCCAACTCGGGCAGGGGGACCTGGTCGCGGCGACGCGCACGGTCTAAGGAGTGGCTGGTCCAACACCCGCAGGACCTCGAATCCATGGCAGTCCTTCCCCGAGAAGGATCAGGCCGCGGCGCTGCTGGGCCGGCTTTCCCGCTAGGCCGGGACGGCGAGCGGGGTGGGCTTCTTGGGATTGGCGCGGTAGAGGACGGCGATGTTGCCGATGCGGGTGACGAGCGTTGCCCCGGTGCGCTCGACCAGCGGCACGATGAGCGCGTCGCGCAGTTCACGGTCCCCGGCGCTGACCTTGACCTTCAGCAGTTCGTGGTGGTCGAGTGCCAGGTCCAATTCGGCCAGCACCGCCTCCGTGAGCCCGGCTTGGCCGACCATGACCACGGGTTTGAGTGGATGGGCCTCGCCCTTGAGCCAGCGGCGCTGCTTGTTGGTAATGGGTGGGTGGTTCGCCATGGTCTGTCGTTCCGGGGGTCGTTGGGGTGTGGTGCGGTCGCCGCCGGGCATTCTAGCGCCTAAACCCAGGGCCGAACTTACTCTGAAGGTCGCGCCGCGACGCTGTGGGAGCGGCTTGCGCCGCGACGGGCCTGGGGGCGCCGCCGCGGCCTTGCAGGTTACCGCGGCGTCGCGTCGCGGCTGAAGCCGCTCCCACAGGCCCGGCGTCAGCGGTGCCTGGCCCCTAACCCCTTGTGTGATCGGAGCGGAGCCGGGCAAGTCGCGGTTTACCCAGCGGTCCCGGGGGGCTAGAATGCCCGGCTTTCCCCCCCATCCCATCGCGGCCCCCCCGGAGCATTCTTGGATTCCCAGCCCGACCTTCGATTCCTGGTTACCCCCGCTGCCGCCGGGGTCGGCCTGCGCGGGCGGCTGCGGGTCCCGGGGGACAAGTCCATCTCGCACCGCGCCATCATGCTGGCGGCGATCGCCACGGGTGAGACGCGGATCGAGGGCTTCCTGGAGGGCGCCGACGCGCTGGCGACGCTGCGCGCCTTCCGCCGCCTGGGGGTCGCGATCACGGGGCCGGACGCGGGCCTGGTGCTGGTGCAGGGGGTGGGGCTCTCCGGCCTCAGGGCCCCCGACGGGCCGCTCGACATGGGCAACTCGGGTACCTCGATGCGCCTGCTGGCGGGGCTCCTGGCCGGGCAGTCGTTCGCGACCACGCTCATCGGCGATGAATCGCTGTCCCGACGCCCGATGCGCCGCGTCACCGAACCATTGGCACTGATGGGGGCGCGGATCGAGACCAACGCGGCCGGTACCGCACCGCTGCACATACTGCCGACGGCCGGCCTACAGGGGATCGAGTATCGGATGCCGGTGGCGAGCGCCCAGGTCAAGTCGAGCCTGCTCCTGGCCGGGCTCTGCGCCGCGGGCGAGACCTGCGTGACCGAGCCGGCGCCGACCCGCGACCATACCGAGCGGATGCTGACCGCCCTGGGCTACCCGGTGCGGCGCACCGGCCCGCGCGTCTGCCTCACCGGAGCAGGGTCCGGCGGCGGCCAACTGACCGGCGGCCGGATTGCGGTGCCGGCGGACCTCTCGTCGGCCGCCTTCTTCCTGGTCGGGGCAAGCATCGCCGCGGGCTCGGACCTGACCCTCACGGGGGTCGGCATCAACCCGACGCGCCTGGGCGTGATCGACATCCTGCGCGCCATGGGGGCGGATATCGCGGTGCTCGATGAGCGCCTGGCCGGGGCCGAGCCGGTGGCTGATCTGCGGGTGCGCGCGGCGCCGCTCAAGGGTATCCGCATCCCCGTGGAGCAGGTGCCGCTGGCTATCGATGAGTTCCCCGCCATCTTCATCGCGGCCGCCTGCGCGACGGGCGAGACGGTGCTGACGGGGGCCGAGGAACTGCGGGTCAAGGAGAGCGACCGCATTGCCGTGATGGCCGCGGGCCTGTCCACCCTGGGGATCGAGGCCGAGCCGCGACCGGACGGCATCCGCATCGTCGGCGGTTCGCTCGGGTCGGGCACGGTCGCAGCCCACGGCGATCACCGCATTGCCATGTCCTTTGCCATCGCCGGGCTGCGCGCGAGTGGACCGATCGAGATCCGCGACTGCGCCAATGTGGAGACGTCCTTCCCGGGCTTTGCGCGGTTGGCGGGGTCGGTGGGGTTGGGGATCGAGGAGCTTGGGGGATGACGGCCGGCGACACGACGGATGCCCAGCCCGGCGGTGGGCTGGCCCCGAACGGGGACCCGGCGGTCCCGGTGATCACGATCGACGGCCCCTCGGGGACCGGTAAGGGCACCCTGGCAGCGCGCCTGGCCGCGCACCTGGGTTGGCACTGCCTGGACAGCGGGGCACTGTATCGCGTGCTGGGTCTGGCCGCCGGGCGGCGCGGGATCGACCTGGACGATGAGGCGGCCCTGGCCGGGCTCGCCGCCAACCTGGGGATCGGCTTCGCCGCGGGCCGGGTCCTGCTCGAGGGTGAGGACTTGGGCGACCTGATCCGCACCGAGACCGCCGGCCTTGCCGCGTCGCGGGTGGCCGTCCATCCGCTGGTGCGCGCGGCGCTCTTGGACTGGCAGCGGCGCCAGGCGCGCCCCCCGGGCCTGGTGGCGGATGGCCGCGACATGGGGACCCTGGTGTTCCCGCGGGCAGGGCTCAAGGTCTTTCTCGATGCCAGTGCCCAAGAGCGCGCCGGGCGTCGATATAAACAGTTGATGGGAAAGGGGTTGGATGCTAATCTTCCCGACCTCGTGGAGGCTGTCCGCCAACGGGACGCGCGTGATCGCGACCGGCCGGTGGCGCCGCTGCGGGCGGCGACGGGGGCGGTGCTGGTCGATTCCACCGCGCTGTCCGCCGATGACGTATTTGAATTGGTCCTGGAAGAGGTGAGGCGCGTCTTTCCGGATCAGTTCCATCAGGCGGCCGCCGATTGAATCGGCGGCGGTCTGGCAGCGGTGCCCGGTTCATCCCGGCGCACCATCGGAAGGACCGGCGCGGTGCGCGCCGGCCTTGAGTTCAACCCACTTCCCCCCCGCCCCGGAAGGGACGGGACAGCGTGCCTCCCCCAGGTAAACAGTTTCCCATGACCGAAAGTTTTGCTGATTTATTCGAACAAAGTCTGAGTGCCACCCAGCTCCAGCCCGGGACCATCGTCATCGGCACCGTGGTGGAGATCACCAGCGACAGCGTGGTGATCAATGCCGGATTGAAGTCCGAGGGCGTGATCCCCAAGAGCCAGTTCATCGGCCCCGATGGTCAACTGGAAGTGGCGGTCGGCGATGAGGTACAGGTCGCGCTCGATGCGGTGGAGGACGGCTTCGGGGTCACCCGGCTGTCGCGCGAGAAGGCCAAGCGCTTCGCCGCCTGGGACTATCTGGAGAAGGCGTTCGAGGCCGGCGATACGGTCAAGGGCCTGATCAACGGCAAGGTCAAGGGCGGCTTCACGGTCGAATTGGGTACCGTGCGCGCCTTCCTTCCCGGCTCCCTGGTGGACGTGCGCCCGGTGCGCGATACCACTTACCTGGAAGGCAAGGAGCAGGAATTCAAGGTCATCAAGCTGGACCGCAAGCGCAACAACGTGGTGGTCTCCCGCCGCGCGGTCGTGGAAGAGGAATACAGCGCCGAGCGTGACCAGCTCTTGAAGAACCTGGAAGAGGGTCAGGAGGTCACCGGTGTCGTCAAGAACCTGACCGACTACGGCGCCTTCCTGGATCTCGGCGGCATCGACGGACTGCTGCACATCACCGACATGGCCTGGCGGCGCGTCAAGCACCCCGCCGAGGTGGTCGAGATCGGTCAGGAGATCCAGGTCAAGGTTCTCAAGTTCGACCGCGACCGCCAGCGTGTCTCGCTCGGTTTGAAGCAGATGGGCGAGGACCCCTGGGTCAATATCTCGCGCCGCTATCCCGAGCACACCCGGGTCTTCGGCAAGGTCACGAACATCGCCGATTACGGCTGCTTCGTGGAGATCGAAGAGGGTGTCGAGGGCCTGGTGCACGTCTCCGAGATGGACTGGACCAATAAGAACATCCACCCCAGCAAGGTCGTCAATCTGGGCGACGAGGTGGAGGTCATGGTGCTGGACATCGACGAGGAGCGTCGCCGCATCTCGCTCGGCATCAAGCAGTGCGCCATGAATCCCTGGGACGAGTTCGGCGTCACCCACAAGAAGGGCGACCACGTCTCCGGCAAGATCAAGTCGATCACCGACTTCGGCATCTTCATCGGCCTGGACGGCGGGATCGACGGCCTGGTGCATCTCTCCGACATCTCCTGGGACGAGCCCGGCGAGCAGGCCCTGCGTCGCTACAAGAAGGGCGACGAACTGGAGACCGTGGTCCTGTCCGTGGACCCGGAGCGCGAGCGGATCTCCCTGGGCGTCAAGCAACTCGACCGCGACCCCTTCTCCAGCTTCGTGGCCATCCACGAAAAGGGCAGCTTCGTCGTCGGCGCCATCACCGAGCTCGATGCCAAGGGGGCGACCATCGCCCTGGGCGACGGGGTCGAGGGCTACCTGCGCTCCTCCGAGATCTCGCGTGATCGGGTGGAGGACGCCCGCGCCGTGCTCAAGCTGGGCGATGAGATCGAGGCCAAGTTCATGGGCGTAGACCGCAAGAACCGCACCATCTCGCTCTCCATCAAGGCCAAGGATCAGGATGAGGAGCAGGCGGCGATCAAGGGCTATGCCCGCGACATCTCCGGCGGTGCCACGACCTTGGGCGACCTCCTGAGAGAGCAGATGGAAGAGGCCGGGCGCGACTGATACGTGCCGGGTCCCTTCAGGTCTGAATCGGGGGGGCCGCTCGGCCCCCCAGATTTTCCCTGGTGACCCCCGCCGGTTTTCCGCGGGCTACCTTCACTAAAAGGAATCGACACCATGACGAAATCCGAGCTGATCGACGTGCTGGCGGCCGAGCAGGATCACCTGCCCTATAAAGACGTGGAAGAGGCCGTGCGTAAGGTCATCGACCGCATGAGCGCGGCCCTGGCCGGCGGCGAGCGGATCGAGATCCGCGGATTCGGCAGCTTCTCACTGCACTTTCGCCCGCCGCGGATCGGCCGCAACCCCAAGACCGGGGACGCCGTTTCCCTGGCCGGCAAGCACGTCCCGCATTTCAAGCCCGGCAAGGAACTGCGCGATCGCGTCAACGATGCCTTCGAGGCCGGCCGCGAGGACGAGTCACCGTCACCGACTGAGCCCAAGCGCACCGCCGCCGCGCGCGGCTGAGGCCGCCATTGCCAGGGAGAGGCCCGATCATCTTCAGGAGTCCAAGGCTTCGAGCCTTGGCTCCCCCCATCCAAGGCGCAAGCCTTGGACTCCATTGCGCCGTCAGACGCCCGGACGCCGCTAACAGGAATTCAAGGGTTCAGCTTTGCGTACCTGGTGTCCGTACTCCAAGATCCGCCGGGCTGTCATCTTGGCCGGGTTGCTCGACACCAAGCTCCCCGCGCGAACATTGGTAGCTAATCGACCGGTGGCGCGGCGGACGCCGCGCAGCGACATGACCTACCTGGCGTCGCACCCGCGATGATACTGCCGTGCCTTCCAATTCATCCCCTGATCCCAAGACCTTGGCTGTTCTCACGGAGTTTCGTGAGCGCTTGGCGGTGCGCTTTGGTGAGCGGTTGCGCGGACTGGGGCTTTCGCGGAACCTTGGCGCGACCCGACCGCAGCCGGGCTCTACCCCTCTTAGAGTCAGTGTGTTCCGAGGGCGTTTCGCTTTACCCCCCGGGCGTCTGCGGTACCGCGGTTATGCGCCCGCTGCCGTTCGCCGTGCCCGACCAGCCCGGTAGGTAGGGGTGACGCAGGAACCCCAACAGGCGCCGGCCTTGGGGTTCGGCGTTCCTTCGTCACCCGAAAGGACTGCTCCACGAGTCAGACCAGGTCGTAGCCGGACGTCGCTCGCAACCGGTCGTCCGGCGTCCAGGGCGGCGGCTATCACTTGGCCGCGCTCGAAAAACGCCTCTACCGTTCCTGTCCCGATGCCCGCTGTGGCGAGGGTGAAATCCCGGGGTTGGTCTAGCGGCCCTGGGCCCTTAGGCCGGTCAGCGTCAGCGGTCGCAGCGGCTGTCGTAGAGTGCGCGAAATTCGGACTCGAAGCGGCTTTCGATCTGCTCATAGTTCTCGAACTCTACCTCTGATCACTCCCCGAGTGTCTCAGTTACCGCGGTCATGCGCCCACTGCCGCTCGCCGTGCCCGGCCAGCACACAATTTGGCAACCTACGGACTTGGCTTGTCCCTCCAAGGCTGAAGCCGTGGACTCCAGTCCGCCCCGCCGACCTTGCCCGCCGCCCGCGGCGCGGCTATGCTCGCGCTTCTAACAAAGGTCGACAGCGACGAGGAGCGAGACGATGAAATTTCCTGTCCTGATGCTGGGCCTGGCCCTGTCCATCGGCGCACTGACCGGCGCCGACGCCGCCGAGCCGCCGATCGTCATCAAGTTCAGCCATGTGGTGGCGGCCGATACGCCTAAGGGCAAGGCGGCCGACTTCTTCGCCAAGCGTGCCGCCGAGCTGACCGGGGACAAGGTGAAGGTGGAGGTCTACCCCAACAGCGCGCTGTACAAGGACAAGGAGGAACTGGAGGCGCTCCAGATCGGCGCGGTGCAGATGCTGGCGCCCTCGCTCGCCAAGTTCGGCCCCTTGGGTGTCAAGGATTTCGAGGCCTTCGATCTGCCCTACATCTTCGGCGACTATGACGATCTGCATACGGTGACCCAGGGTCCGATCGGTGCGGCGATCCTGAAGAAGCTGGAGGCCAAGGGTATCGTCGGACTGGCCTTCTGGGACAACGGCTTCAAGTCGTTCTCGGCCAAGTCCCCGATCAAGACGCCGGCCGACATGAAGGGCAAGAAGTTCCGCATCCAGTCATCCAAGGTGCTCGAGGAGCAAATGCGGGCACTCGGCGCACTGCCCCAGGTCATGGCCTTCTCCGAGGTCTACCAGGCGCTCGACACCGGGGTGGTGGACGGCACCGAAAACCCGCCATCCAACATGTTCACCCAGAAGATGCATGAGGTGCAATCCAATCTGATCATGACCCAGCATGGCTATCTGGGTTATGCGGTGATCGTGAATAAGAAATTCTGGGATGGTCTGCCGGCGCCGCTTCGCGGCCAACTCGAACAGGCCATGAAAGAGTCGACGGACCTGGCGAACCGGATCGCCCAGGAAGAGAACGACAGGGCACTGGAAGGCATCCGCGCCAGCGGCAAGACCGCTATCTATGAGCCGACCGCCCAAGAGAAGCTGGCCTTCAAGAAGCAACTGGTCCCGGTGCACAAGACGATGGAGGGTCGGGTCGGCAAGGACCTGATCCAATCCATCTACGAGGTCACCGGCTTCAAGCCCGACTCTTTATAAACCGCGTCCCGTCTTACCGGTGAGGTCTATGCATCGGTGCAACCTCGCCTGAACCAACAGGCCTCATCGCTGACGCGGTTTATGTTGTCAACTGCTTTCATTTTTTGAACCGCGTCACGCCGGGCGCTTCCGGGGGTACTGAGGCCCAGGCCACTTACAACCACGAATGTCACTCCGGACGCGGTTCAAAAAATGAAAGTGCTGGATCGTCTTGAGGAATGGCTCATCGTTCTGCTCATGGGCGGGGCGACGGCGATCGTGTTTGTCGCGGTGATTCACCGTTATACCTCCGGCTTGGCCATTCCCGTGGTGCAGGACTGGCTGCTGTCGCTCAACTTCGGTTGGACGCAGGAGCTGTGCATCATCATGTTCGTCTGGATGGCCAAGTTCGGCGCGGCCTACGGGGTGCGCACCGGCATCCATGTCGGGGTGGACGTGATGGTCAACCGCCTGGCGGACAAGAACCGCGCCCGGGTGATCCTCTTCGGCCTGCTCTCGGGCGCGCTCTTCACCGGCATCGTCGCCACACTCGGCGCCCGCTTCGTCTGGGAAAACGGCGCGCACTACGGCATTTTCAATCTCTTGGGTCTGAGCACCGGCGATCTCCCGGAGGGCCCGACGACCCCTGACCTGGAATGGCCGACCTGGGCGGTCTATCTCGCGGTTCCGCTGGGCTCGGGCCTGATGTGTTTCCGCTTCCTGCAAGTGGCCTACGCCTTTTTCCGCACCGGCGCCCTGCCGCAGCACGACCACGGCCATGTCGATGGTCTTACCGAAAAGCCGCTGCCGGTCGATGTCAATATCTATGATATGGACGACAACCTGCATTTCCGCGATTTGACTCACCGGCAGTTGGGCAAATCCGCCGAACAGGACGCGGCCGACCGCAAGGACGGTCAATCATGAGCGCGGCGATCATCTTCGGGCTGCTGCTGGCGCTGATGCTGACCGGGATGCCGATCTCCATCGCGCTCGGCCTCACGGTGCTGACCTTCCTCTTCACCATGACGCAGGTCCCGCTCGAGGCGGTGGCGCTCAAGCTCTTTACCGGCATCGAGAAGTTCGAGATCATGGCGATCCCCTTCTTCATCCTCGCCGGCAATTTTCTTACCCACGGCGGGGTGGCGCGACGCATGATCGCCTTTGCCTCGGCGATGGTCGGGCACTGGTACGGCGGGCTCGGGCTGGCCGGTGTGGCGGCCTGCGCACTCTTCGCGGCGGTCTCGGGCTCCAGCCCCGCTACGGTGGTGGCCATCGGCTCCATCCTGTTGCCGGCGATGATCAAGGCCGGTTTCCCCAATCGGTTCGGGGCCGGCATCGTCACCACCTCCGGGGCCCTGGGGATACTGATCCCGCCGTCCATCGTCATGGTGATGTATTCGGTGGCGACCAATACCTCGGTCGGCGCCATGTTCATGGCCGGCGTCGTCCCCGGTATCGTGCTGGCCGGCGTGCTGGGCGGCGTCACCTGGTGGCGGGCGCGCAAGTTCAATTACCCGCGTCAGCCTAAGGCGAGTCTCGGCGAGCGCCTGCGGACCTTCAAGGATTCGCTGTGGGGCCTCCTGCTGATCGTCATCGTGATGGGCGGCATCTATGCCGGGCTCTTCACCCCGACCGAGGCCGCGGCCATGAGCGCGGTCTATGCCTTTGTCATCGCGGTCTTCGTCTATAAGGACCTGCGTCTTACGGACGTGCCGCGGGTGCTGCTCAACTCGGCGAACATGAGCGCCATGTTACTCTATATCATCACCAACGCCGTGATGTTCTCCTTCATCCTGACCAACGAGAACATCCCGCAGTCACTCGCCGACTGGATGCTGGCCCAGGGACTGGGGCCGATCGCCTTCCTGCTGGCGGTCAATGTGCTGCTGCTCATGGCCGGCAACTTCATGGAGCCCACCTCGATCGTGCTGATCTTCGCGCCCATCCTCTTCCCGGTGGCGATCAAGCTGGGGATCAACCCGGTGCATTTCGGGATCGTCATGGTGGTGAACATGGAGGTCGGTATGTGCCATCCGCCGGTGGGTCTCAACCTCTACGTGGCGTCCGGGATCACCAAGATGGGCATCACCGAGCTGACCGTCGCGGTCTGGCCCTGGCTGCTCGCGATGCTGGGCTTTCTGATGGTCGTCACCTACTGGCCGGGCCTATCCATCTGGTTCCCGCGCTGGCTGGGGATGATGTAGCTCTCAGTAACGAGTCAAGAACAAGTCAAACACAGACACAATCGTTGTCGTTGTCGTTGTCGTTGTCGTTGTCGTTGTCGTAATCGTAATCGGAGAAGCGATGCAATGTGGCGTGCGAGAGGGCCTTGATCATAACTCCGGCCATAGGTCCTTGCAGCAACCCGTCGCGGCTAGGGGGCAGCTCCTACGGCGTAGGAGCGGCCCCCCGGCCGCGACGGACGTCACCCTCGAGGTGGGCGGAATAATGATCAAGGTAGGTGAGAGAATCCGGGGCGCTACGATAACCTCGATTACGACAACGACAACGACAACGACAACGACAACGACAACGACGTGATAAGCATTCGCTAATGAACTTGTTTAACTCATTAGTGAGCCGTCCTACGATCCCGACTCAATCGACTAAAGGCCCGCCCATGACGTCCGACCCCCTCTCGCACCTGCTCTCGACGCTCGACTTCGCCTGGCGGCATGAGCCGCCGGGTGGACCCGCGCTGACCGACATCCAGTGGCGCGCGGATACCTGCGGCCCCGGCTCGATCCTCTTCTTTCAGCGCTTCGACGATGGACGCAGCGACGCCGAGGTCTTCGAGCGCTATCTGGCGGCCAGTCCCTTCGCGGTCCTGGTCACCAACCGCATGCTCGACTGCTTCGATCGTCTGCCCTTCAAGGGAATCTATGTCACTCGGGCGGATGCCTGGCCCCAGGTGGTGGGCCGGTTCTGCGACCTGGTCTACCCCTTGAAGACCGCCGGCCTGCGCTTCATCGGCGTGACCGGGACCAACGGCAAGACCACGACGGTAAAGTACCTGGAGTCGATCCTGGCTGCCAATGGGCAGCGGGTGCTCAGTGTCGGCACCCTGGGGGTCTCGCTCGACGGGCAGCCGCTCGCGACGACCGGCTTCACCTCGCCGCCCCAGATCGAGTTGCGCCGCCTGCTGTTCGCGCGGCAGGACCAATGCGACGTGGTGGCGATGGAGGTCAGCAGTCACGCACTCGACCAGGGGCGCACCTTTGGCCTGCCCTTGATGAACGCGGGCTGGACCAATTTCACCCAGGACCACCTGGACTATCACGGCGACGAGTCCGCCTACTTTGCCGCCAAGGCGCGCATCCTGGAACTCATCCAGGACGGCGGCCGGCTCTACTGCACCAGCCCCGAACTGGCCGGGCGGCTCGCGGCGCTGGGGGCGCCGCGGGTGCCGGTCGAGACCCTGGACGCCGCACCGCTGGGGCCTGAGGCGATCGGGGCCAAACCCTTCCTCGCCCTGGAATACAATCGCTTGAACTATGCCCTGGCGACAGCCCTGGCGGACGGCGTGCTGGGTCCCGGGCCGCGCGAGGACTGGCGGCATCTCACCCCGGTCGCCGGGCGCTTCGAGTGTCGCACCTGCGCCAACCGGACCATCGTCATCGACTTCGCGCACACCCCGGACGCACTGGAGACCATCCTTGCGGCGATCCGCACCGGCTTTCCCGGCTATCGGGTCCTGACCCTGTTCGGCTGCGGCGGCGATCGCGACCGCGCCAAGCGCCCCCTGATGGGGGCCGCGGTGGCGCGCCACTGCGACCACACCATCGTCACCTCGGACAACCCCCGTCACGAGGACCCCGAGCGGATCATCGGCGATATCCTTGCCGGGATGCCGCGGGAGGGCCGGGAGGTGGTGGTGGACCGCCCGGCGGCCGTCGCGCGCCTCTTCGACCTGCTGGCCCAACGCCCCCCGGAGGAACCCTGGGTGGCCCTGATCGCCGGCAAGGGCCATGAGCGCTACATCGACCGCAATGACCGCAAGACCTATTACAGCGACCAGGACGAGGTGGAGCGCAATCTGCGGCGGCTCGGGTGGACTTGAGGCCAGCCCTGTCGGGGGAGGCGTGCGGTTGCATGGAGATCGAGCTGCTCGATCAGGTCCCGGGGCAGACCGGCAGGCGCTTCGATAAGGACGCGAACGAGGTCCTGAACGCGGGGCTGCACCTCATGGAGCAGCATGAGCAACAAGCAGCGGCGAAGGTGTAAGCCCTGCGGTGTCGGCTGGACGCGGCCGAACGCGATCTGGCGGCTGGCGATGTGGTCGACTACACGCCGACACTGCTCGACGAGATCGACGCGCAGGAGCAGGCCGCCTACGTGGACTCCCAGGGCCGATGAGTGCGGTACGCCTCACCAGAACCGCACGGTCGGACATCGCGAGTATCCTGCGATGGAGCGAGCAACGGTTTGGGGGTTCAGATGCGCGCCCGCTACCGGGCCTTGCTCGACCAGGCCTTTTGCGATCTGGCCGACGATCCGGCCGCATCGGTGTTCAGGGAATTGATGATATTCGCGCTGGATACCGCCCCTACCCCGGCCGCCAATTCACATCGATCTTCCCATCGACAATCCCGATCCGCCGGTCCGCCGCCGCGGCAAAGGCGGGGTCATGCGTGACGGCGACCACGGTCTTGCCCAACTCGTGCGCCAGGTCGCGCAGGATCTGGCGTACCGTGCCGCCGGCGGCGGAGTCGAGGTTGCCGGTCGGCTCGTCGGCCAGGACCACCAGCGGGTCATTTGCCAAGGCGCGGGCGATGGCGACGCGCTGGCGCTGGCCGCCGGAGAGTTGGTGGGGGTGCTTTCCGGCCTGGTCGGCGACCCCCAGGCGGTCCAGCAGGTCCAGGCCGCGCGCGCGGGCGGCGGTCTCGTCGAGCCGGCCCAGGCGGCGCATGGGCAGCGTGACATTGTCGAGCACGGTGAATTCGGCGAGCAGGAAGTGGAACTGGAAGACGAAGCCGAGCTTCGAGAGGCGCCGGTTGGCCAGCGCATCCTCCCCGTAGGCGCTGGTGTCCTCGCCGTCGAGCCAGACCCGCCCGGCGGTCGGGACATCGAGCAGGCCCAACAGATAGAGGAGCGAGGACTTGCCGGAGCCCGAGGGTCCCATGATGCAGATGAACTCGCCCCGCTCGATGGTGATGCACACGTCGTCGACCAGGGTCACCGGGACCTCGCCGGGCAGGATGCGCACCAGGTGCTCGGCGCTCAGGATGGTGCTCACGCGGCCCCCCGCAGGATCTCGACCGGGTGGACACGGCCCGCACGGCGCGCCGGCAGGTAGGCCGCCAGTAGACAGGACGCCATGGCAAAGGCGGCGGCGAGCGCGAACTGGCCCGCCCCCCACCAGATGGGCAGAAAGACCCGGTCGGTGACGCCGGGCGGTTTCAATTGCACCTGCGAGAGGGCATACATGAGCCCGGCCCCCAGGGCCAGCCCGAAGAGGCTGCCGATCACCCCGATGATCAGGCCCTCGAAGAGGAAGATGAGCCGCACGTCGCGGGCGTGGAAGCCCATGGATTTGAGGATTGCGATGTCGCGGGTCTTCTCCAGCACGATGGTGGAGAGGGTGTTGTAGATGCCGAAGGAGGCGACCACGAGGATGGCCGAGACCACGCTGTACATGATGGTGTTGCGCACTACCAGCACGCTCAGGATGTCCTCGGACGCCTCGACCCAGGAGACCGCCTTGTAGCCGATGACCGCCTCGATCCGCTGGGCGAGGGCGCGGGCGGCGTAGGCGTCGTCGAGCTGGATCAGGAACCGGTTGACCCGGTTGGAGCGCCCGAACAGGACCTGGGCGCGCTTGAGCGCGGTGAAGGTCTGGCTCTCGTCGTAGTTGGCATTGCCGGTTCGGAAGATGCCGACCACCTTCATGGCGCGGGTGCCGCCGCCCGCGGCCGTCACGCTGAGATTACGGCCCAACCCCAGGTTGAACTTCTTGGCGAGCCCCTGGCCGATGATGATCCCGTTGGGATTGGCGTCCAGGGCGCCGAGCGACCCCGCGATCATCTTCTCCTTAATGGTCGATACGCTCTCCAGCGACTTAGGCACCACGCCCCAGAGGGTCACGCCCTGCTCGCGCCCGGCAAAGGTGAGCACGGCGGAGCCCGCCAGTACCGGCGCCGCCCGCAGCCCCGGGAGCGACTCGACGAAGGCGAGCTTCTCGCGGTAGCCGCGGATGCCGCGGGTTTCGGTCTGCGGCTTTACGTTGCTGATGCCCACCGCGCCCGCGGCCCAGCGCAGTTCCGCCGGCTGGGTGCGCGGCCGGCGATAGTCGTCGGAGACGGTGACGTGCGGGCTGTTGTCGACCAGCCGCTTGATGAAGTCGCGCTCCGAGCCGGCCATCAGGGATGAGACCGCCAGGAAGAAGGCGACCCCGAGCACCACGCCGGTGAGCGACACCAGCGTCTGGCGCCGCCGGCCGGTGAGGTGGGTGAGTGCGACCTGGAGTTGGATCATCATTCATTGGCGTTCATTGGCGGCTGATCCTCTTTCATGGGTCGGGCGGCGGCGCCCTCGCGCAGGGTCTCGGTGGGCACGGCGACGACCCGGGCATCCGGTGCGAGCCCGTCCAGGACTTCGGTCCGCACGGCGCCGGCGACCCCGGTCCGCACCTTTTGGCGGTGTAGCCGACCGTCCGTCAGGACCCAGAGGTTGCCATCGACAAGGGCGCTGGAGGGCACCAGCAGGGCGTCCCGGCGCTCGGTGACGATCAGGTTGGCATCCACCGTCATGCCGATGCGCAGCCGCGCCGGGTCGGCGAGCCTGATCCGCACCCGAAAGCTGCGCGCCACCGGGTCGCCCTTGGGGGTGATGGCGGCCACCTCGCCGTCGAAGACCTCCCCGGGCAGGGCGTCGGCGTGCAGCACCGCCTTCTGACCCACCCGCACCCGGGGGATGTCCTCCTCGTCCACCTCGGCCGTGACCCGCAAGGGCGCGCAGCAGGAAAAATAGAACAGGGCCTGCCCGGCCGGGATGAACTGGCCGACCTCCCCGTCGCGCCGGATGATCAGGCCGTCGGCCGGGGCCGTCAGCGTCATGAAACCGCGCAGCGCGGTGGCGCGCTTCTGCGTCGCCTCGGCCGCCTCCAGGTCGGCGCGCGCCTGGTCCAGATCGGCCTTGGCGAGCCCGTTGCGCCCGGCCAGTTCCTGCTTGCGCTGGAGATTGAGCCGGGCGAAGCGCACCCGCGCGTCGAGTTCCTCGATCGTATTGCTGAGATCCGCGTCGTCGAGCCGGGCCAGTGCCTGTCCCTTGCGCACACTGGCGCCTTCATCCACATTGATCTCAGCCAGCTTGGCCCCGGTACGCGGGGCGATCGGCAGCATGACGGTCGGCTCCACGGTGCCGGTGGCATAGACCGCCTCCACCGCCGGGCCGCGCGTCGGCGTCACCAGGGCGAGGGTCAGCGGCGCCGTGCGCCACCACAGCAGGGCGGCGCCCGCCAGTGCGCCCACGCCGAGCACCCACAGCCATCCTTTTCGCATCATTTGGTCATGTCACTGGTCTTGCCCGTGAAAGTCGCGCAGCGACGCGGTCCTGTCCGCGCGGCCGCTGGTCCGCACAGCGGACCCTACGGGCGCGCGGCCGTAGGGTCCGCTGTGCGGACCAGCGAGCCCTCCCCAAGGAGGGAGGCCGCGATCATGATCGAAACCGCTCAGCGCGAAGGCCTCTCTCGCCCGCGGGCCCGTGCGGATCGGCCGCCTCGGCCGTCTGTGCGTCACCCGCGGCCGGCTCCGCAACGTAGGTGAGTTGCCCCCGCGGCACCTGTTCCTCCAGCCACTCGCGCCACACCGCCAGCAGCACGGCGATGACGATGGGGCCCAGGAAGAGCCCCAAGAGGCCGAAGGCACCGATGCCGCCCAGGACCGCGAACAGCACCAGGAGGTAGGGGATGCGGGTGGAACTGCTGATCAACATGGGGCGCAGCACGTTGTCGATCTGACTCACCACCAGGGCGCCCCAGAGGGCCAGCCCGAGGCCGGCCCAGGTGTGGCCGCTGGCGACCAGCCAGATACTTACGGCCCCCCACACCAGGGGGGTGCCGAAGGGGATCAGGGCCAGGATGGCGGTCAGCACGCCCAGCAGCACCGGGGCCTGGACCTCGGTCGCCCAATAGCCGAGCCCCGCCAAGACCCCCTGCGCCAGCGCGGTCAGCACCAGGCCGTAGAGGACCGCCCGGGTGGTGCTGCCGATGGCGAACAAATAGGCCCCGGAGCGGGCGCCGATCAGGCCGTAGAGCAGGCGCCGGACCTGGTCCAGCAGGGACTCGCCGTCGCGGTAAAAGAAGAAGGCGGTGAACAGGGCGAAGATGAACTTGAAGGCCGTGGCCCCGATGTTGCCCAGGATGTCGAGTGACCCATCCACCCAGGGCTTGCCGAACTGCGCCACCTCCTTGCGCAGGGTCGCGGGGTCCTCGGCGGAGAGTGCCAGCACGCGCTCCACCTCGTCCCCGAGCCAGGGGATGCGGGCGATGGCGGGCGGCACCGCGTCCGGCCCGCTCAGGAGGATCTCGACCGCGCGGTTATAGGCGGCCGGCACCTCCGCGCGCAGCATGGCGACCATGGACAGGAGCGGCAGCGCAAAAGTGAGCATCAGAAAGAGGGTCATCGCGAGCGCGCTGAGGTTGACCAGGCCGCCGAAGAGGTCGCGCAGCCGGCGGTAGATGGGCCAGGTGACATAGACCAGGATGGCGGCCCAGGCGACCGGGACCAGGAACAGGCTCAAGACCCGGTAGCTCAGGAACAGCAACCCGGCGAGGAAGAGTCCGAGCGCGATGCGGGCGCCCAGGATGTTGGTGAAGTTGGTTTTTTTCATTTCTTTCTAATGACCTAGCCGGGACGTGCGGGTGAGGGCGGAGAAGCGCACCCCCTTGAGTCCGCCGATCGTCTGGCTCAGGCGCTCGATCTGCGCCGGCAGACCGCGCAGTATGATGGTTTCCAGACAGTTGTGATGGTCGATGTGGACGTGGGTGCTGGCCACGACATGGACGTACTCCTGGTGCTGGACCTCGAGAATGTGCTGGGTCAGTTCCCGCTGATGATGATCGTAGACGATGGTGAGGACGCCGGCGACCTCCTCGTCGCCGCGCTCCCAGGTCTCCTCCACCAGCCGCTCGCGGATCAGGTCGCGCACCAGTTCGGAGCGGGAGGCGTAGCCCTTGCCGACCACGCGGCGGTCCAGTTCGTCGAGCAGCGGGCGGGGCAGCGAGACGCTGAAGCGGATGGTTTCTTCTGGGGTGGACATGGGGTTTCCGCGGATCTAAGGATGGGCTCGTTAGGGGTTTAAGCATAACGCTGGAGCGACCAGGTGCGCCGCCGGGCCTTAGGCCCCGCCCCTGATACCGTACGGCGGAATCCCCAATACTACTCTGACAATCGAGCAAGACCCAAGAAATTAGATAGGATTAACAGGATTTTGCAGGATTAACAGGATGAGCAGGGTGCGCTGTGCATCAACGAGACACCTGTTAATCCTGAGAAATCCTGTTAATCCTGTCCAATTTTCCTCAAACTGCTTGATCGTCTGACTGATATTGGGTTTCGCTTCGCGGCACTAAAACCACCCGCCGCGCCGGAAGCGCCACAGCATATACCCGGCGATCGACAGGCAGAGGCTCCAGAACACGGCATAGCTGTAGTCCCAGTGGTTTTCCGGGATATACATGTTCATGCCGTAGACCCCGGCGAGGAAGGTCAGGGGGATGAAGATGGTCCCGATGATGGTCAGCACCTTCATGATCTCGTTGGTGCGGTTGGAGAGCATGGACACATGCATGTCCGCCACGTCGGAGGCGATCTCCCGGTAGGTCTCGATCAGGTCGATGATCTGGACGCAGTGGTCATAGACGTCGCGAAAATAGGTCTGGGTGACCTCCGAGAGGCACTCGTGCCGCTCGCGCTGGAGATCGGAGATGAGTTCGCGCATAGGCCAGGCGACCCGGCGCAGCAGGATCAGACCGCGCTTGATCCGGTGGATGGAGTGCAGGGTCTGGGGTTCGGACTGATCGATGGCCGCCTCCTCGGCCTCCTCCAGGTGTTGCGACGAGTCTTCCAGGATCGGGTACATGCCGTCCACGATGGTGTCCAGGATGGCGTAGAGCAGGAAGCTCGCGTCGTTCTCGCGCAGGCGCGAGTGCGGGCCCTCCAGGCGGCGGCGCACCGTCTCGATGGCCGGACAGGCGCTCGACTGGAAGCTCAGGAGCGTGTGGCGCCCGAGGAAGAAGTTGACCTGCTCGGCATGCAGGTCGTCGTCGCGCAGGATGACGCGCCGCGCCACCACGAACAGCCGTCCGGGCAGGTCCCCGGAGCCCGGGTAGTCGTCGACCTTGGGCCGATGCTGACCATCGAGCACGTCCTCGATGGCCAGCGGGTGCAACTGGTACTTCTCCGCCAGGGCGCGGATGGTGTCGTTGTCCCCGAGCCCCTCGACATGGATCCAGCGTACCTCCGACCAGTCCGGCCGGTGCACGGCGAGGAAGGCGGCCATGTCCGCCACCTTCTGGACCTCCCAGCGGTCCGGGGCATAGTCAGTGCAGGTGATCTGCGCCGCGCCCGCGCCCGGCGCCTGGACCAGTTCGTGGTACTCGATCCCCGCGGGGGCGCCCGGCGGGCGCCGGTGCAGCCGCGGCAGCTTCGCCTTGGGCGTGACCAGCGGACGGCGCCGTCGGGCGTGTTTGGGGGCGGCCGGGCGCGGGTAGACCGCGGCGGTCTTGGCGGGCGCCGCCGTGGCGTCGGTTGCGGTTCGCGCAGCCGCTGCGGGATCGGGATCAGGACGCGGATGCGCCGCGCCGGCGGGACGCGTCGAGGTCTCGGACGGTTGGGGGTCCTGCATGGCCTGGTTCCGGTGGTGGACGATGTTGTCCCACTATCGGACCGCGGCCGGTTTTGGGCAAGGGGCAGTCGCGGACCTCGACTCGCAGCGGGTACTGGAATCTGACGATAGAAGAAAATGTCACTTCGATCGGTTGACAGTGTCTGGCCTGTGAACCACACTCAGGCAGGTCCAAGTCCCGGCGAACTGAGATGGATGACCTTGATGAATATCGACCTGCGCACGCTTGCGATTCTCTTGGCCCTGACCAATCTCCTGCAAGTCCTCGCCCTCTTTGCGCAATATCGGTTGAATAACAGCTACTCCGGGCCGGGCTGGTGGACCGCGGGCACTGCTCTCGTGGCGCTCGGGTTCGCCTCCGCTTTCCTGCAGGATAATTCCACCATCGGGTCCATTGCGATCGTCGCTGCCAGCGCCCTGTTCTCGTCCGGCATGGCGCTGTACTATGTCGGCCTGTTGCGTTTCCTGGGTCGGCGCGAACGGCCTTGGCCGCTCATCCTATTCTGCACGGCCGTCACCCTGGTCGCTGCCTATTTCACTTACATCGACGTCAATGTGGCTGCGCGTCTGATCAATCTTGCGCTTGCCATGGCCCTGTTGTCATTCCTGAACGTCCATGCGATCTTAGCCAATAGAACCCGTTCGATCGCAACCTCTGCCTATTCCGTCGCCCTGGTATTTCTGGTCCAGGGCCTGGTCCTTATCGGTGTCGCCCTGGCGGCCGCCTTCAGTGATGCCGAGGGTCTCTATATCGCCTCGCCGGCGCACACTGCGCTGTATCTGGACGGACTCATGGTCAGCGTTCTGCTGACGGCTTATTTCATTATCATGATCAATCAGAGGCTGAATGCCGAAACCCGGGAAGCGAAAGAGACTGTCGAGTTTATTTTCAATGCCAGCCCCGATCCGGTTGTGCTCACGCGTTTGGCCGACGGTGCGGTGGTCACCGCCAACGACGGATTTGCGGCACAGAGTGGATATGCCGGTGCGGAGGCGATGGGTATGACAACCCTGGAGATGAATCTCTGGAAAAACCCAGTGGATCGCGAGAGGCTTGTCGGCGCGCTTCACGAGCACGGTCATTGCGACAATCTGGAAGTCGTTCTCTTGCGCAAAGACGGCAGTGAATTCACCGGGTTGCTGTCTGCCAAGATTACACAGATGAAGGGGGTTCCCCACATTGTCACGGTCATCCGTGACGTCAGTGCCCGCAAGCGCGCGGAAGAGGCGCAGCGTAGAAGTCAGGAGCTCTTGACACTCTTTATCCGTCAGTCACCGATCTACGCCTTCATCAAGGAGGTAACGCCCACCGGGAGCCGCGTGCTGCACGTCAGCGATAACTTTCAACAGCTGCTCGGTAGTTCCGTCAGCGATATGTTGGGAAAGACCATGTCGGAGCTGTTTCCGCCCGAATTTGCCGCGACGATGACCGCTGACGACCGGGCCGTCATAGCTAATGGCTTGGTGCTGAAACAGGATGAGGATTTCAATGGTCGTCACTATACCTCGATCAAGTTTCCGATCATCCAGGGAGAACGGGTGTTATTGGCGGGTTACACCATTGACATCACCGAGCGCAAGCGCCTCGAGGCGCAGTTGCGGCAACAGGCAACCACTGATGATCTCACCGGAGTGGCCAATCGGCGTCATTTCCTGGAACTGGCACAGACCGAAACCAGCCGCGCGCTGCGTTATCAGCACCCGCTGGCGCTGGCCCTGATCGACATCGATCATTTTAAGAAGATCAACGATGCCCATGGGCATGCGGCAGGCGATCAGGCGCTGTTGCTACTCGCTGACATCTGCCGGAGGAACATCCGCGACATCGATGTATTCGCGCGCTTCGGCGGCGACGAATTCGCAGTACTCTTACCGGAGACCAGTCGCGAAGAGGCCGGTGCAGTCATGCAGCGCGTCTGCCTCGCCGTAGCGGCCCGGCGGCCTGACCTTGGCCGCGGTCCCGTTGCAATCACCATCAGTGCCGGCATCGCCGGTCTGGCAAGCGACGGGGATTCACTGGACGCGCTTCTGCGGCGGGCCGATCAGGCGTTGTACCAGGCGAAAGAGGCAGGGCGCAATCGGGTGATGACTGAACCAGCGTCGGAATGAGCATTGGTGCTTCTGCTATCGTCCCATCCGGGTTAGGAACGGTTCGCTAATAGATTAAACAAGTTCATTGGAGAATGCTTTTTAGCGTCGTTGTCGTGATCGAGGTTATCGTAGTGCTCCGGATTGCATCGCTTCTCCGATTACGACAACGACAACGACAACGATTGTGTTTCACTTGTTCTTGACTCGCTACTCAGCAACCACCGGCCACCACCCCCTTGACCCAACGAGAGGTATCCCCATGGCCCCAGAGACCCCCGCCGACCGCCAGTTCATGGACCGGGCGATCGAGACCTTCATCCGCCTCGCCCTGATCGCGATGCTGGCCGCCTGGTGCTTCGATATTGTGCGGCCCTTCATCGTGCCCTCCCTGTGGGGCCTGATCATCGCCATCGGTCTGCACCCGCTGCATGCGCGACTCCGCGCGGCCTTGGGCGGCCGGCCCGCGCTCGCGGCGATCCTGCTGTCCCTGCTGACCTTCGCGGCCCTGATGGTCCCGGCGGCCTTGCTCAGCGGCTCCGTGCTGGACGGCGCCCATGTACTGATGCGCGATTATGAGGAGGGGATGCTGGCGGTTCCGCTGCCGCCCGACTGGGTGGCGGGCCTGCCGCTCGTGGGCCAGTCCATCGACGGCTTTTGGCGCGATGCCTCGGACAACCTGGCGGACGCCCTGCGCCGCGCCCTGCCGGAGATCAAGATGGCCCTGCACTGGCTGGGCGGGGTCGCGGCGGGGGCGGGGGTGGGCATCCTGCAATTCGTCTTCGCCATCGCCATTGCCGGGGTGTTGCTGGCGCACGAGGGCGCCGGACGCCGGGCGGCCCTGACCTTCGCCCGGCGGCTCGCCGGGGTCCGGGGGGTGGAGTTTGCGGAGCTGGCGACGGCGACCGTGCGCAGCGTCACCCGGGGCATCCTGGGGGTGGCCATGATTCAGGCGATCCTGGCGGGGCTCGGCTGGCTGGCGGCCGGGATCCCGGCGGCGGGGCTCTGGGCGATCCTGGCCCTGCTGCTGAGCGTGGTGCAGGTCGGTATCTTTCCGCTGGCCATCCCTATCCTCATCTATTGCTTCTTCACCGCCAGTACCCTGACCTTCGTGCTCCTGCTGATCTGGACCCTGCTCGTGGGCAGTATCGATAATGTCCTGAAACCCATCCTGCTGGGTCGCGGGGTGGAGGTGCCGATGGCGGTGATCTTTGTCGGGGCTATCGGCGGCTTTCTCGGCGCGGGCATCATCGGGCTCTTCGTCGGCGCCGTGGTGCTGGTGCTGGGCTACAAGCTGTTCGTCGCCTGGCTCGATGAACGGCCGGAGCCGGCGGCGGAGTCATCGGATGCCCCGGCGTCTTGATCAGCAGAAGATCATTCAGCCGCAAATGAACGCAAATAAACGCGAATGGGATGATGCGCCGCACCTGGAGTCTTCGCCGTGAAACGTCGTTCCATCCTTGTGCTCGGTGCGCTGGCCGCCGTGACGCGGGTCCTCCCGGTCGCTGCGCAATCGGTGGTGATGATCGGCGGGCCCATGGCGGGCAGCGTCTTTTTCACCCGTGACGATCCGGGCCTGTGGGCGAGCGAGATCGACCGGCACCTGCCGGAGATCAAGACCGAGGCGGCGCCCGGGTCGACCACGTCCGTCAGCATCCGCACGCCCCACCCGATGGACGGCTTCAAGCACTACATCTTAAAGCACAAGCTCCTGGACGCGCGTTTCCGGCTCCTGAGTCAGAAGACCTTCAATCCGGAGCGCGACCAGCCGTTCTCGCGCCACGTCCTGCCCGCCGGTTACCGCGGCCCGGTCTATGCGGTGAGCATCTGCAACCTGCACGACACCTGGATCGAGGGCGTGATGATCGAGGGCGACGGGCTCTCACCGGCCCGCTGAGATGCGCGGGCGAGTATTCGCCGCACCCTGCCGTAGCCCGGATGCAGCGCAGCGGAATCCGGGTCAGGTCACACCGACATGAAATCGTTTGTTAAAGCGAAGACCTGGATTCCGCTGCGCTCCATCCAGGCTACGGGGATGGCGTCACGGAACACTTGTCCAGCCTAGCAGCAGCATTACGAGCGCGAAGTGGAGTGCTGTTCGGCGCCGCTCGGCAGCATTGTCTCCCGGTGCCAGGTGCCATCGCGATGGACCAGCACCTCGCCGCGGTCGTCGTGCCATTCGGCCAGAACGGTGCGCCTGGCGGCCTGACCCTGGTGCGTCAGTGTGTGATCCGCCGGGCGATGGGTATGCCCGTGGATCAAATGGACGGCGCGGAAGCGGGTGAGGTAGTCCGTGACGGCGCCCGGATCGGCATCCATGATGGCCGCGCTCTTGTCGGTCTTGGCGGTGCCGCTTTGGCGGCGGTAACCCTCGGCGAGGGCCCGGCGCGCCGCCAATGACTTCCATAAAAACATGGCTTTCACCAGTGGGTTGCGCACCCGGCGACGGAAGCGCTGGTAGTCCAGGTCGGCGGTGCAGAGCAGGTCCCCGTGCATCAGCAGGGTCGGGACACCGGCGAACCTGGTGAGGGTCGGGTCCCGCCCGAGTGTGCAGCCGGTGTCGCGGCAAAAGGCGCGCCCGAGTAGAAAGTCCCGATTCCCGGGCAGGAGCGTGCAGGCGGTGCCGGCACTGGTGAGGCCGCGCAGCCCGGCCCGGATCGCCTGATAGGGCGCGCTGTCGTCGTCGTCGCCGATCCAGGCGTCGAACAGGTCGCCCAGGATGTAGAGGTGCCTCGCCCGGCGTGCCCGGCCGTCCAGAAACTCAAGGAACAGGCGGATCGTCTCCGGGCGCCCCGGCGTCAGGTGCAGGTCGGAGATGAACAGGGTCTCCCCGTGGTCGGCTGCCCCCGCGGGGTGGCGCGGTGGCGGCCCGGCCGTGTCGCCCCGGCGGGTCCAGATCACGGCGCGCCCCCGGCCTAGTCGGCGAGGACCTTGGCGTGCTCGATCAGCACGTTCTCCTCGGGGACGTCCTGGTGGCCATGGTGACCGCCGGTCTTGACCGCCTTGATGGCGTTGACGGTGTCCATCCCATCGACGACCCGGCCGAAGACGCAGTAGCCCCAGCCATCCTGCCCCGGGTGGTCTAGAAAGCCGTTGTCCGCGACATTGATGAAGAACTGTGAACTGGCCGAGTGCGGGTCCATGGTGCGGGCCATGGCGACGGTGCCGCTCAGGTTTTTGAGCCCGTTGGCGGCCTCGTTCTGGATCGGGGCGCGCGTGGGCTTGGGCAGGAAGTGCTCGCTCACCCCGCCGCCCTGGATCATGAAGCCATTGATGACCCGATGGAACAGGGTGCCGTCGTAGTGACCATCGCGCACATACTGCTCGAAGTTGGCGCAGGTGAGCGGGGCCCGCTCGTGGTCGAGAGCGATCAGGATGGGGCCGAAGTTGGTAGTGAGCTTGATCATTGGGGGTCTCCAGTGGCGTCCCGGGGCCCGCAGGGGGCCGGTCGACCGGGCCTGCGGTTGGCATAGCGGCCATGTTACGGGCTTTGCCGGTGTCCGCAAAGCCGGGCGGGACCCGCGGCGGCGCGGACTCGGCCGCGATCATCGTTCCAGCCGCCGCCCAGGCGTCCCACACTGGAGGTCGAGGCTTAGCCGGACCAGAGCCGCGCCGATGGGATTTCGATCGGCTAAGCCTCGACCTCCGGTCTTCTTGCGGTCGCAACGACGATCGAGGCCGCGGATTCTTCGCGTACGCCCGGATCCGCCTTTGTTACCATGATGGGCTAAGACCGTCCTGACCCTTGGGACCACTCGGAACCGTGGGTCCCCCGGGTCCCGGGTGCGGACCGAACCTTCTACCCGGAATGCGTTGCGATGCTTGAGATCTATAACAGCCTGACCCGTGAGAAGGCGCCCTTCACCCCGCTCGTCCCCGGCCAGGTCGGGATCTATGTCTGCGGCATGACCGTCTACGACCTCTGCCACCTGGGCCACGCCCGGGTCATGGTGGTCTTCGATGTCGCCTACCGCTACCTGCGCCACCTCGGCTACCAGGTCAACTATGTCCGCAACATCACGGACATCGACGACAAGATCCTGCGCCGCGCCCAGGAGCGGGGCGAGCCCTTCACGGCGCTGACCGAGCGCTTCATCGCCGCCATGCACGAGGACGCGGCCGCCCTGGGCTGCCTGGCGCCCACCGCCGAGCCCCGCGCCACGGCGCACATCCCCGAGATCCTGGCGATGATCGGGACCCTGATCGGCCGCGGCCTGGCCTATGCCGTGGACAACGGCGATGTCTACTACTCGGTCGGCGCCTTCCCCGGCTACGGCAAGCTCTCCGGCAAGGACCCGGCGGATCTGCGTGCCGGGGCGCGGGTGGAGGTGGACGAGGCCAAGCGTGATCCGCTGGACTTCGTCTTGTGGAAGGCCGCCAAGCCCGGCGAGCCCTCCTGGGACTCGCCCTGGGGGGCAGGTCGCCCCGGCTGGCACATCGAGTGCTCCGCCATGTCGACCTGCTGCCTGGGCAATCACTTCGACCTGCACGGCGGGGGGGCGGACCTGCAGTTCCCCCACCACGAGAACGAGATCGCCCAGTCTGAAGGGGCCACCGGCGAGCCCTTCGTCAATGTCTGGATGCACAACGGCTTTGTGCGGGTGAACGAGGAGAAGATGTCCAAGTCGCTGGGCAACTTCTTCACCGTGCGCGAGATCCTGGAGCGTTACCAGCCCGAGGAGGTGCGTTATTTCATCCTCGGCAGCCACTACCGCAGCCCGCTCAATTACGACGACGAGCACCTCAATAATGCCCGCGCCGCCCTGACCCGTCTCTACATGGCTCTGCGCGGCCTGCCGAGCGCCGCGCCGGCGGGCGGGGAGAGCTTCAGGGAACGCTTCACCGCCGCCATGGACGACGATTTCAACACCCCGGTGGCGCTCGCGGTGCTCTTTGATCTGGTGCGTGAGATCAATCGCGTGCGGCCCCAGGACGAGGTCGCCGCCGCGGGGCTGGGGGCGGTACTGCGTTCATTGGGTGGGGTGTTGGGCATCGTCCAAGGCGATGCCGATGCATACTTGAAAGCCGAGTCAAGGAGTGTGGTAACCCCTCCTGGCCTCATGACATCGGACGTCTCTCTGTCTGGTTCGGCGGTAACCGGTCCTGGGCTTTCAGAACAAGCGATCGAGTCCCTGATCGCCGAGCGCATCGCCGCCCGCAAGGCCAGGCAATGGGCGCTGGCCGACCGGATCCGCGAAGACCTGGCTGCCGCCGGCATTGTGCTGGAAGACGCGCAGGGCCGGACCACTTGGCGACGGGGCTGAGCCCAAAGGAGTCCAAGCATGGCGGTGTTGCTGGCCTACCTGCTGAAATGGCAGTCTCAACCGCGGCGGCGGGGCAGCAGTTGGCAAGGCACCAACCTCGGCAAGCAGGGCGCTTGTCCCTCAGCCCTTGGGCCCGAACAGTAACCACAGGATCAGCCCGAGTACGGGCAGCAGCAGGATCAGCACGATCCAGATGACCTTGGTGGCGGTACCGGCACCGCTCTGGACGATCTTGACCATGGCATAGACCGTCAGGATCAGATGGAGCAGCCCGAGCAGGCCGCCGACTTCGATGCTCATGGAGGGTCCCCAGTTGGTCTGCAGCCACCCGGGGGTGTGCTGAGACCATTGGAAGTTGATCATTGGCGGCCCTGAGGGGCCGACCGGCGGCGCGCCCGTCCGGGCAGCGCTTCGCCGGAGCGGCGGCGGGGCTTGGTAGCGGGGTCAGGCGGGCGGCTAGAACACGACGTTGATACCGAGCTTGAACAATCCAAAATCGTTGTTGCCAGTGACGCGGTCGGTGTATGAGTAGTTGCCGTTGGTAACGGTGAGGTCGCCTTTGAGTTCGAGGGCCGTGTAGCGGTATTCGAGGAACAGTTCCACATGGTCGGCAAGCCTCAGGTTGAGTCCGCCCCCGAAGTGGCCGCCGAAGGCGTCGTCCAGGTTCGCGCTGGCGTGCCATCCCGGACCATAATACCCCGGGTCGAGCGTGACATGCGTATTCGGCATATTGTAATCGAGACCGATGAGGCCATAGCCGCCGAAGCGCTGGTTGAACTGGCCCCGGAAGACCATCGAAAGACCGATCGTGGTGAGGTCCTGCGTGATCTCGATGCCGTCTTGCGTCGAGTCGTCACTGAACTGATCGACCGCCAGTTCGATCCCGAAATTGCGGTTGATGGCGAACTCGCCCTGCGCCCCGAAGCCCCCTTGGGGGTTCTGGACCTCGCCCCCCGTTGAATAGGAGCCATTGACCCCGATGCGGTTCGTACCGATGGTATCGGCCTGGGCCGCCAGGCCGAGGATGACGAGAGGAAGTCCGGCCAGCGCACACAACCTATTCATTTCGTTCACCATTATGCTAAGAGAAATTGAAGAAATCCGCGCCCGGGCTAGCGCCCGGCTGCCCCGGCTGCTGCCGCGGCCCTGATCGAATCGCTTACCGATCCACCCCCGTTGGACGAATGGTGATCCGAGTCCGATTTGTGCCGCTGCGGGCAATCGCGCGACGACGAGTATGAGGAGGAACTGTAACTGGAGCCGGAGTAGCCGGAACCGTAGGAAGGTCCCGAGGAATATCCCGAGCCGTAGGCCGGACCCGAATAGTATCCGGGGTTGTAGACATTGCCCGACCTCGCTTCGCTTGCCGCGGGTTCAGGGGTCAATGCACAGCCGGCCAGGCAAGCGAGCGTGACACCAGCGATGATCGCGACGACGGATCTGAACATCTGAACCGCTCCGAATGAATTTTAGGCGTAGGCGTTCTTCTGTCTATACGCGAGAACAACCGTCGCGGGTCTTGATCACAATTGCGGCCACCGGGAGCGCCGCACCCCAGTGCGGCGCGGTCTATCCGCAGAACGCAACGCTGCGGTCGCTTGCGAGGCCGCGCCGCACTGGGGTGCGGCGCTCCCAGCGTCCGAGCGGGCAAAAACGCGTGCGCTCGCCGGTGCGACTTGGCCGGGGTTATGATCAAGGGCCCCCCGTCCGGGGCCTGGTATCGTAGCGCTCTATTGTCCGCCCGGTGCGCCCGGTGCCATTGTCTGATCCGCTCCAGCGTCCTGCGGGGCCGCGCCTTCATTGGTCTCTTCCGGGGCGGACGCGTCATCCAGGTCCACCGCGGCGGCCGCCTGTTCGGCCTCCCGCTGGGCCTCGGGGTCCTGCGGGGTCTGCGCATCGGCCGCGGCGGCGTCTTCCCCCGCTGCCGCGTCGTCCGTCTCCTGGTCCTGGTCGCCCGCGGCGGGCGGGACGGCCGGCGGGGTCAGCCCCAGGAGCCGGTCGCGGTCAAGACCCGCGATCCCCTCCAGGTCAGACGCGGAGAGCTTGAAGTACCAGGGCCGGTCCGCGGCCTTGAGGATCGAGTCCTTGCTGTCCTTCGCCGGGGAGATCCGATAGACGCGGTTGCCGCCGTCGGCCAACTGCACTGTCAGTTCCAGGGTGGGGGCGGCCTGATTGTACTCCGGTTTGTCTTCGGTCCCCAGCACGCCGCGGTAGCCCAGGGCGCCGATCCGGCCCAACAGGTTGATGACGGCCGCGGGGTCCGGTTTGTCCGTGGTGCCCGCAAGACTCCAGGCATCCTTCTCCTTGGTCAGCGTCCAGTCGGCGGTGGCGACGCCGGTGATCTGATCCTGATCGACCTGGAGCAGGTCGCGCCGCAGCCAGTCGTCCCGGCGGTTGCCGACCTCGAAGAGCGGCAGGTCCAGGTCATAGACCGCCGGGTCCCCGGCCGGGCGGGCGAACTGGCGCTTGAAGCCCGGTGAGTCGCCGAGCAGCAGGGTGGCAAGGGTCTGGTCCCCGGCCTTCAGGGTGACCTTGCGCTCGAAGCCGTCGTCGGCCACCTTGTGGCGCTGCTGGGCCGCCGCGCTGGTGGCCACCGGGCTCACGCGCTTGAGTCCGGCGAGCCGGTCGATGAGTGCCGTGACCTTGGCCCCCTCGGCGGGGAAGTCGGCCAACTCCGGGATCAGCCAGTCCTGGCCCTTGCGGGCCAGGGTCACGGACTCGCCGGCGCCTTCGATGCGCAGGCTGGTGACGGCCTTGGGGTCGAAGGCGAGCAGGGGACCCTGGGCGGCGCCCGGGTCCAGGGTCCCGCGGGCGGCCCAGGTCAGGGCGATGGCCAGGACGATCTGGAGGCCGAGCAGGATGGCCGGGTAGAAGGCGGCCGGGGTGCGCAGGGCGAGGAGCCAGGCGCGCGTGGTAGTGCTGGTATGGTGGTCCATGGATCAGGCCCTCCCTTCGGGATTGGTGAGGTAGCGCGCCTGGGCCAGGTCGCGGCGGGTGCGCGCCCGGCGGGCGAGCCAGTACATGAGCCCCACGCCGCCCAGGGCCAGGGCGTAGTTCAGATACTCATAGAAGATCCGCCCCTGACGGCTCAGCGGGACCAGGAGTCGGCTGAACTGGCCGCGCCCGCGCAGGGCCAGCAGGCCCCGGTCCTCCAGCGACCACTCGACCGCGTTCTGGATCAGCTCGATGGGTTTGTCATAGCGGGTCTGGGTCGCCTCGCTGGCGAGCCCGATGGCGGTGTCGGTGAGGAAACTCGCCGAGCCCAGCAGGATCAGCCGCGCCGAACTCGGGGACGACTCGATGACCCCGGAGACCACCGCCGGCTGGGCGTCCGGCTTAGCCGGTGTCGCCGCGGCCTCATCCGGTGCGTCCGCCAACGGCTGCTTGTCGTCCGCGGCGGCCAGCAGGGGCGAGGGCTGGCCGGCGAAGGCCGAGTTGAAACGCCCCTCCATCACCAGCCCCAGGACCTTGGTGCCGCGGTCCTTGCCGCGCGCGAAGCCCAGGTCCCCATGGGCCTTGAAGTCCGGCTGCATGGCGGCCGAGTCGCTGGTCCAGGCGCCGCTGGAACTCCGGATCAGGGGCGTGACGGTACGCCCCTTGGTTTTGTCCTGGTCGATCTGGATCGGGGAGGACCAGTTCATGGTGATCTGGCCCAGGTTGCTGGTGATGCCTGAGTCGGCGGCCAGTCCGCCCTCGCGCACGTCCGGGAAGTAGGGGTAGTCCAGCGTCTGGACCTCCTCCACCAGGTAGCCGCCCAGGTTGCGCTGGACCGGAATCGGGAAGGGGGTGTTCTGGGGGTCGAGCACCAGTGACTTGCCCAGGGTCAGCCCCTGGGTCGCGAGCCAATCCTCCAGCCCGGTCGCCTGGGGCCGGGCGCTGATGCCCCCGCGGCCCAGATCGACCTTGAAGGTCGCCGCGGCAACCAGCGCCGTGCCCCCCTGCATCAGGAACTGGTCGATGGCGAACTGCTGTTTCTGGTCCAGGTTCTCGGGTCCCAGGACCAGGAGCAGGTCCGCGTCCCCCGGCACCTGGCCGGACTTGAGATCCGTCTCCTGCAGGGTGAAGCCGTCGCGCAGGCGCTGCTCCAGTTGGCCATAGGCGGGCCCGCGGGCCGCCGGCATCCCGAACTCACCCCCGGCCTGGGGTGGGGTGTAGACCGCGAGCGTGCGCAGGACGCCGGGGGCGAAGCGCTTGATTCCGGCCTCGATGGTGCGTTGGAGCCCGGCCTTATCCAGTGACTCGGGCAGCGGCACGGACTCGGTCCGTCCATTGGACTCCAGGGCCAGATAGAAATAGAAGGGGGTGGGTTTGAGCAGGTCGACCACCAGCGGCTTGAAGCCATAGCGTTCCTCGATTGCGCGCGCCAGGGCCTTGTCCGCCCCCGGGTCCTGGACCTCGAAACTGAAGCGGCCATTGGACTTGGCCTGCAGCTCATTAAGCAGCGCCTCCAACTCGGTGCGCAGTGTCGGCAGCGGGTCGGGCAACTGGGCCGGGGCGGAGACGAAGGCGCGCAGTTTCACCGGCGCCTTGAGCCCGGCGAACAGGTCGCCGCCGCCCTGATAGCCGTAGAGGACCTTCTTGACGGCGCGGGTCAGGTCGTACTCGGGGTTACGCAGGCGCACGTCCAGCTCGGTCTCCCCGCGCACCTTGACCTCGATCAGGTCCTGGAAGCCCAGGTGCTCGAACTGGTCGCCGTACTTCACCACCAAATCGAAGTAGGAGTTGACCACCCCCGCCTGGTACTTGCTCGCGGTCTGGAAGGCGACCGGGTGGATGCCGTACTGCTCGCCGGCCTCGCGCTCCAGGTCCGGATGGTCCGCCGGGTCGACGAATTCGACCCGCACCCGGCCGCCGCCGGCGATCTGATATTCCTTCAGCAGGTCGCGGATCTGCGGCACCAGGGGGCCAGCAGGGGATGGGTCTGGGCGCTGAAATAGCCGCGGATCAGCAGCGGTTCCTGGAGTTGGTCGAGATAGGTCCGGGTGGCGTCCGAGATGCTGTAGACCCGGCCCTGGGTCAGGTCGGTGCGCGCCCCGTCCACGCCGTTGAGCCACAGGTTGGCCGCCAGCAGGTTGGCGACGGCCAGCCCCGTGATCAGCGTCAGGCGACGGTGACCCTCCGGCCGATCCGTGTCCGGGGCCCAGCGCAGCCGCTCCAGGCTATAGACGGTGAGCGCCAGGAAGGTGCCGACGATGCTCAGATAATAATAGAGGTCACGCAGGTCGATGACCCCGCGGGTGATGGAGTCGAAGCGCGACCCGCTGCCCAGCAGGCGCAGGACCTCGCCGCCGCGGTTGCCGAAGAGGTTGGTCAGGGCGTCGGAGCCCAGCAGATAGAACAGCGCACACACCAGCACGCTGCCGATCAGGGCCACGATCGGATTGTCGGTGCGTGACGAGACGAAGAGCCCGATCGCCAGATAGGCCGCCGCCAGCATCAGGGTCGCTACATAGGCGCCCACCACCGGACCCCAGTCGAGCGGTCCGAGCACCGCCACCGTCAGCGGCAGCGGCAGCGTGAGTGCCAGCGCGATTGCGACCAGCGTCAAGGCCGCCAGGAACTTGCCCGCCACCAGGCGCCAGGTGGGCACCGGGAGCGTCAGCAGGGTCTCGAGCGTCCCGGCGCGCCGCTCCTCGCTCCACAGGCGCATGGTGAGCGCGGCGCACAGAAAGATCAGCAGCACCGGCATCCACTCGAAGAGCGGGCGGGTGTCGGCGATATTGCGGGCGAAGAAGGCCGAGACCCAGAAGAAGACGAACAGACACACGGCCAGAAAGCTGCCGATGAAGATATAGGCGACCGGAGAGCCGAAGAAGGCGGCCAGCTCCTTGCGCGCGATTCGCAGGATGTCAGACATGGACGGCCTCCGTGGGTGCGGCGGTGCCCGTGAGGGCGGCGGAATCGGAGACGGCCCGGAACAGGGCCTCCAGGTCGCGGCGCTCCGGCTCCAGGGCGAACAGGTCCCAGCCCTGGGCCCCGACGGCGCGGGCGACCGCCGGGGCCGCGGCCCCGGCATCGGCCACCGTCAGTGCAAAGCGGTGCCGCTGCGCGTCCGAGTCGAGCAGGGTCACGCCGCTCACGCCGGGCAGCGCGCCCAGCATCGGCCGCGCCTCAACCGCGGTGCGGTCCAGGGTCACCAGGAGGCGCGGGCTGCGCCCGACGGCCGCGAGTTGGCTGTCGAGCGCCAGGCGCCCGCCGCTCATGATCAGCACCCGGGCGCAGACCGCCTCGACCTCCTGGAGGATATGGGTGGAGACGATGACGGTGGCGTCCCGGGCCAGTTCCTGGATCAGTTCGCGCATGTGCTGGATTTGGGTCGGGTCCAGGCCGTTGGTGGGCTCGTCCAGGATCAGGATCTTCGGTGAGTGCAGGATCGCCAGGGCCACCCCCAGGCGCTGGCGGTAGCCGCGCGACAGGGTTGCCACCTGGGCACTCGCCTTGGCCTCCAGGGCCGTACGCTCCACCGCCCGGCGGATGGCGGCCGGGCGCGCGTCGCTGGGAAGGGCGTGCAGGACCGCCTGGTACTCGAGCGCGTCCAGCACCGTCTGCTCCGGGTACAGGGGGCAGTTCTCCGGCAGGTAGCCGACCCGGCGCTGGACCTCGCGGCGGTGCTCGGCGATGTCCAGGCCGTCGATGCGGATGGTCCCGCCGCTCGGCTCAAGGTAGCCGGTCAGCATCTTCATGATGGTGGTCTTGCCGGCCCCGTTGTGGCCGAGCAGCCCGACGATCTCACCGTGGTCGATGTCGAAGGAGACCCCCGACACCGCCTTGAGGTCGCCGTAGCTGCGACTTAAGTTCCGAACCTCGATCATGTTGACTCCCGTGTCTGGTTCTTTTGATGGATGGCCGGGTCCGCGGGACAGACCGGCCGCGACTGTAAGGGGGCATAGCGTCAACAGCAGGGCGGGCAGGGTCAAGTGACCAAATGTTCAGGTTCCCCGCCCGGCGTCCCCCGGGTCCAGGTCGGCGCCCGTGGCGGCGGCGAAAGGATTGCGGACGCGCAATTGCCCATCCAGGACCTGGCCGTCCTGGACAAGATGACATTGGTGTCGAAAAAGTCCGTCTCGGTAGTCACCCGCGGCCCTCGTGGGCATCCAGCCGGTCGAACCGGAAGTCTGCCGGCAGCCGCCCGCGATAGGCGCGCAGCCGCTCCAACAGTTCGGCCGGGGTGGGCTTGCGTTGAACCTCGAAGCGGCGCCCGGCGGCCACGACAATCTCGATGTCGTCGCCCTCCTTGAGCGCCAGCGTGTCGATCACCGCCGCGGGTAGACGCACGGCGAGGCTGTTGCCCCATCTGGAGACGCGCATGGACCTGAATCGCGCTTGGATAGACGTGCATCAGAGTGTATATGCAGGTGCGGTCCGTGTCAGCGGGCAGTAATGCCGCCGGATGGCCGTCGACAAGTCCCCAACCCAAGCCTTCGGGCTGGCCGGAACTTGGGGAGTTGGATCTTCCCGCGTTCGGCTTACCAAGCTGGGAGTGACATCCGTCGCGGCCTGGGGGCCGCTCCTACGCCGTAGGAGCGGCCCCCAGGCCGCGACGGGTTGCCGCAAGGGCGCGTGGCCGGAGCTACGATCAAGGCCCCACGATGGCTGCCAACAGGCATTTAGACAGGATTAACAAGATTTACAAGATGTTATTCGTTTTCAATCTTGTGAATCCTGGCGAGCTTGGCGCCTTGGCGTGAGCAACTGCCGGATTTACCGTGACAGTCGCGCAGCGACGCTGTGGGAGCGGCTTCAGCCGCGACGGGCCGCGCGGGGAACGCGGCAGCGGCGTTCGGCGCGGCGCCGCATCGCGGCCGCAGTCCGCTCCCACCAGGGGCTTTCATGTTTCGGGGTGACGGACGAGCCTTCATGGCCGTCAGGTTGAGACCTCCGGCGCTGCGGCGCGGGCGGCGAGGTGCTGTTGGAACTCGCCATGGATGGGCAACCAGCCGCCGCCCGCGCGTTGCAGCAGGATCAGGCCCGCGCCGCTCCTGCTCCACCGCGAGCCGCGTCAGCCAGCGCCGGGTCTGGGCCTCGGTATAGCCCCGTTCGGGCAGGTAGTCCTTGCGCCGCAGGGCCTCGTTCAGATAGGCATCGCACACCGCGGCGTGGTGGCCCTGCACCTGGTCCGTTCCGGCCGGCGCGGGCAGGGTGGCGATGACCTGCGCGACCGTCTGGTCGCGGTACGCGAGGCCCATGGCACGGAGCCAAAAGGGGGAGGTCGCCATCTCGGCCAGCCAGCGGTCTTGCGCCATGGCCTGGCGCAGCCCGTCCAGGGCCGGGCTCGCGCCCTGCAAATAGCCCTCGATCTGTGCGTGCTCCAGCGGCAGCAGCCGGATCGCGTCCCCGTGCTGGAGTGCGCGGGGCAGCTTCCGGTACTCGGCGGTGCGGCAGGTGACGACCAGGCTGACCCCGGGGTGTTCCACGCGAAAGGCGTCGATCGCCTCGGCGCAGGCCGCCCGGTGCGCCTCGGCCACCTCGTCCAGCCCGTCGAGCAGCGGCAGCAGCCGGCCGCGGGCGAGCCAGTCGGCACCGACCCTGGCGGTAATGCCGTAGAGCCGTTGCACCTCAGCCGCGATCCATTGCCCGAGGGGCAGGCGCTTTTCGTCCCAGGACGAGAGGTACAGCAACACCGGTGCGCGCGCACTGGCGCTGGTTATGGCCGCGGCCGTCGCCGCCGGGCCGGCGCCGGCAGGGTCCGCCGACCCCGGGCCGCGCTGGGCCGCCCGCGCCCGGGTGAGCAGCGACCGGGCCAGCAAGACGACCTCGACCGACTTGCCGGCGCCGGGTTCGCCGAGGATCAGCAGTAGGCTGCCGGGACCCGCGATGAATCGCTCGGTCGGCTCATCCGCGGCCACCGGGACCGCGGGCGCCGCCCCGCGCGTCAGCTCCCGCCGCCAGGGGCGCTGGATGGCCGTGGGGTCCGACACCCGGCGGATCGCAAGCTCCGCCTTCAGGTGCAGCGTGTCCGCGATTCGATCGTTCACATGGCTGTTGACGTGGTCCAGAAGAACGGCGAAGTCATCCTCTTCCGCGGTCCGTGGCGGGGCGCCGGCGGGGGTCGCGCCGGTCCGGCGCCGACTGGACCGCTTGAACCATCGGACAGTTCCACCGACGGCGGCGGCGACCACCCCGCCAATCACGGCCAGGGTTTGGATATCGGTTCCATTGGCTTGCAGCCAGGTATGGAAGGGTCCGCTGAGCCAACTGACCACGGGCACCCCATACCAATCCCAAACGGACGGTACCCACCAGAACGCAGTGAGTATCAGTGTCAAGGCCAATACGAGCAGGGCGACGAGTATCCAGCGCGAGCGGTGCGGGTTAAACATCCGGCGAATCCTGCGGGTTGAGCGCGAAGGGATCGCGTCACCGGCGGGTGCCGGTCCGCGCTTCAGGTTTGGATAACAGTTCTCGTGCGGCCCGACGGTGAGCCTGCACTTGCCTGGCCTGTACCACTATACTTTGGACCTCAAGGCCCAGCCCACCAGGAGCCATCGCAATGGCCGACGAAATCCAACGTCTTGTCCTGCCCATCCTGCGCGACATCCAGGCGCGGCTCGGCCGCGTGGAAGGGCGCATGATCGACCTGGAACCGCGCATGACCGCACAGGAGCAACACCTGGGCGGCTTGCTGACGAGCCTCCCCGCCAGCCACGATCGGATCGACGACCTCACCCGGCGACTGGAGCGGGTCGAACGCCGCCTGGAACTTGCCGAATCGGTTTGAGCCGGTGCCGTCCTCACGCCGCGGCCGGTGGTAGGTCCCATCCGCAGGCCCCGCCGACCGCGGCGCGGGGTCGACCGGCTGAAGCCTCGACCTCCGGTGGGGCTGACCGGCCCCCTCAACCGGAGGTCGAGGCTTCAGCCGGACGGGCCCGACGACCCCACCAGGCTCACGGAATCCCCGGCGTCAGCCGATCCGGATGCTCGAGCCAGGTATCTTTTCGCATCCGATCAGTACCCCATTCCACCTTCTGTTGCATACCGACCCCAACGGGGTCGAATAGACCAGCCCAGGGCAACGCCCTGGGTTAGCGTTGTTGTTTCGGTCCAGCCCTGAAAGGGCGTGACACAACGGCGGGATTCGTTATGTCACGCCCTTTCAGGGCTGGGGTCTGTTATCCGTCATACCCAGGGCGTTGCCCTGGGCTGGTATGTCGCGCCCCTGCGGGGCTTGAGCGGCGCAAGATTGCGCGAAACAACGTACGAAGGCGTCGGGGTAATCCGCCGCTTGGAGGTGGTGGTGACGTGATGGGCCAGCGCGTAACACGGTTTGGTGCAGCCGTTATCGGGCGTGGGCGTGATCGCGACCGCGAGGTCGGCAATGGCAAGGTGGGCATCCTCTGCCAGGGGCACGAGGATGAGGTTCGGATAGGTGTCGTCGAACAGACCACGATCCTCGACCACGACGGCGGCGCGGCGCTTGCTGGGCTCCTTCGGCAAGGCGTCGCGCCAGTCCACCAAGACGATCTGCCCCGCGTCAAAGCTCACTGTGTTTCGCCGCTACTAAAAACCTATGAAAATCTCACAGGTCTGTATACGCCGTCACTGCCGCTGCCATGAAAGGGATTCAAGGTCTTACGCGACTCTTGCGTACGGATTAACGTCCAGCCGTAACGTGTCTGGACGGTCTTTGCAGGCGGTATCAGTATAGCCGAACAGCGAGTTTTCATCAACGATCTGTAGAAATAACAGTAGATTTTTATAGGTAAACAGAGATTTTAGTAAACAGTTATGAGCCCTCGCCGGAGGGAATCCCCCAGTCCGAGTAAAACTCCCGGGCCTCGGCGCAGGCCTCGACATAGGCGCCGACGGTCCGGCTTTGGGCGCGGATGCGCTCGCGCCGCAGACGCTTGGCCTCAGTCGCCGCCACCTCCCGCAGATAGGTGGACAGGCCGACGCCGCGTTCCCGCGCCGCGTCTTCCAGCGTCAACTGGGTGTCTTCGTCTAACCGAACTGAAATCGGATGGCCCATGGTCTTCCCCCAAAGCGGCTACTTCAGCATAGGACAGGCGCGCGCTACCTGCCCGTAGTGATCCCCGTCGACCGCACCGGTTCCACGCGACCACGCATTCATGGGATAACCAGCGTCAACCCCGGCGTCAGCCGATCCGGATCGGCCAGGACGTGCCGGTTGGCCTCCCGGATCGCCCGCCAGCGCGCACCATCACCATAGATACGGTTGGCGATCAGGACCAGGGTATCGGCCGGCCGCACCTGGTAGACGCTGTGTGCCTCGGCCACCTGCGCGGCGGTGAACTGGGCGCGGTGCAGGGCCTGCTGCGCCTCCCGCACCGCGCGCTTGAGTTGGGCGTCGCCGCCGGCCTCGGCCCGGGTGAGTGCGTTGCGCAGGGCGGCGGCGGCAGTGGCCGACCGTGCCTGCGCCGCCTCCAGGGTGAGGGCGCCGCCCGCGGGGGTCGGGACCAACGCACTCAGGGTCTTGAGCCGTTCGTCGAGGGCGTCGCGCTGCGTCTTCACGGCCCCCAGTTCGGCGTTCAGGCGGGTCAGGTTCCCTTCGCGTTCGAGCAATTGGGCGCTCAGGCCGGCTTGGGCCTCCTCGGCTGCGCGCAGGCGCCCCAGGAAGTCCGCCTCGTCGCGGCGCTGCTCTTGCCTGTGCTGTTCGAGTTGGCGCTCCAGGTCCGCGCCGCGCTCGGTCTGGGCCGCGGCCGCAGTGGTAAGGTCGCGTACCTGATGCGCGGTCGCCGCCAGTTGCGCGGCGGTGTCGGCGTTTTGCTCCTGTGCGCGCCTGAGTTGGGTCTCCAGGTCGGCCTTGGCCTCGCGCAGCCGGACGAGCTCGGCGCTCAGTCGGGCGGCCTCCTGGGTGCCCTCCGCCAGGCGCCGTTCCGCCTCCATGCGCGCCTGATCCGCGGACTTGCGCGCCGCCGCGGACTCCTTGAGCTTGCCCTCGATGCCGCGCATCCGCTGGGTGAGGATATCGACCTGGGTCGCCGGATCGACCGGCGGCTCGACCTGGGCCTGGACCCGCTCGGGTGCCGGGGGCGCCGTCCCCGCGGGCGCGGCGGTGCCGCCGACCGGCGCCTCATCGGCCCAGGCGTCGACCGGCACCGGGGGTGTCCCCGGCGCCAGGGCGAGCAGCACCAGCCCCAGGGTCAGGGTGCCCCAGCGCCGGGGGAGGCCCCGCCCGCCGCCCTGCGTCAGGCGGCGGGCGGGCGGGTGGTGCCCGGTGTCAGCCAACCGACGGCAGCCCGGCCAGGGCCATGGCGACCTCGGACTCGGCATAGACCAGGTCCTTGAGCTTGCCGCCCAGGTAGTCCGTGTAGGCCTGCATGTCGAAATTGCCGTGACCCGACAGCATGAAGAGGATGGTCTTGGCCTCGCCGCTCTCGCGGCACTTCTCGGCCTCCTCGATCGCCGCGCGTACCGCGTGATTGGCCTCGGGGGCCGGGATGATGCCCTCCGCCTTGGCGAACTGGAGGCCGGCGGCGAAGCACTCCAATTGGTTGTAGGAGCGCGGGGCGATATAGCCCAACTTGGCCAGGTGGCTGACCTGGGGCGCCATGCCGTGATAGCGCAGTCCGCCCGCGTGGAAGCCGGGGGGCACGAAGCTGGAGCCCAGCGTGAACATCTTGCACAGGGGGGTCAGGTGGGCGGTGTCGCCGAAGTCATAGGCGAACAGGCCCTTGGTGAGCGTCGGGCAGGCGGAGGGCTCCACCGCGATGAACTCGATGTTGCCGCCCTCGCGCAACTGCTTGCCCAGATAGGGGAAGGCCAGCCCGGCAAAGTTGCTGCCCCCGCCGGTGCAGCCGATGATCATGTCCGGGTGGGCCCCGGCCATCGCCATCTGCTCCATGGCCTCGATCCCGGTGACCGTCTGGTGCAGCAGGACGTGGTTCAGCACGCTACCGAGCGCGTACTTGGTGTCGTCGCGCTGGGCCGCCACCTCCACCGCCTCGCTGATGGCGATCCCCAGGCTGCCGGTGCTGTCCGGGTGCTCGGCCAGGATGGCGCGCCCGGAGGCCGTGGTGGTGCTGGGGCTCGCGATGCACTGGGCGCCGAAGGTCTCCATGAAGGCGCGCCGGTAGGGCTTCTGGTTGAAGCTGACCTTGACCATGTAGACGACGATCTCAAGGCCAAAGAAGGACCCGGCGAGCGCGAGCGAGGAGCCCCACTGGCCGGCGCCGGTCTCGGTGGCGATGCGCTTCACGCCCTCGATCTTGTTGTAGAAGGCCTGGGGGATGGCGGTGTTGGGCTTGTGGCTGCCGGCCGGGCTCACGCCCTCGTACTTGTAATAGATTTTAGCCGGGGTGTTGAGCGCCTTCTCCAGGCGGCGGGCGCGAAAGAGCGGGGAGGGGCGCCACTGCCGATAGACCTCGCGTACCGGCTCGGGGATCGCGATTTCGCGCTCCGTGCTCATCTCTTGCTCGATCACCGCTCGCGGGAAGATCACCGCCAACTCGTCCGCCGTGATCGGCTGCTGGGTGCCGGGGTGCAGCACCGGGTCCAGCGGGACCGGCAGGTCCGCGTTGATGTTGTACCAATGCTTGGGCAGGTGTTCTTCGTCGAGCTGGTACTTGACCGTGTCGCTCATGGTGCTCTCGGGCCTCGTGGGTGCAGGAGTCGGAGGCGGGTGCCGGTGACTCGTCGGATCTGCCCAGTTTGCCAGGTTCTTTGCGCGCGCGCTTCATGGGCTGTCCGGACGGCAGGGCTCCGTCGAGTTCACCCGTAGCCCCTTGAGCTTGTGACCGATGTTCGCAGAACTGGATTTTCGGCCCGAAATGTCTTACAACAGTCGGCATGGCCGAAATTCCTTGCCAGTCCTGCCGCCCCGCGTCGGAGTTACTCCGGCGTCTGGAGGTCCGCCTGATCCTGCCCGGGGAGCGGGACGCGTGGGATGCGCTGGTCGAGGCGCATCATTACCTGGGCCTACGCTCGTTATTCGGCAAGACCTTACGCTACGTTGCCACGCTTGATGGGTGCTGGCTGGCGCTGCTCGGCTGGCAGGCGGCGGCGCTCAAGTGCGCGGCCCGCGATGCCTGGATCGGTTGGCCGCGGGTGCTGCACTATCAACGCCTGCATCTGCTGGCCAACAACGCCCGGTTCTTGATCCTCCCCGCCACCGGGCGCGTCCCTAATCTGGCCTCGCGCATCCTGGCGCTGAACCTGCGGCGCCTGTCCGACGATTGGCTGCGCGTCCATGGTCACCGCCTGTTGCTGGCCGAGACCTTCGTCGATCCAACGCGTTTTACCGGTGCCTGTTACCGCGCCGCCAACTGGCAGGTGGTCGGCACCACGCGCGGCTTTGCGCGCTGCAACGGCCGCTATACCCCCCATGGCGAACCCAAGCAGGCACTCGTCTATCCGTTGCACCCACGCGCCCGGGCGCTGTTGTGCGCCCCCGTGCTACCCGCCCCTTGGAGCACGCCAATGCAATCCGTCACCCTGACCACGGCCCAGATGCAGGACCTGCAGCAGCGTCTGCGCGCGCTGCCCGATCGGCGCCGTCCGCGCGGTAAACGCCATCCCCAGGCCACGGTGTTGAGCATCGGCCTCGCCGCCGTACTCGCCGGCAACCGCGGCTATACCGCGCTCGCCGAGTGGGCAGCGCGCCTGACCCAGGCCCAACTCAAGCGTCTACACGCCCGCTACAATCCCCGCACCGAGCGCTTCGAGCCACCCTCCGAGCCGACCTTGCGCCGCGTCCTGCAAGCCAGCGACGTTGCCGCCATTGATGCCACCTTGAGTGACTGGCTGCTCGGCCTCGTCGCTGCCGACGATGCCGTGGCCGTCGATGGTAAGGCCCTGCGCGGGGCGGTGCGCCCCGACGGCACCCAGGTGCATCTGCTCAGCGCGTTCCTCCAAGATCAGGGCGTGACCGTGGCGCAGCGCGAGATCCCGGCCAAGACCAACGAGATCCCGGAGCTCAAACCGCTGCTCGCACCCTTGGACCTCACGGGACGGGTGGTCACCGCCGATGCGCTGCATACCCAACGCGAGACCGCGCGCTTCCTGGTCGAGGAGAAACAGGCCCACTATTTTTTCACGGTCAAAGAAAATCAGCCCACCCTCTATGCCGACCTCAGCGCCCTGACCGAGGCGCATTTCCCCCCTCTGCACCACGACCCTCGATAAGGGCCATGGGCGCCTGGAGCAGCGCCGCTTGATGGCCTCCACGGCCCTCAACGACTACGTCAACTTCCCCCACGTCGCCCAGGTCTGTCGCATCGAACGCGCCGTCACCGAACTCACGTCGGGCAAGCAACGCGACGAGACGGTGTTCGCCGTGACCAGCCTGCCACCGCAGTTGGCCGACCCGCCGCGACTCCTGCAACTCAACCGCGGCCACTGGGGCATCGAGAACCGCTCCCATTATGTCCGCGACGTCACCTTCGACGAGGATCGCTCGCGCGTGCGCGTCGGCCACGGACCGGCCATCATGGCCAGCCTGCGCAACTTCGCCATCGCCTTGGCTCGTCTGCACGGCTTTACCAATATCGCCAGCGCCCTGCGCGCCTTCGCTCACCAACCGCGCCGGGCCCTGGCCGCCATCGGCGTCTGACACCCGACGCCGCTGACGCTGACGCACGGCCGCTCCGGCGGAGGCTGGCGCTCGCCTGCGCCCGCGCACTTCCCCTTCGCGCGCCTCGCCCAACCCCGCGATCGTCTTCGCCAGATCTACCGCCCGACCGTCACCCGCGCGCTTCGCATCGCCCGAGGCCCCCGCCGCTACGTCAAGCCCCCGGACTTTGACGGGACCCTGGTCCGGACGGCTGGTGTGGCGGATGGGGGCAGGCTTACCGGCCGCCCCGGGCCGCAGTCCAAGGCTTCAGCCTCGGAGGTACAGAACCAAGGCTGAAGCCTTGGACTCCAGAGGGTGGCCGCCGGCCGGAACGCCGAGCCGGAAAGGGGTCGCGAAGTCGCCGATCAGGGACCTGGGTCAGTGCTCAGCGGTCGGCCTCGTGATGGGCGGGGAACGATTACGCTGCCCGGTCGGCCGCTCCCTCACTCGCGGCGCCCGCTGCCCTGAGCAGGTCCGGGATGTCGGCCGCGATGATCTCGATCCCTAGACGCTCGCAGAAACGCTGCTCCTTCTGGGTCGGCTCCGGGATCAGGGCCCAGCCGGGGGGCGCGGCGGCCGCGTAGATCATGTCCGACATGACCATGCGGTCGGTATCCCTCAAGAATCGCAGACCCAGGAAGGCATAGCGCCGGCCCTGCCGGTAGGTCTTGAGGAAGGAGGGGATGGCGAAACCGCCCATCAGTTCGGTAATGTAATCCACATAATCGGCGTCGGAGGCGATGTAGGTCGCGTCCGGGCGCGGGCTTCCCATGGGCTTGAAGAGGACCGGCAGGGCGGGGTCGACGGCGTCCTGCTCCAGTTCACGGTAGGTTTCGCCGTCATAGTGATCGAGGCGGAAGCGGTAGTCGGTCCCGCCGATGCGGCTGATCCCGCGCACCAGGGTGTGGGGGCGCGCGGCGTAGGAGTCCTGGAGTTGGGTGTCGCGGTTGATGTCGATCACATAGGGCGGCAGGCAGGATTGGAGCCAGTCGTGCAGGGGGGCGCGGGTCCAGGCGCGCTGTCCGTAGGTCGTGTCCAGGAAGCGATGGACGGCCTTGCGCCCACGCTTGAGTTCCACGTCCATGGCCGCCCGGGGGAATTCCCACATGAGCCGGGCAGACATGGGTTTGCCGTTGTTGAGCGCAATGATCAGGCTGTCACTGTCGGCCGGGATGGGTTCCCCGTTGGCGGGGTCGCGCACCCCGGCGAGCGCCCCGGGGCCGAGATAGGGGACGATGTCGCCGGCGGCGATGCCGCGCGCCAGTGTTTTCAGTTGTTCTGTGACCATGATCAGTCGCTCGTTGCTGCCGTTGGTCCAATACTTAAGCAAAACTGATGCCAGGTGGGGTGTTCGGCGGCCGACGATGCTAACCAGCCGATTTATTTGCGCTCATGTGCGTTCATTTGCGGCCAAATACTCTTTTTGGGTTAAAGTACTTCCCAAGCCGACGATGAGTCTGCGACGGTATCGGGGGCTGCGCCTCGCGCTGCCAGGTCCGTCCCGGATTGCCGCGCCGACAGGCCGCGGGGGGCGCGACCCTCTCAAGCGCCTTGTCGTCTTCCGGACAGGCCGGGGTGCGATCAGAACTGATGTTTTAACGCATATATCGTAGGGTACGCCGCGTACCCGCCAAGCTGCCACGACCGCCGGAGCCGGGTACGCGATGCGTACCCGACAGCTACGGGACGTTCTCACGGACGGGGCGTCGTTGTCGTTGTCGTTGTCGTTGTCGTTGTCGTAATCGTGGTCGGATTATTCGATTACGACAACGACAACGACAACGACAGCGTACCCGGGATCTCGGTCACCACATCAGTTTTGACCGCACCCGACAGGCCGGGGCGGTTGCAGGGGCCTGATGTCCTGTGCTTTCGTGTACATCGGCGCCCGTCCGGCGGCGGGAACGGCCGTGGTTGGCGCAGGAAATATGCGCTTAGGGTGATCTGAGTCAACGTTTCGGTCTCTTTCGGCGTTAAACTGAAAGCAGACGTGCTCGCTGAACACCGGGGGGTCGCGGACCCGCCCCCCGTCAATTCGCAACGATTACGATGCCGCCGGCGGACCTCGGAGTGGGGCCGACCAGCGCTCCAGGCGCCCTCATGCACAGCGATTCAACCAATCGTGCGGCCCCGGCCCCCTCTGTTGCCTATTTTGGTAGCGACGCCGACCTGCCGCACCGGATTCGCCCCTTGCTCGAACGCGCGGGCATCGCGTTGCGCACGGTCGGGGGGCCGGGGGAGGCCCCGTCCGTCCCCGCGGACGCGGGCGGCTGCACCGTCCTGATCCTCGACACTGCCTTGCTCGGCGCCGACCAGACGATCAAGGCGTTCGTGGACGCTGTGCAGCCACCGACGAGCAGGCCGCCGCTGCTGGTGGTCATCGCCCATTCGCGCGCCATCGAGTGGCGTCTCCAGGCCATGCGTGCCGACGCCGCGGCCTTTTTCGTCGCGCCACTGGCGGGCGGCGAATTGGTCGAGCGGCTGATTACCCTGTGTCGGCCCGGGCACGGGGAGGCGTCGCGGGTCCTGGTGGTGGACGACAGCGCGACCCAGGCCCTGCTCACCGAACGCGTGCTGATGGCCGCGGGTTTTGTCGTACGGACCCTGATCGATGCCGCCCGGGTGCTGGACGTCGTCGCGGCCTTTGCGCCCGATCTGATCCTGATGGACCTGCACATGCCGCTGGCCAGCGGCGCCGAGTTGGCCGCCATCATTCGCGACGAGGCGGCCTGTCGCTGGGTGCCGATCCTGTTGTACTCGGTCGAGCGTGACCCGGAGCGTCAGGCCGGCGCCCTGAGCCTGGGCGGCGATGCCTTCATCTCCAAATCGATCCGGCCGGCCCTCCTGGTCCGTGCCGTGACCCACCGAATCGAGGTCAATCGAACCCTGCGCCGGACCTTCGGTGATGCCGATCACCTGGACGCCGAGACGGGCCTGGCGACCCGCCGCCATTTCTTCAGTCACCTGGAGCGGGCCCGCACCGAGTCGGACGCCCCGCCGCCCGGCCAGGGGCTCTTGGTGGTTACGCTGGAAGGGGCGGGCCGGCTCGATGAACAACGCGGTACCGGGGCGGCGCTCCTGGCGACTGACCGCATCGGCAGCCTGATCGTCGAACGCCTGGAGCCGGCTGACCTGGCGGTCCGGCTGGACGACTATCGTCATGCGCTGTTGGTCCGGCGTGAATCGGACGAGGCCCTGCGCACCCTTGCCGAGGGGTTGCGGGCGGCGGTCGCGGCGACGCCCATCCAGGTCGCGGGCAGTAGCGTGACGAGCGGCGTCAGCGTCGGGGTCGCTCTGTTGCGATCCAACCCGGTGGATGCCGTCGCCCTCATCGCCCGGGCCGCGGACGCCTGTGACCGCGCCCTGGCGGCCGGCGGCGGCTGCACCCTGGCCGACGAGCCGCCGGCCGCGGCGCCGGTGGACGAGGTTCACGAGGGACGCATCACCGCCATGGTCGCACGCGCGCTGGGCGGTGCCGACCGCGCGAGCGGCTTCCGCCTCTTCTACCAACCCATGGTCGCCGTGCAATACCAGGAGCTGCGGTTTGTGGAGGTCATGCTGTGCCTGGCGGCGGGCGACAGTGCCCTGATGGCCGCGGCGGACTTCCTGCCGAGCGCCGAGCGTGCCGGGCGGGTGGCCGAGATCGACCGTTGGGTCATGGTGCGCGCGCTCACGGTCCTGATGCACCAGTGCCATGCCCAGCCGGGCTTGCGGCTCTTCGTCCGCCAGCACATGGCGAGCCTGACCCAGGACGGCTGCGTTGCCTGGTTGCGCGCCCAGGTGCTGGCGCACGGTCTGTCCCAGCGCCGCCCGATCCTGCAACTGAGCCTGGACGACCTGTTCAGTCACCGTCAGACGGGCGCCCTCCTCGTCGGTGTGCTGCGCAAGATCGGGATCGAGGTCTGCGTGACGGACCTGACCGACAGTCCGGCCGCCCTGGACCTGATATCAGAAATCCGGCCGCCCTTCGTCAAGCTCGCCGCCGCCATGGCGCGGGAGACCAAGCCGGCGCGTCTGACCGAACTGGTGGGGCAACTGACCCGTGGCGGTGCCGAGGTGATTGCCTCCGGGATCGACGCCCCGGCCCTGGTCGGCGCGGTCTGGGCCAGCGGCGTACGCTTCGCCCAAGGCGCGGCGATCCAGGCGCCGCTGCCCGAACCGGTGTTCGATCTGGGGGAGGTGGAGGCGGGGTAGGGGCTCCAGTACGGCGCAGCGCAGTGGCCGGATGGGTATGACGCCGATGCAATGCGGCGACCGGGACCGGCCCCTCACCCCAACAAAGTGACCAGCGACCACAGGCCCAGCGCCAGGGTCAGCACCCCGACCCCCGCACGGAGCCAGGTCTGTGGCAGGTGATCCACGCCGAGCGTCGCCCAGGGCACCGCCAGCAGTGCGCCGCCGGCCAGGGGCAGGGCCAGGGTCCAGTCCGGAGCGCCCTTCACCGCGACGTAGCCCATCAGCACGACCAGGCAGGTGAGCGCCTCCGCAATGGAGGTGATGGCCACCGCCTGGCGGGCGGGCATTCCGCAGACGATCTGCCCGGAGGTGACCAGGGGCCCATAGCCGCCGCCACTCACCCCCTTGCTGAAGGCCGCCATCAGGGCGATGGCGAGGATGCCCCAGCCGCGGAAGCAGGCCGGTTGCCGGGCCTTGGCGAGGGTCAGCAGGCCCAGGACGAGGACGACCGCGACACCCCCGAACGCGAACCACCGACTCCCGAACTGGATCCCGAACAGCACCGCGGCCACGGCGCCCGCCGCGCTCAGCGTCGCCAACAGGATCAGGGTGCGGCGGGCACGCCGGTCGCGGATCAGGTCGATATTGCCGTCGTAGCGATGCAGGAGGCCGGCGGCCAGGCCGGTCACGAGTTCGGAGAAGAGCACCGCCGGGACGATGTCCTGGGGCTCGAATCCAATGATCAGCAGCAACGGCGCCATCAGGGTGCCGAAGCCCATGCCCAGGCCGGTGTCCACGAATTCACACAAGAGTGCTGCGGTAAAAACCATGAGCACGGTGCCCGGGACCAGGGCGACGGGATAGGGGGCGCCCGTCCACTCGGCCAGCCAGACGCCCTCCCAGCGGCCTTGGGTCAGCAGCAGGGCTAGCGAGATGCACAGCAGCGTGAGCCACAGGAGCACGCGGCGCAGATGCGCCGGGGCGAAGGGTGCGGGGCGGTCCATAGGCGGTTTCCGGATGGGCGGGCGGCACGCGATTATGCGCAAAACGAGGTCCGAGCGCGCCGGGTTTTCATCCTGGCCGCATCAGGAGCGACGCTGGTTGGTCACCGCAAACAGGGCTTGGCATGGGAACGCGAGAACGGGTAAGATCGGAAGCGCCGACAGAGTGGAACAACGCATCAGCATATAAGTTATAGCTAATAGCTGGGCACCACTCAACGTCTGCTTATATTCTAACGTAAATCGGTCTTAATCATACTGCCGGCCAACCGCCTGGGGCCGCGGCCGTGCACCCGCGCGGCCTGGGGCGCAGCCCATGGAGCAGTGGGGCGCAACGATGATCAGGACCGGCAGGATACGGAGGAAACATTCAGTCTCACGATAGACGGGCATCCCAACCTCAGTCACATTCGGAGTCTACATATGGCGCGTATCGTCATCCTCGGCGCCGGTATTGCCGGCCACACGGTGGCCAGATACCTGGGCAAGTGGCTCGGCAAGCAACACCAGGTCATCGTGGTGTCACCGCGGCCGACCTGGAACTGGGTCCCCTCGAACATCTGGGTGGGTGTGGGTGAAATGACGGAGCCGCAGGTGAGCTTCGAACTGGCCCCGCTCTACAAGAAACTCAACATCGATTTCCGCCTGGCCGGGGCCCTGTCCATTCACCCGGAAGGCGACGGCGAGCACGCCAAGCCCTTTGTCACGATCCAATATGCAGACGGCGCGCGCGCCGGGCAGACCGAGGCCGTCGAGTACGACTACCTGGTCAATGCCACCGGACCCAAGTTGAATTTCGCCGCCACCCCCGGGCTGGGCCCCGAGACCGGCTACACCATGTCCGTCTGCACCCCACCGCACGCGCTGGAGGCGAATCGCCGCCTGCAGGCCGCCATCGCGGCGATGAAGAACGGTCAGGACCAGACCTTCGTCATCGGCACCGGACATGGCATGTGCACCTGCCAGGGCGCGGCCTTCGAGTACATCTACAATGTCGACCACACCCTGCGTCAGGCCGGGGTGCGGGAACGGGCGCGCCTGATCTGGCTCAGCAACGAGTATGAGCTGGGCGACCTTGGAATGGGCGGCATGCACGTCGCCAACAGCGGCTATGTGACCAACAGCAAGCTCTTCGCTGAGTCGCTGATGGCCGAGCGGGGGGTGGAGTGGATTACCCGCGCCCATGTCACCAAGGTCGAACCCGACAAGATCCACTATGAGCAGCTCGACGGCACCTACCACGAACTCCCCTTTGATTTCGCCATGCTGATCCCGCCCTTCGCGGGGGTTGGGCTCAAGGCCTGCGACCGCGCGGGCGCGGACATCACCGCCGCGGTCTTCGCCCCCAACGGCTTCATGAAGGTCGACGCCGATTACACCGCCAAGCCCTTCGAGGAGTGGCGCGCACGCGACTGGCCGCGGACCTACCAGAACCCGAACTACCGCAACCTCTTTGCCGTCGGCATCGCCTTCGCCCCCCCGCACGCCATCAGCAAGCCGATGAAGAGCCCCAACGGCACCCCGATCAACCCAACCGCACCGCGCACCGGCATGCCCTCGGCCGCGATGGGCAAGGCGGTGGCGGCGAGCATCCGCGACATGCTCAAGGGGGCGCCGGCACCGACCCACACCGCCTCGATGGCGGAGGCGGGCGCGGTCTGTGTGGCCTCGACCGGCGCCCACCTCTTCAAAGGCAGCGCCGCCAGCATTACCGTCTTCCCCGTCGTGCCCGACCGCGACACCTATCCCCAGTATGGACGCGATGTCGATCTCACCTTCTTCGAGGTCGGGCTCGCCGGGCACTGGATGAAGTTCCTCCTGCATCATGTCTTCATCTATCAGGCCAATCTCCGTCCGGGGTGGTCCTTCCTCCCCGATTGATGCGTCCCCTGTCCACACCAGCGAGGCACCATGCAATGACCGGCGAAACCCACGAGCCCTACCGCCAGGATTACTATCCCCCGATCCCCACCGGCTTCACCAAATACCGGCGCAACTCCATCATCTGGCAGTTCTTCCGTTTCATTGCCATCAATGTCAAGATCCTCAGGGTCATGACGAAATCCATCCAGACGAGCGGGAGTCAGCGATGACCGGCGGGGCCGGCGCGGCCGGCAACGCCCACCAGTAAGCACCGGCCAGCCCGGCCGCTGCGAAGTTGCGCCGGGTCTTGATCATCGCTGCGGCCACCGGCCCTTGCGGTAACCCGTCGCGGCCGGGGGGCCGCTCCTACGGCGTAGGAGCGGCCCCCCGGCCGCGACGGATGTCACCCGCAGAACCGCGGAACTCGCGGCGTAATCGGCGAGATTGATCCCCGCATGCAGATCAATCATTAGTAAACGGCCCTCGGAATTCGCGGAATTTGAATGCCGGGATGCCCTCCTGATATTACCTCCTGCGACGGCAAGAATGGCCTTCCCCTGCACTGGGTTGTCATGCACACATCGCATGCATTCAACGTGACAGCGGTGGTCAGCACCCAAACCACCCGCTGCATAAGCCTGCTTTCCGGTTCACGGCGCTCGCTCCTGCTCATATCGCTGAGTTCCTCCAATAAATGCTCGAGATCCGATTCCGCGTAGCGCCCGGCGCGCAGGATCTCGGCGGAGTGACCGCGCCGACTAACCGACAGTCTCGCCGACCCGTCGATCCCTTGCAACACCTACCGTTTGATTTGCGATTGTTTGCGCCCAGTTGCGGGCAAGCCCCTTCCTGATCTTCGTGACAAGCCCCGGAGACCCCGATGTCCAGTTGGTTCCCCGACAACGCCCGCTCGATCGGTCACACCCCGCTCGTACGGCTCAACCGGGTCGGTGACGGCGCCCCGGCGACCATCCTCGCCAAGATCGAGGGGCGCAACCCGGCCTATTCGGTCAAGTGCCGGATCGGCGCCGCCATGGTGTGGGACGCCGAAGAGCGCGGCCTGCTCGGGCCCGGCAAGGAGTTGATCGAGCCCACCAGCGGCAACACCGGCATTGCCCTCGCCTTCGTCGCCGCGGCGCGGGGCCTCCCGCTGACGCTCACCATGCCCGAGACCATGAGCATCGAGCGGCGCAAGCTCCTGCTGGCCTACGGGGCCAAGCTGGTACTGACCGAGGGCGCCCGCGGCATGAGCGGCGCCATTGCCAAGGCCGAGGAGATCGCCGCGTCCGACCCCGCGCGCTATGTCCTGTTGCAGCAATTCAAGAACCCGGCCAATCCGGCGATCCATGAAGCGACCACGGGCCCGGAGATCTGGGACGCCACCGACGGCAAGGTGGACATCTTCGTCTCCGGGGTGGGGACGGGCGGGACCATCACGGGCGTTGCGCGCTATCTCAAGCACACCCGCCAGGCGCCGGTGTTCACGGTCGCGGTGGAGCCGGCCGCCAGCCCGGTGCTGTCGCAGGCCCGCGTCGGGGAGCCGCTCAAGCCCGGCCCGCATAAGATCCAGGGGATCGGTGCCGGTTTCGTCCCGGACGTGCTCGATCTCTCGCTGGTGGACGCCATCGAGACCGTCACCAACGAGGACGCCGTCCTCTTCGCCCGGCGCCTGGCGCGCGAGGAGGGCATCCTCGCCGGCATCTCCTGCGGGGCGGCGACCGCGGTGGCGGTGCGCCTGGCCCAACGCCCGGAACACGCCGGCAAGACCATCGTCGTGGTGCTGCCGGACTCCGGTGAGCGCTACCTCTCCTCCGTCCTGTTCGAGGGGACCTTCGACGCCCAGGGGCTGCCGATTTGAGTGACCTCGTATCCGGTTCAACCCAGCTATGCTTTGATCGGCGGACCGTGCGGCGCAATGCCTGACCCTTTAAGGAGCAAACCATGCTGATCGGCGTCACCCGAGAGATCAAACCCCAGGAGTTCCGCGTCGGGCTGACCCCCGAGTCGGTGGCCGAACTGGTCCATCACGGCCATCGGGTGCTGGTGCAGACCCAGGCGGGTGCCGGCATCGGGGCGCAGGATCAGGACTATCAGGCGGCCGGTGCCGAGCTCGCAGCGGACGCGGCGACGGTATTCGCCCGCGGCGAACTGATCGTCAAGGTCAAGGAACCCCAGGCGGCGGAGCGGGCCTGGCTCAGGCCCGGCCAGGTGCTCTTCACCTATCTGCATCTGGCGCCCGACCCCGAGCAGGCGCGTGACCTGCTGGCGTCCGGGGCCGTGTGCATCGCCTACGAGACGGTGACCGATGCCCAGGGCGGCCTGCCGCTCCTGCGGCCGATGAGCCAGGTCGCCGGCCGCCTGTCAGTGCAGGCCGGGGCCTGGGCGCTCCAGGCGGGAAACGGCGGGCGCGGCCTGCTGTTGGGCGGTGTCCCCGGGGTGGCGCCGGCCCGGGTCCTGATCCTGGGCGGGGGCGTGGTGGGCTTCAACGCCGCGCAGATGGCGGTGGGTTTGCAGGCGGACCTGACCATCCTGGACCGCGCCCCGGCGGTGCTGGAGCGGCTGGCGAACCATTTCGGGGCGAGTGCGCGGGTGCTCTTTTCCAGCCGCGCGGTGCTTCAGGCGCAGGTGGCGGCCGCGGATCTGGTCATCGGCGCCGTCCTGATCCCGGGGGCGGCCACGCCGCGGCTGGTGAGCCGCGCCCAACTCGCGACCATGAACCCGGGGGCGGTCCTGGTGGACGTGGCGATCGACCAGGGCGGCTGCTTCGAGACCTCCCGGCCAACCACCCATGCCCAGCCGACCTATGTGGTCGACGGCATCGTGCATTATTGCGTCGCCAACATGCCCGGGGCGGTGCCCCGCACCTCCGCCTATGCGCTCAACCACGCGACCCTGCCCGCGGTCCTGGCCCTGGCGGACCAGGGCTGGCGCCGCGCCCTGGCGGATGATCCACACCTGCGTGCCGGGCTCAATTGCTGCGCGGGCCGGGTCACCCACCCCGCGGTGGCGGCGGCCCTGGGCTATGACCTGACCCCGGCGCAGACGCTGCTGGGGGAGGGCTGACATGCCCCACATCGACACCCTCCTGGCCCAGGCCGGACGCGGGCAAGACCCGCGGACCGGGGCCATCAGCACCCCCATCTATCAGACCTCGACCTATGCCCACCCGGGGCTCGGTCAGAGCACCGGCTTCGACTACAGCCGCACCACCAATCCGACACGCGGTGCCCTGGAGGAGGCCATGGCGGCGCTCGATGGCGCCGCCGCGGCCTGCGCTTTCGCCAGCGGCCTGGCGGCCCTGACCACCCTGCTGTGTCTGTTCAAACAGGGCGATCACCTGGTGGTGGCGGAGGGTTGCTACGGCGGCACTTACCGGCTGCTCGATCAGGTGATGGCGCCCTTCGGGCTCACGGTGACCTATGTTCCGGTCCTGGATGCGGCGGGTTACCGGGCGGCCCTGCGGCCCCAAACGCGGGCCATCCTGGTGGAGTCCGTCTCCAACCCCTGCCTGCTGGTCCCGGACCTGCCGGTGCTGGCGGGGATCGCGCGGGCGGCCGGGGTCCTGCTGGTGGTGGACAACACGCTCCTCACCCCCTATTGGCAGCGACCCCTGGAACTGGGGGCGGACCTGGTGGTGCATTCCGCGTCGAAATACCTCGCGGGGCACAACGACTGTATCGGCGGGATCATCGCGGTGCGCGATGAGGCCCTGGCCGGGCGGCTGAAGTTCCTGCAGAACGCCGTGGGTGCGGTGCTGGGACCCCAGGACGCCTGGCTCACGCTGCGCGGCCTCAAGACGCTGGCCCTGCGCCTGGAGCGGCAGCAACGCAATGCACTGGTGATCGCCCGCTGGTTGCAGGAGCAACCGCAGGTCAGACAGGTCTATTACCCGGGGCTCCCGGACGACCCCGGACATGCGACCCTGGCGCGCACCGCCAGCGGTCTGGGTGCCGTGCTGTCATTCGAGGTCGCGGACCGCCCGACCCTGGAGCGCCTGATCGCGGGCGTGCGCCTCATCGCCTATGCCGAGAGCTTCGGCGGCGTAGAGAGCCTGATCACGGTCCCGGCGGTGCAGACCCACGCCAACCTCGCTCCCGGGGAGCGCCAACGCCTGGGCGTCACCGACACCCTGGTGCGCCTCTCGGTCGGGATCGAGGACCCGGGGGACCTGATCGCCGACCTGGCGGCGGCCTTGGGTGATCCGGCGGTCATCCCCAAGACCCCTGTATCACATCACGTCACGAGGCGATAGGCGTGAGGACAGCTATCGTGCTGACGGCGACCGGCGGATGTTTCTCAGCCTGCTCGCCGATGTCTGCGAGCGCTTCAACTGGTGGGGCCACGCCTACTGCCTGATGACCAACCATTACCACCTGTTGATGGAGACGCCGGACGGCAACCTGTCGAAGGGCATGCGTCACCTCAACGGCGTCTACACCCAGCGCGTCAATGACGTGCATAGCCGTTGCGGGCACGTTTTCCAGGGCCGCTATAAGGCGATTATTGTCCAGGAGGAGGCCTACCTTAAGGAACTGGCGAGGTACATCGTCCTTGACCCGGTTCGGGCGCAAATGGTCAGCCAGCCGGAGGATTGGCCTTGGAGCAGCTTCCGCGGCACTAGCCACATCGGCAAAATTGTTTATCGGACATAGCGCACTGCTTGTTCCAGAGAGTGAAGGGATTGGTCGGAAAGCAGACCCGCATTATTCAATTGCTGCGCATACTCAAAAACCTGTGGAGTCACTATATTCTGCATCGACCGGTTGAGGTTTGACGGCGTGAGCCGGAGGTTAGCCAGCACAGTTCCGATTTCGCCCGACAAGTCAATAATTTGGCTATTGCCCAGAGAAATTTTGATGGGTACGAGGTGATCAATATCAAGCTTCAAGCCGTTAAGATCGAGTGTCGCGGAAAAGCCAAACTTCATCCGTATTAAATTCCAATCGGTAAACACATTCGCTTCACGAACCCTTTTCCAGTTTTCCACCAAGTTTCGGAGCGCAAGCTCTTTTGCCGGGCCTGTGTAACCATTCGCGTCCAAGGCGGCCGACAACATTTCTGCTGCTTTGCCGCCTTCCTTCCTTTCGATCACTTCAAGTTCATAAACGATTTTGTTGATCCTGGCATTGGCCCCCCGCTCTTGGTTGCGCAATTTCGATAGCTTTTGTAAGTCGGTGAGTGTCTCAAGCCGCTTATTGACTATGGCGTTTGCAATTGCAATATCCTCAGCCTCCTCGGCAACAACCAGTGTTGGCGCAAGCTGCCGTTCCAACAGGGAAGGGGTCTTGGAAACGAGGTTCTTTAATTGTGCAGCCCCTGCTTTTAGGACGGTTTTTCCCGCCACGCCAGCAAGTGCTTGGGCCTCGCCAAGCAAGGTATCCCTTATCAACCTAAGCCCGGCATCCGGCGAGGCAGCCATGTTGTAATCGCTCTTGATTTGGTCGGCCATTTGTTGGGTGACCGCCTCGCCTGTGATTAATGCCTGCTCTAATCCAGGGAATTTATCGACCACATAATTGATTGCATCGACTACCGGGCGTAATGCACCACGTTGGTTGGTGGCTCCCCTTTGTCCTTGGGCGTTGTTAGCGGTTTCGCCGGCTTGGGTGTTGGTGTCACAACCTATGCCACCTTCTGGGGTAACCCGACAGCCCAAGGGTTTGAGCTCACCAGTTTCAGAGGGCACCCCCGGACAGCCGGGAGGTGGTGAAGGATTGAGGCAGGGATCATAACCGCCGGGGACGCGCGGTGTATTGTCGCTCCAGCGTGGGGTCCTGCTGGATTTGCACCAAATTTCGCCATTGCCCCGAATCACGCAACCGCGCTCCGACATTTGCTGCTTCAAAGCAGGAGGCCAATTAGGAGGAAATCCGCCCGAATTCAAATCCAGCGTATTAGCCCCGGTGTTTCCTGTCGATGATCCACTGTATTCATCCTGATTGACTTGGGGGCTTGGGTCGCGTGAATGCGGCGCACCTTGCCTTGAACTTGACTGCACGATGGCTTCGTCCGTGCAATTGGCTTCTTGCGCAATCAGTGCATTCGCGGACTCGTGATGTCGTTTGGCCTGTTCGAGTGGGCCTCGGCTCGCGGGATGCCCCCGCATTCGGTCGGCTTCAAGATAAAGCGACGATGCCGTTTCCATTTCCCGTCTGGCAGCATCGACCAAGCTCCAGCATTCCTCGACAATTGCCTTGACGGCAAGATTAAGCGGTTTTATTTGCCGATATTGATCACAACTTTTCAATATTTCAGCGGCATGATAGGGCCCACCACTTGCATTGCGCAAGCTATGGTCACAGCTCATCAATGCCCTCACAGCCGGGTCGGTGGCAATCCCGCTCCACTCTCCATAACCGCCATGGTATTGGACGCCGCCACGAAGTGGGCCATTCGAACCCGAACTGAACACCTCGCCTGATTTTGGCGTTGGGTTTTGCGCCGACACCGATAGGGCAAAAAACGTTGTGAGGGCAAAGCTCATAACTACGAGAATGGAAAAGATGCGCAACGGATAGCGTTCTTTGTTTCGCATGAGCATTGCCTTGGGAAGTGTGACAAAGGATTTGTCAGTTCTTGCAATGGTGCCGGTTTATCAAAGCTCGTCAGCCTTCTCATTACCAGCCATCACCCGTTTATCTGTTACGGATTGGGCAGACTATCTATCGATCAGGTTCGCATTGATGTCTTTGCGGGAGATAAGCCCCGCTCTTCTGTAAGATCTCGATCTGATCAACAGGGTCTTGGAGGGTGATGCTGGCAGCTCTGGCGTTATTATCCGACGCATCCACAACCAAGCCAGTCGCGCAGGCAACACTGCCGTACAGCTTAGCAACGTCAGTTTGAGGGGTAGCGTAAACGCGCAGACTGTTTCCGATCACGAAGGTGTGGTCTTTGAGATTGAAAAAACCCACTCTTCCACAGGCGGAGACGGTTTTCCCAATGTAATTCAGTATCTGGCTGGAATCGATTTTACCGCATCCGTAGTCAACGCCATTTTGGGAAGCGGCCGACGTGAATCCGTATGACACCGGACAACTCATGAGAAGCGCTAGTGCCAAGAATCGGCGAGACAGAAAGACCATGATAACCTCCTCAGGGGCGAGTGAGTGTTTTTTGCAATCAACCGATGCGAAACCATTCGCTTGACTTGGTAGAGGTTTCTCTGCTGGATTAACACATCCAGCATGGTTCTTGTACCTACGTCAAAACCCGCCGCAATGGCATCCAAGACACTTTGAACGGATAGGAAATTCAACCACGCGAAACCAGATATGGTCCGGATCTTGGCCGCGCGGAAGGTGCCTGTCAAGGATCGAGCGACGCGGCTGGTGGGTGAGTCGAGCGGTCTGAGGGTGGGACGGGAGGTGCAGCGAGACCGGCAGCGGGGTGGCGCGTGACGATCGGCGTTGGGGCGCCGTGGAGTGGCGCAGCCGGGGTCGTCCGGCGCCGTGTCGGCGGTGGCGGACCCGTGGCAGTGCTCACCAGGAAATGCGCTGATCGAACTCGAACTCCGGTGCGGGTTGCGCCAGCGCGTCCCAGTCCGGCAGCGGTGCGAGGAGATCATCCCAGGCGGGCGGTCCGCGGGCCGGGGCGATCCGTGGGGGCTGGGCTGGCTCGCCCAGGTGCGTCAGGATACGTGCCACCGGCTCGGTGGCGGTGACGAAGGCGATCAGGCGCAGTTCGGCGCCGCACTGTGGGCAGCGCAGCGGGAAGGTCGCGAGCCGCTCGCGCAGTGCCAAGGGGGTGAGGGACAGCGCGGTGCGGCCGTCGGGATCAGGTTGCGCTCCCGGGATCAGTCGTGATAACGGCAGGCGATGACGGTCAGGAGGGCTGCATCGACCGCGCAGACGAGCCGGTTGCTGTCGTCGATACGGCGCGACCAGAAGCCGGAGAGGTTCTCACGCAGGGGCTCGGGCTTGCCGATCCCGGCGAAGGGTGTGCGCAGGGCATCCGCGATCAGGGCGTTAACGTCTTGACTCAGGCCACGGCCGCCTTCGCGCTGCGCCACAAGGCCGTCCTGGACACCCAGACCCAGGCCATCCGCGCCGAGCGGGGCCGCCTCTTCACCGCACTCACTGCCATCCCCGGCGTCCACCCCTACCCGAGCGACGCCAACTTCATCCTGCTGCGCCTGCCCGCCGGCCGCGCCGATGCCGTCTTTGCCGGCCTCAAGCGGCGCGGCGTACTGGTCAAGAACCTCGATGCCGCCCACCCCATGCTGCACGACTGCCTGCGGGTCACGGTGGGGCTGCCGGAAGAGAACCAGGCCTTTCTGGCGGCGCTGACGGCGGAGTGCTGAGGCTCGCAGAAACAGTGGCGTAGGATGGGCAGAGCGGGAGCGATGCCCATCATCAAGGGTCGCGGCAGCCGATGGGCATCGCTGCGCTCTGTCCATCCTACGAACTCGTCACGGTGTCGGCATCGGCGTCGGGGGACTGCGGCAAACCCCGACCGACGGCTCGCGTGAACGCCAGCCCAGTTCCCCCACCCCAGCCCCAAGCGCAAACCCCTTGCATGAAGGCCCGCCCCGGGTACACTCGCGCAAACGCCAAGAACCACAGGGGAGGCCGCCAGGCATGGCCGGAACACCGCGGGTCTTCATCAGCTACAGCCACGACTCGGACCACCACCGGGCGCGGGTCCTCGCGCTCTCCGAACGCCTGCGCGAGGACGGCATCCCGACCGACCTGGACCGCTACGTCAACGGCACCCCACCCGAGGGCTGGCCGCGCTGGATGCTCGATCGGCTGGACGAGGCCGACCGGGTCATCCTGGTCTGCACCCGGACCTATTACCGCCGCTTCCGCGGCCACGAGGAGCCGGGCAAGGGCAAGGGCGTCGACTGGGAGGGCGCCGTCGTCACCCAGGCGATGTATGACGCCCGCAGCCGCACCACGCGCTTCATCCCGGTCTTGTTCGACCCGGCGGACGAGCCCTGCATCCCCGAACCGGTCCGCGGCCAGAGCTTCTATCGCCTGGACTCGGAACCGGGCTATCTGGCCCTGTACGACGCGCTGCTCGAACAGGCCGGCGTCGAGCCCGCGCCGCTCGGCCCGCCCAGGCGCCGGCCGCGCGACCAGGCCCAGCCGCTGCGCTTCGCGGACCCGGGCGGCACGGCCCCGGCGCCCCGGATCGACCTCTCCAAACTCCCCGCCGGCGCCCCGGACTTCCTCGGCCGCGGGCCTGAGCTTGCCCTGCTCGACGCCGCCTGGTCCGGCGACCAGTCCGGCGCGGACCTGCAGATCCTCACCCTGATCGCCCCCGGCGGGGTCGGCAAGACCGCGCTCGTCAAGCGCTGGCTGGACCGGCTGCGCGCCGACGGCTGGCGCGGGGCGGAACTGGTCTTCGGCTGGAGCTTCTACAGCCAGGGGACCGGTGAGGACCGCCAGGCCTCGGACGACCTGTTCCTGAGCGAGGCGCTCACCTGGTTCGGGGTCGCGCACGACCCGGCCGCCTCGCCCTGGGACAAGGGTCGACTCCTGGCCCAGGCGGTGGCCGCGCGGCGCACCCTGCTGGTGCTCGACGGCTGCGAGCCGCTGCAATACCCGCCCGGACCGCTCGCCGGGCAACTGCGCACCCCCGGGCTCAAGGTGCTGCTCACCCAACTCGCCGGCGCCGGCCAACCGGGGCTGACGCTCCTGACCAGCCGCGAGGCCGTCGCAGACCTCGCCGAATACGCCCGCGGACCCGAAAACCCGCGGGGCCCGGTCCTGACCCACGACCTGGGAAACCTGAGCGACCGCGACGGCGCCCAGTTGCTGCACCGGGTGGGCTGCGTCCGGGCCGGGGCCGCCGCCATCGGGCCGGACGACGCGGAGCTGTGCGCCGCCAGCCGCGAGGTCCGCGGTCATGCGCTGACGCTCAGCCTGCTCGGGCGCTATCTGGCGGAGGCGGAAGGGGGCGATTGCCGACGGCGCGATACCGTGGACCTGATGACGGCGAACGACGGCGCGGGCGGGCATGTCGCGCGGGTCCTGGCCGCCTATGAACAGTGGCTTGGTCGCGCGGGCGACACCGTTGAACTGGCCGCGCTGCGGTTGCTCGGGCTCTTCGACCGGCCGGCCGCGGCCGGGTGCATCCGCGCCCTGCGGGAGGCGCCGCCCATCCCCGGGCTCACCGAGCCCTTGCTGGACCTGACTCAGGCCCGGTGGAACCAGGCCCTGAGCCGGCTCGCCGCGTGCGGTCTCATAGAGCGCCCTGGGCCGAGCGGAACCGGAGACGGTAGCCCGGATGCAGCGCAGCGGAATCCGGGGGCGACCTCTCAGATACCCGCGGCATCAGCGGATTCCCGCGGGGACCTGGATTCCGCTGCGCTCCATCCAGGCTACGCCTTGCGCTCAGTCCCGGCCACCGGCACCCCCGGGCTGGCCGGGTCCGGCGCGCTTGACGCCCACCCGCTGGTGCGCGAGTACCTGGGCAGGCGCCTGCGCGAGGCGCACCCCGACGCCTCGCGCGAGGGCCACCGGCGACTCTACGAATACCTGAAGTCCAGCGTCCCCTGGTGCCCGGACGGGATGACCGGGCTCCAGCCGCTCTACCAGGCGGTCGCGCACGGGTGTCTGGCGGGGTTGCAGCAGCAGGCGTGCAAAGAGGTCTATTTTGACCGCATCGGCCGCGGCGCCGAATTCTATTCAACCAACAAACTTGGTGCATTCGGCGCCGAGTTGGGCGCGGTCGCCTGCTTCTTCGACGAGCCCTGGCGGCGGGTCTCCGGCGCCTTGACCGAGCCCGACCGGGCCTGGCTGCTCAACCAGGCCGCCTTCCGCCTGCGCGCGCTGGGCCGGCTGACAGAGGCGTTGGAGCCGATGCGGGCGGGGCTGGAGATGCACGTCGAGCAGAAGAACTGGAAGAACGCCGCTGCCAGTGCGAACAACCTCAGCGAACTGGACCTGACCCTGGGCCTGGTGTCGGACGCGCTAGCGGACGCCGGGCGGTCGGTGGAGTACGCCGACCGCAGCGGCGATGCCTTCTTGCGCATGACGATGCGCACCACCCTGGCGGATGCGCTGCACCAGCAGGGCGAGCGGGGGCCGGCACTCGGGCGCTTCCGCGAGGCCGAGACCATGCAGGCGGAGCGTCAGCCCCAATACCCGCTGCTCTACTCGCTCCAGGGCTACCAGTATTGTGACCTGCTGCTGGCCGGACCCGAGCGCGCCGCCTGGCGAGCCTTGCTCGCCCTGTGGGAGCGGCTTCAGCCGCGACGCGAGGCCGCGGCAACCGGCGAGGCCCAATCGCGGCCGGAGGCCGCGCCCACAGGGCCTCGGCGTGACCTTGGCGGTCAGGGGTCGGCCGGGTCCGTCGATTGGGCTGAGGAACGAAGCCCAACAAACACCCCCGCGGACGTAAGCGCCCCGTTGGGCTTCGTTCCTCAGCCCAACCTGCGGGCTCAGCCAATCGACGGGCAGAGTGCGACGCGGTGGCAAAGCGGGCGGGGCAGACGCTCGATTGGTGTCTAAACCACTTCACCAATGCCAATCTGCTCTCGGCGGCCCTCGACCACCTCACCCTCGGCCGCGCCGCCCTGTTCCTGGCCCTGCTGGACCCCGCCGGTCCGACCTGGCCCGCGCTCGACCGGGCCGCCCGCGACCTCACCGCCGCGGTCGACGGCCTCCGCGCCGCCAGCCAGCAGCAATACATCCCGCTGGGCCTCCTCCCCCGCGCCCTTCTCCACACCCTGCTGCAATCCCCCGCCGCCGCCCGCGCCGACCTGGACGAGGCCGAGCAGATCGCCTCCCGCGGCGGCATGAACCTCTTGCTGGCCGACTGCCACCTGCACCGCGCCCGCCTCCTGCGCGACCGCGCCGAGCTGGCCCGCGCCCGCGCACTGATCGAGCACTGCGGCTACCGGCGCCGCCGCGAGGAACTGGAAGACGCCGAAACCGCCGCCCCGGGCTGGTCGTGACCTAAGGATGGGCAGAGCGGGAGCGATGCCCATCACCACAGGGCACTGAACTGGTGCGCCCACCCTCGGTGGAGCCGCTGAAACCGCGGACTTGCACTACGTTGATGCGCGTCGCCCCATGGCATACCATGCCGCACCCGCGTGGTGCGCAGCGGTCCGGGCGACCGGCCGCCCGCGTCCGGCGGGTCCGGCGTGCGAGGGCCCCGGTCGGCCGCGTGGCGGCCGCATCGCGGTCTCGCAACGATCCCGTTCCCGGGGATCAGGCCCCGCGCCAGGCGGCCAGGCCGTTGCGCGTGCGGCGCAGGCCGTGCCGACGGGCGCGGGCGCGTTCCTCTCCACCACGACATGCGCGCAATGAGGCAGAACGATGTACGAAGCACCCAAGCAGAACGATGCCCTGGGCACGACCAATCGGGGCAATCCCTGCGAATCCGGCCTCTGTACCCTGTGCAGCAGCGAGTGCAAGGGCAAGTGTGAGACCTGGCTCTCCTCGCTCTTAGGCCGCAAGCTCCTCTACCCGCGCGACTTCGGTCAGACCACCGCCGGGTCCGCGAATGGCGGCGCCGAGGGGGTCGGCTATTACTCGCTGCGTATTCAGGGCTACGCCTATGGCGCCAAGGGTCTGACCGAGCGGCTGTCCACCTCGGCCGACGATCGGATCTTTCCGAACGTCGATATCAGCACCACGTTCGGGCGCGACGTCAAGACCACCTGCCGGCTGCCGATCATGACCGGCGCCCTGGGTTCCACCTTCATCGCCGCCAAGTATTGGGACGCCTTTGCCGTCGGCGCCGCCCTGTGCGGCTTCCCGATCGTCATCGGGGAGAACGTGGTGGGCGTCGACAAGGCGGCGGTCATCGACAATGGCCGCGTCACCTCCTCCCCGGAGCTGGACCGCCGGATCGATATCTTCAAGCGCTATTATGACGGCTACGGCGCCATCATCATCCAGATGAATGTGGAGGACACGCACAATGGCGTGGCCGAATATCTCATCGACAAGTATGGCGACGACCTCATCATCGAACTGAAGTGGGGCCAGGGCGCCAAGTGCATCGGCGGTGAGATCCAGGTGAGCGATATCGACTATGCCTGCTTCCTCAAGGCGCGCGGCTATCTGGTGGACCCGGACCCGACGGACCCGGCCGTGCGGACCGCCTTCCAGCGCGGGGCCATCACCAGCTTCGCCCGCCACAGCCGGCTCGGCGCCACCGATCTGAGCTCGGCCGCCCAGGTGCGCGAGTCCTTCATGGACGAGGTGGCACGGCTGCGCGCCCTGGGGTTCCGGCGGATCTCGCTCAAGACCGGCTCCTACGGGATGGAGGCCCTGGCCATGGCGATCCGCTTCGCCGCCGATGCCCGGCTCGATCTGCTGACCATCGACGGCTCCGGCGGCGGGACCGGCATGAGCCCCTGGAATATGATGGATCACTGGGGCGTGCCCTCGCTGCCGCTGCACGCCAAGGCCCGCGACTACTGCGAAATCCTGCGCGCACGCGGCATCACCCCGCCGGATATCTCGCTGGCGGGCGGCCTGGCACGCGAGGACCACGTGTTCAAGGCCCTGGCCCTGGGGGCGCCCTTTACCCGCCTGGTGTGCATGGGCCGGGCGCCGATGATCCCGGGCTTCCTGGGCAGCAACATCGAGGGCGTGCTGCGGCCGGAGCGCCGGGCCGCGGTCAACGGCAACTGGGACACGCTGCCCGCCACGGTCAAGAGCATCGGTGAGACCCCGGAGTCGATCTTCGCCGGCTGGGAGGCCGTGCGCAGCAAGGTGGGCGAGGCGGAGATGGCCCGGGTGCCGTTCGGCGCCGTGGCGATGTACGGCTATGCCGACAAGCTCGCCTGCGGGCTTCAGCAATTCATGGCCGGGGCGCGTAAGTTCTCGCTCGACGAGATCTCCCGGGAGGACCTGATGTCAGCCAATCACGAGACCGCGCAGGTCACCGGGATACCCCATATGATCGAGGCCCAGGAGGAACAGGCGATGGCGGTTCTGAACGCCTGAGCCGCCACCCCGGGCGCCGGGCCCGGCGCCCGTCACGGGCGCCGGGGTGGGGCACGCCTCGCCCCTGACCCTGACCCTGACCCTGGCCCCGGCCGTCCTCTTGGTTACGAGCCGGCCAACACGAAGATCTTCCGTGCAGCATCGATCGCCTGGCTGAGCTGCCAACTCCCCTTTAGAGCCGGACTGCGGTCCAGCTTCTCCAGCTACGCATCCACCGCGGCGGGGGTCTGCCCGGCCAGGCACCGGTCGGGATGGGGCGCGCTGTACTGCTCGGCGCGGCGCACCATCCAACGGTCGAAGGGGCCTTCACGCTTGAATCGCTGACCATTTCTGTGTGGCGGCGCCGGCAGGAGCCAACTTTCTCCTCGTAGCTTGACCGGTTGTAGGGTATGTACTAAGCTGCGTGAGGACCTGCGGGGGCCAGCAGGTGGGCGCCGATCCTGACAGTGCGGAAACTGGACAGGATCTGTCGGTTATACTCTAAATTGAAATTATTTGAGATTTTCTAATGCGCTGAAACTTTAAAGAAAACAGGGTCTTCATTTCGCTTTTGCATTGAGCGTTCGCATCGCTCAAGCAGTTTGATATTGCGCTCTTGAATTTCGGAAAATCCTCGTAATATTTTGAATAAAGTGCTTTTTTCTTTACGTATCTCCATAATCTTTCGATCAGATTAAGATTTGGTGAGTAGGGAGGTAGATAAAGCAGATCGATTTTCAGCTCTTGTGCAAGCTCAGCCACAATGCGACATTTTTGGTATTTTGCATTATCTAAAATCAGTGTGATGGCTTCGCCAATGTGACATGCAGCAATCTTACGTAGGAGCGCGCAAACACTGATCGCGTCAATATATGTATCATTGGTGACCGTGACGATATCATGGGTCACAGCATTCAGGGCACCCAAGACATTAAATCGCTTACGGCCAGCAGGCGCTTTGATAAATAGGCGCGTAAATGACCACAGGAAACCCAAAAATGGAGCAAGTACAAAATGGGCGGCATCAACGAAATAGACGTGACGATTCCCGGCTATCGCCTCATTCAGAATTGGTTGTAACTTGTTGTTTATAAATGCTTCCTGTTCGTCGGGATCACCTTTTGCTGGAACCATCCCGACTTTTCTCCGATACATGCCGATAGAAAGCAAGAAGGTGCGAACGCTACCGAGACTACGCTTGATACCGGTTAGTTTTTCAATTTCAGAAGCGGTCTCCTTTAAGCTGCCAGGCGGATGTTCAGAAAAATGTTTCTTTAGGAGATAACGGTGGTCTTGTAATTCGCTTTGAGGGCGATACGGTCGCCGCTTCATAACTTTGTCGAGCCCACCATCTATATAGCTACGAATCGTGGTTATAATCGTATTTCCAGAAGCACTGCTAAGCCGAGCGATTTCATGATTAGAATATCCAAGTGACTTATACCAAAGAATACTCATGCGCTTGCGAATTACCGGAGATGAATCGTAGAGACGAGCCTTCTCAATGATATCCTTATCTCGATTAGGGAACTCGCAATTGTACATGTCATGGCTCCATAAGAATTCAAAGATTGGGAGGGGCTACCTCCCTAGCTTGCTCGGGCAGCAGGGAAAATGCTATTTATAATACCGCAACCTATGCCTATAGCAAGTATACCCCAACAGCCTGACGTCGCCGTTCGTCCAAGATAAGGCGTAAGCCTCATAAAGAGCCCGAATACGAATCGGGTATGAACCGAAAGTCAACCGGGGTGATATTCCATGCTGAAGAAGCTATTGTTCTATGTCAATGCCGGCATTGTGCTGATGCTGGCGTCATCGAGTGCTTTTGCACTGACTTGCCAGATCAGTTTTCAATTATCCGGCGGTGGCAGCGGCGTCGTCACTTACTCCGTGGCAACACCAACCTGTGAATTGCCGACATCCTATATCAGCACGCTCGCTGGTTTCACTGCAACATTCACCGTCGGTTCGACAACATGGACGCAAGCGCAACTGACTGCGAAGTACGGGCCCGCGCCGTTTGGTAGTCTGTACTTCAGTGGAGCCCCCAATGATGTATACTGGGATGACCCTGACAATGGCAGTGGCGATACTGATATTGCAATATTCACCAACGGAGCAAACGTCCTGACCTTCGATGAGGGTGACTTGGGTTCGCGCGTTTACCGAGTCAATGGACAAGCTGGTACCTATACCGCCCAGCTTGCACAGCAACAGAGCCCGGGAGTTGCCGCGGCAATCCCGACCTTATCGCAGTGGGCACTGGTACTGATGGGGTTGCTGGTGGGGAGTCTGGCTTGGCGCCAGTTGCAACGCAATGGACGAACGCCGCCATTCAGCTGACCCCGGTCAGAGGGCACGAGCAATTTGCTCGTGCCCGAACACGCTGGTCGTCATGCCGCGCGGCGCTGGGCCGTTACAGGCGCCCCGTCGGTTCTCTTCAGAAGGAAAAGGGGTCCGGAAAAGAGGGTCAGTACCTGACCCGGCGTTTCCTTCTTTCAATAGCGGGCGTTATTAATTGTTCCGGCGATGTCTTTCACCGCACCCAATCCCCGCGAGGGTGGACGCAACCCCTATGTTCCAGCGCGCTGGCCTCAGCGATGAGCACAGCCGGCCGCGTCGGCATATAAGCAGCCACTAATAAAGACCGCCGATTAGTGTTTCCGATATGGTGTTTGGCTGTCGGCGGACCTTTGACCACGCGGCCAAAACCAATCAGAGCCAGCATCTCTGGGCTCAGACCATCGTCACCGTCGGCCTGCCGCAGGTGATTCATGGCCGGTGGATCTGCCTGCCCTTGGCCTTCGCCTTCTATTTATTACGCCGCTTGACGCGAGGTCCGCGCTGCATGCGGGTGCGCGGCGTAGCACTGACCTTTGAGACCAAGTTTGCCCAAGGGGTCGCCCTGATCCGGGGGCTGACCGCCGTTCTCCCCCTGGTCCCAATCCTCGTGGTCTGCGATAGTTGGTTTGGTAGCAATGGGTTACTCCCTTTCTTGGCTACATTTGCAGACTGCCCAACAAACTCGTGGAACATCGCCATGCGCCGAGTCGTCTTCAATCAGAAAGGGGGGGTGGGCAAGTCGACCATCGCCTGCAACCTCGCCGCCATCAGCGCCGTGCGGGGGCGGCGGACACTCCTGGTCGACCTGGACCCGCAGGCCAACGCCTCGCGCTATCTGCTGGGCAAGGCGCTGGACACGCAGGCGAAGACGCTCGCCCACTTTTTCGACGATATCCTGGGCTACCGGATCTTCGGCGCCCGGCCGGTCGAGTATGTGGTGCCGACGCCCTTTCCCAACCTGAGCGTGCTGCCGTCCGATCCGCGGCTGGAGGAACTGCAGGTCAAGCTGGAATCGCGCTACAAGATGTACAAGCTGCGCGAGGCGCTCGATACGCTCAAGGACTTCGATGAGGTCTTCATCGATACGCCGCCGGCGCTCAATTTCTTCACCCGCTCGGCGCTCATTTGCGCCGACACCTGTCTGATCCCCTTTGACTGCGATGATTTCTCGCGCCGCGCACTGGTGACGCTGATGGACAGCGTGCGCGAGATCCAGGCCGATCACAATCGCGCCCTGCGGGTCGAGGGTATCGTGGTCAACCAGTATCAGGCGCGCGCCAACCTGCCGTTGCGCCTGGTCGATGAATTGCGTGCCGAGGGGCTGCCGGTACTGGACGCCTTTCTGTCGGCCTCGATCAAGATCCGTGAATCACACACCCAGGCCTTGCCGATGATCCATCTGGATCCCCGGCACAAGCTCAGCCGGGAATTCGAGGCACTGTACGATCTGCTGACCGCCTGAGCCCGGGGCCGGCGCCCATTAGTAGCGACTCAATAATCAAAAACAACCCAATCGTTGTCGTTGTCGTTGTCGTTGTCGTAACCGAATAAGCGCTGCAATTTGGCGTGCGAGAGAATCCGCGGCGCTACGATAACCTCGATTACGACAACGACAACGACAACGACAACGGCGCCGAAGGCACTTCCTAACGGACTTGTTTCACTTATTAATGAATCGTTCCTAAACGAGGCATTCCCATGCGCAATGTACCTGATCCCAACATCGTCGTGCGCATCGCGCAGACCCTGCGCCGCGCCCGCCGCCTGCTGTTCATCACCGGCGCCGGCATCTCGGCCGACTCCGGCCTGCCGACCTATCGCGGTATCGGCGGCTTGTACAACAACCAATTGACCGCGGAGCAGGTGCCGATCGAGACCGCGCTGTCCGGGGCGATGCTGGCGGCCAATCCGGCCATCACCTGGAAATATCTGCATCAGATCGAGGAGAGCTGCCGCGGGGCCCAGTTCAACGACGCCCATGCCATCATCGCGCAGTGGCAGGAGCAGTTCGAGGTCTGGGTGCTGAGCCAGAACATCGACGGCTTCCACCGCGCCGCCGGCAGCCGCAATCTGATCGAGATCCACGGCGATATTCACGACCTGTTCTGCACCCGCTGCGACTATGAGACCAGCGTGCCGGATTATGCCGGGCTCAGGCTGCCGCCGACCTGCCCGCGCTGTCATGCGCCGGTGCGCCCGCGGGTGGTGCTGTTCGGCGAGAACCTGCCGCCCGCGGCGATTGCGCAGTTGTATCGGGAACTGGAGCGGGGCTTCGATCTGGTGTTCAGCATCGGCACGACCAGCGTCTTCCCCTACATCGCGGGACCGGTCGTGCAGGCAAGCCGGCGGGGCGTCCCGACCGTGGAGATCAATCCCGCCGACACGACCGTCACCGACGTCGTCGACTACAAGCTCGCCGCGGGCGCGGCGGTCAGTCTGCGGGCGATTCACGAGGCGTATCTCAAGGCCGCGTCCCGGTAAACCCAAATAAGAGCAGTTTAGCCGCAAATGAACGCAAATTGACGCAAATAATCAGAGACGTGGCCTTTACTGTATGTTCACTGTCCGGGTGACGCCCGCGACGATGCTAACCAGCAGATTTATTTGCGCTTATTTGCGTTCATTTGCGGCCAAATACTCTTTCTGGGGTAGAGGGCCCGCCGGCCGCGTCCAAGTCAGACCGGATCAACAGGGCGTTCCCGGACCGACCGGATCCAGGATGACGGTCAGCACCCCCGGCCCCTGACCGGGACGGTGGGCCAGGGCGCGGACCCAGGGCAGGCGCAGACGTGCCGCGAGCAGGGGCGGCAGCGGATGGATGGCGGCGGCGGGCAGTCGCACCCGGGTGACCGGCTCCTGGACCCGGATGCGCAAGGTCCCGTCCGGCCCCGCGACCAGCAACAGGCGCATCAGGCCCGGCGCCGCGGCGGGTAGTCCCAGCAGGTCGCCGATCGACGGCTGGCACGGGTCCCGGTCCGCCTCCAGCGCCTGCACCCGGTCGCGCGGCAGCGCCAGTTCGAGGGTGCCCCAGCGGAACAGGACCAACTCCAGCGCGCCTTGCGGGCTCATGGTCCGTCGCGCCAAACCGTGAACAGGCGCTCCAGGTCCAGGGCCAGGACCGCGCGGGCGCGGTGTTGGAAGACCCCGGTGACGAGCCCCGGCAGGCGTCCGGGAAGGTCGGGGGGCGGGGCCAGGATGGCGTCGGGGGCAAGGTCGAGCACATCGTCCACCGCATCCACCCGCAGGCCGCTCTGCATCGCGGCGGCGCGCCCGAGCAGGATCGCGTTGCGGCGGGTGACGGGTCCGGGTGCGGTCTCCAGCAGTTCGTCGAGCCGCAGCACCGACCAGATGGTGCCGCGGACCTCGATCACCCCTTCCAGGGCCGGCGGACAGCCCGGGACGAAATGGATGGGCGGCGTCTGCAGGATCTCGAGCACCTGCCGACCGGGTAAGGCGAAGGGTCGCTCACCGATGCAGAAGACGACCCACTGCGCGGTGACGGCGGCGACGGCGACACCTGCCCCCCCGTCATGGGTGCGTTGGTCGAGGATGGCGTCCAAGGTCGCGGCTGGGGTGGGCGGATCTGCGGGGAGGGGCGGGCCGGGCTGGTGCGCGGCGCTCCCCGGCTGCGCGGCGTTCCCGGTGTCCCCGGTGTCAGCGCCCATCCGCACCCTCCCGCCCACCCGGCGCGAAATCCGCGGCGGTGGCGAGCTCGACCCGGTCGCGCCCGCCCCGCTTGGCCCGGTACAGCGCGAGATCCGCCGCCTCGACCAGGGTGTCGGCACCGGCAAAGCGGGGAAAGGCGGCCACCCCGGCGCTGAAGGTGCAGGTGAAGGTGGCGTCCCCGGCGTAGAACAAGACCTCGGCGAAGCTCGTGCGCAGGGCATCGAGGATGACCCGGGCCTGGTGCTCGTCGACCCCGGGCAGGACCACCGCGAACTCCTCCCCGCCGTAGCGCCCGACCACGTCGGACTCGCGCAGGCGCATCCGCAGGCCCCGGCTGAGCGCCATCAGGACCTGATCGCCGGCCGGATGGCCGTAGGTGTCGTTGACCCGCTTGAAGCGGTCCACGTCGATCATGGCAAAGCACATGGGGCGCCCGTCGCGCCGGGCGTTGGCCACGCCCAGCTCCAGGAACTGCATGATCGTGTTGTGATTGAATAGCCCCGTGAGCCCGTCACGCACCATCAAGGCGTGCAGGGTGCGCATCCGCTCGGCCCGCAGGCTGACCTCGGCGACCAGCCGGCGCGGCTCCACCGGCTTGGTCAGGAAGCCGTCCGCACCGACCTCCAGGGCCTTGAACTGGCGCTCCCGATCGGTCTCGGAGGACAGGAAGATGATGGGCAGACTCACATGCCCCGGCATCTGGCGCAGCACCCGCGCCAGCTCGGGCCCGGAGCACTCCGGCATATACATGTCCATCAGCACCAGGTCCGCATTGAACCCCTTGAGCAGGGTGACGACCTGCGCGGGGTCGGTGGCAACGGCCGTGGTCATGCCCGCCTCCTCCAGGATCAGGGCGTGCAGGGAGGCGATGTTCGGCTCGTCGTCGACGACCAGGACGTGGAAGGGGGTCGCCAGCTCCCGATTGGTCAGGGTGTCCAGAAACTCGACCATCTCGGTGGTCTTGACCGGCTTGGTGCAGTAGGCGCTGCCGCCGGCCTTGACCGCCTGCAGGCGCGCCTGGAAGTCGTCCCGACAGGAGATATAGAGGCTCGGGATGGACTGCCCGGTCGCGGCGCTCAGGGCCGCGAGTGCCGCGGGACCGGCGTGCTCGCCCTCGGGGAACATGACATCCATGATGATCGCGGCGGGCGGGTGCGCGCGCACCGCCGCGCGCATCTGCTCCAGGCTGGTCAGGGCCGTGACCGGGTAGCCGAAGCACGCCAGTTGGGCGCACAACTGCTGGGCCAGATCGCCGTCGTCGTCGCACAGATAGACCAGCTTGTCCCGCCGCTGGGTGCCCGGCTCGGCTGCCCCGTCCGTGGTCGGCCGCGGCGCCTGGGCCGCGGCCCCCGGGGCCGGCGCGAGCGGCGCCGACAGCGGCTCGAAGCTGAAGTGCTCGGCCTGATCAGCGGGAGCCGCGGGTCCGAGCGCCAGCGCCTCCAGACGCTCCAGGACCGCGGCCAGGGCCGCGCTGAGCCCCGGCGGGGGCGGGGCGTCGGCGGTCAGGGTGGCTTGGAGCAGATCATCGCCCTCCCGTGCCAACTCGCTGATCGCCGTCAGACCGAAGGAGGCGGCGCTGCCCTTGACGGTGTGCAGCGCCAGGTGCAACTGCACCAGGCCCGCCCGGTCCCCGGCGTCGGTCGGCGGCGCCGTCAACAGGGCGCGCGCGGCGTGCAGGCGCTGGGGCAACTGCTCCAGGAAGGCGGCTCGCAGCCGGGCCTTGCGCGCCTTGAAGGTTTCCGGTGGGACTGGTGCCATGGTCGTCGAATCGCCGCTTGAGTGCTGGGGAACGGTTCACTGATAAATTAAACAAGTCCATTAGGGAATGCTTGTTGCGCCATTGTCGTCGTTGTCGTTGTCGTTGTCGTAATCGTAATCGGAGAACCGATGCCATTTGGCGTGCGAGAGAATCCGGGCCGCTACGATAACCTCGATTACGACAACGACCACGACCACGACCACGACCACGTTTGCATTGTGTTTAACCCGTTTCTGACTCTTTACCAGGTCTACACGCCGCGCCGCGCCAGCCCCTCCACCAGGGCGGGGAGCGACTCCTCCAGTGCCTCGTCCTTCATCAGCACCGCGCAGAGCCCCGGCGTCCGGGCCGCGATGGGCGCGGGGTCGTCCCCGGTCAGGAGGATGAAGGGCTGCATGTGACCGCGCTCGCGCAGTTCCCCGAACAGGTCTAGGCCGCTGATCAGGGGCATATTGAGATCCGAGATCACCAGCGTAATCCCGGCGTCCGCGGCCAGTCGCTCCAGGGCCTCAAGTCCGTTCTCGACCCAGCGGCAGGCGTGGCCCAGGTCCTCGAGCAGGGCCGCGACCAACTCGCCGGCCAGCGGATCATCATCGACGATCAGTATGTTCAAGGGCTGGCCCTCGGGTGTCTGGCGCGGTCGGGGCGAGCCCGACGGTTGGGTGAAGGTTTCCGCGGCCCCGCGGTCGGCTGTCACGCCCTTTCAGGGCTAAGAGTATTCCTGGGCACCACCCAGGGCGTTGCCCTGGGCTGGTATATGTGACCCCGTTGGGGTCAATTCTCCCGCCCAGACGCCTGGGTTTCGTGCGCCGGGAATACCTGCTATCGCGGCGACCCTCAAGCCCCGAAGGGGCGCGACATACCAGCCCAGGGCAACGCCCTGGGTGGTTTGTTGTCAAGGATACTAGCCCTGAAGGGGCGTGACATCGCCAGGCCGTGGTGGCTGGCTGAGTTTCGGCGCTAATCACCTTTCCTCCAATCAGGGTTGTTTTCAAATGGTATCGGAGATTTGATCTTCGCGGTACTGGGCTTCGGTTCACTCCTGTTCACCCAGGAGGTTGCGCAGGGTGTCGAGCAGGCCGGCCTGGTCGAAGTCACCCTTGACGATATAGGCGTCGGCGCCGACCTCGATCCCGCGGCGCTTATCTTGCTCCGTTTCCCGCGAGGTAATGATGACGATCGGCGTGGTCTGATAGTGCGGGTTGGTGCGCAGCCGGGCGGTGAGCGCAAAGCCGTCCAGGCCGGGCATCTCCACATCGGTCAACACCGCGTCGAAGCGCCCGCCCAGGGCCTTCTGCCAGCCGGCGAGCCCGTCCTCGGCCGTGGTGACGCGATAGCCATAGGCCTCGAGCACCTCCTTGACGATCTCGCGGGTATTGAGCGAGTCGTCCACCACCAGGACCTGCCAGGGCGCGGCCCGCTCCGCATGGGTGCGCGCGCGGGCCGCCCCCGCGGCGGCCGCCGCGCCGCGGGCACGCCGCGCCGCGTCCAGGAGGCCCGCGGCCTGCAACACACTCACCAGTGTATCGTCGTCGGTGACCACGAGCCCGGCGACCAGGCCGGTACCCGACCCGGCCCCGCGCAGGTGTTCGGGCAGCGGCTTGATCACCATCGCGCGCTCGTCGACCAGGCGCTCGACCAGGAGACCGAGCTTGGCCTGGCGCACCCCGATCACCACGGCCAGGGCGGCGGCCCCGGTGACCCGTTGGTGGTCCGGTCCCGCCGGGCGCGGCGCCAGCCCCAGCAGTTCCGCCAGGGGGATCAGCGGCACGAACTCGTTGCGCAGCACCAGGGCCGGCCGCCCGGCCAGGGTCACGGTGTCATCCGCACCCACCCGGATCAGCTCCACCACATGCTGGGCGGCCAGACCGAAGCGCTGACCGCCGCTCTCGAACAGGAGCACGCGCATCACCGCGAGCGATAGCGGGAGCCTGAAGGTGAAACTGGTGCCCGCGCCCGGGCGGCTGACCAGCGAGACGGTGCCGTGCAGGTCCGCGCCGATGGTCCGGCGGATCACGTCCATGCCGACCCCCCGTCCGGACAGGTCGGTGATGATTTCACTGGTGCTCAGGCCCGGGGCGTAGATCAGCTCCCAGACCTGATCGTCGGTCAGGGCTGCCGCCCGGGCCGGGTCGATCAGGCCCTTGGCGAGCGCCCGGGCGATGATGCGCTCGCGGTTCAGGCCGCGCCCGTCGTCGCTCACCTCGACCTCCACCCCGCCGCCGGCATGACGCGCCGCGATGCGCACCTGTCCGAGCGGCGGCTTGCCGGCGGCCCGGCGCCCGGCCGGGTCCTCAAGGGCGTGGTCGACGGCGTTGCGCAGCACCTGCACCAGGGCCTCGCCCAGGCCCTCGATGACCTGCCGGTCGAGTTCGATCTCACCGCCCTGGACCTCGCACCGAACCTCCTTGGCCGCGGCGCGTGCCAGTTCCCGGACCATCCGCGTGGCGGGCTCGAAGACCGTGGTCAGCGGCAACATGCGCAGCTTGAGCGCCCGCTCGTTGAGCCCGGCGGCGAGTTGCTCCTGGGCCAGCAGGTCGTCGCGCAGGCCGCGGACCAGGTGATGCAGGGCCTGGGCCTGGGTTTCGGCCTGGGTCTCGGCCGGGGTCTCGGCCGGGGTCTCATCAGGCCGCCCCACCGCCGCGGGGGTCCCGGCGGACGCGAGCGCCTGGGCCGTCCGGTCCAGGGCCTGGGCCTGGGCGAGGCGCCGCCGCTGTCTGGCCTGGACCCGGTTCACCTCCCCGATCAGGCGGATCAGCTCATCGAGCCGGGCCAGCGGCACCCGCACGCTCTCGCGGGCACGCGGGCGATCAACGGGGGCGGCCGCCGCCGGTTGCGCCGGCCGCGCGGGCGCTTGAGTTGGCGACGGCTGGGTCGGTGCCGGAGTGGGCGCCGGCGCGGCTGCCGGTGTCTCGGCCGCGTCCGTCGGCGCAACTGCACCCGCCGCCGCCCTGGCCAGGGCCGCACACAGGGCTGGGTCCGCCGGCGGGTCACCGCCGTCGGCCGCGACCCGATCGAGCTGCGCGGCGATGGCGTCCACCCCTTGCAACAGCAGGCCGATGCCGGCGGGCTCCGGGCGGTATTGGCCGGAGCGCAGCGCCCCGAGCAGGTCCTCCATCCGGTGGGCCGTCTCGCAGATGCCGGAGAGCTTGAGCATCCGCGCCGAGCCCTTGATGGTGTGGGCGGAGCGAAAGAGCGCGTTCACCGCCTCCGGGTCGTCCGGCGCCCCCTCCAGCGCGGCGAGCCCGGTCTCCAGCCGGGTCAGATGATCGCGCGCCTCGCCGCAGAAGCGGTCGATGAACTTGCGCAGGTCCAGGGCCATGGCGGGCCTGCCTCAAGTCGGCTCGCCGAGCCGCGCCAGGCGCGCCCGGCACAGGTGCCGCAGGTCGGCGACGGGCAGGGCGGCGGGCAGAGGGCCGGTCTGATCCGCTGTCGGACCCGCCTCCCCCAAGAGCCGCAGCGCGATCCGGTACTCGCGGCGGGCGGCCTCGGGATGGCCGTCGGCGGCGCGACACTGGGCCAGTTCGAGATGGGCCGGCCAGTGGTCCGGACGGGCATAGATGGCCCGGCGCAGGTGGGCGACGGCCTCCCCCAGGTCGCCCTGGGCGCGGGCGATGCGCCCGAGCAGCACCAGTGCATCCACCGACCAGGCATCCAGGGCCAACACCCGCCGCGCCGCCGCCGCCGCCCCCTCCTGGTCGCCGCCTTCGAGCAGGAGTTGGGCCAGCAGCCGCAGGTGCAGGGGGAGCGCCCGCGGCGCGGCACACAGCGGGGCCAGGACCTCCAGGGCGGCGGCGAAGCGCTCGGCCCGGGCCAGGGCCAGGGCCTGACGGTAGGACTCCTCGTGGTCAGAGCGGTGCGCCTCCCGGCGTGCCTCGTCGAGGATCGGCGCGGGGACGCCGGCGGCCTGGGGCAGGGTATCGCGGGCGGGACCCGGGTCGGCGGGAAGCGGCACCATCGCGGGCGCCGGGGGCGCGACGGGGGGCGGACAGCGGTCCGCGGTGCCGGGACCCGCGGTCGGCAGCGTCGGCGGGGGCGGGGGCGAGGCCTCCGCGGCTGCGTTGGCGAAGTACCAGACCCCCTCCCGCTCACAGAGGGCGAAGATCCCGAAGCCGTTGGCCAGGGTCTCGGCCAGGCCGACGATCAGGTAGCCGCCCGGTCGCAACAGGGTGCGCAGTCGGCGCAGCACCGCCGCGCGGGTGGCCGCGTCGAAATAGATCGAGAGGTTGCGATAAAAGATCAGGTCCTGGCCGTGCAAGGCGTCCGGATAGGGGTCGGCCACCAGGTTCAAGGGGCGAAAGGCGACCCCCTGGCGGATGGGTTCGGTGACCTGGTGGGTGCCGTCGGGCGCCGGGGTGAACCAGCGTGCCTTAAGGTCTGGGTCCAGGGCGCGTAAGGCGTAGGGCCGATAGCGGCCGGCGCGGGCGCTGGCGATGGCCTGGGGGTCCAGATCGACGGCCTCGATGCGGAACAGCCGTGCCGCCGATGCCGCGTAGCGCTCGCGCAAGGCGATGGCGATGGAGTAGGGCTCCTCCCCGGTCGCGCAGCCCGCCGAGAGGATGCGCACCGGTACCCCCGCGGCGCGCCCGCGCAGCAGCAGCGGGGCCAGGTGCCCGGTGAGCAGGCGCAGGTGTTGGGGCTCGCGATAGAAATAGGTCTCCTTGATGGTCAAGAGACCGGCCAGGGCTGTAAGCTCGGTCGCGTCGGTGTGCAGCTGTGCCAGATAGGCGGGGCCGGCGTCCATCCCCAGCGCCGTCATCCGCTGTTGCACCGCCCGCTGCAATCGGGCCTCGTCCTGGCCCTCCAAGCGCAGCCCCAGCCGCACCTGGAGCAGCCCGCGGGCGGCCTCCAGGTTCACGCCTCGAGCCCCAGGTCGCGACCGGCGGCGACCCCGGGTCCGGCCGCGACCAGTCGCACCAGTTCCGCGGCGATCGCGTGCAGCGGCAGCACCCGCGCCACGGCGCCGCTTGCGATCGCCTCGCGGTTCATCCCGAAGACCACCGAACTGCCCTCGTCCTGGGCGATGGTGGTGCCGCCGGCGGCGGCGATGGCGGCGATGCCGCGGGCGCCGTCGCGGCCCATGCCGGTCAAGATGACACCGATCGCCCGGCGGCCGACCACCGCGGCCACCGAACACAGGAGCCGGTCGCAACTCGGGTGGTAGAGATCGCTCGCGGCGCACGGGGAGAGGCGCAGACGGCGCCCCGGCAGCAGGTCCAGATGGGTGGCGGAGTCGGCCAGATAGACCCGGCCCGGCAGCAGGACCTCGTCATCGCGGGCGAGGCCGACCGGGAGCCGGCACAGGGTCGTCAGCCAGGCCGCCATGCCGGCGGCGAAGCCGTCGCAGATGTGTTGGGCGATCAGCACCGGGGCCGCGAGCCCCGCGGGCAGGGCCGGCAGCAAGGCCGCCAGGGCCGCCGGCCCGCCGGTGGAGGCGGCGATGGCAATCACGGCGCCGTCCGGCGGGGTCGGCGCGCGGCCCGGGTCCGGCGGCCGGGCGGGGGGGACGGTGGGCGCGCCGAGGGTCCGCGCGGCCGGGCCGCCGGTCTCGCCGCGGGCGCGCAGATGCCGGATCACCGGGACCCCGGACAGGAGATAGAGCCGATCGGTAAAGGCGGCCCCATCGGTCAGGCCGGGCTTGTAGGTCGCGTCCAGGGCGCCGCCGGCCACGGCGGCCATCGCATGGGCGGCATCCGCGCAGTCGGAGACCACCAGGATGCGGGTCGCGCACTGGTCCATGATCTCGGCGATGGCCCCCAACCCATCGAGCACCGGCATGCTGAGATCCATGGTGATGAGCGCGGGCCGCAGCCGCTGTGCCTGTTCCACGGCCGCCCGGCCGTCCGCCGCCTCGCCGCAGACCGTCAGGCGCGGGTCGTCCTCGATCAGGGCGCGGATCAGGTCCCGGGCGGTGGCGCTGTCGTCCACCACCAGGACCCGGACCGGCGCCGGCACCGGGGGCAGACTCATGGCGAAGCCGCCGCCTGAGCATTCGGCTGGCCCGGCGGCTCGGTGTGCGCCGGCGCCAGCGTGAAGAGGCCCATGCGCTCATCGAGCGCGGCGGCGAGCCGCGCCATCTCGGCGGCGATGTCGGCGATGCGCCGCACCGAGGCGGCGGTGTCGGCGCTGGCCGCGACGATCTCGCGCAGGGCCATCACGACCTGGTTGCTGGCGGTGCGCTGTTGCTGGCTGGAGAGGCTGATCTGCTGCGCCGCACGGGTGGTCTCGCCGGCCCCGTCCACCATGGTGTCGAGCAGCCGCGCCGTCGCGGCGGACTCCTGCATCCCCTGCTCGATCCCCGCGGTGCCCTTCTCGGAGGTCACCACCAGGCGGCTGATGGACTCCTGGGTCTCGGCGACCTTGCGGGCGATCTCCCCGGTCGACTCGCTCACCGAGTCGGCCAGGCGCCGGATCTCGGTCGCGACCACCCCGAAGCGCCGCCCGGCCTCACCGGCGGAGACGGCCTCCAGGGCGGCGTTGAAGGCGATCAGCCGGGTCTGATCCGCCACCGTATCGATGATCTCCATCACCCGGGAGATCTCCTTGGACTTGCGGCCCAGGTCGAGGATCTCGTTTAAGGCCCGCTGGCTGTCCCCGCCGATGTCCGCCATCCGGGTCACCAGCCGCTGCATCGCCTGGGCGCCCTCGCGGCTGCTGTCGAAGGTGCGCCCCGCCACCCCCACCACCGACTCCGAATACTCGGCGATCTGGCTCGAGGAGGCGGACAACTCCTCCATGGTCGAGGTGATTTCGGCCACCGATGCCGACATCTGGGTCGAGTTGGCCGCCTGCCCGTCGACCGCCTGCGCGATGTCCTCGGCCGCCCGGTGGACCGCGCCGGCCTGGGTCTCGACCTCGGTCACCAGCACCTGCAGGCGGCGGCGCATCTCGTTGGCAGCCCGCGCCAGCCCCGCCAACTCGTCGTGCCCGTCCTGCGGGACATCACGGCTCAGGTCGCCCGCCGCTACGCGCTCCACCCCCGCGGCCAGGCCGCGGATGCGCCGGCTGAGCGGGCGCGCGGTCAACTGCGCAATCGCCAGGCTCAGGAGCAGCGCCAGACCCCCGATCAGCCAGGCCTCGCGGGTGGCGGCGCGCACCGCCGCCTGGTAGGTCGAACTGTCCTTGGCCACCTCCACCACCCCCAACGGGGCGCCCGAGTAGTCCCGGATGACGGCGGCATAGACGGCCAGCGGTCGGCCGTCCTGTTGCATCTGTTCAAACTGGGGTGTGCCGGCCAGGGCCGCCCGCAGCGTCGCCGCGTCGAGAAGCGGCCGCTTGCCGAGGGTCCCGGCAAAGGTCTCGAAGGCCTCGTTGCGCAGCACATGCAGGCCGGCATCCACCCCGAAGCGCGCCTTGAAGGCGTCGAAGAAGGGTTGGCCGAAGGACATCCCGAACTCGACCACGCCCAGGTGCCGGTCGGCCTCGCCGAGCGGCACCATGCCGCGCACCCCGAGCCCCGCAACCCCGACCTCCAGACCCTCCTGGGGCTTGCGGGTCCGGTTGGCATCCACCACCGAGTGGCGGATCGCGGACAGGTCGTCGCCGAACTTCTCGGGCAGGTGCAGGCGCAGGAAGGAGGTGGCCGGCGGGGTGTGGAACTGGAACTGCACCGCCCCGTAGTCCTTCGCCAGGACCTGATAGGCCGGCAGCAGCGTCGCCTGCAGCCAGGCCCGGTCGCCTGCCGCGAAGCGCTGCCGCACCTCCGGGAGGTTGGCTACCAGCGCGCTCAGGGTCTCCGCCAGCCGCGCCTGCCCCGCCACCGCCGCCGTCAGGCTTTCCATCGACTGGTGCAACTCCGCCCGCTCCGCCTCGCGCACCACCGCCCGCAGCCCGAGCAGACTCGCGTAACTCAGGCCCCCGATCGCCAGCAGGATCGCGAGCCCCATGCCCAGCATGATGTTGGCCCAGAGGTGCAGGTTCTTGAACATCGTGGCAGCCTTGGTTCGGGGGGACCCGGTAAGTCTAAGCGATCCGCGCCCGCCGGGCATGGGGAGCGGCGACATCGGGTACGCCTCCCCGGTCCGGGCCGCGTCGGCGGCGACCGGGCTTCAGGCCCGGCTGTCGGCGCTCGCGGGCTCACAGGGCCAACGCCAGCACCACCGCGTCCTCCCGCCCGTTGCGCGCGGGGTAGTAGCCGCGGCGGGTGCCGATCTCACAGAAGCCCTCGGCGGCATAGAGCCCGCGGGCGCCCTGGTTCGAGACCCGCACCTCCAGGAAGGCGGTGTCGGCGCCGCGCCGCCTGGCGAGCCCCAGGAGCCGCCGCAGCAGCCGCCGCCCGTAGCCCAGGCCCTGTAAGTGCGGATGGACGCAGAGATTGAGTATGTGGCACTCGTCGGCCCCCACGGACATGACGCCATGGGCGACCACCACCCGGCCCAGCTCCGCGACCCAGCAGTTGTAGCCCACCCGCAGACATTCCACGAAGACCTCCTCCTGCCATGGGAACTCGTAGTTGGCCCGCTCGCACGCCATCACCGCGTCCAGATCGGGGGCTTGCATGGGACGCAGGTGCAGGGTTGGGTCCACGGCGGCGTTCATCCTGGGAAGGCCTGTTGACAGGCCAATAAGCCATTGTTTTCAATCTGATCAACGGCGGTGGGCGAGTGGCCCGCCGGGTGTCTGGAAGAGCGCGGGCACGGTGTTGTCGTTCTTTGCATCTTGGCGTCTTGGCGGATTGGCGCGGCACGACGGCCGCGGCGGTGACCGGTGCGCACCTTAAGCCACCGGATAAAGATCGCGCCAGCCTGCAATTTTCCGCCGAACCGGCGTGCGACGGCGCCCCCCGCGGGCGACTTTCGGTTTATAGTTCCCCACCAAATTTTTGGGGGACGTGGATCGTCGTCCGCCCCCTCGCCCCGGTCCTTCCACACTTACGAGAGCAAGCGATGTCGCAATCTGCTGAACTGGTCACCCTCGACGGTAACGAGGCTGTCGCCTATGTCGCTCACATGACCAACGAGGTCATCGCGATCTACCCGATCACCCCCTCATCGAACATGGGTGAATGGGCGGACGAGTGGTCTGCCCAGGGGGTCAAGAACCTCTGGGGCACGGTGCCGTCGGTGGTGGAGATGCAGAGCGAGGCGGGCGCCGCCGGGGCCCTGCACGGCGCCCTGCAAGGGGGGTCGCTGGCGACCACCTTCACCGCCTCCCAGGGCCTGCTGCTGATGATCCCCAACATGTACAAGATCGCGGGTGAGCTGTCCCCGGCGGTCATCCATGTGGCGGCCCGCGCCCTGGCGGCCCAGGGGCTGTCGATCTTCGGTGACCACTCGGACGTGATGGCGACCCGCGCCACCGGCTTTGCGATGCTCTCCTCGGCCTCGGTCCAGGAGGCGATGGACTTCGCCCTGATCGCGCAGGCCGCCACCCTGCAGAGCCGCGTCCCCTTCGTGCACTTCTTCGACGGCTTCCGCACCTCCCACGAGGTGGTCAAGGTCGAGCGCCTGTCGGTCGAGACGGTCCGCGCCATGATCGACGAGGACCTGGTGCGCGCCTGCCGGGACCGCGCCCTGAACCCCAACCACCCGATCCTGCGCGGTACCGCCCAGAATCCGGACGTCTATTTCCAGGGTCGGGAGACGGTCAACGGCTATTACTCGGCCGTGCCCGCCATCGTCCAGCAGACCATGGACAAGTTCGCCCAACTCACCGGCCGTCAGTACAGCCTCTTCGAGTATGCCGGGGCGCCGGACGCCGAGCGGGTGATCGTGATCATGGGCTCCGGGATCGGCGCCACCGAGGAGACGGTGAACGACCTGGTCGCCCGCGGCGAGAAGATCGGGCTCATCAAGGTGCGCCTCTACCGCCCCTTCGATCCGTCCTACCTGCTGGCGGCCCTGCCGGTCACCGCCCGGCGCGTGGCGGTGCTGGACCGCTGCAAGGAGCCCGGCGCCGACGGCGAGCCGCTCTACAAGGACGTGGTCACGGGTCTCGCGCAGGCGCTGGCGGACGGGCGCATGGCCACCATGCCGCGGGTGATCGGCGGGCGCTACGGACTTTCCTCCAAGGAGTTTACCCCGGGCATGGTCAAGGGGGTCTTCGATGAACTCAAGAAGGACACGCCCAAGAACAACTTCACCATCGGCATCCACGACGACCTGACCCACCTGAGCCTCACCTGGGACCCGAGCTACCGCCCCGACGCCCCCGGTGTCACCGCCTGCGTGTTCTTCGGCCTGGGCTCGGACGGGACCGTCTCGGCCAACAAGAACTCGATCAAGATCATCGCGGAGGAGACGCCCAACTACGGTCAGGGCTATTTCCAGTACGACTCCAAGAAGGCTGGCGCGGTCACCATCAGCCACCTGCGCTTCGGTGCCAACCCGATCCACAGCAACTACCTGGTCGGCGATGACGAGGCGAAGTTCGTCGCCTGTCACCAGCCCAATTTCCTCAGCCGCTACGCGATGCTCAACCACGCCTGCCGCGGCGGCGTCTTCCTGCTCAACTCCGCCACCCCGGCGGATCGGGTCTGGAACGACCTGCCGCGCACCATGCAGCAGGCGATTCTCGACAAGCAGTTGAGCTTCTATGTGATCGACGCCTACGGCATCGCCGAGGCGACCGGCATGGGGCGGCGCATCAACACCATCATGCAGACCTGCTTCTTCGCCATCTCCGGCATCCTGCCGCGCGAGGAGGCGATCGAGCACATCAAGTATGCGGTGAAGAAGACCTACGGCAAGAAGGGCCAGCGCCTGCTCGACCGTAACTATCAGGCGATCGATGCGACCCTGGCGGGGCTGCATCAGGTGCAGGTCCCGGGCCAGGTGACGAGCACCTTCGACCGCCCGGCGACGGTCCCGGGCAACGCGCCTGAGTTCATCCGCAACGTCACCGCCTGCCTGATCGAGGGCCATGGCGACAGCCTGCCCGTGAGCCTGATGCCCGTCGACGGCACCTGGCCGACCGGCACCACCAAGTACGAGAAGCGCAACCTGGCGCTCAAGCTCCCCGAGTGGGATCGGGACCTGTGCACCCACTGCGGCAAGTGCCCGCTGGTCTGCCCCCATGCCGCGATCCGCGCCAAGGTCTTCCCGGAGGCGCTGACGGCGGATGGCCCGGCCACCTTCCAGCACGTCCAGATCAAGGGCAAGGACTTCCCCGCCGGGATGCACATCAGCTACCAGATCGCCCCGGACGACTGCACCGGCTGCGGGCTGTGCGTCGACGTCTGTCCCATCCGCGACCGCAAGGACCCCAACCACAAGGCGCTCAACATGGTGGACGCCCATGAGCGTCACGCCATCGAGCAGGCCAACTGGGACTTCTTCCTGACCCTGCCGGAGTACGATCGCCGCGAACTGGACCCGACCAAGATCAAGCACGCGATGATGCTCGAGCCCCTGTTCGAGTTCTCCGGGGCCTGCGTGGGCTGCGGTGAGACCCCCTACATCAAGCTCGCCACCCAGCTCTTCGGCGACCGCATGATGGTCGCCAACGCCACCGGCTGCTCATCGATCTATGGCGGCAACCTGCCGACCACCCCCTACAGCAAGAACCCGGACGGCCGGGGGCCGGCCTGGAACAACTCGCTGTTCGAGGACAACGCCGAGTTCGGGCTGGGGATGCGGCTCGCGGTCGACAAGCAGGTGGAGCAGGCGCGGGAACTGATCAAGACGCTGGCGGAGCCGATCGGTACTGAACTGGTCACGGCCCTGCTCGCCGCGGATCAGAGCACCGAGGCCGGGATCTTCGAGCAACGCGAGCGCGTCGCCCTGCTCAAGACCCGCCTGGCCGGGATCGACCGGATCGAGGCGCGCATCCTGGAGGGCATCTGCGAACAGCTCGTCAAGCGCAGCGTCTGGATCATCGGCGGTGACGGCTGGGCCTATGACATCGGCTACGGCGGCGTGGACCATGTCCTGGCCTCCGGGCGCAACGTCAATCTGCTGATCCTGGACACCGAGGTCTATTCCAATACCGGCGGCCAGAACTCCAAGTCCACGCCCATGGGTGCGGTCGCCAAGTTCGCCGCCGGCGGCAAGGCGTCATTCAAGAAGGACATGGCGATGATGGCCATGGCCTATCAGAACGTCTATGTCGCCTCGGTCGCCTTCGGTGCCAAGGACGTGCAGACCGTGCGCGCCTTCCTGGAGGCCGAGAGCTATGACGGCCCCTCGGTCATCATCGCCTATGCCCCCTGTATCGCCCACGGCGTGGATCTGTCAAACAACCTGCGCCAGCAGGACCTGGCGGTCAACTCCGGCCATTGGGGCCTGTTCCGCTATGACCCGCGGCGCACCGCGGCCGGGGAGAATCCGCTGCTGATCGACAGCAAGGCGCCGAGCATCCCCTACCGGGACTTCATCAACACCGAGACCCGCTTCTCGGTGCTGACCCGCACCCACCCGGATGCCGCCGAGCACTTCCTGCAACTGGCGCAGAAGCATGTGAAGACCCGCTTCCAGCTCTATGAACAGCTTGCGCACCTCGCGGTGCAAGAGGCGGGCGTCACGGAAGGGGCCAAGCCCAAGGAATAAGAAAGCCAACCGCAAAGGCGCAAGGCCCGCAACCCATGCCGACGAGACCCCCGGCGCACCCGACAGCGAACCGGGTCCGGGGTCCCGCCGACAGCCCGTTGCGCAGCCCTGGCGCTCTTTGCCTCCCTTGCGGTTAACCCTCATCACACCCACTTCGGAGTAATTGCCGTGGACCTGACTACCAAATACCTGGGCCTCGACATCAAGAACCCCCTGGTCCCCTCCGCCTCGCCGCTCACCCGGAGCATTGCGATGGCGCGTGAATTGGAAGACAACGGCGCCGCTGCCGTCATCATGTGGTCGCTCTTCGAGGAGGCGGTCACCGCCGAATCCGAATCCATGGTGCGCTTCCTCCACCACCAGGACACCGGCTTCGGCGAGGCCGAGGCCGGCTTCCTGCCCGCCTGGAGCGACTTCGAGAACGGTCTCGACCTCTATCTGGAGAACGTGCGCCGTCTCAAGGAGTCGCTGGCCATCCCGGTGATCGCGAGCCTCAACGGCGTCACCCCCAGCGGCTGGATCAGCGCCGCCAAGGACCTGCAGCAGGCCGGTGCCGACGCACTCGAGCTCAATGTCTATTACATCGCGGGCGATATCGCGCAGACCGGGCCCCAGGTGGAAGACCGCTATCTCACCCTGTTGCGCGAACTGCGCGGCCAGGTCGCGCTGCCGATCAACATGAAGCTCTCCCCCGCCTTCAGTTCACTCGGCAACACCATCAAGCAGATGGCCGCCGCCGGGGCCAACGGGGTGGCGCTGTTCAATCGCTTCTACCAGCCGGACATCAACATCGAGGGCCTGCGCCTGCAGCCCAGCCTGCAACCCTCCACCTCCGCCGATGCCCTGCTCGCCATGCGCTGGATTGCCATGCTCTACGGGCGCATCGACGGACTCTCGCTCGGCGCCACCGGCGGCGTGCATACGCCCGAAGACGCCATCAAGCTCCTGCTGGCCGGGGCCGACGTGGTCCACCTGTGCAGTTCACTGCTCAGCCGCGGCCCCGGGCACCTGTCCCACATCTTAAGCGGCCTCACCGAATGGATGGAGGAGCAGGGCTTCGAATCGCTCGACGACTTCCGCGGCCGGGTCAGCGCGCTCGCCGTGCCCAACCCCGCCGAATTCGAGCGGGCGAACTATGTGAACGTCCTCGACAGCTTCAGTTTCTCGGCGGGGGTGATGGTTTAGCAGGCGGCGCCGCCGGCGGTTGCAGGCGGTACGATAGGGATGGGTCGCCGCCGCCTTAGGGACCGCGCACAGCGCGGTCCCTGCCTTTGCCGCAGATCCTAATCAAGGCGGTGGTGGCTTGGCGCAACCGGCGTCGCTCGGTTAGTATCCGAAACAATGAAACACCGATTGCTTGCCCTGCTCTGCGGTTTCCTGTTACACCCATTGCACGCAGCCGAAGTGTATAAATGTATCGATGACAATGGGCGCCCGGAATTCAGTCAGAGGCCCTGCTCCCCCGACGCCACTACCACCAACTTGTCACCCATCCCGCCCATCGACGCTGGGGCAGCCCGGGAGCCGGGTATCAGTGAGCAGTACGACACCGTCACTGCGAAACTTGATGATCGTATAAACAAAGCGAGCATTGCGACCGCGGAAGATGACATCAATGCCTATATCAAGGAAAGGGACTTAAAGATCAGTGTCTATGAAAAACAATGGGTCCCCGAAGGTGGTGACCGCGTTTACCATGCCTTCGCAGTTTCGCGCAATCGGTGGTTACGCGATCAGATCAGGGACCTTTTCTCCCAATACGATAAGCAAATCGCTGCCAAGACAGCGGAGATCCGGAAATTGCAGAAAAAACTGCACACTCCGGATCCCGACTCCGATCGGCCCCCGGGGATGCTGGATACGCCCGCAGAGTGGAATAAGAGATATCGAATAGAGTCGGGTACTTGGCGACGCAGCAATTAGGTGATCGAACCAAGACCACTCTCTAACTTCGCTACGACCAGCAACCAATTAAGCCAAACCTGGTTGGAGACAGCGAAGTCGAGCACCGGCTCGGGCAGCGGCGTCTGAAGTGCTGCGCCGTGGGCAAGGCGGCTGCGTTTAGCGCACTTTATCACTCACCCCTGAACCGCACCGAACGCATCTTCCGACTGCACGCCCTGCGCAATGACAAACCGCGCCCGCTCGCGCGGCTGCAAGAGGAGCTGGATACGTCGCGGGCCACGGTGGTACGCGATCTGGCCTACATGAAAGACTTCATGGGCGCGCCGAGCGAATACGACCGCGCCACCAACGGCTATCGTTACCGCAGCACCGAGGCCGGGTTCCAACTCCCGGGACTCTGGCTCAATGAAAGCGAACTCTATGCCCTGCTCGCCAGCGAGCGCCTGCTCGAGCAGATGCAACCCGGGCTGCTGTCGCCCTACGTCGGCCCCTTGCGCTCAGGTATCCGCGCCGTGCTGGCGCACAGCGGCCATAGCGCGGCCAGCGTCAGCGAGCGCATTCTGATGGCGGGGGTCGGCGGTTCGGGGATACGTCCATTAATCCGTGATGCCGAAAGGCGTTGAGCACACGAGGGGCTGAGGGTGCGGCGCAGCTACGGCGGGTATCTTGGGCGGGGGCGGCGGTCAAGCCCGCGCCGCCCCCAAGACGCCACTGCCCGCGCATCCTTGCGGATACGCGGGCGGTATCTCGACCGCTCCCGGGTCTTCAGGCCCCGGGCATCAGGCCCGGAGCCGGTCCCTCATCAGGCCTTCGCCGCCAGCGGCGCCGCATGGGCTGCGGGAAGTCTCGCCACCGGCATACGCGGACCCTAGGAGGACATATCGTCGAGCCGGATCATGTCGCAGAAGGCGATGGCGGCCGGGTGGTCGCCGTGCTCGCCGCAGACGCCGACCAGGAGATCCGACTTGACGGAACGGCCCCACTTGACCGCCAGTTCCATCAGCTTGCCCGGACCCTTCTCGTCCAGGACCGCGAAGGGGTTGTCCTTCTTGACGTACAGGACGTTCTCGCCGGTGCCGGGGTCGCGGGTGAAGCCCACGCCGGTGCCGGAGTCGCCACCGCGGTTGCCTGACTCCGAGCCGCCCAAGCCGTCCGGCGACCACGACCGGACCTCGGCGGCTAAGGCGCGTCGAACACGTCCTCGGGGGTCGCCGCGCTCAGGATGCGCGTCAGCCAGAGGTCCAACTGAGCCGGCTCGGCGGCTTGGACTCGGGACTCGACCTCCGGTGTCGGCGGGCCGAACTTGACTTGCAGCAGTCGCAGCACGGCCTTGGCCTCGCCTTCCTGTACGCCTTCCTCGCGCCCTTCCTCGCGGGCGAACCGTTCCCAACTCGTGACATAAGACATCTTGGTTTGCTCCTCTAAGTCAGCCAGTTCTTGACGCAGTGCAAGCTCCAGGGGGCGCGGCAGGCGGATCAGCCAGTCGATGCCTCGACGCTAACCGAAACGGACCCACTTACGCTAAAGAAAACGGACCCACCCAGTGCGCACTGGATGACTGCGGCGATGGGTTGGTTGCGGGCACGACAGACCGCCGCCGTCGTGGTCGGGTTTCCCAAGAAACCGGACCACGACGGAAGGCCCAACTCCGGGAGTGAGTCAGCGGGCGGGAGGGACTCTCGACCGGCGCCTCAGCGGGGCGCATGGACGGCCGGTCAGGGTACGGTGTGATGCGGTGATGCCGCAGGTGGTGGAGCAGCGCTTCGACCAGGGCTTGCGGAGCAGCGCTTACCACTGCGTGAAGTCGAGATTGGGACTGAGTGAGCGAGGCTTTGTTGTCGATGCTTATCGCTGCCTGGCCAAGCCTGCCGATCGTTGGTAGATAACGTCGGCAACTAATACCAGAACTTCGGCCTATCCTGGCAGGTGACCAGGCAGTCGCTCATCATGCTGCGATAACGCAGAACATAAGATATTGCAAATAAATATTTTTTGCTAAGCGGTAGCGATCTGATGCCCAGCGGTGTGCGTTTTCGGCACCGTGGTTCGGGTGTCCCAAGTCGCACACGCTAAGATGAATCGCCGCAAATGGGCCAGCGCGCGGTCCTGGTGGTTATCCCGCGGTGGATGTGGTAGGTAGCCAATTCCCGGCGATGGACAGCGACCTAAAGCCACATTCAAGTCCCGGGTGCCGCCCGTGTTGGCGCGCGCCAACACCATCAACCCTCGGCCGCAGCGCGGCACTGGTTCAGTTTAATTCCTGTTTACAAGACATTGAAATATATGTAATATATCTAGTTCGGCGCGGGTTTCCGTCACTTTTTGAATAAGTGAGAACTTCTTGAACGGACAATGGACATGCCCTCATTGCAATTCACAGAATTGTCGGCATCACAAGACGTATCAAACCGGTCATAACGGTACGCGTTTGCTGTGGCGATGTCAAAGTTGCAATAGGCTCTTTTCCGAGACCAAAGCCACCCTTATCGAGGGGCTCAGGAAACCGACCAGCTTCATCATTCAAGTGCTCAAAACGCGCACTGAGGGGATCGGCTTGAACGCCGCCTGCCGGGCCTTCGCGATTGCGAAGAATACGTTGCTCCTATGGGAGCGTCGCCTGGCCGATTGCAAGGATGTGCTGGTCATATATGCCCTGACGCACACCTTTATTGAGCAACTGATCGAAGGTGATGAGCTTTATACGAAAGTGAATAGGAATGTCCCCCCGGAGGATTGTGAAGGCTGGACGATCGTACTGATGGAAAGGGCAAGTCGATTTATCTGGGCGCTTCAGTGCGGGAAAAAGGATCGCAGCCTATTTTCATATGCCATACAAATACTTAGAGATGTCATCCTGCGTACTGGCGATATCACTCTAGTCACCGACGGGGAACGTCGGTATGGCAATCTCCTGTTTGAAATTTGCCACGAAGTATTGCGAACCGGAAAACGCGGCCGCCCACCGAAAGTGCTTCGTCGCGGTGTGAAGGTGCGCCTTAAGAATAAAGGGAAAGGAACTGATAGAACGGGGCACTCGCGTCCCAAATACGAAACCCCTCATCCGGAGCATCCAGAAACCGATCAAGATGTGACGCCAGCCGATATTCATGCTAATCATTTGGAAGCATCGAACGCTTCATTTCGGCGAAAGAATTCTGCTTATCGCCGCCGAACGAATACGTACGCGAAGAGCATTTCTGGTTTGCAAAGAACATTGGATATGTTGTGGATTGTCCATAACTTTATTCGCAGCCACTTCACGACAAAACAGGTTCCTGCGGTGGCTCTGGGGATTCTCCAGCAGGGACTCTCGTGGGATGAGGTCCTTAGAGTTCGACAGCCCAGGTTATAAAAATACTACAAAAACATAAGGATAAGGAAGAACCAAACTGAACCAGTGCCCGCAGCGCCTATCTGCAAATAATCCTTTGGCGGACTGACTCCTGTCAAGGCCAAAATAGCGGCGGCAGCAGCGCCAGACTTCAACCGGTGCACACGCGCTCACGGACCGGCCTACGAACAGTCATTGTAGGCAGGGAGCTGGGGACGGTCTAGAGGGATCTTTTCGTTTAGCGCAGATGGTTGGGAACTAGGGGGTGGGTCCCAATTCTTAGCAGAAGGCGGGTCCATTCCACTTAGCGTTGAGGGTCGATGAAGCGCAAGAGCATCAGCACGTCGTCGCGGGCATAGCGGTAGCGGTACAGCAGGGCGATGATTTCGCCCTTGCGCACCTTGCGCTCAGGGTCTCCGACGCGTCGATGGGCTGCCAGTTGGGCCAGGGCAACGACGGCGAATGGGTTGATCTCCGCGCGCCGGGTGAGTTCGTCCTCGTTCCAGTCCGGCAGCGCCTGGACGCGAAAGCAGAAGCGTACACCGAAGCCGTCGTGTTCGCGGCGGTAGACACCGGAGTCGGGCCCCGCGCGGTCGTTGGTCAACAGCGCGAGACTGACGATCTCCACCGCCCCGAAGCGATCATAGATCCGGTAATAGTATTGGAACATGCGCTCGGGAAACCGGGCGTCGGCCTGGGCCTGCACCTCGATGTGAAGAAACAGCCACAGTTCGGCCCCCTCGCGGCTGTAGACCTTGACCAAGCGATCGGCATAGCGGCGGCCTATCTCGGAGTCACCCGTGATCCGTTGCAGTTCGGCATCCAGGAATTCATAGGGTCGGGTCCAGTCGATCCGGTCGTGCACGGTGGGGAAGAACAGTGCCATGAAGGGCTGGAAATAGGCGTCGATTGCCTCCTTCCAAGGGGAATCGAAGTCGGCGGCGCGGGGCTCGCTTGGATTGGGGTCGCGGTCGTCAGTCATGGCTTACCCGGGTTTCGTCAAGGTTTCGCACAGGGTTGCCGGAACGGACCCGGAGTGCGCATGTCGGGCGGGTCGCTGTAACCCGCCCGCGCACGGCGAGCGGCTCCCGAGATGGAACCCGCTGCGGCGATCACAGGGCCGGACCTTCGTCGCGTTGGGTGCCGAGTCGCAGGGAGTGGCCTCGTGTGCCGCGAATGCCGATCGGCAGGCTGGCGCCAGTCTAGCCGCATCGCCTGACCGCCCGCCAGCCCCGCGCAGCAATCGACGGGCCTGTCCTCGCCAGGGCGGCGGCCGTCCTTGCACCTCGGCCAGCCTTGGTCATCATTCCCAGGCTGTCGGGGGCGACGCGCAACAGGGCCTGCGCCTTGGTGATGATGCCTTGCTTCTCCATCTCGACCGGTCAGTGCAAACGGTCTTGGGTTCCTGCGTGCGCTAAACCGGAGATCCTGGTGCCGACCGGGGATGCCGGAACTGGCGCGGGGTCTCCTGGCCGGCACGGCAACAGGCCGACCGCCAGAGTCGCCCGCAGTGGCGTTAGGCCCAACCGCAGCTGTCTTCCTTGATTTGCCGTACCCCGATGCAAGGGGTATGCTCGGTGGAGTCAAGCGCACCGCCGACGACCATGTCCGACCTACTCGACCCAAAAAACGACTACGTCTTCAAGCGCCTGTTCGCTGACGCACCCTTGCTGCTCGCGGCCCTGATCGACGCTATCCGCCCGCGGGCGGCACCGATCGCGCGGGTGACGGTCAAGAACCCGACCATCGACGCGGAGGAGTTGCGCGGCAAGTACATCGTCCTTGACCTCCTGGCCGAAGACTCCGACGGCGTCCAATACGATATCGAGATGCAGGTCCGCCGCTACCGGGCTTGGAGTGCGCGTAGCGCCTATTATTTGGCCAAGCTCGTCAGCGGGCAGTTGGTGGCCGGCGACGACTATGGTGGGCTCAAGCCAGTTATCGGCATCCACCTGCTCGACTTCGATCTGTTCCAAGACCCGGCGCATCGGGAGCAAGCCATCTGGTGCTTTGAGATGCGCGATGCCGAGACCCCGACGGTTACTCTCGGTCAAGAGTTGCAACTGAACCTGATCGAATTGCGCAAGGCCGATCGGCTCCAACGGGCGACGGGCGCACTCGCCGCCTGGATTGCGCTCTTTGAACACTGGCAAGAGGACCAGACCATGTCCCAAATCGCAAACGAACCCGTCCGCGCGGCGCTGGACAAGCTCAAACACCTGAGTGCCGACGCCGAGACCCGCCGGCTCGCCTTCGTGCGGGAGCGGGCGCTACGCGACGAGCGCAGCCTGCTCAAGGATGCGCGGGAGGAAGGCCGGGAGGAAGGCAGGGAAGAGGGCAGGGAAGAAGGCAAGGCAGAAGCGCTGCGCCAAACCGCGATCAACCTGATTCGATCCAGCAGCCTGGACGACGCCACCATTGCGGCGGCCACCGGCCTGAGCGTGACCGACATCGGCGACTTGCGGCAACAGTCGCGGTAAACCGCTCAGCTCCCAAAGGTGTCGGGCGGGTCGAATGCTCTGCCCGGCTTCGCGTGTGACCATAGCGATCACGAAACGATGTCAAGAAATTGACCAAAGTAGCAATTCGCTCGACGAGAGCCTGATTTGACCCTGAACGCCAAGTCCTAACAGTATCCACTCGCTTCATCATCCAGCGGCGGAACCACTGCGCGTTCCGCCCTACCTGGGCAGCCCCGGGTTTCCGCATCCCGGAGTGCGCTATTACTTTCGGTCAAAAGACCGAAAACGTTCCCGCCAGAGCATTCTTGATCGCATCTCTTTGATCGCTTCAGGCGAGAACGCCCCCTCGCTGACCGGGTTCGCACGGCAAGCAAACGCCCACTCTGCTTCCGTCGGGAAACGAAAGCCACCCCCGCAATGGCGGTTCATGGTATCGATATAGCGCTTGGCATCCTACCAGCCCAGATAGTTTATCGGGTAATCGTCAAATGAACTGGGGTACCCATAATGCCTGGTCTTAGGGTCTCCCTTACCCAGACGCCCTGGCATCAGGCGACGCCACTGTTGCTCAGTCACCGGATGCTTACCCAACCAAAACCCCCGGGTCAAATTCACGCGGTAAATCTTGTCCTGCGAGTGTTCCAGACCCATAAGAAAGCGTCCAGGCGGCACCCAGAGGAATGCCATGCCGGTGACCGTCTCAATCCATTCCTTACCCGGCTTGTTCCCCGGCGCCGGGCGCGGTCCTGTAACAATCTCCGCGAGTGCCGGATCGGGGACGCTGGTGCGCCTTGCGCAGACCTTCGCCCGTCGCCAGCGGGTGCCCGCAGGGTGGTCCGCGACGGGGCGGGCAGCGCGGCGGCAATGGCGGAACCGCTGCACGTTCGACCGTCGCGGGCTATTCTGCCAGTTCAGGTACATCGCAGTCCTCATACCGCTCGATCAGAACCCCCACGATCTCCATCAGAGACGCCAGGGGATGGGACTCGTCCTCGCCCACCTCGTCGATCAGACGATCCAGGAAGGCCACCAAGTGTTCGTAATCTTCCTCGGTATGAGGGACGCAAAGCAGCGGCGACAGCATCGGCCAGGACCCGAGCGCCGCGGTGATTTCGTTGGTCTGCATCGCTTACTCCTCCCGCCACTTGCCGTGGTCGTACTCCGCATGGGTCAGCACCGCACGGACATAGATCCTTGCGCAGTTGTAGTGGATGGCGGCAATGAGCCGCACCTTGTTGCCGCCGACATTGAAAACGGTCAGCTTGCCAACCTGGTCGGCTGCAGGAAAGACCTTACGCAGGTCGACGAAGGACGAGAAATCGTGCCGCTTGGCGAGGCTGTACCAGTGCGCCAAGGCAGACCTGCTGTCCGGGTATCGGTCGGCGAACAGGTTCAGACGTTTGCGGCTGATGGTCTGCATGATAGCGGTTGAGCCACTCCACGCAATAGTCGGTGAAACAAAAAAGCCCGCGGGTCCGGAACCGAACCTGCGGGCCTTGGGGAACGGGGTGTCCCGCCCCCGACGCCGGGGCGAGACGTCCCGGCTCCTATTACTTCGCCAGCAAGGCCGCATGAGCGGCGGCAAGTCTCGCCACCGGCACGCGCGGCCCCGAGCAGGACACATAGTCGAGCCCGATCTTGTCGCAGAAGGCGATGGCCGCCGGGTGGCCGCCGTGGTCGCCGCAGATGCCGACCAGCAGGTCCGACTTGACCGAGCGGCCCCACTTGACCGCCAGTTCCATCAGCTTGCCCAGGCCCTTCTCGTCCAGGACCTCGAAGGGGTTGTCCTTCTTGACGATGACCTCTTCCACCAGCATCGGGTCGAGCTGGCGGCGCAGGCCATCGACATCGGCGCGGACCTTGTCCGAGGCCTGCATCAGGGTCATGGCCGCACCCAGTGCGGTCAGGCCATGGGCGTTCCTTGAAGCTGGTGTCGCCGACGATGGCGATGCGCTTGTCGACATCGACGTGGATGCCCTCGGCACCGGCCACGCAGCACTTGCCCATGCCGCGGGCGACGACCGCCGCATGCGAGGTCTTGCCGCCGCGCGAGGTCAGGATGCCCTCGGAGGCGAAGAAGCCGTGGATGTCTTCCGGCTTGGTCTCTTCACGGACCAGGATAACCTTGAACCCCTGCTCCTTGCCGAGCATCTCGGCACGGTCGGCGTCGAACACCGCGATGCCGGAGGCGGCATCGGGGGAGGCCGGCAGGCCGGAGGCGACGGCCGTGACCTTGGCCTTGGGGTCCAGACGGGGGAACAGCAGCTGCTCCAGGCTCTCGGGGGCGACGCGGAGCAGCGCCTGCTTCTTGCCGAACGCCATGGTGCAGATGTTGGCCGCGGTGCCGTTGGCCATGGCCGGGGTAATGTTGAAGCTGACTCAACTGCCGCTGCAAAGTTGGTGCATAATAAGTGCATCGAGATCGCACGCCATCAAAGTCAAACCATGACAGCCGTCAACCATCCCCTTCCAGCCTTCACCCGAGACTTCGAAGGCTTTCTCGGCTTCCTGCGGGATCGGGAAGCCGGTACCCCCGTCCTTTCCCCCAAGCGTTTCAGCGAGGTGCTCAGCATCGATCTCCAGACCCTGGCAACGCAGGCGCACGTTCACCGCAACACCATCAATCGAGCGCCCGCTTCCGAAGGCGTGCAACGCTTCCTCCGCGAAGCGATGCGCATCATCCGCGCAGCGGCAGACCGGTCGGGGGACCTGGACCGAGCGCTCTTCTGGTACCGCAACGAACCCCTGCCGCCCTTCGGTTACAAGAGTGCCGAGCAACTCGTGAGCGAAGGCCGCACCGAAGACCTGCTGCGCTACATCGAGTCCCTAGACACTGGGGCAGCGGGATGATTCTGACCCAGTTGGAGGCCGTGACCGTATACCGGATGCACACACCCAAGTGGGCAGTCGCGCCAACCAGCGGGGCGGGCGCAGCCCAACACGGCGGACGTGTCAACAGACCGGGCGTAGCGGCGCTTTATCTGGCGCTGGACGTCGAGACGGCAGTCAAGGAATACCAACAGGTCTCCAGCCTGATGCCGCCCGGCACGCTGGTCAGCTACCAACTGACCGCGGGACCGATCGCGGATTTCCGGTCGCCATTCGATACGTCCGCTGGGGCCCCCTCTGGGAAGATTTCTATTGCGATTGGCGCGAGATCTGGTTCAATCAGCGCATCGAGCCACCCAGTTGGATCGTCGGTGACGAAACAATCGACGCCGGTGTCAAGGGCATTCTCTTTCAATCCCGACTTTCCGCGGCGGGGACCAATCTGGTGCTGTATCCCGAGATTTTCGGTACCGGGGATTCGCTCACGGTATTCGATCCGGGCGCATCCTTGCCTAAGAACCAGGATTCCTGGGTCTAGCACGATCCCGCGGGTTGGGGCAAGAGCCCGATCCGATGCACTACGCCGACCACGCTTGGATGCCCTTTCATGAACGCGATCCAGGCGTTGGTAACCAGCAGATAGCCGCTCACTCCAGCGACTCACGGGGCGCATCCCGGCCCAGGTCGGCCGCATCGACGTCATCGGGGAAATCCTCGCCGAGGCTGCCGGCAAAGCGTTCGATGAAGCCCTGGGTGGTCAAACGCGGGGCGGCCGGTGCCAGGCCGTAACGCGCCTCCAGAAAACCGATGAAATCGAAAGTCTCCCGCTGCAGGTCGGGCGGCAGGGCGTTGATATGGGTGTAAATGGTTTCCGCCAGATTCATGGGTTGGCTCCGACTTGGCTTGGTTCGCAGGGGTGCGGTTGGCGGTACACGCGAGCGCGGCGAGCGGCTCCAGGTCCAGGCGGTCGCTGCGCGACAGCGACCGCCCCATTGCTTGACCTTGGCCGTGGCACGCGCCGAGTTGCAGGGCGCGGCCTCGTGTGCCGCAGACGCCGATCGGCAGGCTGGCGCCAGTCTAGCCGCATCGCCTGACCGCCGGCCAGCCCCGCGCAGCGATCGACGGGCTCGACCACACGCCCCGGCCGCGTGGCTGAACCCGGGTCTTGCGCGCCCGGACGCAGCGGCTATGCTCGGTTCAGCCCAGCGCCGCCGCCGCCCAGCGACCTGAGTGGTACACGCGGGTGCTCGCGTATTTCCGTCTCAGACACTTGAGTGCTGACGCCGAGACGCGTCGGCTCGCCTTCGTACGCGAGCGGGCACTGCGCGACGAGCGCAGCCTGCTCAAGGATGCGCGGGAGGAAGGCCGGGCTGAGGCATTGCGCCAGACTGCAACCAACCTGATTCGATCCAGCGATCTTGGCGACGCTGCCATTGCAGCGGCTACCGGGTTGAGCTTGACCGATATTGGCGCCTTGCGACAACAAGTGGAAACAAGGTGAGGGCAATGGATATTCGTCCGATCTGGACCGAGCCGGATTACGAAGCGGCACTCGACGAGATCGCCACGCTGATGGGTGACGATCCGCTGCTTGGCACTCCTGAGGGCGACCATTTGGACGTACTGATCACCTTGGTACAGGCGTATGAGGCACAGTATCATTCCGTGCCGCCACCCGATCCGGTCGCGGCCATCAAGTTCAACGTCTTTCAGACACCAGCAGGGCACGGATGACCACCGGGAAGGGCGACATGACCTCGAACAGGGCCTTGAAGTCCTTCTGCTGCAGGGGCAGCAGACGGTCGAGCGCTTCCTGACGCTCTTCCTGGGTGTCGGCACGGTCGGCGTCGAATACCGCGATGCCGGAGGCGGCGCCGGGGGAGGCCGGCAGGCCGGAGGCGACGGGGGTGGCCTGGGCCTTGGTGATGATCCCTTGCTTCTCCATCTCGACCGAAGTGCGCACCTGGGCCACGGCGTTCATCTTGCCGTACAGGACGTTCTCGCCGGTGCCGGGTTCGCGGGTGAAGCCTGCGCCGGTGCCGGAGTCGTCACCGCGGTTGCCGAACTGCCGCCGCTCAAGCCTGTCCGCGCTATCGGAAAAGCTCCTCCGGGGTCGCAGCGGTCAGGATGCGCGTCAGCCAGACCTCCAGTTGCGCCGGTTCGGCGGTCTGAACGCGCGACTCGATGTCTGGAGTCATTGAGCCGTTAGCGATGTCCGTAACCCATTGACAGAAAAAGCCGCGCGCTGCGGGGAAACTTTCGTTTACCCCAACCTGGAGCCAGTGTGGAACGAACGATCAGTGAGTTGCGTGCGCGGCGTCGGGCGCTGGGCGAAAAGTCACCCCAACGCGCGCGGGGCCCCGCGTGATCAAACGTCCAGCCACCGTCCTGGCTGCGGCCCGTCGCGGTCGGGGGCCGCTCCGACCGGGGTCGCAGCGCCCCCCGACCGCGACGAATGTCACCCGCGAGGTCGCCGAAATAGCGATCAAGGCCATGCGGGGACGTGCAAAAGGGTGGCCGCCAAGGGATCATATCGTTATCACGACGATCCTTTGCAGGAGACCCCATGGCGGCCATTGAACTGAGCTTATTTGACTGGTGCGATGTTGAAGCGCGCAGCGATCTGGATCGCTTCTACCTGGTGCGCGATCATCTCCCAGACGCGCGGTTGGTGCAATACCTGGAGGTCATGCGCGGGCAGGGACGCGATGACTATCCGGTGCCGGCGATGTGGAACGCGCTCCTGGCCGGGGTAGTGTTCCAGCACCCCTCGAGCGAGGCCCTCCTGCGCGAACTCGGGCGCAATCCGGCGTTGCGCCAAGCCTGCGGCTTCGCGGTGTTGCCGTTCCAGAAAAAACCCCTGGCGCAGTTGCTGCCGGACGCCGCCACGGGGCGGCTGACCATCGTCTATGCGGCGCCGCCAGCCGCCCACGCCGCGGTGCCCAGCAGTTGGAATTTCTCGCGTTTTCTCGCTAACGTCATCGAACTGGAGGAGACGCTGGGGATGGTGACGGAGATGATCACGACACTGCGTGAGCAACTGATGGAGGTCTTACCGGAATTCGGGTGCCACCTGGGCTACGACGGCAAGGCGATCGACAGCCACAGTACCGGGCGGATCAGTCGCACGACCGGGGCGACCTCCGATCCCGATGCCGACTGGGGCAAGCACGAGACCAGCGGGGTCGACGCGCGCACCGGTAAGTCCTGGAACAAGATCAAGAGTTGGTTTGGCTATGGCGTGCACCTGATCGCCGACACCCAGTATGAAATCCCGGTGGCGATGCACCTGACCCCCGCCTCCCATTCCGAGCAGATCCAACTGCGCGTCATGCTCAAGGAGACCTTCGCCGAAACGCCCGACTTGGCTGAGCGCTGCCGTGACTTCAGTGCCGATCGCGGCCTCGACAGTGCTGAGACCAAGACCCTGCTGTGGGACACCTACGCCATCCGCCCCCTGATCGACACCCGCGAACTGTGGCGCGAGGAGAAGCAACACCCCGACTACGATCCCGGCAAACCCATCACCCGTCCGCTGTTTCCGGCGCGGGTCGACACCATTGTCCATACCGAAAAAGGCAGCGTCCACTGCATTTGCCCGCAGACCGGAGAACAGCGCGATTTAGCCTTCCAGGGCTTCGAGGCCGATCGCAATGCACTCAAATACCGCTGCCCGGCCGCCGCCTATGGACTGGAGTGCCAGGGTCGGGAACGCTGAGGCCGGCGGGGTCACGCCCGGGGACTATGGGCGCATCGTACGGATCAGCCTCGACGACCATGATCGGCGCATCTTCGTGCCGACCCCGCATGGCAGCCCCAGTTGGCACCGCGGTTACAACCGGCGCAGCGCCCTGGAGCGGATCAATAACCGCATCGACAACAGCTTCGGCTTCGAGCGGCATTTCATCCGCGGCCTGGCGAAGATGAAAACCCGGGTCGGCTTGGCCCTGGCGGTCATGATGGCCATGGCCCTGGGACACGTCAAAGAAGGCCGCATCGGGCAGATGCGCTCGCTGGTCCAGCCCATCCCGGCCACCGGCTAACCCGCCCCTCATCGTCGTTTCCGGTCAGGCCGCTGGCGCGTCGCCTGCGGGCGCGGCTGTCCGCGGGGCGTGTTTATTGAGAACTCTTCTCATTCGAGTGCTGCGGCGACCCGATTTTGCGCGCACCCGCGCGGAAATCCTGCGCCTCAGGCCCGCCTGAAGCCGATCGCGCCCCGGTGGCGCCCGCGAGAAACGCCACAGCGCAAATGTCTCTCATTGGTCCGAACTTGACTTGAAGCAACCGCAGCAGGGCCTTAGCCTCCCCGCGCTGCTCGCCTTCCTCGCGGGCGAACTGCTCCCAACTCGTGACATAGGACATTTTCGTCTGCTCCTCTAAATCAGCCAACTCTTGACGAAGTGTGCGCTCCAGGGCGCGGGGTAGGCGGATCAGCCAGTCGATGAAGCGCAAGAGCATCAGCACGTCGTCGCGGGCATAGCGGTAGCGGTACAGCAGGGCGATGATTTCGCCCTTGCGCACCTTGCGCTCAGGGTCTCCGACACGTCGATGGGCTGCCAGTTGGGCCAGGGCAACGACGGCGAATGGGTTGATCTCCGCGCGCCGGGTGAGTTCGTCCTCGTTCCAGTCCGGCAGCGCCTGGACGCGAAAGCAGAAGCGTACACCGAAGCCGTCGTGTTCGCGGCGGTAGACACCGGAGTCGGGCCCCGCGCAGTCGTTGGTCAACAGCGCGAGACTGACGATCTCCATCGACCCGAAGCGATCATAGATCCGGTAATAGTATTGGAACATGCGCTCGGGAAACCGGGCGTCGGCCTGGGCCTGCACCTCAATGTGAAGCAGCAGCCACAGTTCGGCCCCCTCGCGGCTGTAGACCTTGACCAAGCGATCGGCATAGCGGCGGCCTATCTCGGAGTCACCCGTGATCCGTTGCAGTTCGGCATCCAGGAATTCTAGGGTCGGGTCCAGTCGATCCGGTCGTGCACGGCCGGGAAGAACAGCGCCATGAACGGCTGGAAATAGGCGTCGATCGCCTCCTTCCAAGGAGAGTCGAAGTCAGCGGCGCGGGGCTCGCTTGGATTCGGGTCGCGGTCGTCAGTCATGGGTTGCCGGGTCTCGACAAGGGTTTGCACAGGGTTGCCGGAACCGACCCGGAGTCCGCGCGTCGGACCGGTCGCTGTCACCGCCCACGCTCGGCGAGCGGCTCCCGAGATGGAACCCGCGGTAGCGATCACCGGGCTGGACCTTCGCCGCGCTGGGTCCCGCGTCGCAGGGCGCGGCCTCGTGTGCCGCGGACGCCGATCGGCAAGCTGGCGCCAGTCTAGCCGCATCGCCTGACCGCCGGCCAGCCCCGCGCAGCGATCGACGAGCCTGTCCTCGCCATGGCGGTGGCTGGCATCCTTGCACCTCAGCGGCAAGAACCTGATGGTCTCCAGAGACGTGGGGAGCGACTCGCCCCGATCTTCTGCCCGGGACGGCGATGCACCGTTCCACATCGACGTGGCCGCCCTCGGCACCGGCGACGCGGCACTTGCCCATGCCGCGAGCAACGACCGCCGCGTCGGAGGTCTTCCCGCCGTGCGAAGTCAGGATGCCCTCGGAGGCGACGACGCCGTGGATGTCTTCCGGGTTGGCGTCCAAGGACCAGGACGGTCTTGAGCCCCCGCTCCTTGCCGAGCATCGCGGCGCAGTCGGCGTCGAACACCGCGATGTCGGCGGCGGCACCGGGGAGGCCGGCGGGCCGGAGGCGACGGGGTGACCTTGGCCTTTGGGTTGAGGCGCGGGAACAAGCACCGCGACCGGCTCGCGTTCCGAGCGACCGATTGTCGTACCATGTGTGGGGGTCGCGGCGGACCGTGACAGCCGAAACCCCAGTCGCGGACCGTTTCCGCCCCCATTTTAGGACCGCCTTCACGCCGCATCGCGCCCCACCGACATCGATTCTTTCATTTTCTCTTTCATAACGCAGATCGACATAGGATTGACTGTGAACAAGAAGGCACTGACCGAAGCAGACATTCGCACCAAATTCATCACGCCCGCCCTGGTTGGCGCGAACGGCGAAAAATGGGACCTCATGACGCAGGTGCGCGAGGAGGTCTACTTCACCAAGGGTCGGGTCATCGTTCGCGGAAAGTCGGTGAAGCGTGGCGTGGCGAGAAGGGCCGACTATATCCTCGTTTACAAGCCACAGATCCCGCTGGCCCTCATCGAGGTAAAGGACAACAACCACGCCGTCGGCGACGGCATGCAGCAAGCGCTGGATTGCGCCGAAATGCTTGATATCCCGTTCGTCTACAGTTCCAACGGCGACGCCTTCCTGGAACACGACCGCACGGTGACCGCCGGGGCCGTGACCCGCGAGATACCGCTCGATCAGTTTCCCTCTCCGGAAGAACTCTGGGCGCGCTACTGCAAGGCCAAGGGCTTGACCGGATCACAGGCCGCCGTCGCTACCCAGGACTATTTTGATGACGGCTCAGGTAAGACGCCCCGTTATTACCAACTCATCGCCATCAATCGCACGGTAGAGGCCGTTGCCCGCGGCGAAAACCGCATCCTGCTGGTCATGGCCACGGGTACTGGCAAGACCTACACCGCCTTCCAGATCATCTGGCGCCTGTGGCGATCGGGCACCAAGAAACGTATCCTGTTCCTGGTCGATCGCAACATCCTGGCCGACCAGACCAAGACCAACGACTTCAAGCCATTCGGTCAGGCCATGACCAAGATCACCAATCGGACGGTGGACAAGTCGTTCGAGATCTATCTCTGCCTCTATCAAGCGGTGACCGGTACCGACGAGGAGCAGAACATCTATAAGCAGTTCTCGCCGGATTTCTTTGATCTGGTCTTTATCGACGAGTGCCACCGGGGTAACGCCGCGGATGATGCCGCCTGGCGCAAGGTGCTCGAGTATTTTTCCAAGGCGACCCAGATCGGGATGACCGCCACCCCCAAGGAGACCAGGGACGTATCCAACATCGACTACTTCGGCGACCCCCTCTACACCTACTCCTTGCGGCAGGGCATCGCGGACGGCTTCCTCGCGCCTTACAAGGTGGTACGGATTGGGCTTGACCGGGACCTGGACGGCTGGCGGCCGGAACTGGGGCAGGCCGACAAGTTTGGTCATGCCATTCAAGACCGCGAATACAATGACAGCGACTACGACCGCAACCTCATACTCGAACAGCGCACCATCCGGGTGGCTGCCAAGATCACCGAGTTCCTCAAGGCCACGGATCGCTTCGCCAAGACGATCGTCTTCTGCCAGAACATCGACCATGCCGAGCGTATGCGCCAGGCCCTGGTCAATGCCAATCCGGATTTGGCCGCCGCCAACAGCAAATACGTCATGCGCATTACCGGCGACAACGACGAGGGCAAGGCCCAACTCGACAACTTCATCGACCCGGAATCCACCTTTCCGGTCATCGCTGTAACCTCCCAGCTCATGTCGACCGGTGTGGATGCCCAAACCTGCCAGTTGATCGTGCTCGACAAGCGTATCAACTCTATGACCGAGTTCAAGCAGATCATCGGCCGCGGCACCCGCATCAACGAGGACTACAACAAGCTGTACTTCACCATCATGGACTTCAGGCGGGCCACGGCGCTCTTCGCCGATCCGGAGTTCGACGGCGATCCCGTGCAGATCTACGAGCCGGGTCCCGATCAGCCGCCCATCCCGCCCGAGGATGAGCCCCCGGCAGGGGACGGTGAGGCCGGCGGCGAGGGCGACGCTGATCCCTTCGATGGCCAGAACGACCCTCGTGGCCCTGGCGTCAGACGCTACTATGTCGATGACGTCGAGGTCCGCGTCGTCACCGAGCGCGTCCAGTATCTCGATGCCGACGGCAGACTCATCACCGAGTCACTCAGGGATTATTCGCGCAAGACCCTACGGAAGGCTTACGCCTCCCTGGATGCCTTCCTGACCGCCTGGAACGATGCCGACAGAAAACAGGCCATCCTGGAGGAACTTGCCGCCAAGGGTGTATTTCTCGATGAGTTGGCCGACCAGGTGGGCCGCGATTACGACGCCTTTGATCTGGTTTGCCACGTCGCCTTCGACCAACCACCCCTGACGCGGCAGGAGCGCGCCGCGAGGGTGCGTAAGCGCAATTGCTTCGGCACCTATGGCGACAAGGCCCGCGCCGTCCTTGATGCGCTGCTCCAGAAATACGCCGACGCCGGCATCCGCAGCGTCAAGTCCCTCGACATCCTGAAGGTGGACCCGCTACCTACCCTGGGTACCCCGGTGGAGATCGTCAAGCTCTTTGGCGGCAAGAGCGCCTATCTCGCCGCCGTGCGCCAACTCGAAACCGCCCTGTACCAGAAGGCCGCTTAAGCCAATGCCGAATGTTTCCAACCTCGTCAAGACCATCCAGGACATCATGCGCAAGGACGCCGGCACCTACGGCGATGCCCAGCGGCTCGAACAACTCGGCTGGATGTTCCTGCTCAAGATCTTCGACGACCGCGAGAAGGAACTGGAACTGCTGCGCGACGACTACCGCTCCCCGCTCCCGGCCAACCTGCGCTGGTCCAATTGGGCCGCGAACGACGAGGGCATCACCGGCGACGCCCTGCTCGACTTCGTCGATGACAGTCTCCTGCCGCGGCTCAAGACCCTGACCGGCGGTGGCGACCGGATCAGCGGGCTCATCCGCATGAGCTTCGAGGATGCCAACAACTATATGAAGAACGGCACCCTGATGCGGCAGGTGATCAACAAGATCAATGGGATCGATTTCAACGCCTCCGATGACCGCCACCTGTTCGGCGACATCTACGAGAAGCTGCTGAAGGACCTGCAATCCGCGGGCAATGCCGGGGAGTTCTACACCCCGCGCGCCGTCACCCAATTCATCGTCGAGCAGGTCGACCCCCGCCTCGGCGAGACCATCCTCGATCCCGCCTGCGGCACCGGCGGCTTCCTCACCTGCACCATCGAGCACCTGCGCAAGCAGGCCAGGACCGAGGCCGACGAGCGGACGATCCAGGACTGCTTCGCCGGGATCGAGAAGAAGCACCTGCCCCATGTGCTGTGCATGACCAATCTGCTCCTGCACGGCATCGACGTGCCTTCCAACGTCCGCCACGACAACACACTCGCCCGTCCCCTGCGCGACTGGGGTCCGAAGGAGCGGATGGACGTCATCGTCACCAACCCGCCCTTCGGCGGCATGGAGGAGGACGGCATCGAGGCGAATTTCCCGGCCGAATTCCGCACCCGCGAGACCGCCGATTTATTCCTCGTGTTGCTGATGAAGATCCTCAAGCCCGGCGGACGCGCCGGTCTGGTACTGCCCGACGGCACGCTCTTCGGCGAGGGTGTCAAGACCCGCATCAAGGAGGCCCTGCTCACCGACTGCAACCTGCACACCATCGTGCGCCTGCCCAACGGCGTATTCAATCCCTACACCGGCATCCGCACCAACCTGCTCTTCTTCACCAAGGGCGCGCCCACCACCCACGTCTGGTATTACGAGCACCCCTATCCGCCCGGCGCCAAGAGCTACAACAAGGGCAAGCCCATCCGGATCGAGGAGTTTGAGGGCGAGCGCGCCTGGTGGGGAACGGCCGCGGACGGCTTCGCTGCCCGGGTGGAAAACGAGCGGGCCTGGCGCGTCTCACTCGACCAGATCAAGGCCGGCAACTTCAACCTCGATCTCAAGAACCCGCACAACCCGGACACCGGACCAGGGGACCTGGACTACCTGCTGCCGGAGTACGAACGGCTGCTGGCTCAGATCGCCGAGACGCGCGCAGAGTTGAAGGCGCAACTCATGGAGGCCCTGACGCGATGAAGACACAGGAACTCGCTATCTACCGCGACCTGCTCGGCGACATCAAGACCCGCCTCCGCCAGGCCCAGCATCGCGCCGCCCTCTGCGCCAACGCCGAGATGATCCTGCTATATTGGGACATCGGCCGCATGATCGCCGCCCGGCAGCAGCAGGAGGGCTGGGGCGCGGGTGTCATCCCGCGACTCGCTCTCGATCTCAAGAACGAGCTACCTGAGCAGAAGGGATTTTCCGAACGGAACATCAAGCGGATGGTTCAGTTCTGGTCGGCCTATCCAAACCTGTTTCAGATTGGGCCACGGGTGGTGGCCCAATTGCTTCCACTTGCGAAGACGCCTGTTGCGACGCTGACGCCCGATATGGCTGCGAAGGACAACCTCGGGCCACAAGACTTGGCCCAATTGAGTTGGGCACACAACATCGTGCTCCTTCAGATCAAAGACCTATCCACGCGCCTCTGGTATGCCCGGCAGACCCTGGAGCAGGGCTGGAGCCGAGACACGCTCACGGTGCAGATCAAACACCGGACGCACGAGCGCCAAGGCGTCGCCGTGACCAACTTCGCCAGCACATTGCCGGAGCCGCACGCCAGTCTCGCCCAGGGCCTACTGAAGGACCCATACCTCTTCGATTTTCTGACCCTGGAAGAGCCCTTCCACGAGCGCGAACTCGAAACCGGGTTGCTCGCTCATATCCAGAAATTTCTGATCGAACTCGGGCGCGGGTTTGCCTTCGTGGGTCGCCAATATCGATTGGAAGTCAGTGATCGCGAGTTTTACCTCGATCTGCTGTTCTACCACCTGCACCTGCGCTGCTTCATCGTAGTCGATCTCAAGAAAGGCGACTTCAAGCCCGAGTATGCCGGGAAGATGAACTTCTACTGTTCAGTCGTCGATGACCAACTCCGTCACCAACACGATGCCCCTACCATCGGTCTCATCCTCTGCCAGACCAAGGACCGCATCCTTGCCGAGTATGCGCTGCGCGACATCAATAAGCCTATTGGTGTTGCTGACTACGAACTGACGCGGGCACTGCCGGCGGCATTGGCTAGCACGTTGCCGAGCATTGAGGACATCGAGGCGGAACTCTTGCAAAGTATGAAGGATGAAGGTTGAAGTATGAAAGCCGATCCAACTGCCCCATCATCCCTCATCCTTCATACTTTCTTCGAGCATTTCGACCAGTTTGCCGACGCGCCCAACGGTGTAAAGAGGATGCGTGAACTGGTGCTTCGCCTTACGTTTTCTGGTGGACTTATCGGCAAGCGCCCAACTGACGACGGTGCGCCTAATGGCTGGGAGAGACGCACCATTGAATCGATTTGTGAGTCAATCTCGTCGGGTTTCGCGTGCTCAAGAAGTCATCAAAAGCCGAACGGTCACGTTCATCTTCGGACTCACAATATCTCCACTCTCGGAACGCTGAACTTCAACCTCTTGGTGCGAATCGATCCGAAAATGGTAGATCCGCAGAAAGCCTCGATGCGCGCGGGCGACATTCTATTCAACAACACCAACAGTCAGGAGCTTGTCGGAAAGACCAGCCTCGTGGACCGCGACTACGACTACGGCTTCAGCAATCACATCACCCGGATGCGTCTGAAGGACGGCATATTTCCCGGCTTCGTTGTCTTCTACCTTACGCTACTTCGCAACAGCGGTTACTTCGCACGTCTCTGTACCCGCTGGATCAATCAGGCGGCGGTCAATACCAGTACCTTGAAAGAACAAACGATCCCACTACCACCCATCGCCGAGCAGAAGCGGATCGTGGCGAAGGTGGATGAGTTGATGGCGTTATGTGATCGGTTGGAGGCGCAGCAGCAGGAACGGGAGACGCGGCACGCCGCGCTCGCCCGCGCGTCGCTGGCCCGCTTTGCCGACGCGCCGACTCAGGCGAACCTCAACGGCCTGTTCCATGACTCCTTTACCATCGCACCCGCAGACCTTCGCAAATCCATTCTCACCCTCGCGGTTCAGGGGAAACTCGTCGCACGAAACCAAGAAGATGAGGAAATACGAGCGGTGCCTATGGAAGAGCTTGTCGGGCGAAAGAATCTGAAGAATGGGCTCTCTTTGTCTCCCGTTGAGGGATCGTCAGATTTTGTGTGTCTTCCACTGTCTGCAATGAAAGGATCGACGATTGACTGTAGTTTCGGCAAGCCGATTGCTCTTACCTCTGAACGCGCAGAGCCCTATTTGGTAAAGCCAGGCGACATATTCATCATTCGCGGGAATGGCAGCAAAGATCGTGTTGGTATTGCAGGCATGGCCCGGTCAACTCCACCGAATGTGCTCTTTCCCGATCTTTTCATTCGTGTGCCACTTCCACCGAACAAGATTGACAGCGACTATTTCCTAATCGCATGGAACAGCCCTGTGACCCGCGAGATACTGGAGGGTCTCGCAACGACGACCTCAGGTATTTGGAAAGTAAATCAGGGACACATTTCAGAATGCGAAATTCCACTCCCCCCACTCTCCGAACAACGCCGGATCGTAGCCAAGGTGGAGCAACTAATGGCCTTGGTGGACCAGTTGGAAGCCCAACTCGCCGCCTCCCGCGCCACCGCCGCGAACCTCCTTGATGCCCTCGTCGCCGAACTGACCACTCAAGAAGAAAGGATGAAGGATTAAGGTTGAAGTATGAAATACGATCTCGCTCATCCTTCATCCTTCATCCTTCATCCTTCATCCTTCATCCTTCACAGACCGGCCCCACTTGACCGCCAGTTCCATCAGCTTGCCCAGGCCCTTCTCGTCCAGGCCCTCGAAGGGGTTGTCCTTCTTGACGATGACCTCTTCCACCAGCATCGGGTCGAGCTGGCGGCGCAGGCTGTCGACGTCGGCGCGGACCTTCTCCGGGGCCTGCATCAGGGTCATGGCCGCACCCAGTGCGGTCAGGCCGCGGGCGCTCTTGGCCAACTACTGCGGCTCGGCGATCTCGCGCACCAGCCCATTCTCCCCATCACGGCCTCGTTGGGCAGGAACTCGTGGATCGGCGGGTCGAGGAGCCGAATGACGACCGGGAAGGGCGACATGACCTCGAACAGGGCCTTGAAGTCCTTGAACCCCTGCTCCTTGCCGAGCATCTCGGCCCGGTCGGCGTCGAACACCGCGATGCCGGAGGCGGTGCCGGGGGAGGCCGGCAGACCGGAGGCGACGGCCTTCACCTTGGCCTTGGGGTCCAGGCGGGGGAACAGCATCTGCTCCTGGGCCTCCTTGTTGCGTCATTCCCACCACGGGACTAAGATCAGTCCATGAGAATTGTTGCTTTGAAAACCTTGCGCGAGTTCTGGGCACGACATCCAGATGCGGAACAGCCACTACGCGCCTGGCATGATGAGGTCAGCCGCGCCCAATGGTCCACACCGGCAGACCTCAAGGCGCAGTTCGGCAATGCCAGCATCCTCAAGGGACGCCGCGTGGTTTTCAACATCAAGGGCAACGACTATCGCCTTGTCGCGGCCCTGGCTTATCATACAGGACTGGTGTTCATCAAATTTGTCGGCACCCATGCGGAGTATGACCGCATCGATGCCGAAACGGTGGAAAGAAGGTGACCGCAATGGATATTCGTCCGATCCGGACCGAACCTGATTACGAAGCGGCGCTGGACGAGATCGCGTCGCTGATGGGTGACGATCCGCTGCTGGGCACCCCGGAGGGGGACCGCTTGGACGTGCTGACCACCTTGGTACAGGCATACGAAGCGCAACATCATCCCGTGCCGCCACCCGATCCGATTGAGGCTATCAAGTTCCGGATGGAGCAGCAGGGCCTGACGGTGGCCGATATGAAACCCTATATCGGCCCGCCCCATCGGGTCTATGAAGTGCTGGCGCGCAAACGCTCGCTGAGTCTGGCGATGATTCGGCGATTACATCGGGGGCTAGGGATTCCGGCGGAAAGCCTGATTGGTCCCTGATGCCGGTTCGCACGCGGAGTGTCCCCTCGTTACACCGCTCTGCGGTGTAACGCATCCTCTGGCGCTCCGCGTACGTAGCGACAAGCCCCGTCAGCCGTACCCCTGCGGCGCAAGCCCGGAATCCGCGATTCCGTGGTCTGTCCCCGGTTCGCCGATTTGACCCTGAACGCCAAGTCCTAACAGTATCCACTCGCTTCATCATCCAGCGGCGGAACCACTGCGCGTTCCCCTGGGCAGCCCCGGGTTTCCGCATCCCGGAGTGCGTTATTACTTTCGGTCAAAGGCGACGGGAGTCGCGTCTAACACTCTCTCGCTACGCGGAAGCCAACACCTTCTCCCCCACTGCCATAAGGCGAACAGCCTTTACTCCCGCGTACCGACGGGGTCGGCATTCGCTCTCTATTGTAAGATCCGCGCAAGACTTTTTGCCAAGATGTACCTGCGACTTCCGGACCCCTTGGATTGGTCACGTTGTCCGGCAGTTCCTCACTATACCAATCCTGGACCCATTCTTCGACCAAGCCGAGCATATCATGAAAACCCCAGTCGTTCGGCTTACGCTGCCCGATCGGCCAAGTCCCCAACTCGTCGTAGCCCCAGCGTGCGCGCGCCTTCAGTTCCTCAAAGTACTTGGTCTGACCCCAACCGAGAAACCGAATACGTTCCTGCCAGAGCATTCTTGATCGCATCTCTTTGATCGCTTCGGGCGAGAACGCCCCCTCGCTGACCGGGTTCGCACGGCAAGCAAACGCCCACTCTGCTTCCGTCGGGAAACGAAAGCCACCCCCGCAATGGCGGTTCATGGTATCGATATAGCGCTTCGCATCCCACCAGCTCAGATAGTTAATCGGGTAATCGTCAAACGAACTGGGGTACCCACGATGCCTAGTCTTAGGGTCGCCCTTACCTGGGCGCCCCGGCATCAGGCGACGCCACTGTTGCTCCGTCACGGGATGCTTACCCAACCAAAACCCCCGGGTCAAATTCACGCGGTAAATCTTGTCCTGCGAGTGTTCCAGACCCATAAGAAAGCGTCCAGGCGGCACCCAGAGGAATGCCATGCCGGTGACCGGCTCAATCCATTCCTTACCCGGCTTGCTCCCCGGCGCCGGGCGCGGTCCTGTAACAATCTCCGCGAGTGCCGGATCGGGGACGCTGGTGCGCCTTGGAGTGAGTGCAGTTAGTGCATTATCCGACTGGCGGAGGACTCTGAAGCCAATATCATGCCCCTTGAAGTGCTCTGGAACGAAATCACGCAGCGTTGATCGGATAGTCGAATCACCATAACGAAAGCCGCCCCCCCGAGTAATGCGCCCCCCGGTATCTGAGTCCGGCCCGGCAGGGTCGATCCAGCGATCTTGAGTATAATTGTCGTACCAATCGCCGACCCATTCCTGGACATTCCCGAGCATGTCGTATAAGCCCCAGTCGTTGGGTAATTTACGGCCGACTCCCAGGGTAGACTGGCTGTCTTCGTCGTTGAATCTATTGAACCATGCGTAATCGGGCAGTTTCTCCTTGTCGCCCTCGAAGCCATAATCGCCGGTATGTCCGGCACGGCAAGCATATTCCCATTCGGCCTCGGTCGGCAGGCGGAAGAGACCGCGGGAACGCGCGTTCAACTTCCGGATGAATTCCTGCGCGTCCATCCAGGACACCTGCTCGACGGGCCAGTCGCTGCCGAATTGGCTGAAATGCGAGGGGTTCGCTCCCATAAGCCGCTGCCATTCGGCCTGTGTGACCGGGTACTTGCCGAGCCAGAAGCCATGACTGATCTCGACTTCATGAGCCGGATATTCGGCAATATGGGTGGTGTTGCTGCCCATGATGAACCGACCCGCTGGTATCCAAACGAACACCATGCCGCTCGCCGGATCGGACCACTCGTCTCCAGCCCGCGGCTGCTTTCCGTTATGATTCTGACTCATACCAGTGCCCTCATCGCCAGTGTCAGTGCCTCGGCAAACGCCTTAACACCTATTGGAGGCTCATAGCCGCGGCCAACGGAATCGCGAAAATCCGTGCGCAGACGTTCGCCCGTCGCCAGCGGGTGCCCGCAGGGTGTTCCGCGACGGGGCGGGCAGCGCGGCGGCAATGGCGGAACCGCGGCACGTTCGACCGTCGCGGGCTATTCTGCCAGTTCAGGGACATGCCAGTCCTCATACCCCTCGATCAGGAACCCCTCGATCTCCATCAGAGACGCCAGGGGATGTGACTTGTCCTCGCCCACCTCATCGATCAGGCGATCCAGTGCGTAGGTCGGGTTAGCAAAGCGTAACCCGACACCCCCGCGAGCACAATGTTGGATCGGGGGCGCCAGAGCGGCAGACCCGAAACCGGGCGGGTCGGCAGTGGGCATCGCAGGGACGAAATAGACCCCTCAATCTCATCAATGGGAACCCCTATGCTGTCCCGCGCCGAAAGGCAGATAGATTCGAGCCTCGCGCAGCCCCGCGACGATCTCGGCAACCGACGCAATGATCCCGCGCTGCTCCGCGAGGCGGAGCACGTCAGTAGTGAACGCGCACTGGAGCCCCAGGGCAGCGGCCTCATTCCTCGCCTTCTTGTCGTCCATCAGCAGCAGATCGGCGCGCCGCTCCAAGGCCAATGCGAGAACCCCTTGTTCCCCTTGGCCGAGGTTACGCGAGAAACTGTGAGTGATCGTGGGCGTCGCAACGGCGATGAAGTCATCGCAAGCGGATTGAATGCGGCGTTGCTGGGCCGGAACGGGACATTGATCAACGGTCTCCCGGAAAACCGCAGCGGGTATCAGCACCCGGCCGAACAGCGCCTTTAATACGTGGAGGGAGTCTGCCTGCGCGAGCGCCAGCAATGGGCTGGCGTTGGACACGACGATCATGCCTTGTCCATCAGCTCAACAAATCGACGATAGCTCTCGTCCAGGTCTTGAGGGCTTGCGTTGATTGGGCTGAGCCCTTTGCCGCCGAGCAGGTCCAAGAGTTCGGGGTAGCTCAGACCCAACAACTCCGCCGCCTTGCCCAGGCTGATTGCGCCGCGTTGGCGCTGCTCGATGACGAAATCCTCGAACAGCGTTCGCCGGATGGCCTCGGGGGTGTCGAAATTGGCCGCAAGGTCATCTGGGATTTCGACGGTAATCGCAAGCATGAATCGGCTCCGAACAAAGGGCCGAGATTGTCGTTCCGGCCGCTGATAGACGAGACGCGCAGCGCCGCAAACATGCGTGGCACGGCTGGAGTAGTGTCGGGAGAGCAAGGCCCGGGGACATGAGTCTCGCGGATAGTATACCCGAGCGTCTTGGGCGGAGGCGGCGATCAAGCCCGCGCCGGACCCCAAAACACCACCGCCCGCGCATCCTTGCGGATACGCGGGCGGTGTCACGACCCCTCCCGGGTCTTCAGGCCCCGGGCACTAGGCCCAGGCCCCGTCCCTCATCAAGCCTTCGCCGCCAGCAGCGCCGCATGGGCGGCGGCCAATCTCGCCACCGGCACGCGCGGCCCCGAGCAGGACACATAGTCGAGCCCGATCTTGTCGCAGAAGGCGATGGCCGCCGGGTGGCCGCCGTGCTCGCCGCAGATGCCGACCAGCAGATCCGGCTTGACCGAACGGCCCCACTTGACCGCCAGTTCCATCAGCTTGCCCACGCCCTTCTCGTCCAGGACCTCGAAGGGGTTGTCCTGCAGGACCTCCGACTGGGTGTAGAGCGGCAGGAACTTGTTCTCGGCGTCTTCGCGGGAGAAGGAGAAGGCGGCCTGGGTCAGGTCGTTGGTGCCGAAGGAGAAGAACTCCGACTGCTCGGCCAGGGTCTCGGCGCGCATACAGGCCCGGACGACTTCGATCATGGTGCCGAACTGGAACTTGACCGGCTTGCCGGTGCGGGCCTTGATCTCGTCATGGATGGCATCGACCCACTTCTTGACGATCTTGAGCTCTTCGGCCGTACAGACCTGGGGCACCTTGATCTTGGGGTGGACCTCGATGCCTTCGTTCTGGCACTCGGCGGCGGCTTCCAGGATCGCCCGGATCTGCATCTGGTAGATCTCGGGGAAGCTGATGCCCAGACGCACGCCGCGATGGCCGAGCATGGGGTTGGTCTCGAACAGCGACCGGACCTTGCGCAGCATCCGCTCCTTCTTGACGATGACCTCTTCCACCAGCATCGGGTCGAGCTGGCGGCGCAGGCCGTCGACGTCGGCGCGGACCTTGTCCGAGGCCTGCATCAGGGTCATGGCCGCACCCAGTGCGGTCAGGCCGTGGGCGTTCTTGGCCAACTGCTGCAGTTCGGCGATCTCGCGCACCAGCGTGTTTTCGTTCGGCAGGAACTCGTGGATCGGCGGGTCGAGGAGCCGAATGACGACCGGGAAGGGCGACATGACCTCGAACAGGGCCTTGAAGTCCTTCTGCTGCAGGGGCAGCAGACGGTCGAGCGCTTCCTGGCGCTCTTCCTGGGTGTCGGCGACGATCATGTCGATGACGATCGGCAGGCGCGCCGGGTCATTGAACATGCGCTCGGTGCGGGCGAGACCGATGCCGACGGCGCCGTACTTCAGTGCCCGACGCGCATCGACCGGGGTGTCGGAGTTGGCCATGACCTTGATCCGGGCGACTTCGTCGGCCCAGGTCAGGAGGGTGACCAGCTCGTCGGTGAACTCCGGCTCCACGGTCGGGATCTCGCCCAGGTAGACCTTACCGGAGGTCCCGTCCAGGGTGATCATGTCGCCTTCCTTGAAGCTGGTGTCGCCGACGATGGCGATGCGCTTGTCGACATCGACATGGATGCCCTCGGCACCGGCCACGCAGCACTTGCCCATGCCGCGGGCGACGACCGCCGCATGCGAGGTCTTGCCGCCGCGCGAGGTCAGGATGCCCTCGGAGGCGAAGAAGCCGTGGATGTCTTCCGGCTTGGTCTCTTCACGGACCAGGATGACCTTGAAGCCTTGCTCCTTGCCGAGCATCTCGGCACGGTCGGCGTCGAATACCGCGATGCCGGAGGCGGCACCGGGGGAGGCCGGCAGACCGGAGGCGACCGCGGTCACCTTGGCCTTGGGGTCCAGACGCGGGAAGAGCATCTGCTCCAGGCTCTCCGGCGCCACGCGCAGCAGGGCCTGGGCCTTGGTGATGATGCCTTGCTTCTCCATCTCGACCGAGGTGCGGACCTGGGCCACGGCGTTCATCTTGCCGTTGCGGGTCTGCAGGCAGTACAGGATGTTGCGCTCGATCGTGAATTCGAAGTCCTGCACTTCCTTGTAGTGGCTTTCCAGGCGGTCGCGCAGGGCGTCGAGCTGCTTGGCCATCTCCGGCATGTCGGCCTTGAGCGAGGTCAGCGGCTTGGGGGTGCGGATGCCCGCGACCACGTCCTCGCCCTGGGCGTTGACCAGGTACTCGCCGTACAGGACGTTCTCGCCGGTGCCGGGGTCGCGGGTGAAGCCCACGCCGGTGCCGGAGTCGTCACCCCGGTTGCCGAACACCATGGTGCAGATGTTGACGGCGGTGCCGTTGGCCATCGCCGGGGTGATGTTGAACTGGCGGCGGTAGTCGACCGCACGCTTGCCGCCCCAGGAACCGAACACGGCCTTGATGGCAATCAGGAGTTGCTCGTACGGGTCCTCCGGGAAGGGCCGGCCGGTCTGCTCCTGCACCACGCGCAGGAAGCGCTCGGCGGCGTCCTTCAGATCGGAGGCGGACAGGGCCACGTCTTCCTTCACGCCGGCGGCCTTCTTGACCAGCTCGAACTGCTTGTCGAAGTAGGCGTCGTCCACGTTCAGCGCGATCTTGCCGAACAACTGGATGAAGCGGCGGTAGGCGTCGTAGCCGAAGCGCTCGTCACCGGTGGCCTTGATCACGCCCTTCAGCGTCGTGGCGTTGAGGCCCAGGTTCAGGATGGTGTCCATCATGCCCGGCATGGACATGGCCGAGCCGGAACGCACCGAGACCAGCAGCGGCTCGTCCGCCGCGCCGAAACCCTTCTTGGTCTTCTTCTCCAGGGCGGTCATCTGCGCCTGGACCTCTTCCCACAGGCCCGGGGGCAGGTCCTTGGTCGGGGAGGCCAGGAAGTCCAGGCAGGCCTCGGTGGAGAGCACGAAGCCGGGCGGGACATTGAGGCCGATCTGGGTCATCTCGCACAGGTTGGCACCCTTGCCGCCCAGGAGGTGCTTGTTCTTGCCGTCACCCTCTTCGAAGGCGAAAACGCGTTTCTTGCTGTCGGTTGCCATGGCTCTTGTGAACCCCTCAGTTCTAGTGTTGTGATGATCCGGGTGGTAACCCGAGCGGATTGTCGGGCGCTATTGTCGCAGAGAATGCTGAAAATTGCCGGATTGATGAAAATACCCTCGTGGGCAACGTTCCGCCCGCCAGGGAGACAGGAGGTCGAGGCTTCAGCCGGTCGGCCGCGCGTCCGCGCGGCCCATCCCTCAGGAGGACCCGCCCGCCGTCAGGCCCCCGCCGCGCAGCAGTTGGTTCACCAGGTCCGCGGTGTCATCCGGTCCCGCGGCGCCCTCGGCGGGCGTCCAGGACCAGTCCGACTCGAGCCGGTAGGAGCCGACGAACCCGTGGGGCGGGCGCCCGCCCCAGTCCGCGGGCGACAGCATCGAGAAGAAGGCCCGCCCGTCCGCCTTGCGGTACAGGTGATAGGTCCGGCCCGGGATCCGTTTGAAGGCGCACTGCGCCTGACTCAATGCCTGCTCCTCCCGGGCCTCCTCCAGGACCCGCAGCGCCGCCTGTTGCAGCGACTTGATCTGGTCCGCGAGCACGCGCAATTTCGCCCCCGTGCGGGCGCTGAGCAACTGCTCGGCGCGTGCCAGCTCCGCCGCCAGGTCCGGGTTGTGAAAGGCCGGCGCCAGCCGACTCACCGGATAGGGCGCGCTGTGGTCCGGCCCCTGGTGCAGGCGCGGGGCCCGGTCTGATTTCTCTTCTTCAATCATCGACATGCAGCGGGGGCCTCGGGGGTCTGGGGCGTCCGGGCGGCGGCCATGGTAGCAGATGCGCCGGTGCCGCTTCACGCGTCCGCACGACGCGCCGAGAAAAGCACGCCTTGGCGGTAAGATGGGGCAATTGCCACTCATCACCAGGTCCGGAGCCTCTCCACTTGACCCCGCCCACCACGGATGCCGCTCGTTTCACCCAGATCGCCGACGCCCTGGCCGACCCCGGCTGGTGCCTCACCCCCGACTTCCTGTCCGGTCCCGAAGTCCAGTCCATCCGCGCCGCTGCTGCCTCGCTGGAGGCCCAGGGTGCCTTCGCCCCCGCCGGTGTCGGCCGCGGCCGGGACCTGCTGGTCCGCGCCGCGGTCCGCTCCGATCGCGTCTGCTGGCTCGACCCCGCCGCCCGCGACGGGGCCATCGGCGCCTACCTGGCCCGGCTCGAAGACCTGCGCCAGGCCCTCAACCGCGACCTCACCCTGGGCCTCTTCAGCTTCGAGGGGCACCTGGCCAGCTACCCCCCGGGCGCCTGCTACCGCCGCCACGTGGACCAGTTCCGCGGGGTCGAGCTGCGCACCCTGACCGCCATCCTCTATCTCAACCCCGACTGGCAGCCGGCCGACGGCGGCACCCTGCGCCTCTACACCGACCCGGACCGCCCGGACCACTACGAGACCATAGCCCCGCGCGGCGGCACCCTGGTCACCTTCCTGAGCGTCCGCTTTGAGCACGAGGTGATGGCCGCTACGCGGGAGCGGCTGAGCCTGACCGGGTGGTTCAAGCGGCGGGGGTGAGCCCCGAGTACCGGGGGCGGCCCCGACGCGCCCGTCGCACCCCGGAGCGTACCGCCGCGCCCGGTTGGTGTGCCCTTGGCTACTGGGCTATTATCGCCCCCTCGTTGTCGATGTACCGGCGCTGGAGACCCATGAACGACGCGACCACGCTGCGCATCGCCCTGGAGCTGGACCCGCGGGACTGGACCCTGACGCTGCGGGTCAACTCCGCGCTCTGCGGCCAGGAGCGGCTGGGGCCGATCGCGCTGCCGTTCAGCGCCGCCGACCTTTCCATCATTGAGCGCGCGCTCGATCTCAATGACGATTCGGGGCTAAAGCGCGCCTTCGCGGTGCCTGACCTGGAGCGCCTGCACGCCTGGGGCCTGTTGCTCAGGCCAACTGTCGAACACGCGGGCGCCCCCCTCAGCGGCCAGTCCATCCGCCGCGACCGGCTGCGTGACCAGGTGCGGACCTGGTTGGCGGGGCTGCTGCTCGACCCGCTCGCGCAGCAGCTCAACCAGCACTTCGCCGTGCAGCGCGAGCGTACTGGCGGTCAGCGCCCCTTGCTCTATCTGCGTTTGGAGGGCTGGCCCGCCGACCTGCCGCTGTGGCGCCTGCCCTGGGAACTGCTGCACCGTCACCGCCTCGCGCAGGGCGACATCCAGGTCGGCCGTTACATCCTATACGGCAACGCCCCCGGTCTGCCGCCGCCCGCGTCCGGTCTGCGCCTGCTGGTCCTGCACAGTGATCCGGCGGACGCCGCGCTGCCCCGGCTCCATCTCAAGGACCGGGAGCGGATCGACGAGGGCCTGCAAGGAACCCCCGGGGCGTCCCGAATCCAGGTCCAGACCCTGGCCCCGGCGAGTCTCACCGCCTTTCAGGAGGCCCTGCGCGCCGACCCCGCGCGCCCGACCATCGTCCACTTCGCCGGACACGGCGATTTCGGCTGGCGCTGCGGCCGGTGCGGCCGGATCTCGGTGGCCCCGGACGACCGGCCCTGCGGCGATCCGGACTGCGGATTCGAGCGCCACGGCCCGCCCGCGGGCCTGCTCGCCTTCACCGACCCGCGCACCGGTGCGGCCGACTGGGTCGGCATCGACGGGGTCTGCGAGGCGCTGGGTCTGGCGCGCGACCTGCGCCTCGTCGTGCTCAGCGCCTGCCAGTCCGCGACCGCCCGGGGCGGTACCGATGTCTTCAACGGCATCGCCCAGCGCCTGATGGACCTGGTCCCGGCGGTCATCGCCACGCCCTATCCGCTGGAGAGCGGCGCCGCCGAGGAGTTCGCGCGCTGCCTCTATCGTGCCCTGGGGGAGGGGTTGAGCCTGGTCGAGTGCCTGCACCAGGTGCGGCTCCTGATGGCGGAGCGGTTCCCGGACGAGTGGTATCGGCCAGTGCTCTATCTGCGCGCCAGTCAGGGCGATGGCGGGCGCCTGCTGGACCTCCCCGCGCGGGCGGACAGGGTACCGGGGCACGACACGCATCCCGTGGTTGCAGCGCCTGATCCTCGGCGGGAGGCGCTGGCGCGGGCCTTGGCCCAGTTGGTGCCCCAGTACCAGGCGGCCTTGTCGCAGAGTGTCACTACATCCGACGCGGTGGCCGCCGTTCAGGCCGGGCAGCGGGCGGAGGAGATCGAGCGCACGATGGCGCAACTGCGGCAGAAGATCGACCGGCTCGCGGGGCGCGCCGCATGAGCGACTGTTACGACGCGCAACGCGCGGCCTTGCAGGATGCCTTGGCGCAGTTGGTGCCTCAGTATCAGGCGGCCCTGATCCAGAGTGTCAGTACCCCCGACGCGGTGGCCGCCGTTCAGGCGGAGCAGCGGGCGGAGGAGATCGCGCGCCGGATGGAGCTGTTTCAGGCGCGCCTCGACCGCCTCCCACGCTCGCGCTCTGCCGCCTGCCTCGACTCCGGCCCTGATCCGCGGGGCCTGCACGACTACTTGCGCGACAAGGTCCACCTGGTCGATTTCAAGCGCGTCCATGCCGCGCTCGAAACCCTGCTCGCTGCCGAGGTCGGCCGGGTTCGGGCCGGTCTGCTGCTGCTGCGGCGGTGCTCCGAGATGAATGGCCGTCTCTGCGCGGCACGGGTCCGGGAGTCCCTGCGGGAGCGGACCGGGGTTGGCCGGTTCGTGCACTATCCGATCGAGTTTCGCGCCGCGCTCTGACCGCCGCCCAAGTGCACCGCTACCGATCGAGGACCCCACCATGACCATCCCCTTCGACCTCCCCGCCGAGCGCCGCCCCCCCGGCGGCCGCCACCCCGACGCGCCCAAGGGGCCGGTGCCCTATATCGCCACCGCCGAGCTGATCGAGGCCGTCAACCTGGCCATTTTCCTGAACCGCCCCCTGTTGCTGGAGGGCGAGGCCGGCAGCGGCAAGAGCCAGCTCGCGCGCCATGTCGCCGATGTGCTCGGGCTGCCCTTCCACCCCACATCCAGTTCCCGGCCGACCCCGAGCGGCTCAAGGCGATCATCGCCGCCCATGAGGCGGCGCGGCCGGCACCGGCCGCGGCCCCGCACGCCGACCTGATCGAGGCCGCGGTCGGGCGTTTCCTGGCCCTGCGCGAGAAGGATGACCTGTTCAAGAAACCCGGGACCAGCGAACTGCTGGACTGGCTCCGCGCCCTGGGCCGGGACTGGGCGCGGCGCCTCGCCGCCGCGGGCGATCCGGCGCCCCTGCTCGCCGCCCTGCGCGACCCCGCGGCCCTGATCCCCTTCCCCGAACTGCTCTTCAAGCTGCGCGCCGACTGGCAGCGCTACGCCTCATGCCCCTGCCGGTGCGCGCCCCCGCGGCCCCGCCACCCGGCGGCACCGATCCGGACCTGGCGAGCGACCACCCCGTCACCCGCCGGACCATGGCCTATACCTGGCGCTACCTGCGCCGACCGATCAAGGACGGACCCTGTGATCGGGTCGACCTGCCGGCCACGGTGGAGCGCGCCGCCCGCCAGGGATTCTTTGTTCGGCCGGTCCTGCGGCGCCGCGCCACCGACCACGGTCATCTGATTTTGTTGGTCGACCAGGGCGGCTCCATGGTCCCCTTCCACCGCCTGACCCGCGACCTGGTGCAGACCGCCGTGCAGAGCGGGCTGCGGGTGGATCTGGGCTATTTCCAGAACGTCCCGGCGACGCGGGTCTATCTGGACCCGCACCGCACCCGCCCGCTGGCCCTGGAGCGGCTGCTGGCCGACTGTACCGCCGAGACCGGCGTCCTGCTGGTCAGCGACGCCGGTGCCGCCCGCGGCGGCGCCGATCCGCGCCGCCTCCAGGCGAGCGCGCGCGTCCTGGTCGGGATCAGGCGCCGGACCGGGTGCGTCGCCTGGCTCAACCCGGTCCCGTGGGACCGCTGGCCCGGCACCGGCGCGGCGCTCATAGCGCTCTTGGTGCCCATGTTCGCAATGGACGAGGACGGCTTCGGCCACGCCGTCGAGGTCCTGCGCGGCCAGCCGGTCGGGGGCGGCCCGTGACCGACACCGCCCGCGCGCAGATCGCCCGCGAGCGCCTCGAGCGCTTCGTCGGGCGCTTCGGTGAGCCCTACCGGCGCCTCGCCTGGTATGCCGCGCTGCCGTTGATCCTGACCCCCGAACTGCTCGGCTACCTGCGGGCGCAGTTCCTGCGCGGGCGCGACGGCGTGCGCTGGATCGCGGAGGCGGACCTGCTCCTGTCGGACCTGTGCCGCCCGGTCGGCTACGAACAATACGCGCTCGACCAGGACCTGCGCGCCCTGCTGGTCGCGCAGATGGGCGCGGTGCTGGGTCCGGAGCCCATGCGTGAGGCGGCACGCCTGCTGTTGCGCTATGTCCGGCACCTGGGGCGCGCCGGGGCCGGGCTCGGTCCCGCTGAACTCCAGGCCGAGCAATGGTCCGCCATGGCCTATCTGGAGGAGCACCGCGGCGAGGCGGCCCGCCAGATCGCCGAGGCCTTGGCCGCGGGGCTGACCCGCGCCGCCCCCGTCGCCGGACCCCCGGGCATCTGCGCCGCCGAACTGGCGCGCCTGGTGCGCCTTACCGACGAACTGGCGCCCAATCTGGCCGACCATCGGGAACTGCTCGACTACGCCGGTGAGGTGGCGCGGCTGTTGCGCTCCCCCAAGGAGCTTCAGGCGCTCGGGGAGCGTCTGGCCGCCGGGGATCTGAGCGGCGCGACCCGCCGGGTCGAAGGGGTGGCGGTTCCGGACCTGTCCGGTCGGGCTGGACCGACCGACGGCGCATCGGGCCTGCCCGAGTCACCCAGGCCCTTCCGCGACCCGTTCAAGGACGCGTCGGGCGATGGCCCCGCGATGGTCTGGCTCCCCGCCGGCAGTTTCCGGATGGGCAGCCCGGAGGGTGTCGGCGAGGACCGCGAGCGCCCGGCCCACGCGGTCAGGCTCGGCGATTACGCCATCGGTAAGTTCCCGGTCACGGTCGGGGAGTTCCGGCGCTTCGTCACGGCGACCGGGTACCGGACCGAGGCAGAGACCGGCGACGGCGCCTGGGTCTGGAACCAGGGCAAAGACTACGGGCAGAAGCGCGACGCCAGTTGGCAGAATCCGTACCTGGAGCAGGACGACCGACACCCGGTGGTCTGCCTCAGTTGGAACGACGCCCGTGCCTACTGCGACTGGCTGAGTTCTGAGACCGGCCAGACCTACGGCCTGCTGACCGAGGCGCAGTGGGAGCACGCCTGCCGCGTCGGTAGCGATGCGCTCTATTGCTTCGGCGACGATGCGGCGGGGCTCGGCGCCTATGCCTGGTACGCCGATAACGCGGGCGGGTCCACCCATCCGGTCGGCGAGAAGCTCCCCAACGCCTGGGGCCTGCATGACCTGCACGGCAACGTCTGGGAGTGGTGTCAGGACTGGTACGCGGCGGACTACTACGCCCGGTTCGGGAAGGCCCCCGTAGGGTCCGCTGTGCGGACCGGCGCCCCCGAAGCCGACGCGGCGTCCGGTCCGCACAGCGGACCCCACGGCGACTCAGCGTCCACTGGCGGTTCTGCGAGTAGCTCTGCAGTAGCCGCGAGCAACGGCGAGCAGCCACTGGCCGAAGACCCGAGTGGACCGGAGTCGGGCTCCGACCGGGTTTGCCGGGGCGGCGCCTGGCTCAACGACGCCGACCACTGCCGTTCGGCGTTCCGCGACTTGGATGCGCCGTCCGTCCGCTACGGCCTCCTCGGCTTCCGCCTCTCGAGGACTGGCCCTCTTCACTCTTACCCTTTTACCCTTGGCGCGCCCGAGCCCGCGCCCGCACCCATCCCCAATCTACGCGATCCACTGCGCGACGGGCCCGCAGGCCCCGCGATGGTCTGGCTCCCGGGCGGCACCTTCACCATGGGCCAGGACGACAGCCAATGGGATGACGAGAAGCCCGCCCACCCGGTGCGTCTCGGCGCCTTCTCCATCGGGCAGTATCCGGTCACCTTCGCCGAGTTCGACCGCTTCTGCGCGGCGACCGGGCGCACCCAGCCTGAGGATCGAGGCTGGGGCCGCGGCGAGCGGCCCGTCATCAACGTCGACTGGGAGGACGCCAAAGCCTACTGCGGGTGGCTGAGCAAGGAGACCGGCGAGACCTACCGCCTCGCCTCCGAGGCCGAATGGGAATATGCCTGCCGTGCCGGCACCAAGACCCGCTGGTCGTGCGGTGATGATGAGTCACGGCTCGAAGACTACGGCTGGTACGCCAAGAATGCCGGGGACCAGACCCACCCGGTCGGCGAGAAGCGGCCCAACGCCTGGCACCTGCACGACCTGCACGGCAATGTCTGGGAGTGGTGCCGGGACTGGTACGCGGCGGATTACTACAAGCAGTCCGTAGAGTCCGCTGTGCGGACCGATGATCGCTACGGACCGTCCGTAGGGTCCGCTGTGCGGACCGATGATCGCGATGTCGGCGCGGCCGGCGGTCCGCACAGCGGACCCTACGGCGACTCACAGTCCATTCGCAGTGCTGCGAATGGCGCTGCAGTGGTTACCAGTGGCGGCGAACAGCCAATGGCAATAGAACCCAATGGCCCCCAGTCGGGCTCCAACCGGGTTTGCCGGGGCGGCGCCTGGGACAACGACGCTGGCTACTGCCGTTCGGCATACCGCCTCATGGTCGCGCCGTCCGACCGCTCCGGCTACCTCGGCTTCCGCCTCTCGAGGACTGGCCCTTGGCACTCCTACCCTATTACCCTTGGCCGCGCGGTACCCCCCAGCCAGGACCCGGAGCAGCCGTCCGGGCCAGCCGCGCCGGGACCGCGGACCGGCAAGCGCCGCTATGCCCCCCGGGAGACCTTCCGCGACCGCTTCGTCATCGTCGGCCGGGACGGCAGCGAGCGGTCCCTGGACGCCCCGGACCTGGTCTACCTGCCCGGCGGCGACTTCCGCATGGGCGACGCCCGCGGTTCCAAGGACGAGCAGCCGGTACACCAGGTCCGGCTCGACGCCTTCGCGATCGGCCGTACCCCGGTCACCTGGGCCGAGTACCGCCGCTTCTGCGAGGCGACGGACGGCCACTGGCCGGAGTGGCTGGAGCCGGGCAGCTAGTACCATCTGGACACGGGGAGCGAAAAATACTATCCAAATCGCGGCGTCGGCCGCGAGGCGCCGGACCTGCCGGTGGTGGGGGTGTCTTGGGACGATGCCGCGGCCTACTGCGCCTGGCTCAGCGAGCGGACCGGGGAGGGCTACCGACTGCCGACCGAGGCGCAGTGGGAATACGCCTGCCGCGCCGGCACCGACACCCGCTGGAGTTGCGGCGACAATGAACGTGCCCTAGACGCCTACGCCTGGTATTCGGCCAACGCCGGCGGCAAACTGCACGCCGTGGCGCAGAAGCGGCCGAACCCCTGGGGGCTCTACGATATGCACGGCAACTGCTGGGAGTGGTGTGCTGATTGGTATGCGGCGGACTACTATCAGAAACTCGTCGATACACTCGGGGTTATCCCCAATAGCCCGCCAGCGAGCGCGAGTGGCGGCCAGCAGGCATCGGGCTGGCGAGAGCGTATTGCGCGCGTGTTCGGCATGGGCGCCAGTAGCGCCGCAGTGGCCGCCAGTGGAAGCGCGGTAGGTGCCAATAGCGTGCAGCAGGCGGCCAGTGAGAATCCCAGTGGCCCCGAGTCGGGCTCCGCCCGGGTTGTCCGGGGCGGCGCCTGGAGCCACGATGCCGACCGCTGCCGTTCGGCGTACCGCTCCGGGCGCGAGCGGTCCAGCCGCAACGGCAGCCTCGGCTTCCGCCTCTCGAGGACCGCATAACTCGGCACTGTTGCCGTCTTACCCTTGGCGCCCCGCATCCCATCCGGCTGAAGCCTCGACCTCCGGTTCGCGCCTGATCGGCCAGGAGGTCGAGCCTCTACCGTGAAAGTCGCGCGGCGACGCCGTGGGAGCGGCTTCAGCCGTGACGCGACCGCGCAAGCCGCCGCGGCCTCGTCGCGGCTGAAGCCGCTGCCACGGGGGGCTTTCCGGCCGGCCGGCGCCTGGGCCCCGTCCGGGACCTTTTCCCCGGCCCCGCCGAGGCCCGGCGACGCACTTGAGGTGTGGGGCGCGGAAATTCCCCCTTCCGCCCGACCCGGCCGGCCTTTATCATCCCTGTGCCCACTGGGAGCGCCGCACCCCGGTGCGGCGCGGCCATGGCGCAACACCCAAGGCCGCGGTCGCTTTGTGAGAGCAATTCCCGGATTCAGGATCGAGGACTCATCATGACGTTACGTCGGTTGTACTCGGTCCCCGTCGGCCTGCTGCTCGGCATCGCGCTGGCGCTGCTGTTCCCCGCGGGGGCGCCCTATGTCGCCTGGCTGGGTCAGGTCTTCGTCTCGGTGCTGAAGCTGCTGATCCTGCCCCTGATCCTGGTCTCCATCTATGCCTCGCTGGCCGGGAGTGCGCAACTGCGGCAAATCGGCGGGCGGGCGCTCGGCTACTATCTGATGACCACCACCGTGGCTGCCACCCTGGGCACCCTCATCGGTGTGGCGTTCTCCCGCGGCCTGCCCGTCGGCCTGCTCGACCTCCCGGCGGCGAGCGCCGCCGACGCGGTCTTCAGTCTGGAACGGCTGATCGACAACTTCATTCCGAGCAACCTGTTCGCCTCGCTGGCCGCGGGCAACGTGCTCCATATCGTTTTCGTCGCGGTCCTTGCGGCCCTGGCCTCCCGCCGGATCGCCGCCGGCCATCGCGCGACCCTGCTGGGCGGTGCCCATGCCCTGGACGCGCTGCTGATGCAGACGCTGGGCGGCGTGCTCAAGCTCGCCCCCGTGGGGGTGGCGGCCCTGGTCTACGCGGGCCTGGCGGGGATGGACTGGGCGGGGGTCTTCCAACTGCGCACCTTCGTGTGGGCCGTGGGGCTGGCCGCGTTCCTGCACGCGCTGGTCTTCCTGCCGATCCTCTACCGCGTCCGCGCCGGGCGTGCGGCCTGGCCCTTCGCCATCGCCTGCCGGGAGCCGCTGTTGACCGCACTCTCGACCGCTTCCAGCAGCGCCACCTATCCGGTCTCCAAACGCGCCCTGGAGGCGACCGGAATCAGCGAGCGGGTCACCAGCCTCACCCTGCCCCTGGGTGCCACACTCAACATGGACGGTTCCGCGCTCTATCAATCCATCCTGCTGATCTTCATGTCCCAACTGGCGGGGGCGGATTTGAGCCCACTGCAGGCCGTCTATATCGTCCTGCTCACCATGGCCTCCTCCGCCGGCACCGCCGGCATCCCCGGCGGCGGCATCGCCATGATGGCCTTCATGCTTAACCTGCTGGGCTTACCGCAGACCTATCTGGCCCTCTATCTGGTCGTCGACCGGTTCTTCGACTATCCCATCACCGCCATCAATGTCTGGGGCGATCTGGTGGTGGCCGCGATCGTCGATCGGGAACTGCGGCGCGACGAGGCGGCCGCCGCCGCATGAGCGTTGGACGCGCCGTACTGGTGGGCCTTGATCACGATTCCGGCCACCCCGAGGGTGACATCCGTCGCGGCCGGGGGCCGCTACTACTGCGGTTCGTCCGGTTCGGGCTCGAGCGTCGCGCCCCTATACCAGGACTCGACTTCGGCACGGCTCGCGGGTGGACTGAATGAGTGCGATGCAACCGACCCGTCGCGGTGCCTGATCAGCCACCGGTAGCGGGGCGAATCGGGACTCGCCCAGTCGAGCGGCGGGAGATCGCCGACGGCGAAGTCGATGAGAGGGTAGGGGGTCATTGCGTCACCTTCTCCGGTCGGGCGTCGTGCCGGGCCGCGCTCAGGTCTTGGGGACTTTGGCGCGCTGGGGTGCTGCCGAAAGACCGCACGGCCAGGGGTTCGGCCGCGGGTTGCCGCGTGCTTGTCTCAAAGCCGTCTTGATCAATCATAGGTGGCGACTGATGCCTGCACGAATGGACCTTTCTAAGTGCTTAATCATAATGCATAACAAACTGAGATAGCGAGAAAAAAATTTGCCGTGCGGGTACGTCGGCAGGCCGCTGCCGCGGGGTCGGCAAACAGGGCGACGCAGCGGGCCGCCGACAGTTGGTGCGAACGCAGCACTCCGAAAGATTATCATCCATAAAGTCAAAGACTTCTGATTTACTCCAACCATGTAGCCGCATGCTTCACCAGCCCAATGCCTGACTGCTGCCAGGGTCTGGCGCGTTGTCTATTGCGTGGCGGCAGGGTCGATCAGGCCTGACTTGTCGAGCCGGCGCCGGCGCTCCCGGTCGCCAGAGCCGCCCGTCCGGGCTACACTCGCGGGACCCCGATCCACCTACCCCTGGTTTCGATGCTAGCGCCCAACTCTTTACCTGCCCTGCTGGCCCTGGCCCTGTCGCTCGCCGGGTTCCTCCTGCCGTCTGCGGCCCTGACCGCCCCTGGCTGTCGCCAGGACGATCAGGTCCGGGTCTGGACCGCGCCGCTGCGGCCCCGGCCCGGGGCGGGGCTCACGGTCATCGCGGTCGCGACCGACGCCGCCCTGGATCAAGTGCAGGTCACCGATCCGGCGGGGGGGCGCGCGACGCTGCGCACCGCTGCGACCGGCGGGCCGCCCTGGGGCCTCACCGGCAGGGTCGCCGGGCCGCGTTCCGGGACCTACCGGATCGAGGCCCTGCGCGGCGGTCGGGTCGCCGCCTGTGCCGAGGTCCAGGTGGGGGGCGGGGAGGCGCCGCGCGGGGGCGGGGACTGGGACCTGGCGACCACGGCCCTCTATTCGGCCTGGGTCGAGCGCCTGTTCGACGCGCCGCCCGAGCAGTCGATGAGCTTCGACTCGCTGGGCCCGGTGCTGCGTAACCCGGAGCGCAATTTCCTGTACGATTTCCTGGGCGCGGGGGAGGACGGCCGTCTCAACGCCGAGCCCGACTGTGCCGATCTGCCCTATTACCTGCGCGCCTACTTTGCCTGGAAGCTGGGCCTGCCCATCGCCTATCGCCAGTGCAGCCGCGGCAGCAGCGCGAGCCCACCGCGCTGCCAGGGGCCGGCGATCGACAGCGCCCTGGCCGGGTCCCCGGCCGCGGCGGCCGAGTTCCGCGGGGTGACCCGGCGCCTCATGGACAGTGTCCATTCCGGCAGCGCCCGCACCGCGCTGAGCGACGAGTCCACGGACCTCTACCCGGTCCCCCTGACCCGTGCGGCCCTGTGGCCCGGGACCGTCTATGCGGACCCCTATGGTCATGTCCTGGTGCTGGTCAAGTGGATCGCGCAGCGTCCCGGGCAGCCCGGGCTGCTGTTCGCGGTCGATGCCCAGCCGGACAACTCGGTGGCGCGCAAGCGCTTCTGGGAGGGGACCTTCCTGTTCGCCGCGACGCCGAGTGCCGGGCCCGGTTTCAAGGCCTTCCGGCCCCTGGTGCGGACGGGCGGCGCGCCGCGTGAGCTGTCCAACGCGGCCCTGGGGGGCGGTACCGGCCTGCCCCCCGCGTCACAGGAGCAGGCGCGGCTCACGCCGGCGGACTTTTACGCCCGCATGGAGCGCCTGATCAACCCGCAGGGCCTGGAGCCCGCGGCCGCCTATCAGGCGACCCTGGACGCGCTGATGGAGCAGCTCGAGACGCGGGTGGACTCGGTCGCCAAGGGCGAGGCCTATATGCGCGCCCATCCGGGGACCACCATCCCCATGCCCAGCGGCCCGGCGATCTTCGAGACCACCGGCCCCTGGGAGGACTTCGCGACCCCGTCCCGGGACATGCGCCTGCTGATTGCACTGAATGTGCTGGCCGGACTGCCGGAGCGCATCCGCCGCTATCCGGACCTCTATGTGCTGCGCGGCGAGCGCCCGGCGGAGGCCGCCGCGGGGATCGAACGGCTCCACGCGGGGCGCCTGGACCAGCAGTTCGTCACCTATACCCGCAGCGACGGCGCTCTGGAGCGGCTGAGCCTGCGCGACATCTACGCCCGCCGGGCGGGCCTGGAGGTCGCCTACAACCCCAACGACTGCGTGGAACGGCGCTGGGGTGCCGCCCCCGACACGGCCGACTACGTCAGTTGCCGCCGCCAGGCCCCGGCCGACCAGCGCGCGCGGATGCAGGAATATCGGCCCTGGTTCCACGAGGCCCGGCGCCCGCCGCGTTGATCGGCCGCCGACGGCATGGCGGGCGCTGTAACCAGGAAAAAGCAGTTTAGCCGCAAATGAACGCAAATTAACGCAAATAATCAGAGACTTGACTTTTTCTGCATGTTCGTCGTCCGGGCGGTGCCCGCGACGATGCTAACCAGCAGATTTATTTGCGCTTATTTGCGTTCATTTGCGGCCAAATACTCTTTTCGCGGCACTGCGGGGCCAGGCCCGTTTTCCTAACGTCAATTCCGGATGTCTTTTGCAGGAGTTCTTCCCGTTGTCGATTGATTCCATCACCCCGGCCTGGTCAAGGCTGGTTCTGATCCTCGCCCTGGGTCTGGGCCTGAGCGCCTGCACCACGACCGGGGACAAGCCGGCCGCCGGGGGCGCGACCTGGGGCGGACGCCCCATCGGTGCGCCGCCGGCCCCCAATCCCGGCCTCAAGCGGGCGATCCTCAAGCGCGCGCTCGGTGAGTGGGAGTATTTCGGCCGTCAGACCGTGGTCTTCCGGGGCAGTGAGGAGAGTATCCCCCACGTCGGTTCCTGGGAGGACGACAACGCGACCTACAGCGACCGGGTCGGCATGTACTGGCGCGCGGCCGGCAAGGCGGGGCTCAACGGCATGGACTGCCGGGAGCCCTGGTCCGCCGCCTTCATCAGTTATGTGCTGCAGGGCGCCGGGGTGCCCGGGTACCAGTTTCGCCCGGCCACCGCCCATTCGGTCTATCTCGCCAATCTCATCGACGAGTCCTACGTCCCCGGCCGCTGGTTCGTCCCGCGGCGGGTGCGCGACTACAGCCCCAACCCGGGCGACCTGATCTGCGCACCGCGGGGCGCGTCGCGTCCCGCGAGCTTCGATGGTTATCTGACGCCGCGCAGTCTCCAGGGCGCCAACACCCACTGCGACCTGGTGGTCGCCAAGTCCGGCCGGACCCTGGAGAGCGTCGGCGGCAATGTCCGCAACTCGGTGTCGCGGACCACCCTGGAACTGGACGGGCAGGGGCACCTGCAACAGGTCCCGCGGCGGCCCTGGTTCCTGATCATGGAGAACCGTCTGTAGCTTGGCGGGGTGCGCATGAAGAAGGCGATCATCGTGCTGTTGCTGCTGGCCCTGGGTGCGGGCGGCTGGCTGCTGTACCGGGCCCGGGTCGCCGGGGTCGCGGACCCGGGGCGACTCACGCTTTACGGCAACATCGACGTGCGCCTGGTGAATCTGGCCTTCCAGGTCAGCGGGCGGATCGCGGAGCTGGCGGTGTCCGAGGGCGCGCTGGTGGTGCCGGGGCAGGTCCTGGGGCGGCTCGATGACCGGGGCCTGAGCGAGGCGCGCAACGTCGCGCGGGCCCAGGTGCAGGCGCAGCGCGCCGAGCTCGACAAGCGCATCGCCGGCACCCGGGCGCAGGACCTGGCCAAGCTGCGGGCGGACCTGGAGGTGGCGCGGGTCGAGTCGGTCAATAGCGCCCGCCGCGCCGAGCGCGCCCAGGACCTGTTCAAGCGCAAGCTGGCCTCCCCCCAGGATACCGACGACGCCCTGACCCTGGCCCAGTCCGCCGCGGCCAGGCGCAATGCCGTGCAGGCTGCCCTGGATCTCGGCCTGGCCGGCAGTCGGGCCGAGGACATCGCCGCCGCCGCCGCCCAACTCGCCGCCCTGGAGGCGGGGCTGGCGGCGGCCCAGTTGAACCTGGGCTATGCGACCCTGACCGCCCCGGTCGGCGGCATCGTCCAGAACCGCATCCTGGAGGTGGGTGACATGGCCTCGCCCGAGCGTCCGGTCTTTACGATCACCATCACCGAGCCGCTCTGGGCGCGGGTCTATCTGGCCGAGCCGGACCTGGGCCGGGTCCGGCAGGGTCAGCCGGCGCGCGTCTCAAGCGACAGTTTTCCCGGCAAGTCCTATCCGGGCTGGGTCGGCTACATCGCCCCCAGTGCCGAGTTCACCCCCAAGACGGTCCAGACCACCGAACTGCGCGCGGACCTGGTCTATCAGGCGCGGGTCTATGTCTGCAACCCGGCGGGCGAGCTGCGCCAGGGGATGCCGGTGACGGTGGAACTGGACCTGAATGCCGCGCCGCTGGGCGGGCCGGGCTGCGCCCCGGCGGTGCCGTTCGGCCAGGGTCCGGCGCCGGATGCGACGAAATTGAGCCCCAAAGGGGCGTGACATACCAGCCCAGGGCAACGCCCTGGGATAGTGTGTTTTAGTCCCGGAGCCCTGAAAGGGCGAGACATATTGGTTTGAGCGATTAACGGATAGCCTATGTCACGCCCTTTCAGGGCTGGACTCGATTTGATACACGAACCCAGGGCGTTGCCCTGGGCTGGTATGTGTGACCCCGTTGGGGTCATCCGCCAACCTGGGAGCGATTCACAAATAGGTTAGACAAGTCCATTAGGGAGCGCTCTTGGCGCGAATATCGTCGTTGTCGTTGTCGTTGTCGTAATCGTATTCGTAATCGAGGTTATCGTACGACCCCGGATGCTCTCGCAGCCCGAATTGCATCGCTTCTCCGACAACGACAACGACAACCATGAATTCCGGATACCACGATGTCTGCATCGGCGGGAAATACGTCGAATAACGGCGCCGTGCGCAACGGCGATCCACCGCTGCGCGCCATCGGCCTGTGCAAGACCTTTAAGGTCGCGACCCGGACCTTGACGGCCTTGGACGATGTGACCCTGAGCCTGACCCCCGGCGTGGTAACCGGACTGATCGGCCCGGACGGCGCCGGCAAGACCACCTTCATGCGCCTGGCCGCCGGGCTTCTGGCCCCGGATGCGGGGTCCATCGAGGTCCTGGGTCTGGACGCAACCCGCGACGGCCTCGCGGTGCAGTCGCGCATCGGCTATATGCCCCAGCGCTTCGGCCTTTACGAGGACCTGAGCGTCCAGGAAAACCTGGACCTCTACGCGGACCTGCAGGGCGTGTCGCCGGGCGAGCGCCCGGCCCGCTATGCGCGGCTGATGGAGATGACGGGCCTGGCACCCTTCGGCCGACGCCTGGCGGGACGGCTCTCCGGAGGCATGAAGCAAAAGCTCGGGCTCGCCTGCACCCTGGTCAACCCGCCGCGCCTGCTGCTGCTCGACGAGCCCACGGTGGGGGTGGACCCGGTCTCGCGCCGGGATCTCTGGGCCATCGTCTATCAGTTGGTGGCGCAGCAATCCATGAGCGTGCTGCTCTCCACCGCCTATCTCGACGAGGCGCAGCGCTGCGCCCAGGTGATCCTGCTGCACCAGGGGCGGGTGGTCGACCAAGGCCCCCCCGCACACTTCAGTGACCCCTTGGCGGGCCGCACCCTGCGCGTGACCGGCGCGGCGGCGACCCGGCGCCGGCTCCAGAGCGCGCTGGCGCGCCGGCCCGGCGTGCTGGACGCGGTACTGCAAGGCGAGTCGGTGCGGGTGGTGATGCAGGAGGGGGCGGCGCTCGATTGCGCGGCCCTGGGCGAGCCGGTCCGCTGCGAGTCGGTGCCGCCGCGCTTCGAGGACGGCTTCGTCGCCCTGCTCCACGGCGACCGGGAGGCGATCAGGCCCCCCCAGGTGCGGGTGACCCCGACCTTCACCGGGGACGCCATTGTCGTGACCGACCTGACCAGGCGCTTCGGCGGATTCGTCGCGGTGCAGCGGGTGAGCTTCGCCGTGCGCCCCGGTGAGGTCTTCGGACTCCTGGGGGCCAACGGGGCCGGCAAGACCACGACCTTCCGGATGCTGTGCGGCCTGCTGGCCCCGAGCAGTGGCGAGGTGCGGGTGGCGGGCCTGGATCTGCGCCGCGCCGCCGCCCGGGCGCGCGGGCGCATCGGCTACATGGCGCAGCGCTTCTCGCTCTATGCCAATCTCTCGGCGCACCAGAACCTCGCCTTCTTCGCCCGCGCCTATGGCCTTGCGGGCGCGCGGGCCGGGGAGCGCATCGCCTGGGCCCTGGATGCCTTCGAACTCGGGGACCTGGCGGGGGTGGAGAGCGGCACCCTGCCGCTGGGCTACAAACAGCGCCTCGCCATGGCCGCGGCCCTGCTGCACGAGCCGGACATCCTGTTCCTGGACGAGCCCACCTCCGGGGTCGATCCCCTGGCCCGGCGCGAGTTCTGGTCGCGCATCAATGCCCTGGCGGAGGGCGGGGTGACGGTGCTCGTGACCACCCACTTCATGGAAGAGGCCGAGTATTGCGACCGCCTCGCCATCATGGCCGCAGGCGAGGTCCTGGCCATCGGCACCCCCGCCGAGATCAAGGCGGCGGCCGCGCGCCCCGGGGAGGCGCCGCCGGAGATGGAGGAGGCCTTCATTGCGCTGATCCAGGCGCGGGAGGGATGATCAAGGCCATCACGGGAGACTTGACCGCCGTCTCCCGGGCGACTAGGCTTGCTGGTAACCAGCCGCATAACAGTTGAACCTGGAATCGGTGTTCATCTGTGGATTGTCGGTTGAATCTACTATCTGCCCGAGCGTTGCGAGGTGAGCGATGAACGAAAGGGATTTTAATATTGCGCGAGAATTGAAAGGCAGGCTTTCCGGCATGGTTGAGCTTCTGGATTTCCGCATCTTCGGTTCCCGTGCGCGGGGTGATGCCGATGAATATTCAGACATGGATGTATTTGTCGAGGTTGAACGTCTGGATAAGAATTTGAAAGACATGATTCTGGACATTGCCTGGGACATCGGTTTCCATAATCTCATGGTGATTGCTCCCCTGATTTTCACCCGGAACGAGTTGGAGAACACGTCGCTACGTGCGTCGCCGATCGTCAATGTTATCTTCGCGGAAGGGGTTCAGGTTTGATGGCAATGCCGTTGAGTTAAACACAGTCGTTGTCGTTGTCGTAATCGTAATTCGGAGAAGCGATGCAATTTTGGGGTGCGTAGAGAATCCGGGGCACTACAATGACCTCGACAACGACAACGACAACGACAACGACAACGACAACGACAACGACAACGACAACGACAACGACAACGACAACGACGGGATGAACATTCCCTGGGGGACTTGGGCCTTGATCGTAAATCCGCCCAGCCCGCCCCCTCGTGACACCGCTCTAGCGGTGTCACGCATGTGTTGGGCGCTCTGCGCCGCGAGGCCGGCGGGCGGAGTTTCGACCAAGGCCGAGGACTTGTTAAACTTATTATTGAACTGTTCCCTATCGGGCATCCGCCAAGACCTACCGCATACCATCTTTACGAGGTCCTTATGAAAGCAATCATCATGGCATCGCTATTGGTATTGACAGCCTCCGCGGCAACCTACGCCGGGGATGATGTCTGCTTTGGGCGGGTAACCGGCATCAGCGACCGCTACAATCCGGCCAAGGGTTCGGGATTCCTGGCGTTGCGGGCCGGACCCACCCCCTCGGCCACGCAGTTGGGCGAATTGTTCCAGGGGGATCGTGTCGTCGTGCTCAAGCGGCGCGGCGGCTGGCTCAATATCATTGCGGACAATCAGCAGCAGGGCTGGGTCTCATCCAAGTACATCAGCAGCTCCTGCAAATGACTGCCGAACACCGGCCGGCCCTGAGGAACACCAGGGCACCATGGCCCGGGGTGGTGGCGATCGTGCTGACGGTCCTCGGCGGGCTGCACGGCAATGCCTGCGCTCAGGCCCCGCAACCCACCGCGGCGCGTTCCGGCGATGCGCGCGATGCCGTCATCATCGACAGCCGGACCTCGCTGGAGTCCGAGCGCCAACTGGCGCTGGCCCGCGGCTTTCCGCCGGCAATCGTGAACCGCCAATCCCTCGTCGAGGTCAGCTATATCTCGTTTGACGGGAAACTCCATCAGGGACAGATTTTGGTCGACAGCCGCCTGGCGGGCGACCTGCAGGTCATTTTTCGGAAAATTCGTGAAGACCGTTTCCCCATCGGTTCGGTGATCCCGATCTCCCGCTTCGGGTGGGACGATGCGAGGAGCATGGAACACAATAACAGCTCCGGATTCAATTATCGCAAGATCAAGGGCACGGACACCTGGTCAAACCATGCCTTTGGTCAGGCCGTCGATATCAACACGGTCCAGAACCCCTATGTGCAAGGGCGCCATGTTTCCCCGAAAGGCGCCCGCTATGATCCCGCGGCACCCGGCACCTTTTCCAGCGGCTCGCCCGTGGTCAAGCTGTTCAAGGAATTGGGATGGAGTTGGGGTGGGGATTGGCAAGGCAAGAAGGATTATCAGCATTTCGAGAAAGTCCTGCGCTAGCGCAAGTCGTTCGGGTCGACCCCGAGCGCCCTTAGTCGCTGCGCAAGCTGCTCGGCGCGCTGGTGCTCCTGCTCGGCGCGCTCCTGCGCCTGCTCGGCACGCAGCCGCTCCTGCTCGGTACGCAGTTGCTCCTGCTCGGCGCGCAGCCGCTCCCGCTCGGCGCGTTCGTCGGCCTGCTCGGCGCGCAATCGCTCCTGCTCGGCTTGCCGTGCCAACTCGACCGGACTGCGGAAGGGACGGCCCGCCGGGTCGAAGATCTCCAGGGTTTCCGGGCGCACGGCAAAGCGAATCCCGAGCCGCGGGCTGGTCCAACCGTTCAGGTGGGACATCTGCCGCAGGCTGCCCCCTTGGCGCAGCCAGACCTCCAGCCGATTGTGCTCGGGGTCGTAGACATAGTATTCCTCGACCCCAAAGGTGTCGTAGAACTCCAGCTTGTCGCGCATCTCCTTGACGCTGTTCGACGGCGACATGATCTCGAAGACCACCTGGGGCGCGATGCCGCCTTCCTCCCATTGCCGGTACGAGCCGCGCGGGCCCTTGGGCCGGCCGAAGGCGATCATGGCGTCCGGTGCCACGGGGCCGATGAGCCGCCGGTCCGGCACCGGGTACCAGAAGAGATCCCCGGCGACGAAGACATCGGCCCGATCCGCGAACAGGATCTCCAGGTTCTCCTTGATCTTGACGATCCAATCGAACTGCAGCGTATTCTCCGCCATCGGTGCTCCGTCGCTCTCCGGGTAGGGGTCATCCGGGTCGATACGTAACAAGGGGTTCATGGTGCTGGCTCCGGGCCGGTGTGGCGGCCCCAGGGGTGGTCCGGACTGCCGGCTGCGCCGGCACGGTCAATCATTCCAAGAAGCGTCGCTGGGCGCAAGCCGCGCTGCGCAAAGAAACCCCCGGCGGAGCCGACCCGCTCGCCGAGCATGGCGTTGCGTAGAGCAACTTCGAGGCCCTGTAGGGGTCCGTAGAAGGCCGCGCTGACAGCGGTGTTCCAAGTGTAGAGCCGGACGGCTTGCTCGCGGTCCCCGCCAGCCGCGTTGACATATATCGCTAATCTTTCAGGGGAAAGAGACGTCTCGAGCGCATCGAGTACGCATCCTTCAAGGCCGAAAATCTTGACACTTGTGGACTGCGCCATATACTCCTCACCCGTAAGCCCCGGACTGGCCTCTGCTTCGGCATGCGACCGGGGCTCAGCTTTTTATGGGATGCCTGATTTTACAGGCTTTCGCCCGACCACGGCCCGTCCGGGCGATATTCTGTCGCCAAGATTTACCCCCCGACCCCCGGGAATCACGGCAGATCTGCACGCCCCGGGGTCGCGGACGCACCAATCCGGCATCCTCGACTCGGAGCGCTTTTCCGCTGCACTCCTAGCCGCGCGATCACCTAGTTGAGCGTGCATGGGTGAATTTACCTCATCCGTGCATGCGATCCTCGGCTCACCGGCAGCATTCTATCACCCTGGGTCGGCGGATCGGCGAGAAGTCCCCTCTGACACTCGCCATTAGAAAAGAAGCCGTCTACCGGGGGAAATAGCAGAGAAGCGACCTCGCAGATTGCTCAGGGATAGCGATTCCGTGGTACGTCCACTATTTCCCGTAAGCTTCCTGCAAACCATATGCTTTACTGTCGGCTTGGCGGCTTGGCGGCCTGTGCGGTCTGGAGTTCCCCCGGCTTGAGCGCCTGACGCAGGAGTGCGACGATCGCATCCGGGGCGTTAGTCATGGTATAGATAAGTACTTCAACGGATTTTTTGGGCTTCAATTATACTAAGTTGCTGGTTTTTAATAGCGTTTTCGTGCCTATCTGATTTCCTACAATCCATTGTGTTGATGTACTTACAGGAAGAAAGCGTGGGGGTACCTGAGGTCCGAAGCTAATGAAGTCATCGATTCATTCGAATGTCAACGTTGCTGGTTGGCACTACTAACCTTAGCGAAGCAAGCAGATGTTCGATGTTGCCAATTCGTTTCCAAGAACCTCTTGCTATCTCATCTAAGAGTGCGCCGTATTTCTGGTATTCTGATTCTGTGCCTGTCCTGTCTTCCCGCTCCAGCCAATGAACCGCATTTTCGGCTATCGACTGAAACGGAGTGAATTGAATATTTGGTACCCATTGGTTCAATAAAGTTGTATCAAGGATTCGATCACAGGCAGTCGCCTGCCAGCCCCAGTTGCTGTGACAGATTATTTCCCTTGGTATGCTCTCTATTAAAACCTCCCTTCCCAAAATTGCTGCCAGTCTCTCGTAATAGCTCACGCCGTCTAGTACCTCGGAAGCTGCGCAATTTGCGACAACATTACTCTTTTCTCCTAGTCGCGCCCAATGCAAGCATACTTCTGCCAGATCCTCTGGGCAGACATAGCTGAAACGCACTTGTCCCGAATTCACCAATACAAGCGGTTTTCTATCGAGTATCCTTTTCAGGAGAAACGCATCGCGATTGTGAAGCGGCAGTGCACCGACGAGACTTCCCTGTCCCAAAATATGGGGTGCACGTAAGATTAGATTGCCACCGTGTGCCTGATCAAACTCTAAATATGCAGATTCCGCTCTTACTTTGCCTCGGACATAATCATTCCTTAGCGCCTTTGCTATGACACCAAATTTTTCGCTTATCGGGGATGCTTGGTCACAGTCATATACGAGTGACGTACCTAACAAGACCCGGGCGCCGCAAATATCACGAGTAGCATTCAGCAAAGATAGGGCCTGATTGGCTGAGAAACATACCGTATCGACGACCAAATCCCAAAATGTTCCATCCCGAACTGCAACACTTAGATCACTGACTGAGTTCCGGTCGCAAATAACATGGCGCACAATTCTGTTGTCTACTGGGAACGTGCCACGACCATCGGTCAGTATCGTAACGCGGCACTCTAGGTCTAGCCATCTCGCAACCATGAGATGGCTAACGACCCCCGTTCCTCCGATCACCAGAATTTTCATTAGATTATTCGCGTTCTGCGACAAAGCTTACAAGTCCATTTTCTTCAAATGGTATGGTGAATCCTATTACCTCCTTGCTACCCAATAAACCTTCTATAGGCGTAACGTATTTGCTTCCCGGTCCTCTTCTTGCACCAAGCAAACGACTTTCCGCATGCGATTCAATTACTGTTTGACCTGATCGAGTAATCATATAAGTGCGAACTGCGTTGCCCATCGAGTGGCTTTTCAGGAATAGCTCAGGTTGCTGGATATACTGCGAAAACATTTCGACGACGCATTGAGAATCTGATGTTGCTTTTTGAGATGCGAGCCTCAGGAGGACGAGATACGTGTGTATCACGTCCGGGCGCCATGCTGACGATTCTTTGGATAATGAAAATGTGCTTACGCGATCCTCTCTAGGCACGAGCACAACGATTGAGTCCGACACTAGGAGCGCCGCATTTACGTCATGAAGCGCAAGAACTGCAATTCCCTGGAAATCATCGACCATCGTTCGGCATTGCTCGAGAACCCAAAGCGTCATGCCTGGATCAAGCGCCGAGACAAATTCATCGCCCACTAATACTGCTGGTTTAAGAAGGATCGCTTGCGCCAGTGCTGCACGTTGAACCTCTCCTCCCGATAATTCTCCAACGGTGGCGTTAAATCGATGTCCTAGATTTAGCGATTCTAATACTTCCGCGACCCTTTGCTTCTTGTTGTTCCGAGGCGCTCCACGCGGAGTAGGTGGAGTATCGAAAGGTAGTTTGCAAAGAAAGCGTCCAATTTCCCAGTTGGGATTGAACGGCATTGTTTGTGGTATATAGAGAGCTTTAGGAAGTATTTGACCTGCCGCAAGTCGGGTGTCGCGAAAATACCTATTGCCACTTGTAGATATTCCTTCCTCGTGAAAACCTAGTAAAGCCAGCAGTAAAGTCGTTTTCCCAATTCCTGATGGCCCCATAAGAGTTACGATACGCCCGCTGCTCACTGATAGTTCTAAGGGCCCAACAATCAAATGTGAACCTCGTATTATTCCAAATTCACGCAGCTTTAACATAACAAGTTACCTTAAAAAGCTAATTCCTATGAGTCGGCGGCTCCACCAAAGAGTTGAGCAAACCAAATAGTCTAAAAGAATGCCGAGAAGGCCCAACCATATACATGATGCCAAGACGCGTGCCTCACTATCAGTAGCCAGATACTGTTTGCTAATGAGGAATCCTAATCCATTCGAGAAAAAGGTGCCGTCATCCCATAATCCTTGCCACTCTCCAATGACCACGACAACTAACGCAATAGAAACGCCCAAACGAGCTGCCGCTCCTAGCGTAGCACCAAGGTGTGGGAGCAATCCGTACGCAATTAGAGAAATCCCGCGAAATCCAACTAGGCGCAAAGCAAACGTCTCCCGAGCGTTAAGGGACTCCGCTCTGTGATGAAGAACAAGCCACGTAAAAGTAAAGACTACCGTTGCAGCCAACGAAACCGACATCGCTAGACCTAGCCCAAGTCGCGAACTCACAAAAACATGCACTAACGCTACTGCCGGTATTTTTTGCAGTAGTAGTAGAAGAAAGAAAAACAATATCCATCCGATTCGAGATCGTCCAGTAATCAAACAAAATGCTAAGGCTAGCGAGAATCCAAAGAAAACGGCAAGAATCGCTCGAGTCCCTGTGGCGAGGAAGTCGATATAAGTAGTTATGCCAATTGTTGATTGGCCAAAGTACTTAAGCACCAATGCAAGGGGCGGCCATCCTAGTGGCAGAAGGAGTACGTGCCAGAGCACTGCCAGCGATATACATGACCCGGCCACACCAAGCAATATTATCCGAAGTTGTTCTTTCATGGTGTGACTCGCTCCGGCCAGATCTCTTTCAGTAGCGAGTCGTCAACGAGTGCGTCGACCGAAGCCGGGGCTCGGAGTTGATCTGGATATCTGGTGACAAGGTAATTAATTTCGTTTTCCAGATTTTTTCTTAGAGTAGATGCGCTAAGGCCGAGACGTAACGGTTGGAGCTCAAACGTGACCATTCTAGGTAGCCGGTCCGGTACATCGTTTGTGCGGCGGCCCCAAACCTGCTGGATAAACTCATTCTGATCCACGAGTGCCGCCAACTGGTGGTCAATGTCTTTAAATGATCGAAGCAATTCGAGTAATGCTGGGCGAATAGTCGCAAGGTCCGCGCGACGGACGACGATACTGTAGTAAAGATTATAAAGCCCTCCTTCTCCCAGGGTGTACTCTTGTGGGTTGCCTGTAAGGATGTTTGTGATGAATGGATCTACCAACAAGCCAAATGAGAGTGCATCGGGGGATTCGCTTTCTTTCGTAAGAAGCGATACAATCATGGGGAATCCAGTTTTTTCGACCTTCGGGACGGCTACATCTTCACGCCGTAAGTGAAGTCTTTCCAGAAGCTTATCATAGGCAAACTCAATGCTGCTTCTTGGAATATATAGGCTTCTGAGTGGCTTCTTTTCCCAGTTATTTCGAAAAACCGGTCGTATAACTTGGTCGGATACGTATACCGTGCCGATGATAACTAAATCTTCACCTTTTGTTACCAGTCCTGCGACGACACCTTGCGTGCATAAGACAAAGTCAGGCCGATTGGTCGATCCGCCACCAGCGACAAGGAGCGCACCGGACTCGCTTCCTGATGATGTCCAAACCATTCTATTGGCATCGGAGCGTCGCGCCCAGAGCATTGCAAACGCGTCGTAGGGCGTGTAAGACGATGCGCCTTTGAGTGTTCCCGTCTTTGTAGTGGGTGGCGGATTGCCACATGCGGATAACAGTAAACAAACAGCCACGAGTACGCTTTTATAGTTTGGCATGTGGGGCTCCGCCTGTATGGCATTAGTCGTTGTAGGGCTCGTATAAAAAAATACGGGTTATATTTGATCGGGTACCGGGTCGGGGGTAAAATTGAGATTACTAGAATACTTCGGTTGAAATGAAAATAGAGCTAAAGTAGGTATAAAGCAAAAGAATTGCCCAAGAGCATTCATTGGCAGGTTGATCTGGTACTTTTAGCATGCGTTGAGTGATTGACGCTAGCGTTTTCTGGAGAAAACGATCTGGAAGGCGTACAACGTTACCTTCGCGGCCTCGAAGATATGCGGTCCATAGGGAGGTTAGGCGTTCTGCGCCCTCTGATGTCTTGTAAAGAATATTCAGCGATTTCCGTATGCATAGAGCAGTGTCGTTGGTTGTAGAGGGAAGGTCCTTCGGATCGGGGCGAAGATGACCGATGATATGCTCTATTTTGCCAAGAAAGCGTGCAAAGTCTTGGATAAGAAGAGACATTCCGGCTTGGTTGTGTAACGCGTTACTGCCCTGAAGGTGTGTCGCTATAAGAGACGGAAACAACGCATCCAACTCTTCATGAGTGAAGACATTTAAGTCGTACGCGCTCTCGCGATCTATTCGGAGATAGTCCTGGCGGTGAGCCCACTCGAGGTCTCTCGGAAAGTAGGACAGGACCAGATCAGGTCGATTATCGGTAAAACGGAGCTTTAGATGTTGGGCTGCCGTTTCTCCCCAAGTACCTTTCTCATATACCGCAGTAAGCGTCCGTTCGTGTGGATGCCTATTCTCTAAAGTTTGGTGGCTTAATGTCTCACGGGCGGAGGAGGATATAAATACGGAGGGAAAGATGTCGCAGACCCCAGAAATAGAAATATAGGTGCAAAGGGAGTGAGTACTTCTCACTCTCCGTTCGCCAGGCCTTTGTGCACGACGGGGGATCAGCAATGGAGGAGACCAACTCGAACAGAATGCCGAACTCTCCGCTATCGCATCAATGTCGACGGTCTCCCATTGCTGGAGCGACTGGCTCTCCGAGACTCTAGGGTGCTGGGCAACTTCGGCAAGGGCGTTGTCAGCAACAGAAAAGGGGTAAGGCATGTTGCAAAACTCCCCCTTGCTGTGGTTTATATCTATAAAAATCATCGATTTATGATCTATATAAGGGCCTATGCGTGATTGCGGGGTTTCGCTATCGATCTGTTTATTAACGACTTCGCGCCATTCGGGATCAGCAAAGAACCATAGGGGCCACAAGACACCAACCGGTGTGGCCAATACCTGTATATAGCGATTGTTATATAAGTGGATAGCTCTGCTTGCGACTGGGGCAGTCATAGGTCTAGATACACTAGCGGGTGAGCGATACTTCTCTGGCTCCATTATGTCGCTAAATTTCTGGATCGCACAGAATTTATTCCAACCGCCATTTGCGCTTACAAGATCCAGAGCATATTGTCCCCATTCTGTAGCGTGTTTGTCGTAAACGGCTACTGGCCCTCCACGTTTGCGCGTTGATATGGTACTTTTGACTTCATCGACGGATAGCCCATGTAAGGCTTGCAGCAGTTTCCCATATCTAACGGAAATGTTGTTAGCATGTGGGTATCCATAAAAAGGTGCAAGTGAATAGGGGGATAAAATCGTAGCGGATCCGGTTCTTGTAGGGGCATTAGCTGAAGCAAACGAACCAGTGATAACTTCGGTGTACGCTGCAAAACGCAATGCTTTTGCATAGTGAGCGATGTCATTATCAGTTAAAGACGCATTTGGATTCACTGGCGTATCAAAAAGTGGGCACTGGTTCAGTTTGGTTCTTCCTTATCCTTATGTTTTTGTAGTATTTTTATAACCTGGGCTGTCGAACTCTAAGGACCTCATCCCACGAGAGTCCCTGCTGGAGAATCCCCAGAGCCACCGCAGGAACCTGTTTTGTCGTGAAGTGGCTGCGAATAAAGTTATGGACAATCCACAACATATCCAATGTTCTTTGCAAACCAGAAATGCTCTTCGCGTACGTATTCGTTCGGCGGCGATAAGCAGAATTCTTTCGCCGAAATGAAGCGTTCGATGCTTCCAAATGATTAGCATGAATATCGGCTGGCGTCACATCTTGATCGGTTTCTGGATGCTCCGGATGAGGGGTTTCGTATTTGGGACGCGAGTGCCCCGTTCTATCAGTTCCTTTCCCTTTATTCTTAAGGCGCACCTTCACACCGCGACGAAGCACTTTCGGTGGGCGGCCGCGTTTTCCGGTTCGCAATACTTCGTGGCAAATTTCAAACAGGAGATTGCCATACCGACGTTCCCCGTCGGTGACTAGAGTGACATCGCCAGTACGCAGGATGACATCTCTAAGTATTTGTATGGCATATGAAAATAGGCTGCGATCCTTTTTCCCGCACTGAAGCGCCCAGATAAATCGACTTGCCCTTTCCATCAGTACGATCGTCCAGCCTTCACAATCCTCCGGGGGGACATTCCTATTCACTTTCGTATAAAGCTCATCACCTTCGATCAGTTGCTCAATAAAGGTGTGCGTCAGGGCATATATGACCAGCACATCCTTGCAATCGGCCAGGCGACGCTCCCATAGGAGCAACGTATTCTTCGCAATCGCGAAGGCCCGGCAGGCGGCGTTCAAGCCGATCCCCTCAGTGCGCGTTTTGAGCACTTGAATGATGAAGCTGGTCGGTTTCCTGAGCCCCTCGATAAGGGTGGCTTTGGTCTCGGAAAAGAGCCTATTGCAACTTTGACATCGCCACAGCAAACGCGTACCGTTATGACCGGTTTGATACGTCTTGTGATGCCGACAATTCTGTGAATTGCAATGAGGGCATGTCCATTGTCCGTTCAAGAAGTTCTCACTTATTCAAAAAGTGACGGAAACCCGCGCCGAACTAGATATATTACATATATTTCAATGTCTTGTAAACAGGAATTAAACTGAACCAGTGCCAAAAAGTGGAGCAAGGTCGAATTCCGGAAAATCGACTTGGCGATCATGTTTCCGGCGGGCGTTCTGTGTAGGTTGCTGAAAAATATTTACCATGTGGGCCAAAGTTGCTGCCCATACACAGTGCGAGTGGACTGCGGCGTATCCTGGAAATGCCATAACGGTTTAGTCAGGTTTGTTGTGGCAGAAGGTATCTAGTAACTAACCAACTTAACTTAAGACGGAAAATTCCCTGTCTCTGTCTGGGGCGCCAGCTTGATATTTCGGGCACTTAATGATCATCGCGCCATGCTCCAGTAGTGTCCAGACAATCCTGATAAAGAGCGACTGGCTCTTTTTTGATCACTAGGTCTACTCGTTCGTGTGTGACCTTGCTCTCGTAGCTCGTCTATGCCGATCAGGATTGGGTTTACTTAAAGAGGGAAGAAACCGAAATGCCTTGTATCTATCGGTGTTGGGGGCGTCGCTGCTGGCTGAACCCCTGCACTAAAATAAAATTCAGCATCTTTATGATAGTTCGCAGCCTAAAGCTCAGAAATTCAGATCCACTTCAGAAGAAGTATAAACCAAAGCGACGGAGATGTCGCGCATAGCTGTGGTCATGGTGAGGGCGTGATCGGGAATATGCCGCCGGCTTCCTGTTATTGGTCTGCAGCGCCTATAATCTGCGAGCGAAATCAGTAGAGTGCTTGAAAGTGCAATTATCGATGCGGCGATTACATTATCCCAGAACGGATCAAACTATCGGTTGAAGGTCGAGCCAACTGACGACGATTGCACTTTAAATTCCTTTAACGTGTAAATGGTGTTCGCTTTCATATAATTCGCCGGAACGAAAGTCAAGTTTAGCTGGGCAGCAATAAGCATTCTGGCCCGTTGTGATTTGAGCGATGAGCAAACTATCGGTGTGGGATAATACGAAATACTCTGGTCGCTTGATTACGGTTGAGAGAAAACTTCTTAATAGCAATGGCTTGTCGTTGCGCGTTTCAGTGTGTATTCTGTTTTTCGAGGGATCTAGACAAAGGGCTTGCGGCTCGTTGATATGGCGAGCGGCCGGTGTTTGGCAAATTGCAAATGAGGTGAAAATATGCACGCGCTATTGAATGTCCTGCATGTGCTTGTCGTCGTCTTGACTCTGGTAATTCTGGCATTGGAGGGCTGTAATGGGGCTGGCAAAGAGCCCATTTCAAAGGTGATCCCTGCCCCGTTGGATAGGCATCCCCCGAAGACCTCACCGCAAGACGATCACTCATAGCTTTATGGAACTTGCGTCTGGCGTCGTCTTAGTTACGATAATGGCAAGATGGACAAGGACGTCCAGACAGGGGTGCGCCAGCAGCCAATCGAGTTGTGCCTTGATGGGGCGCACCAACTGCTCTCCTCTCATTATCAATAGGGCAGTCACCATAGTCGTAAATTGTTGCTTTAGTTGTACTTCTAGACATCTGTTAGGGGTGCGAGCGAAGGTGCCGCAGTCGGCCTATCGACGGGTTGCGCTGGAATCCCATGACTGATGTTGTCTGGCAACTGAAACGGTAGTGGATACAACGGCCCCGCTCGGGGCCTTCCTGTTTTTGGTGTCGGCGGTGGTCCTGTCTGGATTCGCGCCCCCGATTGCTAGTATAACCCCGACGGTCTCCAGGCACTCACCCTGGTCGATCCGCTGCGCTACTACCTGGTGATCCTGCGCGGGGTCTTTCTGGAGGGGGCCGGATTCGACCTGCTGTGGGGGCAGATGTGGCCCCTGGCCCTGATCGCGCTCGCCACTCTGGGGGCGGCGGGGTGGCTGTTCCGGCATCGGATGGGGTAGGGCGCCCGCCCATTGAGGACGGTTGTATTTTGAGGGGCAACGCCTACAATGTAGAGACACGTATATCCAAACGGGGTTCCCATGCGATTACAGGTGGCCAAGTGGGGCAACAGTCTGGCCGTTCGGTTGCCGGTCGACTATCTGCGGGCGGCGGGTCTCAAGGAGGGTGACGAGCTGGAGGCGCAGGTGACGGCCATGGGTGAGATCCGACTCAGTCCGATGCAGCACTTCGACAAGGTGGCCTTTCTGGAGCGCGTGGCGCGGTTGCGGGCAGGTTTGCCGATGACCGCGACGACCGTCGAGGCGATGCGTCAGGAGGAGCGGTACTGATGGTCTATCTCGACACCAGCGCGGCGGTTGCACTGTTCGTTCCGGAATCGGCGAGCGAGCAGGTTGCGGCCTGGTTTGCCGCTTGCGCCGAGCAGGTCGTCGCCGCGGACTGGATTTTGACGGAGTTCGCCAGTGCTCTCTCGCTCAAGCAACGGCGCGGCGAAATCAAGGCTGAAGATGCGCAGGTCCTGTGGAGCGAATTCAAGGCGTTCTGCGGCACCGGGTTACGCTTGATCCCGGTGACCCGTGTGGCTTTCGAGGAAGCCGCGCGCATGGTGCGGGATGCCGACAGCGGCCTGCGTGCGGGCGATTCCCTACATTTGGCGGTGGCGCTGGAGGTGGGCGCGACTCGTCTCGTCACCACGGATGCGACGCTCGCGGTGAACGCGACCAGGAAAGGTCTTCAGACTGTTCCGTTGTGATGGCGCCTGGACTCCTCGCCGGGTCCCGCCCCCGCGCCGCCCCCGGGTGTGGCCGCGGCTCTGGTAGAATCTTCAGCCTGTCCCCTGCCCAGGAAGTCCCGCGCGACCATGACCGTCCGTACCCGTTTTGCCCCGTCCCCCACCGGTTATCTGCACGTCGGTGGTGCCCGCACCGCGCTCTTCTGCTATCTGCATGCCCGCAAGCATGGGGGGCGGTTCGTGCTGCGCATCGAGGACACGGACCTGGAGCGCTCCAGCGCCGAGTCCGTGAACGCCATCCTGGAGGGCATGAGCTGGCTGGGACTGGACTACGACGAGGGGCCCTTCTATCAGACCGAGCGCTTCGATCGGTACAACGCCGTGATCCTGGAACTGTTGTCGCGCGATCTGGCCTACCGCTGCGACTGTCCCAAGGAGCGTCTGGACGGGCTGCGCGAGCAGCAGATGGCCGACAAGCAGAAGCCGCGCTATGACGGGCATTGCCGGGCCCGCGCGATCGATCCGGCGAGCCCCCATGTGATCCGCTTCCGCAACCCGCTCGAGGGCGCGGTGGTGGTGGACGACCTGATCCGCGGCCGGATGGTCTTCAGCAACACCGAGCTCGACGACCTGATCATCCGCCGCACCGACGGCTCGCCCACCTACAACCTCGCGGTGGTGGTGGACGATGCCGACATGGCCATCAGCCACGTCATCCGCGGCGACGACCACATCAACAACACTCCGCGTCAGATCAACATCCTGCGCGCGCTGGGAGTGGAGCCGCCGCGGTACGCCCATGTCCCCATGATCCTGGGCGACGATGGGGCGCGGCTGTCCAAGCGCCACGGGGCGGTCAGCGTCATCGCCTACCGGGACGCGGGCTACCTGCCGGAGGCCCTGCTCAACTATCTGGTGCGCCTGGGCTGGTCACACGGCGACCAGGAGGTCTTCAGCCTGGACGAGATGATCGCCCTGTTCGACATCACGGACGTGAACAAGGCCGCCTCCAGCTTCAACACCGACAAGCTCGATTGGCTCAATCAGGAATATCTCAAGCTCGCGGACCCGGCGCGGGTCGCCAACCTGCTGCGCACCCACTTGGGCGCGCTGGGCATCGACCCCACCCAGGGACCGGACCCGGAACTGGTGGTCGCGGCCCAGGCGGCCCGCGCCAAGACCTTGGTGGAATTGGCCGCGATCAGCGCCTTCTGTTACGAGGACTTTGCCGACTACGATCCCGACGCGGCCAAGAAGCACCTGCGCCCCGTCGCCCGTGAGGCCCTGACCCGCCTGCGCGCGGCCTTCGAGATGATGGCGTTGGAGGATTGGACCCCGGAGTCCTTGCACCGGGCGGTGGAGCGGGTGGCGGAGGAGTTGGACGAGAAGCTCGGCAAGGTCGCCCAGCCGCTGCGGGTGGCGATCGTCGGGCGGGCCGCCTCGCCGGGGATCGACGTCACCCTGCAACTGGTGGGCAAGGAGGCGACGCTACGCCGTCTCGACCGCGCGCTGGCCTTCATCGCGCAGCGCGAGGGGCAGGCCGGGGCCTGACCCCTCCGGCAGGTCGCGGCCCGGCCGATCCGCTATGATGAAAGGTTGAGCACCACCAGGGACCAAGATGACGTGAACCAGCCCCCTAAACGATGCGATCAGTCTGCCGAGGGCCCGGCCGGGCGCCATTTCCGGCCTGTGCTGGCGGGCCTGTGTGTGTTGTCGGTCTTGAGCGGTTGCGCCTCGCTTGGGTCCTTCGGCGGCGGTTCCAAGAGCGCTCCCGCGCCGCCCGCCGTCGCGGCCGCCAAGGGCACCCGGACGGGTCAGCAGACTCCAGGGGCGACGCCGTCCAAGGTCCAAGGTGCCCCGAAGGCTGCGGCCCCAGCCCCGGACCTGACCACACCGCCTGAGCCCCAGTGGCGTACCACGGGCGAGGTCCTGGGCCTGAACCCACCGGCGCAGCAACCGGTCCCGGTGGGGCAGGGCAGTCCGGCCTTCACCCCCTTCAGTCCAGACCTGCCGGATTTGCGCCGGGAGGTCGCCTTGATCTGCGGCTCGGCCCGGCTTGGCAAGCAAAAGGACTATCTGGCGCCCCTGGTGACTGACCTCTTCCTGTCCAACGCGGACCCGGCCTTCGCCACCGAGGCCCTGATCCAGGGCGACTGCGGCCCGCTTGCCGAGGTGGTGCGCGAGCTGGTCGCCCAGGGCGGCAACGAGGTGGTGTCGGCGGTGGTCAATCGCGCTTTGTTCCTGGGCGGTCCGCGGGCCGAGGGGACCATCCGGGCGGCCGCCTCCAGCGGCCTGAACCGGGACCTGGTGTCGCCGCTCCAGCGCTCCGAGCCGACCGGCGACGCCGGCTCTCTGGCCTATGCCATGGCCTATTTCCCCTCGCGCGGGGCCGAGACCGGGGTCGCGACCGCCACCGCCATCAACACCCTCTACAGCAACGCCACCCCGGGTTATGGCGTCTATACCTTCGTCCTCCTGGGCGCCGGCTTCGATCCCGCCAAGGACGCCGACCGCGCCCGCTACGCGGAGTTGCTGCGGGTGATTGAAACCTATGTCCTGGCGGGCGACCAGGGCGCCCGCGGACCCCGCGCCGAGGCCCACGCCTTCCTGATCGCCATCCGGCCGGACCGCAAGGAGGCCAAGCTGAGCGAGCAGACCGGCCCCGAGTTCTCCGCGGCCATCCGCCAGGACCTGATCCAATACCTGCGGCGCAGCAATCAACCGGACCTGGCCCGGCGCCTGGAGACGCTGCCCGGGCCCTTCCTGATCTCCGGCCTGGAACCGCGCCTGCTGCCCACGAGCCAGGCCGCCCCGCGCCTGGTGAGCGACCTTTCGGGCCTGGGCGCCGAGTACCTCTATGCCGTGGTCGACGCCTATGACCGGCCCATCCCGGCCGAACAGCAGGGCCGACCGGAGGGACTCGCCGCCATCCGCGAGCGCCTGCTCGGGCTCTTCAGCCGCAAGGTCGCGACCGAAGAACTGAGCCCGGCGCTCAAGGACGCCTGGGTCTTCCGCCTCGGCGACCCCCTCGTCCCCAAGCCCCAGGACGCCACGGCGCCGGCCGCGGCCGGGTCGACTCCGGGCGAGTCCGCGTCCCCCGATCAGCCGGCGGCCCAGACCGGCCCCCAGCCCGCAACCCAGGCCGCCGGCCCCACCCCCGCAGTGCGCAAACGCGCCCCCAAGAAGGCAGTCCGCCGCTCATGACCATCACCAGTCTCTCGACCCTGCTGCGTTACCTGCTCGGCATCTTCCTGCTCCAGGGGGTGACCGGGCTCCTGGTCTATACCGCGTTGCGCACGGATTGGCAGACCACCTGGCCGCTCTTCGCCGCCGTCGGGGTCGCCGTGGGTACCATGGCCGCCTTCTGGTTCAGCACCATCGCCGGTGCCGGCCGCCACCATGTGGTCGCCCGGGCCGCCGAGCGCTTCTCCAAAGAGCGCGAGCAACTGCGCCTCAAGGCCGAGCAGCAGCGGATCAAGGAGGTCCGCAGCAGCCTCAAGGCGGCGCGCGGCCTGGGCGCGGGCATGAGCCTGAAATCCGCGGTGGTGGTCGGCGGTGCCGTGAGCCTGGGGTTGACGATGATGCTCACCCAGTTCATCACGCTGGGGCTGCTCACCATCGCCTCCGCCGGGGGCGCGGCCCTGGGCTACGGCGTGCGGGTCCGCCAGGAGAAGCTGATCGCCAAGCGCGAACTGCTGGGCGAGGAGCGGGCGCTGCGCGTCATTGAGGTCCAGGACGCGGTCCCGGCCATTACCAGCCGTCGGCGCAAACCGCGCTCGCGGCCCGATGAACCGGCCGATTCGACGGGTTGATCGGTCGCAAAGGAGCCGGGGCGTCCCGCCGCGCTGGCGAACGTCTCGGGGTGGATGCGGCGCGATGCAGCGCCGTGCCTAGTTCGCGGCGCGGTGCCGCGCGCCCCTCTCGTTCCCACGCTCCAGCGTGGGAATGCAGTGCGGGCGCTCCGCGTCCCGTCTGGTTACTGGACGCGGAGCGCCCGCACTTGCTCCCACGCGGGAGCGTGGGAGCCAGCAGCGCTTAAACTTAGGCGGTTTCCGGAAAACCTTGTACTAAAGGACGGGGAGCCTCGTGGATAAGGCGTGCGCGAGGACCTTGCAGGCCGGGCACAGCGCTTGATCGCGCCGCATCCACCAAGCCTCTGCTGGATTTAGGTTGACCGCACCGCGACCGTAGGGTGCGCCGTGCGCACCATGGCGCCGACCGAAACCCTGGCCACGGCGATCAACCGCAGCCTCTCAAGGTGCGCACGGCGCACCCTACGTCAATGGTCAAGCAATTGCGCCAGGTGGTATCAGTCTGTCGTTCCGTTCACCGCACACCAATCCGCCTGCACCAGATTGCGCGCCGTCCGCTCGAACACCAGCCCGACCTCGAACAGGCCCTTGCCCGGCAGGCCGCGGTATTTGTCGCTATAGCCGCGGGCGCGAAGCTGCGCCAGGGCCGGGTTGGCGGCGCCGTCCCGCGCCGGCTCCGGCGCGCCCTCATCCCCGATTGATTCCGGCGCCGTCGGCGGGCGCCGGGCCTGGCGCGGTGCCAGCTTGATCTCGATGACGTAGATATAGTCGGCCAGCTTGATGGTCAGGTCCACCTGGCCCTGGTTGCTCACGTCCTCGGGAATGATCTCGGCATTGAGGCTGGCGAAGAAGGCATAGAGCACACTGGCGTAATAGCCCTCGGCCTCGGGGAGATCGTTGCCGGTAAAGTTGCGCCAGGGGATGCCGGCGAACAGTCGCTGGATGGCGGCGATCAGGCCAGCGACGTCGCCTTGCGTCAAGGGGTCGTAGATGGCCTGTTGCCAATTCAGGCGTTCGCTCGGCAGGCGGCCCGTATAGGCATCGACCAGGTGGTTGGCGAGCGCCTGGCGCACTTCCTGGTTGGGGACGCGCAGTTTGAACAGCCATTGGTCGAAGGACTGGCGCGCCTGGTCGATGGTCAGATAGCCGGTCTGAAACAGCAGCGTCACCGGGTCGATCCGCTCGATGTCGAACGAGTCCAGGATTTCCTCGCTGGCCTCGATTCCTTCCAATGCGGGCAGGAAGGTCTGCCGGCGCTGCAAGAGCTTGAGCAGAAAGCTTGGGCTGCCCGTCTCGAACCAGTAGTTGCGGTACATCTGGCCTTTACGAATGAACAGGAGAATATCGAAGGGGTTGTAGACCGGCTCGCCGAGAAAGTTGTAGCCGTTGTACCAGCGTTTGAGTCTGTCCCAATCGACCCCGGCCAGATGCCCGCCAAAGGTGGTCGTAAGGTCCGCCTGGGTGTAGCCGCAGAGGGTGGCGACCCGCGCATCCAGCGTCAGGTCTTCAAGCTGGTTCAACCCCGAAAACAGGCTGACCTTGCTGAATTTGGTCACCCCGGTCATGAAGACGAACTGGATATGGGCATCCTGTGTCTTCATGGTCGAGTAAAGATTCTTCAGCCCCTCGCGCAACACCGCGATACGCTCCGGATGCTCGATGCTGTCGAGGATCGGCTTGTCGTACTCGTCGACCAGGATCACCACGCGCCGGCCGCCGGCCTCATGGGCGCGGATGATCAACTCGGCAAAGCGGCCGGCGATGCTGGTGGACTCGCAGTGGATGCCCAGACGACGCTGATTGAAGCCCAGCAACTCGTGGATCGTCTCATCCAGACCCTCGGGGCTCTGCACCACCCCCCCGGCAAAATCGAGCCGGATCACCGGATGGCGGCGCGACCAGTCCCAGTGGGGGTGGATGTCGAGCCCCCGAAACAGGGCCTCGCTGCCCTCGAACAGTTCCTTGAGCGTATCCAGAAACAGGCTCTTGCCGAAGCGGCGCGGGCGCGACAGAAAGTAGTATTTGCCCCCGTTCGCCAGGGCCAGGGCGTGCGCCGTCTTGTCGACATAGGTGTAACCCTCGGTGATGATCTCGCTGAAGGTCTGGATGCCGATCGGGAGTTTTTTGAGGGGCGGATTCATGGTATCTGTAGCGAAAGCGGGCGCAGGATGGTTCCGAGTCTAGACCCAGCCGCTGGCTATCGCCAGCCACCCGATCCGCAGCTTCCGGTAGGATACCGCTTGCCGTCACCACATCGAGCGCCAGGACCATGAGCACCGCAACCCCGCGCTGGGTCATGCACCTGGACATGGACGCCTTCTACGCCGCGGTCGAGCAGCGCGACGACCCGACCCTGCGGGGACGCCCGGTCGTGGTCGGCGCCCAGCCCGGCGGGCGCGGGGTGGTGGCCACCTGCTCCTACGAGGCCCGGCGCTTCGGCATCCACTCGGCCATGCCCATCAACGAGGCCCACCGGCGCTGTCCGGACGCGGTCTACCTGCGTCCGCGCATGGCGCATTACCTGGAGGTCGCCCGCCAGATCCGCGCGGTCATGGCCGCCTGTGCCCCGGTGGTGGAGGCGATCTCCATCGACGAGGCCTTTCTCGACGTGAGCGGGCTCGGGCACCTGGTCGGCCCGCCGGAGACCATCGGTCGGCGGATCAAGGAAGCGATCCGCGCCGCGGTCGGCCTGACCGCCTCGGTCGGGATCGGCCCGAATCGGCTGGTGGCCAAGATCGCCTCGGACTTCGGCAAGCCGGACGGGTTGATCGTGGTGCCCCCGGAGCGGGTGCTGGACTTCCTGGGCGGGCAGCCGGTCGGCGCCCTGCGCGGGGTCGGCCGCCGGACCCTGCCCCTGCTCACGCGGCTCGGACTGCGCACCGTCGCCGACCTGCGCGGGTTGTCGCTCACCCGGTTGCAGGCCGAGTTGGGGCCCCGCGCCGCCACCAGCCTTTATCAGCAGGCGCGGGGCATCGCCTCCGATCGGGTCGGGGAGTGCGCCGCCCGCAAGTCGCTCTCCAAGGAAACCACCTTCGGGGTGGACGTCGCCGATCCCCAGGTGTTGCGCGACACCCTGCGCGACCTGGCGGCCGAGGTCGCCGCCGCGGCCCGGCAGGAGGGGATCGCGGGGCGCACCGTGACGCTGAAGATCCGCTTCTGCGGCTTCGAGACCCATACCCGACAGCGGCGGCTGCCGCGGCGCAGCGACGACGCCCGCACCCTGTTCACCGCCGCCTGGTCGCTGTACGAGGCTGGCCGCTGGGAGGGCAAGCCCGTGCGCCTGATCGGGCTGGGGATCGCCGATCTGGGGACCCCGGAGCCGGTCCAGCCGGACCTGTTCGACAGCGCGGCCGAGCGCCCCGCGGACAGCGACCGGGAGCGGCGTCTCACGGTCGCGGTCGAGCGTATCCACGCGCGCTTCGGCGCCGGTGCCTTGCGCCGTGGGATGTCCGCAACGGACCAGATGGACCCGACCCGATGTCTGCATCAGACACCGGAGGGTCCGCAATAGCCTTGACCAAAGCCGACCGTGTGGGGGCCAGGGCGGAGGCATGAACTGGCCGGAGTCGCGGTGTCCGACCCGCGTCCGGTTCGGCCTCGTCAATATCCGATCGTTATGGTAGGAAATAACGATTTCAGCTCTACTCCGGCGCAACCTATAGTTCAAACCGTAGGCAGGCGACAAGGAGTCGGAGTGCTGATCCTCACGGATCGACCCCCGCAACCCCTGGTCCAGCTTGCTACACGAACCACAGACACGGCCCAGCCATCTGATTTGAGGTTACTGACATGAGTGACGCGACCCTCCGTTCCAAGACCAACACCGCCATGTGGATGGCTGTCGCCATCTGCCTCGTTCCCCTCGTGCCCTATGCCCTGGGTGGCATGGGCGGATAACCGCGGACTTCGTGGAACTGAAGAAGGCGGCGCGAGCCGCCTTTTTTTTGCGTGGGTCAGTTCAGACGAGGGCAAACAGGCGCAACATATTTTCGTCTGGCGAAAAATCAGGTGCTGCGGTGAGTTACTGCGAGATGCTGTGCGTTATGGTGGGCTACGGTGAAGTGTTGTGAGGCGCCGATAGGTAATACCCAGGCAGGCGTTCACGGCAGACGAAAAATTATAGCGCCAGCGGCCCTAAAAGGCACTGGTTCAGTTTGGTTCTTCCTTATCCTTATGTTTTTGTAGTATTTTTATAACCTGGGCTGTCGAACTCTAAGGACCTCATCCCACGAGAGTCCCTGCTGGAGAATCCCCAGAGCCACCGCAGGAACCTGTTTTGTCGTGAAGTGGCTGCGAATAAAGTTATGGACAATCCACAACATATCCAATGTTCTTTGCAAACCAGAAATGCTCTTCGCGTACGTATTCGTTCGGCGGCGATAAGCAGAATTCTTTCGCCGAAATGAAGCGTTCGATGCTTCCAAATGATTAGCATGAATATCGGCTGGCGTCACATCTTGATCGGTTTCTGGATGCTCCGGATGAGGGGTTTCGTATTTGGGACGCGAGTGCCCCGTTCTATCAGTTCCTTTCCCTTTATTCTTAAGGCGCACCTTCACACCGCGACGAAGCACTTTCGGTGGGCGGCCGCGTTTTCCGGTTCGCAATACTTCGTGGCAAATTTCAAACAGGAGATTGCCATACCGACGTTCCCCGTCGGTGACTAGAGTGACATCGCCAGTACGCAGAATGACATCTCTAAGTATTTGTATTGCATATGAAAATAGACTGCGATCCTTTTTCCCGCACTGAAGCGCCCAGATAAATCGACTTGCCCTTTCCATCAGTACGATCGTCCAGCCTTCACAATCCTCCGGGGGGACATTCCTATTCACTTTCGTATAAAGCTCATCACCTTCGATCAGTTGCTCAATAAAGGTGTGCGTCAGGGCATATATGACCAGCACATCCTTGCAATCGGCCAGGCGACGCTCCCATAGGAGCAACGTATTCTTCGCAATCGCGAAGGCCCGGCAGGCGGCGTTCAAGCCGATCCCCTCAGTGCGCGTTTTGAGCACTTGAATGATGAAGCTGGTCGGTTTCCTGAGCCTCTCGATAAGGGTGGCTTTGGTCTCGGAAAAGAGCCTATTGCAACTTTGACATCGCCACAGCAAACGCGTACCGTTATGACCGGTTTGATACGTCTTGTGATGCCGACAATTCTGTGAATTGCAATGAGGGCATGTCCATTGTCCGTTCAAGAAGTTCTCACTTATTCAAAAAGTGACGGAAACCCGCGCCGAACTAGATATATTACATATATTTCAATGTCTTGTAAACAGGAATTATACTGAACCAGTGCCTCCCTCCCTCCCTCCCTGCAAATCTATTCCCAGCCGCTGGCTGACCAGGCCCGCGTACTCCGACCATTCCGCGTCGTCGAGCCCGGCGGCCATGCCCAGCCGGCGCAGGTTCGCGCGCAAGTCGGCTTCGGCTGCGATGTGGGCCAGGGGGCCGGGCTCGCCCTTGGGGCGGGCGAGGACGTGGCCGTCGGGGGTGACGACCAGCTCGGCGAGGGCCGGGGTGGTGAACTGGCGCTCCAGGACGAAGCCGAGGATGGCGGCGAGCTGGAGGCTCATGTTGGGAAAGCGGGTGGGGGAGAGCTTGTCGGGGAGGGTGATGGTCATCAGGTCTTTCTCTCGCCGTCTAAGGCGGTCTCCAGCAGGAACAGTGCAACCGCTGCCATGGCGTTAATCGCGAACCTCGCATGAACGGGTTTGAGCGGGGTACGGTCGTCGGTTTGCCCGTGTGCCGCTCCATACTTGGTCCGCAGGGTTCCGACGGCGGCAGAGATGTTGCTGACCGCCCCGAGGATGCGCTTCATTTCCACTTCGGCGGCGACTTCCGGAGCAAGATTGAGTGCTTTCGTTGTCTCTGTGATGAGAGACTGGATAGCCTGATTCGAGGGGATCGCTTGGCCGACCTGGGCCAGAATCGCCTTGCATACGCTCTCCAGCGTGGCGCATGCGCTCGCAATCGCTTGGGCGGGATCGCTCGCCACGCTGGAAATCGCACGGTCCAAGTCGCGCCGACACGCGATCAGCCCGCCCTGGCTCAAGACCCCGTGCAACGCTTCGGCGGCGGGAGCTAGGTCGAGCTCATCGGCGGCCATCTCGCCTTCGTAAGTGAGGGAATTTATTATTGCTGATAGATATTTCAGGTGGGGACCATCACTACCCATCATTAGATGCAAATCATTATGCGGTATCAACCCCCTGTTCTTCATTGCTATTAGACACTTCGCATCGAGATCAAACTCGCGAAGATCTTCCGTCGACTTACCCGCGGCTTGGAATTCTTTCCGACCTCCGCGAATGTCCCGCAACAGCCGTTTCATCCGATCATCGAGTCCGAACGTGCTCATTGATGCGTCTCCTGCTCCTGCGACCGCTCCAAATTCAGCGCCAGCAACCGCCGCAAAATCTCCTCCTCCGCCATCCCCGCCCCGTAGTCCCCCCACCCGTAGGCCGCCGCCACGGCCGCATCAAGCGCCTGGTGAGCGTGGTCCAGCCAGGTCGGGCGGGCGTTGTAGAGGTTGGTGAGGGTGCGCTTCTTCAGGTCGGCCGCGTGCTCGGGCTTGGGGATGATCCGGTCCGGGTAGCCGTCGACGACTTCGGGCACTCGGTCCACCCAGCCCGGCGGGTTCAGCCAGGCCTCGCGCAGGGCGTTGAGCCGGTAGGCAGCCTCGGCGATGCCCAGGGCGGCGGCGCGGCGGTCGGGGGCTTCGGGCGGGAGGATGACGCCGGAGTCAAGGGCCTCGGTGGGGCCGGCGGTGTCGGCGGGGTTGAGGCCGGGGGGGAAGGGGAAGGTCTCGAAGGTGGTGGTTGGGGTGTAGCGCGGGCGATCCTCAAGGCTCGTGCCCATCCTTAAGGACCAAAGCTCGTGAAACCGCGAGTGCAGGATGCCGAAGGTCGTGTCGTCGGACCGGGCAATGACCACCAACTGCTTGTCCGGGCAGAAGGAGCAATCCAACCACTTAAAAACCCGGTACTTTGCTAAAGTTGGAGTCACGATAAAGCGATTCAGCCGAGCAATCGCGGCACGCATTCCCGGCCTAGACTCTGCATGTATCCACCACCTCTGTCGGTAGGCCTCGCGCCTATTCGAGGAGCGAAAATTCTCGACATTTTCTTTGAGATAAGCGAAGGGCATTTCATACAAAGAGGCGTTATCCAAAGGAAGGTCGGTTCCAAAATCGACAATCCAGAGATCGGAAGGTCTTTTGGTTATGTTAATGCCATTTGCCCAAGGCTGCAAAACATCGCTATTTGATCGGTCGTGAGGATTGGGAAGTCTGAGCCAGGCCCGCGCAACGTCGCCATGAATCTCGAACTTTCCGTTTTTCTGAGTACCCAGAAAAGCGACCCCGAGGTTCTCTGGAATCGCCTTACTCCGGATTATCGTCGATTCTTTCTCATCGTGTCCGGCTGTAAGATCGGCATGAATAATCATGACCTGCTGACCATTCAGCATCGCTCCCTGCCTCTCATCGGTCTCTATCAGAGAGGGCTCAAGAGCGCCGATCAAGCACACCAGGCTAACCCTTACCGCCGCTCCCTCATTTACCCAAGGCTCGTCGCTCCAGGCGTTGAAGATCCGCCCACTCTCGCAAATCCGCCCCAGCACCTTGCGGTTAGCACCTCCCCGGATGCTGTTAGTCGCGACCAGACCCGCATAGCGCGCACGCCCGACCTCAAGCTCTGCGCGTGCCTTCTCGAACCAGTAGGTGACCAAATCAGCCCCGCCCGGAACACGCCCTTGGTAAAGCGACCGCAGGCGCGTGACGTACTCCTCTCCCAGACCGCCGAGCATCTTCTTATCACCCAGAAACGGCGGATTCCCCACGATGACATCCGCCACCGGCCACTCCGGTTCCGTCCCGTCCGGGTTCACCACCGCGTCCCGCTGCTCGATGGTATTCAGCGGCTTCAGGATCGGGTTCTTCGAGAGGTTGAATCCGTGCGACAGCATCCATTGGATCTCCCCAATCCACACCGTCACCCGCGCCAACTCCGCGGCGTAGGGGTTCAACTCGATCCCCAGGACGCACTCCGGCCCGACCATCGGGAAGGCCCTCGACAGCCCCAGAGTCTCAGCCTCGAGGATGACCTGGTGCTCCAGGTCCTTGAGCCCCAGCAGCGACAGCAGCAGGAAGTTGCCGGACCCGCAAGCAGGGTCCAGGACCCGGAAGTGAGCGAGCCGCGCGAGGAAGCCCTGCAGGACCCCGTGCGCGTCGTTCTGGGCCTTGGTCCGCGCCGAGGCCGACTTCGCCGCACCGGCCTTCGCCATCACGGCCTCGATCTCCCCTTTCCTGGCGGTCCACTCGTCCCGCAGCGGATCGAGCACCACCGGGTCGACCAGGCGCATGATCGAGCCGCGGTCGGTGTAGTGGGCCCCGAGCTGGCTGCGCTTGTCCGGGTCCAGGCCGCGCTCGAAGAGGGTGCCGAAGATGCTCGGCTCAATCGCTGACCAGTCCAGCGGGGCCAGCGCCCGCAGGGTCTTGATGTCGTCTAACTCCAGGGGCAGGGTGGCGGTGGAGTCGAATAAGCCGCCGTTGAACCAGTCCACCGGATCGAAGCCGACGCGCCCGCCCTTGGCCATGGCGCCGAACAGGTCTTGCAGCATCCCGGTGAGGCTGGCAGGGTCCTTGAGCCCCGCATCCAGCAACCGGGTGAACATCTGCCGGGGCAATAGCTCGATGTGCTCGGCGAACAGGCAGAACAGGACCCGGATGCAGAAGTGCCCCACCGCCCAGGGGTCATGCCCGCGGGCGCGTAGGGCCTGCGCCAAGCCGCCGAAGCTCCCGGCCGCGGCCTCGGTGAGTGCCGCCGTGGTCTGGTCTGGCCGCAACCGCTCGGGCTCGGTGAAGGCCCACTTCAACAGCCGGCGCTTGCCGGCGTCGCGCAGGTCCTCCAGGAGCAGGACATGCACGTCCGGCACCGTGCCCGTGAAAGCCGTATGGATCTCGATCCGGTCCATATCGGAGACGATCAGGAGCGGCGGGTACTCCAGCGCCGGGGTGTAATTCTGGAGTTGCTGGAAGGCCTTCTTGAGGTCTTTATGCTTTCCCTTGTACTCCCAGCCGAAGCAGTTCCTCCGCCAGACATCGGCCCAGCCGTCACCACCGCCGGCTTTGGCCGCGCCCTTCTCGAAGCAGTACCAGGAACCGGTCGGATCGGCCGCGGCCGGGCTCGGCTCCTCCAAGAGGCGGCAGAGGTCGAGGAAATGCTCCTGGGAGCCCGAGCGCTCCTTGAGGGTCGCGTCCTTCCACTTGTCGATGAACTGGTCTGGCGTCACGGGGTGCTGTCTTCTCGCTTCTCACCGAGGGCGTAGCTATTTTGGTTGCTGACTGCGGAGTATCTTTTCGTTAGCGAATCCTTTTTCTTTCGCCAGAAAGAGGAAAAACTTCCGGACAGCGGTTTTGACTTCACCTTCTGTCGCGCTCCCTATCTTGCTGGCAAACCATCGCCTGAAGCCACTGTTGACCATGCCTACGGTGAGATCGTCGAAATTTCTCACTCCGCAATCAAAACATAAGAAGTCCACCAGCGCCGCAAGAATAAAGATATGCTTACGAATCGTTCGCTGTGACAGCGTATCCGCCAAGCTGGCCTCGAAGTCTTTTATGAGCGGATCAAAGTAAAGCCGACAAGGACCGTCGTCAGGAATATCGCTGATAGTGAAATACTGTGGCAATTTCATATCCCGTACCAAGTGGTCGATGTATTCAAGCGTGCATTTATCAAATAGATCATCGATTCTCTTGTGCGTCAGCACCGGTTTGATCTTAGCTGGTGACATGGCTGATTTTTTGGCCTCGATCATAATCCCGGCCACTGGGAGCGCCGCACCCCAGTGCGGCGCGATCTCGCGAGCGACCGCAGCGTTGCGTGCTGCGGACAGGCCGGGCCGCACTGGGGTGCGGCGCTCCCAGTCGGTCGGCCTGAAGGCCAACCGACACACCGCGGTGGCCGGAACGATGATCGAGGCCGATTTTTTCAGTTGCTATCGCTACAAATACTTGAATTTTTTCTTCCGGAGACAGGGATATGAGCGGCGATTCAATCATCGTCAGTGCTCCGGTTGCAGGTCATTCGCAGCGCATAGCGTGGGGTGAAAGCACTTCAGGGGTGCAGTACGGTCAGGGCACCAGGGTTGGCCTCGACAATCCGCAGCAGCGCCCTGGCCGGTCCGGTCGGACGCACGCGATGCTGCTCCCAGTTCTGCAGCGTCTTGGGCTTGACGCCGATCAGGTAAGCAAAGCGTGTCTGGCTGAGGCCGGTGCGCTCGCGGATCAGCTTGACATCGGGGTCCGGAAATTCGCGCACCCGTGTTTTGGCCACGGTCTCTCCGCGCATATGGCGACCCATGTCGCGGACGCTCTCCAGCAACTCGTCAAACTGCTGGTTATCCATGATTTATCTCCTCATCAATGACAGCGGCCAGCCGGTGCAGTTGTTCCTTGCTTAGGTCGGCCGCCGCGTTCTTTGTAAAGGCATAGACCAGATAGCACTGCTCCTTACTGAGCCAGTGGTAGTAGATCACTCGCGCACCGCCGCGTTTTCCACGCCCCTGCAGTGGCATTCTCACTTTGCGGAGACCGCGACCACCGGGAATCAGGTCCCCCGCCGTCGGGTTTTCGAGCAGAGTGCGCTGCAGTTCCGCGAGGTCTTCATCCGAGAAGATATTGGCGGCGCAACGAACGAAAATCGGCAGTTCGATGAAAACCATGGTCCCATTATACGCTAGCAGCGGAGTTTGGATTATCATCCTTGGGGCCATGGGCACCCGTAGGTCCGTGTTCCGGTCGACCAGGCACCGCGGGTCCCCCGCGAGGCCGGGCTTGGCCTGAAGCGCAACGTCCGCAAGACGACGCGTGGCGTCCGCGCTGCCCGCCCCCCTTGGTCCCAGCCCCCGCTTGCCGCATCATGCACGGCTGACCCCCGCCCACCGGACTGAGCATGACGGACACCCTGATCTACAACGCAGAAGGCCTGGAGCGCCAGCCCCTGGCCGTTTTTACCGAGAAGGCGTACCTGGACTACTCCATGTACGTGATCCTGGACCGCGCCCTGCCCTATGTGGGCGATGGGTTGAAGCCCGTGCAGCGGCGCATCCTCTACGCGATGTCCGAGCTGGGCCTCTCGGCGGCGGCCAAGTTCAAGAAGTCGGCGCGCACCGTGGGCGACGTGCTGGGCAAGTTCCACCCGCACGGGGACAGCGCCTGCTACGAGGCCATGGTGCTGATGGCCCAGCCCTTCAGCTACCGCTATCCGCTGATCGACGGGCAGGGCAACTGGGGCTCGCCGGACAACCCCAAGTCCTTTGCAGCCATGCGCTACACCGAGTCGCGCCTGACGCCCTACGCGGAGCTGCTGCTGGGCGAACTGGACCAGGGGACGGTGGACTGGCAGCCCAACTTCGACGGGACCCTGGAGGAGCCCAAACTCCTGCCCGCGCGCCTGCCCAATCTGCTGCTCAACGGGGCCAGCGGGATCGCGGTCGGCATGGCGACCGACATCCCCTCCCACAACCTGCGCGAGGTGGCGCGCGCCTGCATCCACCTGCTCGACCACCCGGACGCGACGGTCGCCGACCTGACCGTCCATGTCCCCGGTCCTGATTTTCCGACCGCCGGTGAGATCATCACGACGCCCGCGGAGATCCTCAAGATCTACGAGACCGGCAACGGGAGCCTGCGCCAGCGCGCCCGCTACGAGGTGGAGCAGGGGGATGTCATCATCACCGCGCTGCCCTATCAGGTCTCGGGCGAGCGGCTGATGGAGCAGATCGCCGCCCAGTTCAACGCCAAGAAGCTGCCGATGATCGAGGACTTCCGGGACGAGTCGGACCACGAGTTCCCGACCCGGCTGGTCATAGTCCCGCGCTCCAACCGCGTGGACATCGAGCGGCTCATGTCGCATCTGTTTGCCACCACGGATCTTGAGCGCAGCTACCGGGTCAATCTGAACCTGGTGGCCGGCAACGGTCGGCCGCGGGTCATGGATCTCAAGGAAATCCTGGCCGAGTGGCTGACCTTTCGCACCGCCACCGTGCGCCGCCGCCTGGAACATCGGCTCGGCAAGGTCCTGGACCGGCTGCACCTGTTGGAAGGCCTGCTGATCGCCTATCTCAACATCGATGAGGTGATCCGCATCATCCGCACCCAGGACGAGCCCAAGCCGGTCCTGATCGAACGCTTCGCGCTCAGCGACACCCAGGCCGAATACGTCCTCAACACCCGGCTGCGCCAGCTCGCCCGCCTGGAGGAGATGAAGATCCGCGGCGAGCAGGCGGAACTGGCCGCCGAGCGCGACCAACTCCAGGGCATCCTGGGCGACGAGTCACGGCTGAAGCACCTGATCCGCGACGAGATCATCGCCGACGCGGCGAAGTACGGCGATGCGCGCCGCTCCCCCCTGGTCGCGCGCACCGCCGCCGCGGCCCTGGACGAGACCGAGGTCTCCCCGAGCGAGCCGGTGACCGTGGTCCTGTCCGAGAAGGGCTGGGTGCGCGCCGCCAAGGGCCACGAGATCGACGCCGTGGCCTTGAGCTACCGCTCCGGCGACCAGTTCCTCACCGCCGCCCGGCTGCGCAGCAACCAGACGGCCGTGTTCCTGGACAGCACCGGGCGCAGCTACTGCCTCCCGGCCCACACCCTGCCGTCGGCCCGCGGCCAGGGGGAGCCCCTGACCGGGCGGCTCGACCCGCCCAAGGGAGCGAGCTTCGTCGCCGTGTTGGGCGAGCCGCCCCAGACCCGGTTGCTGCTCGCCAGCGACGCCGGCTACGGCTTCATCGTGCGGATGGAGGAACTCTACGCCAAGCCCAAGGGCGGCAAGGCGGTGCTCACCCTGCCCGCAGGCGCCCGGGTGCTGCCGCCCATGCCGATCCCGGACCTGCCGAACCCGCGCCTGGCCGCCGTCACCAACAGCGGCCACCTGCTGGTCTTCCCGGTCTCCGACCTGCCCGAGATGCCCCGCGGCAAGGGCAACAAGATCATCAGTATCCCCGCCGCCAAGGGCGCCGAACGGCAGGACTGGCTGGTCGCCGCCGCGGTGGTGCGCGAGGGCGGCAGCCTCATCATTGCGTCGGGCAAGCGGACCTTCACCCTGAAGCCCGCGGATCTGGACCTCTACCAGGGCGAACGCGGGCGGCGCGGTAAGCCGCTGCCGCGGGGGTTTCAGCGGGTGGATGGGTTGACGGTGGACTGATGGCGCGGTGCCGCGTCAATAGCCCCGCGTGGTGGGACGCGGATGCGGCGCGTTGGGTGAGGATGAAACAGGCGCAGATATCCGCCGGCGCAATGCACTCACCCGCGCGGTCGAGATGCGTCAGGCTGTCGGGGAGGCCGTCTATGACCGCACGGACCCGCGGCTCACGCCGGTCTTCGAGGAATCGATGGTGCCGGCAGGGACCGGTCGCCTGCTGCTGATGGAGGGCAAGGCCCCGCCCACCCTGGCCGAGCAAGGCGAATCCGTGCTGGTCCGGTTCCGCAAACAGCCCATCTCCGCCCCCTTCCGGCTCTTCGTCGCGGACGAGGGCAAGGCCGGTCGCGTCCTGAGCGTGGAGCACTTGCTGGTGCTCCATCATCTGCTCGGGCATCCGGAGCTGGACACCGCCTCAGTGTCTTGAAGGATCGGGCGCGCCGTGGCGGGGCTGGACTCAGCAACCAGGAGATCCGGCAGATCACCCACTACGACCGAAACCAGGTGGTGCGCCCGAATGCGCCTGGCTAGCCGAGCCGGTGCGAAAGGTCGACGCGTAACGCGACTTCAATGCGCTCCAACGCATCCAAGGCCAATAGCCGCAACCTCTTGTCGAAGACCTACAGGTTGACGGCATTCTCGAAGGTCGCGCCAGACGCGAAGGTATCGAGTGCGAGGGTCTGCACCTTGATCCTGGATTTCGGGGGCTTGCGCCCAAACTCGTCCACCGGTCACTCTCTCCACACCTCCGCAGCCAGCGGCAGATCGTTGAGTTCGGCCCGGGCCTCGCGCCAGGTCGGGTAATGCTCCCCCAGGATGGCCGTGAAGTGATCGCTATGGGTCGGTTCCAGCAGATGCACCATCTCGTGCACGATCACGTATTCCAGCAGGTGCTTCGGCTTCTTCACGAGTTCAGTGTTTAGGCGGATGTGTCCGGCGGTGTGATTGCAGCTCCCCCACCGAGTCTTCATGCGTTGCAGGAAATACGCGGCCACGCGCACCCCAAGCCGCGGCTCCCACTTGGCGATGAGCGAGGGGACGACTTCGTGCAGCAGGGCCTTGTGCCACTGGTGCATGACCTCGGCGCGCTTCGCCGGGTCGCTCCCTGGGCGTACGGTCAGGTGGATGCGCTTATGGTCGAGGGAAACGCCTGGCTTGCAGTCCCGCTCAACGACCGTTAGGAGGTGACGGCGCCCCCACAGATAATGACTCTCACGCTCGACGAACTCGCGCGGCGTTTCGCGCGCCTGGGCTTGCAGTCTCGCCTGCTGGCGCCGAATCCAGCCCAGCCTTGAGATGGCATAGGCCCGGGCCACCTCCAGACGCGTCCCGGTCGGTGCAACCAGTGTGACCCGGCCAGCGGGCGGGTGCACCGAGAGGTGAACCAGCTTCACGTCCTTGCGCGTCACCGCGATGTCGATCTCGCCGAGCTGGATCGTCTCGGTCATCAGTACCCCGGCTGGTTCTTGATGATATCGAAGAGGGCCTGGGTGGCCTGCCGGTCGCGGTCGAGCAGGGGATAGAGCACATTGAGCACCTGGGCCTCCCGGGCCTGATCGCCCCGCCAGCCCGCCGGGGCGTGGTCCCGGACGGCTTGGTCGATCTTGAGCCCCAGCGCGGCCCTGTCCTCATCGTCCCTGGGGTACTGAAAGCGGTTCGCCGGAATCGAGCCGAGATTGTTGTACAGCACGGTGGCCTCGGGTTTGCCGTGCAGAGCGGCAGGCACCTCGGCGTCGGGCTGCCGTGACGCCAGCCGTCTGACCAGCTCCTCGGCCTTGCGTAGGAATGTCTCATAGGCCGCCGCATCCGCCCGACTCTGTTTGATCAGGTCATCGAGCAGTTTCGACATCTGATCGTAGAACCGCAGATCGGCGAGTTGGTCGCGGATGATCGTCTTGCGGACGTTGTTGATGATCCCCTCGGCGATGGCGTTCCGGGAGAGCTTGCCGGTCGCGTTGAGCTTCCTGGCGATGGCGTCGTGAATGCCGGTCTCGATGATCATTTCGACCAGGGAATAGTCGTCCAGGGTCCCTTGCGCGGCGGCCGGATCGGCCTGGATGTAGGTGTTGATGAGGTGGCGCATGTCGCCCTCGAAGGGCTTGGTGTCCAGCTCCTCACCCGAGTGGTGCTTAATGGCGGCGCGGATGTCGCTATAGAGATCGGCCTCAGCCTGCAAGGTAACTGCCTCGGCGTCCATATAGCCCGCCTCGGTCAGGTATTGCGCGATGGCGGCAAAGGCGCGCACGAAGGCGGCGACCGCCTTATAGAACGCCACCCGCAACGGCTCGGTCTCGCCAAGTGCCGCGGGATTGGCCGCGTCCCCGCAAAAATACCGCAGGAATTGCTCGACCTCACGCGGCGCTGTGACCGGTTCGCAGAGATAGCGCAGCGCCTCACGGGCCTCCTCCAGCCGATTTCTGCCCTCCTCCAGCCAGTCCTTGAGATGTACATTGTTGTCGCCGCCGCTGCCCTGGTCCGGGTCCAGCTCGTCCGAGCTATAGACGGCGATGGCCTGCTGCACGTCCCCGAACAGTTCCTTGAAGTCGACGATATAGCCGTAGTCCTTGTCGTCCCCATCGAGCCGGTTGGTCCGGCAGATGGCCTGGAACAGGTTGTGGTCGCGCAGTTCCTCGTTGTCGAGATAGATGCAGGTGCAGCTCGGTGCGTCGAAGCCCGTCAACAGCTTGCTCACCACGATCAAGAGCTTGAGGTTCGCCGGCTCCGCGACGAAGCGGCGCTTGATCTCCTCCTCATAGGTCTTGGCCTTGGTCTTATCGGGCTTCGCCACGATGTCTTGTAAGAGCGCAGTATAGGTATCGAACTTGTAGCGCTCGTCGCTGTCCCGTGGGTCACGGGAGATGGCGTTGTGGTTCGGCTCGAAGGATGTGATGATCCCGCAGTAGCGACCGAAGCTTTTGTTCTGGAACAGCCGGAAATAGTGGCAGGCGTCGTAGATCGAGGCGGTCACCAGGATGGCCGTGCCGCGGTCGTTGTTGAGGCGGGGCTTCAGGCTGAAGTCCTCGATGATGCTGGCGATGATGCGCTCTTTGCGCTCCCCCGAGCTCATCAGATCTTCCATCGTCGCCCACAGCTTGCGCAACACCGCCTTTTGGAAATTGTTGAGCGTCTTGGTATGCTGCTCAAACCACTGATCGATGGCCGTCTGCGAGCCGAGCCGTTGCGGCACGTCGCGGGCCTCGTATTTGAGGTCGAGCACCACTTTGTCGGCCACCGCCTGGTGAAATTTATAGGTGTGGATGTAGGTGCCGAAGACATCGCGTGTCATCCGCCGGTCCTTGCGCAACAGGGGCGTACCGGTGAAACCGATGAAGATCGCGTCCTTGAGCCAGCGCTTCATCTGCGTGTTCATGTCGCCACCCTGGGTGCGGTGGCATTCATCCACGAAGACGTAGAAGCGACCATGGATGGGCGGCGCCGGACCCTTCAGGTCGGCCGGATCGAACTTGTGGATGAGGGCGCACAGGAGGCGCGGCGTGGGCGATCCCAGCTTCTCGACGAACTCCGCCCGCGAGCCGATGCGCGGCGAGGGCGAGTCGGCGCCGATGACCCCGGCGCTCTTCATCACCCCCTCGATTTGCTTGTCCAACTCGTCGCGGTCGGTAATGATGAGGATACGCGCATCGGGGTCGTGCTCCAGCAGCCACTTGGCGATGAGCACCATCAGGATGCTCTTGCCGCTGCCCTGGGTGTGCCAGATGACACCGCCCTCGCCTTGGCCGATCCGCTCCTGCGCCGCCTTGACGCCCTGGAACTGGTGCGGACGCGGCACCTTCTTGTGGCCCGCGTCGAAGATGACGAAGTTGTGGATCAGGTCGAGCAACCGGGTCTGGTTGCAGAGTTGCGCGAGCGGCCGATCGAGCAGCGCACCGGCCGCGAGTGCCGTGCCCGCCTCGGGGGCGGCCTCGTCCTTCCACCGGACGAAGAACTGCTCCGGCGTCCCCGTGGTGCCGTAGCGCAGGCCCTGCGAGTCGCTGCCCGCCAGCAGCAATTGCACGGTGCTGAAAAAGCCCTGATTGAAGATCGGCTCCTGATTGGTTATGAGCTGGCGCACGCCGTCGGCCACCTCCACGGAACTGCGCTTGAGCTCGATCATCGCGACGGCGATGCCGTTGATATAGAGCACCAGGTCCGGGCGCCGCTCATAGCCGCCCTTGAGCGTCACCTCCTCGGCCAGCCCAAAGTCGTTATTCTCCGGGTGATCCCAGTCGATCAGGTGCACGGTATCGAAAGCCTGGCCGGCGACGATCTGCACTTGCACCCCGTAACGCAGCAATTGATAGGTGCGCAGGTTGGCCTGATAGAGCGTGATGCCCGTGACATCCGCGGCCAGCTCCAGCTTGCGCAGGGCGGCACAGATATGCGCGTCGGAATAGCCGCGCCTCATGAGGTTTGCGCGCAGCAGCGCTGTCTCAATGGGGCGGTTATTGTGCCGCTTGCTCCAGTCGCTGAGGTAGCTGAAACCCAGTCCACCGCGCTCGATCGGCTTGGTAAACAGGGCGATCACGCGGTTCTGGGTGCGGCGTTCGGAGCGGGCTTGTTCAGACATCGGAATCTCCCTGGGAAACGAGCCATACCCTCCTGATGAGGCGTAGCGGTGGTAGCGGATTGGATACGGGGAGCCTGCTCATGACCTCGGCGGCTTCGATGGTCTTGGCCTTGACAGCTTCTTCACCGCCTTCGCTGCCTGCTCAAACTCTGCGTCCACGCGCTGCGGCTGCGCATCCAGTAACCGACGATAGCGCACATACTCCAACTCGGCCTTTGCCCTGGCGGATTCGGCGGAAATCGTGCCCGCGTGATTCAGCAGTTCGCGGCCGGAGATCTTCAGAAACTCATCCAGTTTCGAGACCCAGTCCCGCATGGTCATCGGCCTGCGTTCCAGCGCCTGCAACTCCGCATATTCGAGGTAGAGATTCACGATGCGGTTCAACACCTGCAGTTCGTCCTCCGTGAGGAAATTCTTGGCCACGGCCACGTCATCCTTGCGCACGATGCCGCCGGGCCGTGTCGCTTGCAGGCCCATAAAGGGCTTCGCCGCATCCGCGCGCTCGGCGATCACCTCGGCAGCCGTGTGACCGTGGGTCGCCCAGTGCATCTTGTTCTGCACCGTGGCGAAGAAGCGCTGCGAGGTCTCGTCGTCGGGCGTGTAGTCCACGCTGGTCGCGTAAATGTCCAGGACCTTCTGATAAAATCGCCGTTCGGACGAGCGAATGTCCCGAATACGTTCCAGCAGCTCGTCGAAGTAGTCCTGCTGACCCTTGCCCGGCGGGTTCTTGAGCCGCTCGTCATCCATGGCGAAGCCCTTCACCAGATAGTCGCCCAAGCGCGCCGTCGCCCATTGGCGGAACTGGGTACCGCGATGGCTGCGCACCCGGAAGCCCACGGCCAGAATGGCCTCCAGCCGGTAATGGCGCAGGCTCCGTGTCACCTCCCGGCCACCTTCGACCCGAACTTGTAAGTAATCCTTACAGGTTGCCTCCACCGCCAGTTCGCCTTCGGCAAAGATGGCCTTCAGATGCAGCGTTACGTTCTGGGGCGTGGTCTGGAACAGTTCGGCGATCTGCGCCTGCGTCAACCACAAGGTATCGTTCTCCAACCGGCACTGGATGCGTGTGCGCCCGTCCTCCGTCTGGTAGAGCAGGATTTCGGATTGCGGCAAGGGTTCGTCGCTCATTCCTTCACCTGCGCGTGCACCGCGTCTTTGGGTGCGACCAATCGCGTGCGGCCGGTGAGCAGTTCCTGCATCATGGCCTGCTTGAGGGCGCGGGTCTTGGTGCGGCGGGACTCCAGTGCCGCGAGCTCGGCGTCCATGTCGGCGAGGACGGCGGCGATGGCCGTTTGTTCGTCTTTAGTCGGAGGGAGTCGCATCTCGAATGTTTGGAAAGTCGGAAGGCGTAGAGAGTCAACTGTCGCCTTAACGGTGTTCTGCATGGCCCATACGCCGAAGTGCATTGCCATGTAAAGATAAACGAACTTCGCTGAGACCTCTGGTTCGAACTGAGTGATGGCGTAAACGCGCTGATGCACGTCGAAGCGCCCCCTAATGTAGTGGAAGATGCTCCCGATTCGGCCTTCCCCAGGTACAAGGATAGCCTCACAGTCATGGGAATATGTATCAATCCGCTCAATGACGTCGGAGCGCACGAAAAACGGATACTTTCCGCCCTCGATTTTGTCCTCGTTGTTTCGGCTTCCGGTCTTGATGTGCGCAACGTTGCCCAAACAATTTACTTCCCAGGCGCCGTGGAATCCGGGCAGGCGGGTTCGGCCGGTGAGGAGTTGCTGCATCGCGGCCTGTTTGAGGTTGCGCTTCTTGGCAACGAGTCGGTCCAGCCCGCCCAGCAGCGCATCCACATCACCCAAGGCCATCGCGATAGCTTCTTGCTCGGCAAGGGGGGGAGAGCGACAGGTAGCTGGCCAATAGCCGTCTTGTTGATCGTGGCCAAGTTTGTTGTCTGCTTCCCAGCCACAAGGAAATAGCGTCGCGCTTGAGTGCCGCCGGTCCAAATATTCAAATATTCATGTGATAGAGTCGGCCGGCATCGGACAACAAACACATGGTTCTGGTGAACGCATGGGCTGAGCTCGCCATGCCAACAAGACCCGCGCCCCAACTTGTCGAGGTCTCCCCCTTCATTCATCAATACGTCCCCGGGCAGGACGGCGTAGCGCGCGATGTCGTTACGCGACACCTCAATCTCGCTCATCTCCGTGAGATCCAAGAAACCATCTTGAACATTTGCCACTCGAAGATAATGCACAAGGATCGGATCGGGAACCGAAACATTAGCGTTCTTCGCAATACCTGACCTGATTTCAGCAACATTGCAAAGGGGCATTACCTCCCAATCAACCGGAAGCACGCCGGCAGCCGTCTGCTTGTAACCATGCGGAATCAATGGAGAATCGAGAGTGGGTAATTGAGAACGATTATGGCGATGATTTTCCATTTTCAATTCTCCATTCTCCATTATCATCAAGCCCCGCTCCCTCCGCAGCCTCAACCAGCGTCCGCTCCAACTCCCGCCGCAGCTCCTCGCGTTCGGGCAGGTAGAGCTGATATTTCTGCACGAAAAGCTGACTGTTCATTTGGTAGGTAGCATACTCGACCAACAGCTCGTCTTTGTCGCGGGTAAGGATAATACCGATGGGCGGGTTGTCGCCCTCGGTGTTTTCCTCCGCAGCGAAATAACCCAGGTAGAGATTCATCTGGCCGATGTCGTGGTGCTCGACTTCGTCAATCTTGAGGTCGATGAGGACGAAGCAGCGTAAGATGCGGTGGTAGAAGACCAGATCGACGCGGTAGTGGCGGTTGTTGATCGTAATACGGTATTGCCTGCCGACGAAGGTGAAGCCTTTCCCCAACTCCAGTAAAAAAGGCTGCAAGTGGTCGCACAGCAGGGTTTCAAGGTGGGTTTCCGAGGGGCGATAGGGCTCGGGTATCTTCAGAAACTCAAAGACGTAGGGCTCGCGCAGGAGATCGGCGGGCTGCTCGATGACCTGGCCTTCGTTCGCCAGTTGCAGAATGCCGGCCTTGTCTTTGCTGACCGCAAGTCGCAAGAACAAGGAGGCGCTCTTTTGCCGCTTCAGTTCCGGGACCGACCAACGTTCGGCGATGGCCTGCCGTTCGTAAAACTGGCGTTCAAGCTCGTCGTCCAGCTTGAGGAGTTCCACATAGTGCGACCAACTCAATTGGTGAGAAGGCTTCTGACTTATTGGATAACGTAGGTACAGCAGCCGCATGTACACGAGGTTGCTGCGGCTGAAGCCCTTGCCGTGACGCACCCCAAGGTCGCGCGCCAATTGGCTCAACAAGGCCCGGCCGTACTCGGCTCGAATATTTCCTGCTTGCTCATATTCGACGATGTACCGCCCGACCCGCCAATAGGTGTCGAGGAGATGTACGTTGACGGCCTGTACCGCCTGAACCCGGCCGTGGGTATAGGTATCCGAGATCTGTTCCAGGAGATGTCGGTAGCCATCGCTTCGGGCTAAGTCCATGACGCCCCCATTCGCCTGAGATGTTCATCGACCCGCTCGGCAAGTGTCGCCACTTCGTCGATGATTTGGGGCAGCGGTTCCGCGTAGCGTTCAGCCAACTCCCGGATGCGCCCGGTAAGTGTCTGCGACACGCGCTCCAACTCGCCCTGGACGGCCGCATCGATCCGCGCCATCCATTTGTCGTCCACCACCAGCGCCTTGATCTCGGCCTCGCTGAGCTTGGGATACTTGGCATCGATCTTCTTGTCCAGTGCCTCCTGGGCTGCCTTGCGCTTGGCCTTGGTCTCGCCCTGGCGATCCAGCAGGTCCGCGTAGGCCGCAAGCGCTTCCCGCTCCTCCGCGTATAGCGGGTCCTTGCCGATCTCTTTCAGCCGCGCCTTCACGGCCTTGGCGGTGATCTTCTGCCGGTCAGCCTCGCCCTCGACGACCTCGGCGAGCAGCCCGTCCTCGCCGCCCTGCTCCTCGCGCTGTTCATCGAGTGCCTGCTCCAGCCGAGCGAGTTCGTTGTCGAGCGCTTCGATGGCATCGCGCTCGGCGACAAAGTAGTGGGCGACCAGGATGGTCGCGGGGATCAGGTCGGATTTGAAGCGGCGCCGGCCCTTCAGGTAGTCGTGCGGCTCGGGCCAGACCAGCTTGTTGTCGCGGTTCCTGACCTGGACGACCTCACGGGGGTGCGCGCCCTCGATCCAGCCGTCGACGGCGATCAGATAGGTGTCGTCCTGCATGGCCTCGGCCCAGTAGTCCAGCAGGTGCTGATAGACGTCGTAGGCGTCCAGCAGCGGGGCCTGGCGGAAGGCGGCGAGCAGGTCCTCGGCGATGCGCTCGATCAGGGCCTTGGGGTGGCCGTCGATGCCGAATGCCATGAGCCGTGTGGTCGTGGATGTGCGCCACTCGGTAAAGAGCCCGGTCGCGGTCGTGTTGAAGGCGGTGAACTCGGGGTGCCCGAGGATGGCCGGCTTGACCTCCGGCAAGGGGCGCCGCAGGCGCGCATAGCCGGGGCGGCCGGCGGACTCAAAGAGTGCGGCACGCCCGCCCGGGAGGACCTGCCAGTAGTCGGCCAGCGCATCGAGGTCGCGCTCCGGGATGCCGCCGGCCAGGTGGGCGGTGATGTCGTGCAGGTCCTCCGGCTCCGCGCTGTCGATATAGCGCGGCAGGTTGAGGTTATAGTCGTTGGCGGTGCTGCCGATCTCGGCGAAGGGCACCAGGCGGGCATAGCGCGGGGTCTCGGTCTGCCGGTTGAAGGTGTCGATGATCCGGTGGATGTCCTGCTCGCGCAGTCGATTCTTGTTGCCGTCCTTGATGAAGCCTTTGGAGGCGTCGATCATGAAGACGCCCCGGCGGGCGGCGGCGTTCTCCTTGTCGAGCACCAGGATGCAGGCGGGGATGCCGGTACCATAAAACAGATTGGCGGGCAGGCCGATGATGCCCTTCAGGATACCGGAGCGCACCAGTTGCCGGCGGATGACGCCCTCGGCATTGCCGCGGAAGAGCACGCCATGGGGCAGGATGCAGGCGCCCCGGCCTGTGCCCTTCAGCGAGCGGATGATGTGCAGCAGATAGGCATAGTCGCCCTGTTTGGTCGGCGGCTCGCCCCAGGCAAAGCGCTGGTAGGGGTCGTCGGCGGCAGCGACGCCGGTGCTCCAGGTCTTGTCGGAGAAGGGCGGATTGGCGACGACATAGTCGTAGGTACGCAGGCGTTCGCCGTCCTTGAACTTGGGCGCGGCGAGGGTGTCGCCGCAGAGGATGGTCGCGGTCGGGAAGTCGTGCACGATCATGTTCATGCGGGCCAGGCCCGCGGTGGTCACGTCCTTCTCCTGGCCCTTGATGGTGATGCGCTTACCGGCTTCGGCGGCGACCTTGAGCAGCAGTGAGCCTGAGCCGCAGGTGGGGTCATAGGCGGTGGTCGAGGCCCGGGCGTTGTATGGCCCGATGCCGATGACCTTGGCGATGACACGGCTGACCTCGGAGGGGGTATAGAACTGGCCCTTGCTCTTGCCGCTTTGCGTTGCGAAGTGACGCATCAGGTATTCGTAGGCGTCGCCCAGGATGTCGTCGTGCTCGGCGCGGTGCTGCGAGAAGTCGAGCTCGGGCTTCTGAAAGATGCCGATGAGGTTCGACAGTCGCTCGACCATCGCCTGGCCTTCGCCGAGCTTGTTGGGGTCGTTGAAGTCGGGGAAGTCGCTCTTCGACAGGCGGGCGTTGGCTTCCACCAGGGGGGTGATGATGTGCTTGTTGATCCGGTCGCCGATGTCGCTCTTGCCCTTGAGGGCGATCATGTCCCTGAAGCTCGCGCCCTTGGGGATGTTGACGGGCGGGGCGAAGTCGTCGCTGTCGGCGTACTTGTCGCTGACGTACTTGATGAACAGCATGAACAGGACGTAGTCCTTGTACTGACTGGCATCCATGCCGCCGCGCAGTTCGTCGCACGAGGCCCAGAGGGAGGAGTAGAGATCGGATTTCTTGAGGGCCATGGTGCGATTCAGTCGTGCTGGTCTAGAGGGTCCGCAGCGGCCCCGGATCAAGGCCCGCACCGGTGCGCCGACGGCGCGAGGCGGGCGGGCGGCGCCCCGTCAGGTCGGGCGCGGTGCGCAAGATCGGCGTGGACGTCGTGGCCCGCTGCTCGGCGGTCATGCGGGGAGGCTACGGCAATATAGCGTAAAGCGCGTGCGCGTCGGTCAGATCGGACGGAACGACATGCGGACCCGGAAACACCGACGGCGCCATCCGGATGGCGCCGTCGGTGTGATTCAGAGAGGAATTTGGCGCGCCCGACAGGATTCGAACCTGTGACCCCAGCCTTCGGAGGGCTGTACTCTATCCATCTGAGCTACGGGCGCTTGTGACTCGATTGACCCTCAAGGTCGTAAGTCGCGGCGTTGGCGAGGGACCCTTGCGGTCTGCTCTACGCGACTTGTAAGGATACAGGGGCCGGGGCGGTGCGTCCATATCCGCGTGGCGGACGCCGCCGGGGGCCGGGCGGGCGGACCAGGGCCGGCCCGTCCGGCCGGAGACCCTGAGGGTCGCGCAGCGACGCGGTGGGAGCGGCTTCAGCCGCGACGCGACCTCGCAGGCTGCCGCGTAGTCTCGTCGCGGCTGAAGCCGCTCCCACGGGGACCCGCGGGTTCCGGGCGACGGACCACTCTTCGCGGCCCACCGGCTGAAGCCTCGGCCTCCGGTGGGGGGGACCGCGGGAGGCTAGCCCAGGATGCCGCGCAGGTTGGCCAGATGCGCCAGGCCGCGGGCGCGGCCGGCGGCGGGGTCGGCCGCGCGCTGGTCGTCGCGCTCCAGGGCGCCCTCGGGCAGTTCGGCGAGGAAGCGGCTGGGTTCGGTCTGGATCAACTCACCGAAGAGTTTGCGGCGCCGCGCATAGCTGAAGGTCAGGGCGCGCCGCGCCCGGGTGATGCCGACATAGGCCAGGCGGCGTTCCTCCTCGATGCTGTCCTCCTCGATGCTGGTGCGGTGGGGCAGGATCTCCTCCTCCATGCCGACCAGGAAGACCTGGGGGAACTCCAGCCCCTTGGCGGCGTGCAGGGTCATCAGGTGGACGCGGTCGCCGCCGGTCTCCTCGTCCTGGCGGTCGAGTACGTCCATCAGGGTCAGGTGGCTGACCATCTCGCCCAGGGTCTTGGCCTGGTGGTTACCCTTGTTCAGGCTGCCGAGCCATTCGATCAGGTCGTGGACGTTGTCCATGCGCCGGTCGGCCACCGCCTGGCTCGAGGCGTTCTCGCGCAGCCAGCCCGGGTAGTCGATGGCCTCGGCCAAGGCGCGCACGGCGGTGACCGGGTCGGCCGCGGCGCGTTCGGCGAAGGTGCCCATCAGGTCGGTGAAGGCCTGGAGCCGCTCGCGTTGGCGCTCCGCCAGGTGCTCACCCAGGCCCAGTTCCCCGCAGGCGGCGAGCAGGCCGACCCCGCGCCCACGGGCATAGGTTGCGAGGTGCTCCAGGGTGGTGGGGCCGATCTCGCGGCGCGGGGTGTTGACCACCCGCAGGAAGGCGGCGTCGTCCTGCGGATTGGCGAGCAGCCGCAGATAGGCCATCAGGTCCTTGACCTCGGTGCGGGAAAAATAGGAGGTCCCGCCGCTCAGGAAATAGGGGATGCTGTGCTCGCGCAGGGCCTTCTCGAAGGGGCGCGCCTGGTGGTTGCCGCGATAGAGGATGGCGATGTCGCCGAAGGGGACGCCGTCGGTGAACTTGCAGTGGAGGATTTCGGAGACGACGCGCTCGGCCTCGTGGGCCTCGTCGCGGCAGCTCAGGACGCGCGGGGCCTCGCCGGGGCCGTGGTCGCACCACAGGCGCTTCTCGAAGACGTGGGGGTTGTGCTTGATCAGGTGGTTGGCCAGCGCGAGGATGCGCGCGCTGGAGCGGTAATTCTGCTCCAGGATGATGACCTTGAGCGTCGGGTAGTCATCCTTGAGACGGGCCAGGTTCTCGGGCCGGGCGCCGCGCCAGGCGTAAATGGACTGGTCGTCGTCGCCCACTACGGTGAAGGCGCCGCGGGGGCCGGCGAGTTGGCGCACCAGTTCATACTGGGCGCCATTGGTGTCCTGGTACTCGTCCACCAGGAGATAGCGGATGCGCCCCTGCCAGCGCTCCAGGACCTCCGGGTGGGTGGCGAAGAGGCGTGCCGGTCCCAGGATCAGTTCGTCGAAGTCCACCGCGTTGTAGGCGCGCAGGCTGCGCTCATAGTCGGCATAGAGCCCGGCGAGTTGGGCCTCGAAGGCGTCCACGGCGAGCAAGCGGGCCTGATCCGGGTCGATCAGGTCGTTCTTCCACGCCGAGATCCGGTGCGCCACGGCCGCCGGGTTGAAGGCGTCCGCGTTGGGGATGCCGCGCAGGTGCTCCTTGACCAGCGATTCGCTGTCCTGGCCGTCCAGCAGGGAGAAGCCGGGGCGCAGGCCGACCGCGCTGTGCTCGCGGCGCAGGATGTCGAGCCCCAGGGTGTGAAAGGTCGATACCCGCAGGCCCCGGCTGTCGCGGCCTTTGAGTTCCTTCAAGGCGCGCTCGCGCATCTCGCGCGCCGCCTTGTTGGTGAAGGTGACGGCGCCGATGTGGCGGGGCGCGATGCCGCAGGTACCGATCAGGTGGGCGATCTTGCGGGTGATGACCCGGGTCTTGCCGGAGCCGGCACCGGCCAGGACCAGCAGGGGGCCGGCGGTGTAGCGCACGGCCTCGGTTTGGTTGGGGTTGAGGCCGTTCATGGCACCGCGCAAAGGGGAGGGAGAGGGCTCGATTATCCGGGAAAGGGCAGCCGGGCGGAAGCGACCGGGCGCGCCCACGCGCTGTATCAGGCGTCCGCTTCACTGCCGTCAACTGAAGCCGCGCTCGCGGCCCAGGCCGCCTGCCACTGGAGTCCAAGGCTTAACCCGGTGGTGGGCGCCTGCTGGGGGTGCCCGCCAATACGGCCCCAAGGGCAGACCCGCGACACTCAGCCCCGGTTCGCCAGTTCCGCCTTGAGGCGCGCCAGCGCGTCCTCGGCTTGGGCGCGCGCCGCCTCGGCGGCTTCCCGGGCCGCGATGGCCTGCTGCATGCCTTGCTCGGCCACGGCCCGCGCCTGTGCCTCGGCTTGCGCCTGCGCCTGCGCTTGCTGCATGGCCGCCGCCGCCCGTTCCTCGGCCTCACGCCAGCCGGGCAGCACGAACTGTGCGTAGACGGGGTCGTGGCGCATGGCCTCGGGGCTGGGCTGGGTCAGCAGGTCGTCCAGACGGAACTGGAACCCCGGCAGGACGCGGGAGCCGATCACCCCGGCCACGGGCACGATGGGCACATAGATCCCGGCGGCCGTACGGGCGTAGAAGACCTGACGCTCGGGCTCGCGGTGCAGGATGTAATACTCAGACACGCCGCCGGCCGCGTACTCGGCCCGCTTGGTGACCGCGTCCCGCGCGATGCCGCGACGATCCTTGTCCGACAGGGCCTCGATACAGAGATCGAAGACCCCGCGGTAAGATGCGTCCAGCGGCTGGAGCGGCACCGGATTGCCGTCGCGCAGGACGCCCAAGTCCGGCTTGCGGATGACGGTGCCGGTTGGCAAGGCCAGCCGGAAGCCCATCTCCAGGGCCACCATCCGCGCGCCGGGGCGGGCGCGCAGGAAGTGCCGCAGCAACTCGGTGAACCAGGCATAGACGAGAAAGGTCCCATAGTCGGACACCGGCTTTTCCTCCAGGCGACCGTTGTTCCACTCGTAATGGACGTCTGACTCGAAGTAATAGTCGCGCCAGTACTCCTCCTCGGTGACCTCGCGGCCGTCTTGAGAGACCGGCTCGCTCACCAGCGGCATCGCCGGTGGCCGGCGCACTCTGGCTCGGGCGCTGGTAGTCCTGGGCATGGGTCGACCTCGCGACAGTTGGTGGCGGGACTGGTCAAAGGTTAGCACTTCCGGGCGCGGGTGCAGCCGACAGTCGTCGCACTCGTTCGCAAGGTCCCCCTGGGAACACGGTCCGCGAAGCCCCGCTTCGCGCGTACTCCGAGTCCGGAAGCAGGGCTTCCGTGATCTGATTCGCCAGAGCATGACGAAGGCGGTGAGTTGCAGGGTCCGCTCCAGCGTCTTGAAGATCTGGTCGAGCCGGCCGCGGTACCGGTCGCAGGCCGGGGCGACCTGCCGCAGGCGGGCCCGGGCATCCATCCCGTCCGGAACTTCAGGCGTCGGTCGGCAAACCCCGGCAGCCACACACATCCCGGAAACCGTTCCGGACAGGCCCATACCCCGTCCGGCGTGGGCTGCATGGGGGAAACTTGCAGTGGCATCAGGCCAGAGAAACGGCGCCCGGGAACGCGCCGTTTCTATCCGCGGCCGTTCGTAATACCATGGCGGTCTCCTCCGCCCACGGTGACGCCGAGCACTCGATGAAGTTTTTTGCCGCCCCTGCCTTGCTGCTCCTGGCCTGCGCGCTCCCCGTGCTGGCAGAAGACCCGCCGCCGCCGCCGGCCACCCCCCCCGCGCCCGGCGCGGGCGGATTCCTGGAGTCGCCGTCGGTGGCTCCCTCGCCCGTGACCGGGGACCCGGTCGAGCCCGAGATCACCATCCGGGAGGGTGCGAACGAGACCATCTACGAGTACCGGGTGCGCGGCCGGCTCTACATGACCAAGATCCAGCCCCAGATCGGCCCGGCCTATTACCTGATCGACAGCAACGGGGACGGGTCCCTGGACCAGCGCAGCAGCATTCCGATGGACATCAACGTCAATCAGTGGCTGCTGTTTTCCTGGGACTGACCGCAGCCGCCTGGTGCGCACGGCGCACCCTACGCCTGAGCGCCGGTGCGACCGCGCCCGGCACACCGGCGGGGCGGCGATGGTCTGCCACCCGCACTCCAGGACCCTGGCCTGGCAACGCGGGTGGTCCGGTCAGCCTAGTCGTGCAAGCGCGCCAGCGCGGGAGCCGTCGCGGCGGCGGCGCGGCCCAGGGTCGGCGGCGGGGACATCAGGGGCTCCAGTTGCGTCAGCATCGCGTCCAGCGCGCGATCCAACCCCAGGTCCAGCTCCGGCTGGACCTCACGGAATTTGACCCCGACGCCGGCGGGGCTGCGGTGTACCACCGCCGCCTCCAGGCGCCACGGCTTCCCCACACACTCCATTTCCAACTCGACCCGGGTGCCGACGGGCAGGGTCAGGTTGCGTACATTGAGATACATCCCCTGAGTCGACAGGCTGCGTCCACGCGCCGTGAAAAATCGCCGGCCGTGGTACAGGATTTGCACCTCGATGTCGATCGGGTGTCTGACAGGGTCGTGGCGCTCGGCCATCATGGTTTGCTCCTCCTTTGGTTTATCGACGTTCTTTATTATGTTAGGAACAATAGTTCATCGCGTGGTTGAATTCAAATGACAATCGTGTGAACCGGACCTCCCGACCGGGACGGCGGCTGCAAGCGACGCGCAAAAAGAAACCCCGAAGGTCCGGGGGTGGGCTTTCGGGGTAATTGCTTCCCCGGCTGGGATGGCCGGGGACAAGGGAGCCGCACGGGGGGGAGGATCGGCGGCTCCGAGCAGAGGAGACTTGCTATATCAGAGTTTCACGGTCGGAAAAAGTTCCGAGACCGGATCCGACCGTTCGTCGGCGCCACGGGGTCAGTGGGCCTGATCCCAGTCGGCGCCGACACCGAGGTCCACCACCAGCGGGACCGCCAACTCCGCCGCCCGCTCCATGTCGCCGCGGATGCGCCCGCGGACCGCGTCCACGGCTTCGGCGACGACCTCGAAGACCAACTCGTCGTGGACCTGCATGATCATGCGCACGGGCGGGCGCTCCTGCTCGATCCACCCATCCAGGCTGATCATGGCCCGCTTGATGATGTCGGCCGCCGTGCCCTGCATGGGGGCATTGATGGCGGTGCGCTCGGCGGCGGCGCGGCGCGCCTGGTTGCTGTGGCCGATGTCCGTGAGATAGAGGCGGCGGCCGAACAGGGTCTCCACGTAGCGGTCCTCGCGGGCCTGGGCGCGGATGCGGTCCATGAAGGCGCGCACCCCGGGGTAGCGGGCAAAATAACGATCGACATACTCCTGGGCCGCCCCCCGGTCGATGCCGAGTTGACGGGCCAGGCCGAAGGCCGACATGCCGTAGATGAGCCCGAAGTTGATGGCCTTGGCGGAGCGGCGCTGCTCGGTGGTGACGGCCTCCGGGCTGAGCCCCAGGACCTCGGCGGCGGTCGCCCGGTGGATGTCCTGGCCGCTCGCGAAGGCGGCCAGCAGGCGCTCGTCGCCGGAGAGGTGGGCCATGATGCGCAGCTCGATCTGGGAATAGTCGGCGGCCAGGATGCGGTACCCGGGCGCGGCGACGAAGGCCTGACGGATGCGCCGCCCCTCCTCGGTGCGGATGGGGATATTCTGCAGATTGGGGTCGCTGGAGGAGAGCCGACCGGTGGCGGCGACCGCCTGGTGATAGGAGGTGTGGACCCGCCCGGTGTCCGGGTTGATCATCTTGGGGAGCTTGTCGGTGTAGGTGGAGCGCAGCTTCGACAGCCCCCGGTGCTCCAGGATCAGCCGCGGCAGCGCATGGCCCTGGTCGGCGAGCTGCGCCAGGACCTCCTCCGCGGTCGAGGGCGCGCCGGTGGGGGTCTTGACCAGCACCGGCAGCCCCAGTTCCTGGAAGAAGATCTCACCGATCTGCTTGGGAGAACCCAGGTTGAAGCGGCGCCCGGCGGTGTCATAGGCCTGCTGCTCGAGGTCGTGGATGCGCTGGGCCAGTTCCCCACTCTGCACCGCCAGCAGGTTGGGGTCGATGCGCACGCCGGTGCGCTCCATGCGCGAGAGGACCGGCACCAGCGGCATCTCGAACGCCTGGTAGAGCGCCGCCAGCCGACCGGTGGCCTGCAGGCGCGGCCACAGGCTTTGGTGCAGGCGCAGGGTGATATCGGCGTCCTCGGCCGCGTAGTGGGCCGCGGGCTCCAGCGGGACCTGGTCGAAGGTGATCTGTTTGGCCCCCTTGCCGGCGATGTCCTCGAAGTGGACGGTGTCATAGTCCAGGTATTTCTTGGCCAGGGAGTCCATGTCGTGACGGCTGGCGGTGCTGTCGAGCACATAGCTCTCCAGCATGGTGTCGTGGGCGATGCCGCGCAGGGTCACGCCATGGCGGGCGAGCACGCTCATGTCGTACTTGAGGTTCTGGCCGACCTTGGCGCGGGACTGGTCCTCCAGGAGCGGTTGCAGGCGGGCCAACACCGTCGCGCGGCTGAGCTGGTCGGGGGCCCCGGGGTAGCAGTGGGCGACCGGCACATAGGCGGCGCGGCCGGCCGCTACCGCGAAGGAGACGCCGACCAGGTCCGCGCTCATGTAGTCGAGCCCGGTGGTCTCGGTGTCGAAGGCGAAGAGGTCGGCGGACTCCAGGCGGGCGACCCAGTCCGCGAAGGCGTCCGCGGTCAGGACCAGATCGTAGTCGGCGGCCGGGCGACTGGCGGGCGGCGCAGTGGGCAGGACCCCAGCCGCGTCATCCAGGGTGGCGAGCAGGCGCCGGGCCTCCAGACGCTCATACCAGTGGCGCAGGGCGACTGTGTCCGGTGCCGCGGGGATCAGGTCCCGGGGCCCCAGGTCGAGCGCCACATCCCGCTTGATCGTGGTCAATTGGCGGGCGAGCGGGAGTTGCCCGAGCGCGGCACGCAGATGCTCCCCGACCTTGCCCGTGATCCGCCCGGCGTTGGCGACGACCCCGTCCAGGTCGCCGTACTCCTTGAGCCACTTGGCCGCCGTCTTCTCGCCGCACTTGGGCACCCCGGGGACGTTGTCCGCCGCATCGCCCACGAGGCTCAGATAATCGACGATAAGCCCCGGTGGTACGCCGAACTTGGCGCTGACCCCATCCGGGTCGAGCAGGGTATCGGTCATGGTGTTGACCAGGGTCACATGGTCATCCACCAGTTGGGCCATATCCTTGTCCGCGGTGGAGATCAGGGTCCGCAGGCCCTGCGCGGCGGCGCTGGTGGCCAGGGTGCCGATCACGTCATCGGCCTCCACCCCCGGGATCACCAGCAGCGGCAGGCCCATGGCGCGGATCACCTCCTGCAGGGGCGCAATCTGCGCGCGCAGGTCCGCAGGCATGGGCGGGCGAGTGGCCTTGTAGGCGGGATAGAGGGCGTCGCGGAAGGTCGGACCCGCGGCGTCGAAGACCACCCCGATAAAGTCGGGCTGGTGCTGCTCGATCAGTTTGCGCAGCATGGCGAGGACCCCTATCAGGGCGCCGGTTGGCTCGCCCTGGGAGTTGGTCAACTTCGGGAGCGCGTGATAGGCGCGGAACAGATAGCCTGAACCGTCGACCAGAATCAGTGGATACTTGGCAGCCATGGGCGGTCTCGTCGCAGGGAGAGGGGCAGGGCAGGGGGAAGGCAACGGTAGCACGGCGGCGCCGGCTAATTGAGGCCGCTGTCCGGGGGCGCGGGCGGGTCGCCCGTCGGCTCCTCGATCAGGAGCCGGACCGGGGCCAACTCCCGGTAGAGGATCGGCAGCGGCGCCCGGGCGCTCAGGGTGAGTATCCGGGTGCCCGAGGGATAGATGAGGTGATAGGTCTGGTAGAGGTGCAAGGGTCCTGGGCGGCCGATCAGTTCAAGGATCTGCGATAGCGGCGTGGGCGCCGCGCCGACCAGCGGGATCAGGGTCGTATCGATCACGAGCCCGTCGGGCCGCAGCATGGCCGTGGGCGCGGCCAACTCGGATCGGTACAGGAACAAGGGATACAGCAGGCGCTTGAGGCCAGGATTCAGGATCAGTCCGACCTGATCGTCGCCGACCAGCCAGCGCATCCCGGCGGCGGGGTCCCCAAGGCTGCGGTGTTCCCCAAAGGCTTGGGCCCAGCCGCGAAAAAAGGCGGCGTAACGTTGGATCATGCGCTCGGCGGTCACGGTCGCCCCAGGGGTTGGCTGTCTTGACGAGAGTATGGGCCAGGACGGACACAATTTCCGCGACATCCGCCCGCGCAGCGGGGCGTCCCCGCCAGGTAAGATGCGGGACTGCCCGCAGATCTGCGGAATCCAGAACCAGGCAACACTCCCGCGGGGAATTGCGGCCTAACATCGTCACTAATGTCTCATATCCGATCCCAGACTGGCCCCCGATGCGCGCCCCCCTTCTCCTACTGATCCTGGCGGTCGTGTCGGCATCCGCCGGCGCCGCCGCCCCGGACGCGGTCCCCGACGGCGCGGCCGGCACTGCGACGCCCGCCGGGCGGCGCGTGCCCACCGACGGGTTCTGGTCGGATGAGCCGCAACTGCAGATCATCAGCGCCACCCTGGAGCCGAAGACGCGACGCCTGACCATTATCGGTGAGAACTTCGGCGGCCATCGCCTGCCCACGGTCAAGCTGGACGCGGCGGTCCTGAGCATCGCCAACGCCACCGAGACCCGCCTGGTGACCGACCCCCTGTCGGCCGACCAGGCCAGCATCGGCACCCATCTGCTGACGGTGATCGCCGGCAATGACCGCACCCGCTTCGCTGTCTACACACTGGTCATAGGCCCGCCGCCCGGCCCCGGTACCGGCGACAACGGCGGCGCCCCCCGCCCGGCCGGCCCCGCGTCCAATCAGGTTCAGGTCATCGACCGCGGCGGCGACGTCGGCTGGTCGACGTCCATCGCGGTGGGCGCCGACGGCAACCCCCTGATCCTGTATCTCGACTACACCAATCGGGACCTGAAGCTCGCGCGCTGTCGGGACCCCTCCTGTACCAGTGCCGCCCTGCGGGCCATGGATACCGAAGGGGATGTGGGGTGGTCCAACGCCCTGATCGTCGGCGCCGACGGCCTGCCGCGCATGAGTTATTTCGACAACACCCGCAAGGACCTCAAATTCATCCGGTGCGAGGACCCCGAGTGCCTGACCTTCAAGGCGCAGACGATCGATACCGAGGGCCAGGTCGGACAGCATACGTCGCTGCTTCTGGGGCGTGACGGTCTGCCTGTCATCAGTTATTACGACAAGACGCGGGGCGATCTGAAGGTGGCCCATTGCCTCGACCAGGATTGCGCCGCGTTCGAGCGCGCCACGGTCGACAGCGTGGGCAATGTCGGCTGGTACACCAGCATCGCACTGGGTGCCGACGGCAATCCGGTCATCAGCTATTTCGACGTGACCCGGCGCGACCTCAAGTTCGCCCGCTGCACCAGCCCGTCCTGTGCCTCCGCCCGGGTGACGGCCGTGGATATGGGCGGTGTGGGCCTGGGGACTGATATCGTGGTCCCCGACGACGGTCTGCCCCTCATCGCCTACTGGGACTTTTTCAACGACAACCTCAAGCTCGCCCGCTGCACCGACGCCGACTGCACCAAGGCCGAACTGGCGGTCATCGACGGCGGCGGCTCGGTCGGCTCCAACGCGGCCATGGCCTTAGGCACCGACGGCAATCCCGTCATCAGCTATCACGACCACACCCACAGCAAACTCAAGATCGCCCATTGCAGCGACCGCGCCTGCACCAACGTACGCCTCACGGCACCCGATGCCAACGGCTCCGTGGGCTGGCATACGAGCATCGCCATCGGAGCGGACGGACTACCCATCGTCAGTTACTACGACGAGACCAATGGGGATCTAAAATTCCTGCACTGCGGTGATCCCGCGTGCAGCCTGGTTGAATAGTCCGCGCCGGTCTCACCTCCTCCAGACCGGGCAGTTGCGCTGGATATCAGCCCTGACGACATCGAGATGCTCTTGCTTGATTTGAGTGGGACGGATTGGATCGAACGATTCAAACGGGGTGCCGAAATGCGTGACCAGGTTGGCGTAAACAATAATCTTCAGTGCGGAGAGCGCCGGCTGGGCCAGGAAGAGTACCGTCAGACGCTCTTCGCGATTGTTTTCAAACGCACGCCCGGGGCGGATGCGACGGGCAATCACCTGGTAGTCGTCTTGCGACGCGATCTGGTAGCCGCGCGAGACGATGGCGTTCGTCACGAGCTCACGCGCACAGTCGCGCCGGATGTGAGCCACCGTGATTTCCAGATTCCCGGATGACGTATCAGCCGGCGGGCCTCCCGCGCAAGCGCTGAGGAGTACAACGCAAAGCATGCACAGCGCGCGTTTCATGTCTCACCCGCCCTCAGGTCGACAGGCCGAGGTCCGCCCACAGGCGCAACGTCGGGCCGGACTGGTTCATGGTGTAGAAGTGCAGTCCCGGGGCACCGCCGTCGAGCAGGTTCCGGCAGAGGCGCAGTACGACCTCGTGGCCGAAGGCGCGCAGGGACTCCAGGTCGTCCCCGTAGCCTTCCAGCCGCCGCCGCGCCCAGCGTGGAATCTCGGCCCCGCAGGCGTCGGAAAAACGGGCCAACTGGGTGTAGTTGGTGATGGGCATGATGCCGGGGACGATGGGGATCTCCACCCCCAGCGTGCGGGCGGCATCGACGAAGCCGAAGTAGGCGTCGGCGTTGTAGAAGTACTGGGTGATGGCGGAGTCGGCCCCAGCCTGTACCTTGCGCTTGAAATTCTCCAGATCCCGCGCCGGATTGGGGGCCTGGGGGTGGTACTCGGGGTAGGCGGCGACCTCGATATGGAAATCGGCGGCGTGCTCGGCGCGGATGAACTCGACCAGTTCATTGGCATACCGGAAGGCGCCGGCGGACCCGGTCCCGGTGCCGGAGGGCAGATCCCCGCGCAGGGCGACGATCCGGTGGATGCCCTGGGCGCCGTAGCCCGCGAGCAGGGCGCGGACCTCATCGGGGTTGGAGCCGATGCAGGCAAGGTGCGGGGCGGTGTCGAGACCCTGGCGGCGCAGCCAGGCGACGGTCTCGAAGGTGCCCGCGCGGGTCGAGCCCCCCGCACCGGAGGTGACCGAGAAGAACTCCGGCGCGACGGCCGCGAGCTCGGCGATGACGGTCTTGAGCTTCGCGCTTCCCTCCGGCGTCTTGGGGGGGAAGAGTTCAAAGCTGAAGGCGGGTCGGTGTTGATCAGTGGCGTTCATGCTGGTATTGCCCTGGGCCAGATTCCGGCCTCCCGGCCGGAGTCACGGTAGCGTTTGCCTACCGACCCCAACGGGGTCGAACCTACCAGCCCAGGGCCAGGCCCTGGGATAGCGTCGTTTAATCGGCATGGCCCTGAACGGGCGTGACATACGGACCCAGAGCCTTATGTCACGCCCTTGCAGGGCTTAAGCAGGTCGCGAGACAGGGCGCAGCGCCCTGTCAGTAGCGGTAATGGTCGGGCTTATAAGGCCCATCCACCGCTACACCGATATAGTCCGCCTGGGTGCGGGTCAGGGTGGTGAGATGCACCCCGATCTTGCCGATGTGCAGGCGCGCGACCTCTTCATCCAGGGTCTTGGGCAGGATATAGACCCCGATCGGGTACTTGGCCGTGTGGGCATAGATCTCGATCTGGGCCAGCACCTGGTTGGTGAAGCTCGCGGACATGACGAAGCTCGGGTGGCCGGTGGCGCAGCCCAGGTTTACCAGACGCCCTTGAGCGAGCAGAATGATCCGCTTGCCGTCGGGAAAGATGACGTGATCGACCTGGGGCTTGATCTCTTCCCACTGGTACTTGCTGAGGCCGGCCACGTCGATCTCATTGTCGAAATGACCGATGTTGCAGACGATGGCCTGGTCCTTCATGGCGGCCATGTGGTCATGCGTGATGATCCGCAGGTTACCGGTGGCGGTGACGAAGATGTCCGCCAGCGGCGCCGCCTCCTCCATGGTCACGACCCGGAAGCCCTCCATCGCCGCCTGCAGGGCGCAGATGGGATCGATCTCGGAGACCCAGACGGTGGCGCCCAGGCCGCGCAGTGATTGGGCGCAGCCCTTGCCCACATCGCCGTAGCCGCAGACCATGCCGATCTTGCCGGCGATCATGACATCGGTGGCGCGCTTGATACCGTCCACCAATGACTCGCGGCAGCCGTAGAGGTTGTCGAACTTGGACTTGGTGACCGAGTCGTTCACGTTCATGCCGGGGAACAGCAGGGTCCCGGCAGTGGCCATCTCATAGAGACGGTGCACGCCGGTGGTGGTCTCCTCGGTGACCCCCTTGATGCCCGCCGCGGCCTTGTGCCAATGCTCGGGGTCCCGCTCGAAGGTACGCGCGAGCAGGCCCAGGATGGCGGTCCATTCCTCGTTGTCGTCTGCCGTGGGGGCGGGGACCGCGCCGGCCTTCTCATACTCCACGCCCTTGTGGACCAGGAGCGTCGCGTCGCCGCCGTCGTCCAGGATCATGTTGGGCCCGGCGCCGTCGGGCCAGTTGAGGGCCTGCTCCGTGCACCACCAGTATTCTTCCAGGGTCTCGCCCTTCCAGGCATAGACCGGGATGCCGACGGCCGCGATGGCGGCGGCGGCGTGGTCTTGGGTCGAGAAGATGTTGCAGGAGGCCCAGCGGACCTGGGCGCCCAGTGCCGCCAGGGTCTCGATCAGGACCGCGGTCTGGATGGTCATGTGCAGGCTGCCGGTTACCCGGGCGCCGGCCAGCGGTTTGGTCGTACCGAACTTCTTGCGCAGGGCCATCAGGCCCGGCATCTCGGTCTCGGCGATGCGGATTTCTTTGCGGCCCCAGTCGGCCAGGGACATATCCGCCACTTTGTAGTCGGTGAACTCACTCATGGGTTTAGCTCCGGAGTTAAACGTGAGTGAGCGCCGTTGTGAGGTCGACCCGGCCACCGAGCCTGGCCTGGGGCGCCCCCACGATCGTGGGTCCCCCAGGTCGCAACGCTCCTCGGTAGCGAGGTTTTGGAAAGACGATTCAGCCGCAAATGAACGCAAATTGACGCAAATCAATACGGTGGACGCGGCTCGCTGGAGAGATTGGCCCCGGCTCGGCGGGTCGGGAGGTCCGGGTCAGGCCGTCAGCGACCGGGTATCATCCTCCTCATTTGCGTCCATTTGCGTCATTTGCGGCAATATTTCTTAGATGCCGGCCGCCGCGCGCAGGGCCGCGGCCTTGTCGGTGCGCTCCCAGGTGAAGCCCGGTTCGCTGCGCCCGAAGTGGCCGTAGGCGGCCGTCGTGCGGTACTTGATCAGGTCCTTGTCGCCGAGATTCAACATGCGGATGATCCCGTAGGGCCGCAGGTCGAAGTGCTCGCGGATCAGCTCGATGATCCGGTGCTCGCTGACGTTGGCGGTGCCGAAGGTGTCGATCGACACGGAGGTCGGCTCGGCCACCCCGATCGCGTAGGAGACCTGGATCTCCAGCTTGTCCGCCAGGCCCGCGGCGACGACATTCTTGGCCACGTAGCGCCCGGCATAGGCGGCGGAACGGTCCACCTTGGACGGGTCCTTGCCGGAGAAGGCGCCGCCCCCGTGACGGGCCATGCCGCCGTAGGTGTCGACGATGATCTTGCGCCCGGTCAAGCCGCAGTCACCCACGGGGCCGCCGATCACGAACTTGCCGGTGGGGTTGATGTGGTAGCGGGTATCGGCCTTGAGCCAACCGGTCGCGCCCAGCACGGGCTTGATGATCTCCTCCATCACCGCCTCTTGCAGCGTGGTGAGGCTCACGTCCGGGCTGTGCTGGGTGGAGAGTACCACCGCCTGGATCGCCACCGGCCGATCATCCTCGTAGCGGAAGGTGATCTGCGACTTGGCGTCCGGGCGCAGCCAGGGCAGGGTGCCGTTCTTGCGCACCTCGGCCTGCCGCTTGCAGAGCCGGTGGGCATAATCGATCGGGGCCGGCATCAGGAGATCCGTCTCGTTGGTGGCGTAGCCGAACATCAGCCCCTGGTCGCCGGCCCCCTGCGCCTCCTCGGTCTCCCGGTTCACGCCCATGTCGATGTCGCGGGACTGCTCGCCCAAGGCTACCAGCACACCGCAGGTGTGACCGTCGAAGCCGACCTCCGAGTTGTCGTAGCCGATCTCGTTGACCACCTGGCGCACGACCCGCTCGTAGTCGATCTTGAGATCCGCGTCCGTGAGGGTGATCTCCCCCGCCAGCATGACGAAGCCGGTCTTCACCAGGGTCTCGCAGGCCACCCGCGCCTTGGTGTGGTTAGGGTCGCGACGGTAGATCTCGTCCAACACGGCATCGGAGATCTGATCCGCCATCTTGTCCGGATGGCCCTCGGAAACTGACTCGGAGGTGAAGATATAGTCTTTGCTCATGACCTTGAAACTGGCGGTTGCGGCTGGGGTACGGTAGACCAAGCCGACTAGGATAACGATTCGTCGGCAGAGATCCTAGCCCCCAGCGACCGGGTATCGCGCCGTCGGCCGCGCACGCACGACCGCCCCCCCCGGTTTTGGTGAATCAACGCGGCGATCAAGCCGGTGCCGCGATGCCGTAACTTGTCGTCTGTTCGGCGCTTGACCGTTCGGCAAGCATCAGGTTCGGACCAAGGCGCAGCGACATGACCGCAGCACCGGGAGCTTTGCGGATGGCGAGGGGGACCGCAACGCCCCGGCGCGCGGGGCGCCGTCGAGGAGTCATAAGGATTGTTCTAAGTCGCGGATAAGTTTCCCTGATTAGTCGATGCTTATGATTGTGTGCAATAATCCTCGTTTGCGCTGATGGGCGCAGCGCGGATCGCCCAAGACGTCGGCCGGCAACTCGTCGAGAAATCGATCGTATGTTGAATCCCGGTCGGCGGCTGGACGCCGGCGAGCCAAGCCCCTGACCCCGACCGCTAATCCCAGACCCCGGAGGTCCCAGATGGCATCGCTGCAAACCCCTGTCTGTGCGTTCGACACGCCGGCCCCGGACTTCTCCCTCCCCGGCGTGGACGGCCGGGTCTGGACCCGCGATCAGTGCCGTGGCGTGGGCGGACTGCTCGTGATGTTCATCTGCAACCATTGCCCCTACGTCAAGGCGGTGCGTGAACGACTCGTGCGCGACGTGAAGGACCTCCAGGCGCTTGGGATCGGCTGTGTCGCCATCATGTCCAACGATCCGGCTGACTATCCGGAGGACTCGTTCCAGGACATGCAGCGGGTGGCCCGCGAGTTCGGCTACCCCTTCCCCTACCTGTACGACGAGACGCAAGGCGTCGCCCGCGCCTACGGGGCCGTCTGCACACCCGACTTTTTCGGCTACAACGCCGCACTCGGGCTCCAGTACCGTGGTCGGCTGGACGAGAGCCGCAAGGAGGCGGCGGCGCCGGACGTGCGCCGCGACCTGTTCGAGGCGATGCGCGAGGTGGCACAGACCGGCCGCGGGCCGGCGGAGCAGGCCCCGAGCATGGGCTGTTCGATCAAGTGGCGGGCGGGCTGACCAGCGTCCGGTAAGCACGCCCGATCGATGGGGGCAGGACGGCCTCCGACTGATTCTCAGTATCCGGCAATTGACAAGGCTCTCGCTTTGCGGGCATAAGCTCGCTTTGATTTTCGGGGGTACGCGCCCGGAATCCGGCCGGACGAGCGAGGCCCCGGAAACGCACGGGCGGGCGGACCCTGACCAGGTGCGTTCCCGCGGTGGTGGAGACCCGCCACACCGTGCCCCCGGCAACCGCGCCACCGCGCACCGCAGTACCGCCGCCCGGTCTTGGACCGGTTCGCGGCGGATCGCGCAACATACTGGTCTTAAAAAATATTCAGGAGGGGCCATGTCCTCACGCAGAGAACTTGCCAACGCCATCCGTGCACTGAGCATGGATGCAGTCCAGAAGGCCAACTCGGGCCACCCCGGGGCGCCCATGGGCATGGCCGACATCGCCGAGGTCCTGTGGAACGACTTCATGAAGCACAACCCGGGCAACCCCCACTGGGCGGACCGGGACCGCTTCGTGCTCTCCAACGGGCACGGCTCGATGTTGATCTACTCCCTGCTGCACCTGACCGGGTACGACCTGGGGATCGAGGACCTGAAGCAGTTCCGCCAACTGCACTCCCGCACCCCGGGACACCCGGAGTACGGCTACGCGCCGGGGGTGGAGACGACCACCGGCCCCCTGGGCCAGGGGATCACCAACGCGGTGGGCATGGCCCTGTCGGAGAAGGTCCTGGCCGCCCAGTTCAACCAGCCGGGTCATGAGATCGTCGACCACCACACCTATGTGTTCCTGGGCGACGGCTGCCTGATGGAGGGGATCTCGCACGAGGCCTGCTCGCTCGCCGGCGCCCTGGGCTTGGGCAAGCTGATCGCGATCTACGACGACAACAACATCTCCATCGACGGCGAGGTGCGCGGGCACGGCAATACCCCGGGTTGGTTCCTGGACAACACCCCCAAGCGTTTCGAGGCCTACGGCTGGCACGTCATCCCCAAGGTGGACGGCCACAACGCCGAGGCGGTCAAGGCGGCCATCGAGGAGGCGCGCGCGGTCGAGGAGCGGCCCTCGCTCATCTGCTGCCAGACCATCATCGGCTTCGGCTCACCCAACAAAGAGGGCAAGGAGGAGTGCCACGGCGCGGCCCTGGGCGCGGAGGAGATCGTCCTGACGCGCGAGAAGCTGGGCTGGCCCTACCCGCCCTTCGAGATCCCGGCCGACATCTATGCCGGCTGGTCCGCCAAGGAGACCGGCGCCAGCGCCGAGGCGGCGTGGAGCGAACGCTTCGCCGCCTATGCCGCGGCCTATCCCGTCGCGGCCGCCGAGTTCAAGCGCCGCATGGCCGGCGAATTGCCGGCCAACTGGTCGGCCGACGCCGACGCCTTCGTCGACGCCGTGGTCGCCAAGGCCGAGACCATCGCCTCGCGCAAGGCGTCCCAGAATGCCCTGAACGGCTTCGGTCCCCTGTTGCCCGAGTTGCTGGGCGGCTCGGCGGATTTGGCAGGCTCCAACCTGACACTCTGGAAGGGGTGCAAGGGGATCGGTAAGGTCGAGACCGACGGCAACTATGTCTACTACGGCGTGCGCGAGTTCGGCATGTCCGCCATCATGAACGGCATCGCCCTGCACGGGGGCTTCATCCCCTATGGCGCGACCTTCCTGATGTTCTCCGAGTATGCCCGCAATGCACTGCGCATGGCGGCCCTGATGAAGATCCGGACCATCTTCGTCTACACCCACGATTCCGTGGGCTTAGGCGAGGACGGCCCCACCCACCAGCCGGTGGAGCAGATCCCGACGCTGCGCATGATCCCCAACATGAGTGTCTGGCGCCCCTGCGACGCGGTGGAGTCGGCCGTGGCCTGGAAGCTCGCCATCGAGCGTGAGCACGGGCCCTCCTGCCTGATCTTCTCGCGCCAGAACTTAGCCCACATGCCCCGGACCCCGGACCAGCTCACCGCCATCGAGCGCGGCGGCTATGTGCTGCGCGATTGCGCCGGCACCCCGGACGCCATCATCATCGCCACCGGCTCCGAGGTGGAGTTGGCGATGAAGGCGGCCGAGGCCCTGACCGGCAAGGCGGTGCGCGTGGTCTCCATGCCCTCCACCGATACCTTCGACGCCCAGGATGCGGCCTACCGCGAATCCGTCCTGCCCCGCGCCGTGACCGCGCGGGTGGCGGTGGAGGCCGCCGTCACCGCCGGCTGGTGGAAGTATGTGGGCACCAACGGGGCCGTGGTCGGCATCGACCGCTTCGGCGAGTCCGCCCCGGCCGGGGCCTTGATGAAGGAGTTCGGCTTCACCGTCGACCATGTAGTCGCCACGGTGAAGGGCGTCCTCTGACAGCGCGCGGGGCCGCAGGGCCCCCGCCACCCATTCAAACCTCGCGCGCCCGCGCCGAGGCGTGATTTTTACCACTCGACAGGAGCACACGCATGACAATCAAAGTTGGCATCAACGGTTTCGGCCGTATCGGGCGCATGGTCTTCCGGGCCATCTCCAAGGACTTCCCCAGCATCGAGGTGGTCGGCATCAACGACCTGCTGGACCCCGAGTACCTGGCCTATATGCTCAAGTACGACTCGGTCCACGGTAACTTCCCCGGCGACATCGCCGTCGACGGCACCACCATGATCGTCAATGGCAAGTCCATCCGCCTGACCGCGGAGAAGGACCCCGCCAACCTGAAGTGGGGCGAGATCGGCGCGGACCTCATCATCGAGTCCACCGGCTTCTTCCTGACCGAAGAGTCCTGCCAGAAGCACCTCGCCGCCGGCGCTAAGAAGGTCGTGCAGTCCGCCCCCTCCAAGGACAGCACCCCGATGTTCGTCTTCGGCGTCAACCACAAGACCTACGCCGGTCAGGCCATCATCTCCGGTGCCTCCTGTACCACCAACTGCCTGGCGCCGGTCGCCAAGGTCCTGCACGACAACTGGGGGATCAAGCGCGGCCTCATGACCACGGTCCATGCCGCCACCGCCACCCAGAAGACGGTCGACGGCCCCTCCTCCAAGGATTGGCGCGGCGGTCGCGGCATCCTGGAGAACATCATCCCCTCCTCCACGGGTGCGGCCAAGGCCGTCGGCGTGGTGCTGCCGGAACTCAACGGCAAGCTGACCGGCATGGCCCTGCGCGTGCCGACCTCCGATGTCTCGGTGGTCGACCTCACGGTCGAACTGGTCAAGGGCGCCTCCTATAAGGAGATCTGCGCCGCCATGAAGGCCGCCTCCGAGTCCGGCGACCTCAAGGGCGTCCTGGGTTACACCGAGGAGAAGGTGGTCTCCACCGACTTCCGCGGCTGCAGCACCCCGTCGATCTTCGATGTCGGGGCCGGCATCGCGCTCGACCCGACCTTCGTCAAGGTCGTCTCCTGGTATGACAACGAGTATGGCTATACCTGCAACATGCTGCGCCTGGTCGAGCACGTCGCGAAGTAAAGCGGTCGATGGCTGGTGGTCGGTGGGACCGTCCCACCAGCCACTAGTACCGCCAAGAGCCAAGAAATTGGACAGGATTAACAGGATTTTGCAGGATTAACAGGATAAATACGGCGCGACGTGCATCAACAGCACATCCTGTAAATCCTGAGAAATCCTGTTAATCCTGTCTATTTCTCACGCTCACGACTGATCTCGAATGGTATCGGGATTTGCACTTTACGGCACCAGCCACATCCAGAGTCCTCCGGAAAGCCCCGCGGTTTTCCCGACGGCTCTATTAACTACGCACGAGAGGGTTGCCCCATGTCCTTCATCAAGCTCACCGATCTCGACCTCGCCGGTAAACGGGTGCTGATCCGCTCGGATCTGAATGTCCCGGTCAAGAACGGCAAGGTCACCTCGGACGCGCGTATCAGCGCCTCCATGCCCACCTTCGAGCACTGCATCAAGGCCGGTGCCAAGGTGATGGTCATGTCCCACCTGGGGCGGCCGGAGGAGGGCGTCTTCTCCGAGGCCGACTCGCTCGCACCGGTCGCCGCCGACCTGGCCGTCAAGCTGGGCCGCCCGGTGCGCCTGATCCGTGACTATTTCGAGAATACCCCGGTCATCGCCGACGGCGAACTGGTCCTGCTCGACAACGTCCGCTTCAACAAGGGCGAGGGCAAGGACAACGAGGAACTGGCCAAGAAATATGCCGCCCTGTGCGACGTCTTCGTGATGGACGCCTTCGGTACCGCCCACCGCGCCCAGGCGTCCACCCACGGCGTCGGCAAGTTCGCCCCCACCGCCTGTGCCGGCCTGCTGCTGGCCGCGGAACTGGACGCACTGAAGAAGGCACTGGCCAACCCGGCACGGCCCATGGTCGCCATCGTCGGCGGCTCCAAGGTCTCGACCAAGCTGACCGTGCTCGAGGCCCTGTCCGAGAAGGTGGACCAGCTCGTGGTCGGCGGCGGTATCGCCAACACCTTCCTGGCCGCCAGCGGACACGGTATCGGCAAGTCGCTGTGTGAGCAGGATCTGATCCCGACCGCCAAGGCCCTGATGGCAAAGATGACCGCCCGCGGCGCGACCATCCCGATCGCGGTGGATGTCGTGACCGGCAAGAACTTCGCGGAGAGCGAGCCCGCCGTGGTCAAGGACGCAGGCTCCGTGGCCGACGACGACATGATCTTCGACATCGGCCCCAAGTCCGCCCAGCAGTTGGCCGATATCATCGCCAAGGCCGGCACCATCGTGTGGAACGGCCCCGTCGGCGTCTTCGAGTTCGACCAGTTCGGCGGCGGCACCAAGACCGTCGCCATGGCCATCGCCAACGCCGCGGGCTTCAGCCTGGCAGGCGGCGGCGACACCATCGCGGCGATCCAGAAGTACGGCATCTACGACAAGATATCCTACATCTCCACGGCGGGCGGGGCCTTCCTGGAGTATCTGGAGGGCAAGACCCTGCCGGCGGTCGCCATGCTCGAATCCCGCGCCAAGGGCTGAGAATGCCCAGACGTACCAAAATCGTCGCGACTCTAGGGCCCGCCACGGACACCCCGGCGGTGATGGATGCCATCATCGCCGCGGGCGTCGATGTGGTCCGGCTCAACCTGTCCCACGACACCCACGAGCGTCACCGCGAGCGGGTGCGCCTGGTGCGTGAGCGCGCCGGGGCCGCCGACCGGGAGATCGCCATCCTGCTGGACCTGCAGGGTCCCAAGATCCGCATCGGGCGCTTCACCGATGGCGCCATCACCCTGACCAACGGCGACCCCTTCGCCATCGACGCCGCCTGCCCCCTGATGGACGGCGACTGGACCCAGGTCGGCACCACCTACCCAGAACTGGCGGCCGACGTGCGTGCGGGTGACATCCTGCTGCTCGACGACGGGGCCATCGAACTGCTGGCCGACGCCGTGACCGACGGGCGCATCGACTGCACCGTCGTCGTCGGCGGCAAGCTCTCCAACAACAAGGGCATCAACAAGAAGGGCGGCGGACTCTCGGCCCCGGCCCTGACGGAGAAGGACAAGGAAGACATCCAACTCGCCGCGGAACTGCAGACGGACTATCTCGCCGTCTCCTTCGTGCGCAGCGCCGCGGATGTCGAACTGGCCCGGGAACTGCTGCGCGCGGCCGGCGGCCGGGGCGGCATCGTCGCCAAGATCGAGCGGGCGGAGGCCCTGAACGCGGTCGATGAGATCATCGAGGCATCCGATGTGATCATGGTCGCCCGCGGCGACCTGGGTGTGGAAATCGGCGACGCCAAGCTCCCGGCGGTGCAAAAGCACCTGATCCATCGCGCCCGGGAACTCAACCGGGTGGTCATCACCGCCACCCAGATGATGCAGTCCATGATCGACAACCCCATCCCGACCCGGGCCGAGGTGTTCGACGTGGCCAACGCCGTGCTCGACGGCACCGATGCCGTCATGCTCTCCGCCGAATCATCGGTCGGGCGCTTCCCGGCCCAGGTGGTGGAGGCGCTCGACCGCATCTGCAGCGAGGCGGAGCGGCAGGTCACCCGCTCGGGGCATCGCATCGACTCCGTGTTCGGGCGGGTCGACGAGGCCATCGCCATGGCCTCCATGTATACCGCCAATCACCTGGGCGTGAAGGCGATCGCTGCCCTCACCAAGACCGGCTCCACGGTTCGCTGGATGTCCCGGATCAGCTCCGGCATCCCTATCTATGCAATGGCAGGCGCGCCCGAGACGCGCCGTAAGATGGCGATTTTCCGTGGGGTCTACCCGGTACAGTTCGACGCGTCGAGCAAGAACGTCCACGAGGTCAACATGGAGGTGGTCGAAGACCTCAAGCGGAGCGGCACCGTACAGGACGGCGATCTGATCATCATCACCAAGGGAGATCGCTCCGGTGTCGAAGGCCAGACCAACATCATGAAGATTATGCGCGTCGGCGAGCACAAGCTCTTGGTGCACGACTAGGCCCCGGTGACATTCACGCCGGCCGACTGGTCGAACAGGCCAACGAGCCAACGAGCCATCAAGCGGTATGACCCCAACGGGGTCATACATACCAGCCCAGGGCAACGCCCTGGGTAAGCGGTTAGGCCTATTGACTCAGCCCTGAAAGGGCGTGACATAAGATATAGCGCACGCCATCCATCAACCACCATCACGAACCCTGATCACACAACGAGGAGAACCCCATGGCCTTGATTTCAATGCGTCAACTGCTGGACCACGCCGCCGAGCACGGCTACGGCGTCCCGGCCTTCAACGTCAATAACCTGGAGCAGATGCGCGCCATGATGCAGGCCGCCCACGAGACCGACTCCCCGGTCATCGTGCAGGCCAGCGCCGGCGCCCGCAAGTATGCCGGCGCCCCCTTCCTGCGCCACCTGATCCTGGCCGCCATCGAAGAGTGGCCGCATATCCCGGTGTGTATGCACCAGGACCACGGCACCTCCGCCGCCATCTGCCAGCGCTCCATCCAACTGGGCTTCTCCTCCGTCATGATGGACGGCTCACTGCAGGAAGACGGCAAGACCCCCGCCTCCTACGACTACAACGTGGACGTGACCAAGACCGTGGTCGCCATGTCGCACGCCTGCGGCGTCTCGGTCGAGGGCGAACTGGGCTGTCTGGGATCGCTTGAAACCGGCCAGGCCGGCGAAGAAGACGGCGTCGGCGCCGAGGGCACGCTGGACCACAGCCAGTTGCTCACCGACCCCGAGGAGGCCGCTGACTTCGTCGCCAAGACCAAGGTCGACGCGCTCGCCATCGCCATCGGCACCTCCCACGGCGCCTACAAATTCACCCGCCCGCCCACGGGTGACATCCTGGCCATCCAGCGCATCAAGGAGATCAACGCCCGCATCCCCAACACCCACCTGGTCATGCACGGTTCTTCGTCCGTGCCCCAGGAGTGGCTCGCCATCATCAACAAGTTCGGCGGCGACATGGGCGAGACCTATGGCGTACCGGTCGCCGAGATCGTCGAAGGCATCAAGCACGGCGTGCGCAAGATCAACATCGACACCGATCTGCGTATGGCCTCCACCGGCGCCATCCGCCAGTTCTTCGCCGAACACCCGAAGGAATTCGACCCCCGCAAGTACCTGGCCGTCGCCACCAAGGCCATGTACGGCATCTGCAAGGCCCGCTATGAAGCCTTCGGCACCGCCGGCTGGGCCAGCAAGATCACGCCCCTGTCGCTGGAGGTCATGACCAACCGCTATGCCAAGGGCGAGTTGGACCCCAAGATCAACTAGACCTTTTTTCGGCTAGCGCCGAAAAAAGATGGGGGCGCCTGCGGGCGCCCTTTTTTTTGCTTGAGGGTCGCGTCCTGCGCTTGTGGCGCTGCTGCGGTTGCATACCGACCCCAACGGGGTCGAACATACCAGCCCAGGGCAACGCCCTGGGTTAGCGTTGTTTTTTTCGGTCTAGCCCTGAAAGGGCGTGACATAACGGCGGAATTGCCTATGTCACGCCCTTTCAGGGCTGGGGTCGGTTATCCCTCATACCCAGGGCGTTGCCCTGGGCTGATATATCGCGCCCCTTCGGGGCTTGAGCGGCGCAAGATCAGGCGAAATAAGGTACTGGCCGCTTGACCTCGAGGTGTGACACACTTTGCTGCGTCACGAAGCCATGACCGAGCGAGCACCATGCAGCCCACCGCCGACAACACTCGACCGCCCTTCGACTTCAGCAAGCTCAAGGCCCGGTGGGCGCGGGAGCAGGCAGAAACCAGCGCCGAATCCAGTCGGCTGCGTGACCAAGTCAGCCGCGAAGTGCCGCCGATCCTGCGTCGCTACGGTGTGGGCCGCGCCTATTTGTTTGGCTCCATCGCCGAAGGTCGCGCCCATGCGCGCTCGGACGTCGACTTACTGGTCATGGATGTCCCCGCGGCGATCTACTGGGACCTGCGGCACGATCTGGAACAGGCCCTGGGCCGACCGCTGGACCTGCTGACCCAGGACGATGACCCGGTGTTGGTCGGAAAGATCATCGCCCGCGGAGAGTTGATCGATGGCCCGCACCCCTGAACTGCTGTGCGCCGATGTCCGCGACGAACTGGCCAAGATCGCGCGTCTGGAACAGATCTTCTCCAGCGCCGAACACTATCTGATCTGCGAGGCGCAGGCAGTGGGCGACTATGATCGCGGCGCCATCGGGTACCTGCTGCACAACTTCTACAACGGCTGCGAGAACATCTTTCGCGCCATTGCCGCCTATTTCGAGAACGACCTCGGCCGCGACACCTGGCACGCCGACCTGCTGCGACGCATGCGCCTTGCGGTCCCCGGCCATCGCCCGGCGGTCATTGACGACGAACTCTATCGCCTGCTGGACGACTTCCGCGCGTTTCGCCACGTCTTCCGCAATTGCTATACCTTTGAGCTCGACTGGGAGCGGGAGCGCCTGGTCGCCTCCCGCTTGCGGCGCGCCGCGGCCCTGCTGCATGAGCAGGTCAACGATTTCCTTGCCGGGATCGAGGGACTGGAACCCTGACTCGACCCCGGACCGTCTCAGGATTCCGCACGCGCGATGTCCGTCTGGGAAAAGTCATCGCCTCGCGCTCAGGTTCCCTGAAGGTAATGGCCACGACAGCGGAGGTATCGACAACGATCATTGCGGCAGCCCGTGCTCGTCCCATGCGAGCGGGTCCCAGGCGTCCACCCGGTCCGGAATCCGGTCGATCTGCGTCAGCAATGCCGCCATACGGCCAAAGGCTTCAATGTCCCCTTGCGCCTGGCTGATCAGAGCGTTGCCCTCTTTCAGCGGTGCGCCGGAGAGTGCCTGCGCCAGTTCTGCACGCAGGCGCGTATGGTCCTCGTCGAGGGCACGCAGCCGCTCAAAGAGGGCAATGTCGATGAGTGCCGCGACCCGCTTACCACTCTTCGTTATCACCACCGAGTCACCGCGGTACTGGATCTGGTCGAGCAACTCCCCGAGATTCTGCCGGACCATCATCGCCGGGGCCTCACGGACCATATCAATTACCTCAATCGCTGTGATTGCGCCAATCATAGACGCCGCCTTACACCGGGGCAAGTGACGTACTGCGACCCCGGTCGCTCAAGCGGTGCCGCGCAGGTGGTCGCCCAACTGGAAACCGGATCGGCGCAGGGTTCGCGCCACGCGGCCTTTCTTGCCGACCGCAAGGCGCGGTGCTAACGTGCCATCGAACAGGGCGAAGACGCGAGACCGCTACGGGCCTCTCGTTCCCGCGCTCCAGCGTGGGAATGCCGCGCGGGCGCTCCGCGTCCCGTTTGGTTACTGGACGCGGAGCGCCCGCTCTTGCTCCCCTGCTTCCGCGTGGGAGCAAGCAACGCTTAACTTAACGGCATTGGCTTGTAGCCTAGGTCCGGCAGTTGCTCACGCCAAGGCGCCAAGCTCGCCAAGAAATACAATAGGGTAGCTCCAGCACCCAGATCGCCCGCCGGGTGAATCGCTCGGCGAAAACTCAACCCAACGTTGTAAGGTAACCGTCCATGCTGACCATTGTTGCCGTCAGGGCGATTCCCCCAGCGACCATTGAATTGGACCTCTCCGACGGGAAAACCCTGACCATTGATGCGACCGGGATCATCGGCTCCAGCGGCTACGAACCGCTGACTGCTCCCGACCAGTTTGCGGCTGTTGTCGTATCTGACTGGGGTCACGGCATCGAATGGCAAGCGATCGACCAGGGGCTCTCCATCGAGGCATTGATCCGCCTGGCTCGCGAGCAGTCCGGCACCGCCTTCCCCACGGCCGATTTCAATACCTGGATGAAGCGCAATGGACTCACGCTCACTACCGCCGCCCAAGCCCTGGGCCTCTCCCGCCGCACCATCATCTATTACAACACCGGCCAGAAGCCCATCCCCATCTATATCGGATTAGCCTGCGAGGGATGGGAGGCACGCAACCGCCGCCAGGCCGCATAGACCCGGCCCCTCCTGCTTTTCCTATGCGGCTTCCAGTACGCGCATTTCGATATGCAAGCCGGCCGCCGAAGCCATATTGACCAGGGCATCCAGACCGAACAGGTCGATCTTACCGCGCACCAGGTCCGAAACGCGAGGTTGCGTGACACCGAACAGCTTGGCGGCCTGCGCCTGACTCATGCCGGTGCGGGCAATATGTTCTTTCAAAGCCATCATCAGAGCCGAGCGGAGCTTCATGTTTTCGGCTTCCGCAGGGGTGTCCTCAATGGCATCCCATACGCTGGAAAATCGTTCCCTCGGCCAGTGATCTAAATGAGCCTCAGAATCGTTGATCTGTTGGAATTTCAGCGAGATAGAGTTAAAATGGCGCATTCCTGAGACTCACTCCGCAGGTGACATGGTGCGACGGCTCATCATTGCGAAATCCGAGGCTGATTTTACTTCCCACGCGGGATTGGGACTGATCGGGATGGCGATTAGTCAGCACACCGACCTGGCGAAAGATGCGACCGCAGCGGCGCCGGCCCGGAGCGATGCCATACCGCATGTCAAGATCCTGACTAGCTACATCGGGCTGCTGTGTTTGGGCAAGAGCGATTTTGAAGCGATCACGGCGTTCCGGCACTGGTTCAGTTTGGTTCTTCCTTATCCTTATGTTTTTGTAGTATTTTTATAACCTGGGCTGTCGAACTCTAAGGACCTCATCCCACGAGAGTCCCTGCTGGAGAATCCCCAGAGCCACCGCAGGAACCTGTTTTGTCGTGAAGTGGCTGCGAATAAAGTTATGGACAATCCACAACATATCCAATGTTCTTTGCAAACCAGAAATGCTCTTCGCGTACGTATTCGTTCGGCGGCGATAAGCAGAATTCTTTCGCCGAAATGAAGCGTTCGATGCTTCCAAATGATTAGCATGAATATCGGCTGGCGTCACATCTTGATCGGTTTCTGGATGCTCCGGATGAGGGGTTTCGTATTTGGGACGCGAGTGCCCCGTTCTATCAGTTCCTTTCCCTTTATTCTTAAGGCGCACCTTCACACCGCGACGAAGCACTTTCGGTGGGCGGCCGCGTTTTCCGGTTCGCAATACTTCGTGGCAAATTTCAAACAGGAGATTGCCATACCGACGTTCCCCGTCGGTGACTAGAGTGACATCGCCAGTACGCAGGATGACATCTCTAAGTATTTGTATGGCATATGAAAATAGGCTGCGATCCTTTTTCCCGCACTGAAGCGCCCAGATAAATCGACTTGCCCTTTCCATCAGTACGATCGTCCAGCCTTCACAATCCTCCGGGGGGACATTCCTATTCACTTTCGTATAAAGCTCATCACCTTCGATCAGTTGCTCAATAAAGGTGTGCGTCAGGGCATATATGACCAGCACATCCTTGCAATCGGCCAGGCGACGCTCCCATAGGAGCAACGTATTCTTCGCAATCGCGAAGGCCCGGCAGGCGGCGTTCAAGCCGATCCCCTCAGTGCGCGTTTTGAGCACTTGAATGATGAAGCTGGTCGGTTTCCTGAGCCCCTCGATAAGGGTGGCTTTGGTCTCGGAAAAGAGCCTATTGCAACTTTGACATCGCCACAGCAAACGCGTACCGTTATGACCGGTTTGATACGTCTTGTGATGCCGACAATTCTGTGAATTGCAATGAGGGCATGTCCATTGTCCGTTCAAGAAGTTCTCACTTATTCAAAAAGTGACGGAAACCCGCGCCGAACTAGATATATTACATATATTTCAATGTCTTGTAAACAGGAATTAAACTGAACCAGTGCCGTATTTCGCTGAGGCGTTGGATGTCGACCAAGTTCCCTCGGCCGTCACGTTGCGCCAACGCCTTGATACCCACGCGGCGGCGCTCATGGCGCCGATCATCGAGGCATCCATCGCGTTTCTGCAGCGTATCGCGGCACCGATTACGCCCCTGGCCAATGGTCTGGTCGCACTGGATGCGGATGTCACCCCGTTGAACAACGCCAAGACCAAGAAAGAGGGGGTGTCGCGCACCTACAAGGGTGACGACGGGTTCGCCCCGATGGCCGCCTATCTGGGCCAGGAGGGGTACTGCTTGGAGTGGGAGTTGCGGGCCGGTAGCCAGCACTGCCAGAAGGACACCCCCGCGTTGCTGGAGCGGGTGCTGACGCGGGCCCGCCGGCTGACCGCGCTGCCGTTGCTGCTGCGCCTGGACAGCGGCAATGACGCGCTCGACAACATCGCGACGGTCATCGCGCACAATGAGGCGCACCCGGACGCCGCCCCGGTGCACTACCTGATCAAGTGGAACCCGCGCCAAGAAAGTCCAACGCAGTGGCTGACTTACGCCGAGGAGTACGGCGACTGGAGCACGCCGCGCCCGGGTAAGCGGGTGGCCCTGTTCGAGGTGCGCGACACCCGCTTTCTGGACGGATACGAATACCCGCTGCGCCGCGTCATGCGCGTCATCGAGTGCACCATCGACAAGCATGGTCAGCACCTCCTGATTCCCGACATTGAAATCGAAGGCTGGTGGAGCAGCCTGGAATTCGATGAGGAAACCATCATTGCGCTCTATGCCGACCATGCCACCTCCGAACAATTCCACAGCGAATTTAAGACCGACCTGGACATTGAGCGACTCCCCTCAGGAAAGTTTGCGACCAACGCACTGGTGTTAGCCTGTGCCGCATTCGCCTACAACATCCTGCGCTGGATCGGTCAGACCGGTCTCTTGGGCCCGGATGCCCCGCCCCGCCACCCGGCGAAGCGGCGACGCCTGCGCACCGTGATGCAGGAACTGATGTACGTTGCCGCCCGCCTGATCGTCACCGGCCGCCGCCTCAAACTGGCCTTCGGCTATGGTTGCCGGATCGTCCCTGTCTTCCGTCGCTTGTACGCCCAATTGGCCGGTCCCTAATCCCTGCGACGGATGCAGTGCGGCCCGCTTGCCGCCGTGCGATGCGCGCGGTGGACTCACCCTATTGGTTAACGTATGCGGTCGATCCCCGGCATGCGTCACTCCAGCTCAAAATTGACGCAGCGGCGACCCTCTCGCGACCGCTGGCCTACTGTTACGCCGCGAATCTCGACTCCAACCCCTTTGGTAGCCGTTTGTCGGAGTAGGGCACCGTACTAGTTCACGGATTCAGGCGTTCCTTAATCATAAATTCAGCTCTTTCAGCAACTTCCGGTAACGTTTCTCGGCTAAGTCCAGGTCCGGCTTGCTGGTCTTCTGCGTCTTCTTCTGGAAGCAGTGCAGCACATAGACCGCGTCCGCGAGCTTCACCACATAGACGATCCGGAACGCGCCGGCAGCGTCCCGAACACGAATTTCCTGCACCCCAGGTCCGATAGTTGTTATCGGCTTCTATTGTCTAAGCCCGGCGCCAGGCCATGGCCCTGGAGGCGGCTCGAGTGGCCAAAGCTGGCGCCTTGCTGTACGTCGCCAAACATATTTCCTAGCCGAACTATACAATATTTTCCCTCGGCCAGTGATCTAAATGAGCCGCGGAATCGTTGATCTGTTGGAATTTCAGCGAGATAGAGTTAAAATGGCGCATTCTTGAGACTCACTCCGCAGGTGACATGGTGCGACGGCTCATCATTGCGAAATCCGAGGCTGATTTTACTTCCCACGCGGGATTGGGACTGATCGGGATGGCGATTAGTCAGCACACCGACCTAGCGAAAGATGCGACCGCAGCGGCGCCGGCCCGGAGCGATGCCATACCGCATGTGAAGATCCTGACTAGCTACATCGGGCTGCTGTGTTTGGGCAAGAGCGACTTTGAAGCGATCACGGCGTTCCGGCAGGACCCGTATTTCGCTGAGGCGTTGGGTGTCGACCAGGTTCCCTCGGCCGTCACGTTGCGCCAGCGCCTTGATGCCCACGCGGCGGTGTTCATGGCGCCGATACTCGATGCATCCATCGCGTTTCTGCAGCGTATCGCGGCACCGATTACGCCGCTGGCCAATGGGCTGGTCGCGCTGGATGCGGATGTCACCCCGCTGAACAACGCCAAGACCAAGAAAGAGGGTGTCTCGCGCACCTACAAGGGTGACGACGGGTTCGCCCCAATGGCGGCCTATCTTGGCCAAGAGGGGTACTGTTTGGAGTGGGAGTTGCGGGCGGGTAGCCAGCACTGCCAGAAGGACACCCCCGCGTTGCTGGAGCGGGTGCTGACGCGGGCCCGCCGACTGACCGCGCTGCCGTTGCTGCTGCGCCTGGACAGCGGCAATGACGCGCTCGACAACATCGCCACGGTCATTGCGCACAATGAGGCGCACCCGGACGCCGCCCCGGTGCACTACCTGATCAAGTGGAACCCGCGCCAAGAAAGTCCAACGCAGTGGCTGACTTACGCCGAGGAGTACGGCGACTGGAGCACGCCGCGCCCGGGTAAGCGCGTGGCCCTGTTCGAGGTGCGCGACACCCGCTTTTTGGACGGGTACGAGTACCCTCTGCGCCGCGTCATGCGCGTTATCGAGCGCACCATCGACAAGCATGGTCAGCACCTCCTGATTCCCGACATTGAAATCGAAGGCTGGTGGAGCAGCCTGGAATTCGATGAAGAAACCATCATTGCGCTCTATGCCGACCATGCCACCTCCGAACAATTCCACAGCGAATTTAAGACCGACCTGGACATTGAGCGACTCCCCTCAGGAAAGTTTGTGACCAACGCACTGGTATTGGCCTGTGCCGCATTCGCCTACAACGTCCTGCGCTGGATCGGCCAGACCGGTCTCTTTGGGCCGGATGCCCCGCCCCGCCACCCGGCTAAGCGGCGACGCCTGCGCACCGTGATGCAGGAACTGATGTACGTTGCCGCCCGCCTGATCGTCACCGGCCGCCGCCTCAAACTGGCCTTCGGCTATGGTTGCCGGATCGTCCCTGTCTTCCGTCGCTTGTACGCCCAATTGGCCGGTCCCTGATCCCTGCGACGAATGCAGTGCGGTCCGCTCGCCGCCGTGCTATGCGCACGGTGGACCCACCCTATTGGCTGGCGTATGCGGTCGGCCCCTGACATGCGTCTCCCCAGCTCAAAATTGCCGCACCGGCGACCTTGTCGCGACCGCTAGCGCAGTTCTGCGCCACAAATCTCGACTCCAACCCCTTTGATAGCCGTGTGCCTGAGTACGGCACCGTATTAGTTCACGGATTCAGGTTTTCTATATCATGCGGCTTGCAGCAGGAACTCGACTTTCACCGCGTCGAACGGGAACTCGATGCGGTCATCCGGTGCATGGCTCAATACCCCGGCTTTGAGTAGCGCGGTCACGTCGCGATGAACCGCCTTGGTGTCCCGCCCGACGCAGTGCGCGGCCTCCCGGATAGACACGGGGCCGGCGCCGCACAGCGCCTTGAGAAGCTCCCAGCGCCTTACGGTCAGCACCTCCCATAGCAGTTCGGGTGTCGCGAAAGCGATACGCGCCTCGGGCTGCGAACACCCCGTGTCCATTGCGCGCGCGGCCTCGGCCAGGGTTTCTTTGAGGGAGCGCACTTCAAGAATGACGGTTTTCACGATTCCACCTCGCCACGTCGGCTTCAAAGTCGGACATCAGACGATCCGGTGTCAGAAAAACATAAGGCGCTTCGGCTGTTTCCGAGTGCCGATGGTCACCCTTTCCCCGTTCGTTGTCATAGCGCAGCACGCAGCGATCGTCAACGATGTACGCAAGCCGGTACTTGAAGCGATGCAACGATGGCGAAACCGGTATGGGAACTTGCCAGATGACTACCTCGACGAATGCGTCGGCAGCAATGGCCACCCGGCGGCGAACGAGAGGCAAGGCCTTCATCTTGGAAACCGTGGTCTGTCCCTCATTGCTGCGGCACGCCACGTCCAGTGAGGTACAGCCCACCGATGTTGTATTGCGGGTCAGCATTGTCTTGGTCAGCGGCCTTGCGGTACCAAGCGGCGGCTTGGGCATAGTCCTGAGGTACGCCCTGCCCTTTGAGGTACATCCAACCGAGTTTGGATTGCGCGTCAGCATCGCCTTGTTCGGCTTTCGCCAGTTTTTCTTCGATCATTCCAGCTGCGGACGGCTCCGCGGAAACTCCACCGACGCCTAGCGCCGCACACAATAACAAAGCAGTAAAAGTCCGCATAATTGCCCCGCTGTTTCCGTTATCCCAACCACGGCGCTAAAAGAACAAAAAACGGGCCTTGATCATAAATCCGGCCAAGACCTAGCGTAGGGCTTGGTTAACCCCCACTGGAGAGCGGCAGGACCCGCGAAATTGTGTACCCTTGGAAGTGCAAACAAACCGAGGGAGAAGCACGATGTTCGAAGGTCCTGCCGGGATCGACTTTAGCGCAGACATCGGGTCGACGCCATCGGGCGTGGTCCGGCGGTCGGCCGGCGGTGGGTCGTGAAGCACCGCTCGCGCCTGGAGCGAGCCGAACAGCGCGGGGCGGCCGTGGCCCGCTTGGCGACGGGGCAGCCGCAACGCCACGTCGCCGCCGAACTGGGCGTGGCGCGCAGCACCTTGCAGGACTGGTGCAAGCCGACCCCGGTCGGCGCGGCCCCGGCGGTGTTGGCGGCCTTCGTGGCGACCCCTGAGGGCGTGCAGTGGCTGCACCAAGTGGTGGTGGCGGCGCACTTCGTCATCACGCTGCACGGCGGTGCCGGGGTGCGGATGGTGTGTGAATTCTTGAAGTTGAGTGGGTTGTCGGCGTTCGTCGGCGCGAGCTATGGCACCCACCAGGCCCTCAATGCGGCCTTGGAGGAGATGGTGGTCGCCGTGGCGCGTGAGCAACGGGCGGCGTTGGCGGTGGGCATGCCGCACCGCGCGATCACGGCGTGCGAGGATGAGACCTTTCATCCGCAGATTTTGTTGGTCATGTTGGAGCCGGTGTCGAACTTTCTGCTGCGCGAACAGTACGCCGCCGATCGCACGGCGGCCACCTGGACGCAGGCGTTGCGCGCGGGTCTGGACGGCTTGAACGTGACCGTGATCCAGGGCACCAGCGACGAGGCCACAGCGTTGCGCCGCCATATCCAGACGGATTGTGCGGCCCATCATTCCCCGGACCTGTTTCATGTGCAACAGGAGGTGTCCAAGGGCACCAGCCTACACTTGGTCCGCCACGTGAAACAGGCGGGCGCCAGCGTCGCGGCCGCCCAGACGTCGCTGGACGCTGAGCGGGCGACCGCGCAGGCCTATGACGCCCAATCCCCGCGTCCGCGCGGGCGCCCACCGGCGTTCGCGCCCCGCATTGAAGCCGCCCTGGCGGTCGTGGTGCAGGCCGAAGCCGATCAGGTACAGGCGCAAGCGCGTCAGGCCGAGGCCCGTGAACTGGTGCGTGAGTTGGGGACCCTCTATCACCCCTATGAGTTGGAGCAGGGACAGGCGCAGCCCGTGGCGCGCATCGCGCAACGCTTTGCCGACGTGTGGACGCGGCTGCAACAGCTGGCCGACGCGGCCGATCTGCCAACGCGCGCCCGTGAGCGCCTGGCCAAGGCGCAGTGCCTGACGATTCAGTTCCTTGCCACCATTACCTTTTTCTTTGCGACCGTGCAGGCCAAGGTCGAGGCGCTGAATCTGCCGCCCGCCGTGGAACTGGCGTTGCTCACGCAGCTGATTCCGGCGCTCTACCTCGAGCGCGTCGCCAATCGCAGCACGCTCGCTGAACCGCGCCACCGTCTGCACGCCCTGAGCCGGCAGTTGCTCGAACCGCTGCGCCAACGCGATCATCCGCTCCAGGCCCTCCCAGAGGCCGAGCGCGCGCGCCTCGAACAGGTGGCCGGTGACTGCGCCGACCTGTTCCAGCGCAGCAGTTCCAGCGTGGAGGGGCGCAACGGCCAACTGTCCCTACATCACCATGGCCGACATCGCCTGAGCGACCGCAAGCTCGAGGCACTGACCGCCGTACATAACTTCCACCTCCGTCGCCCCGACGGGACCACTGCCGCTGAGCGCTTCTTCGGCCGGGCCCACGAAACGCTGTTCGCGCAGGTGCTCCAGCGCATGCCGTTGCCCCCGCCGCCAGCGCGCCGACGACCGCGCCCGCCCAAGCCGCCCGCGCTCCTGCCGGTAGCGGCGTAACGGGGGTGGCCGGAACGATGATCAAGGCCAAAAAACGCGGAGCGATTCGCACCTTTTGTTATTTAGTCACCGACTTGTAAAGCATTAACCTCGCTAATCCCAGCAGCCGCACCATGGCTTCAAGGGCTTTGATGCGCAGACTCGATTGATCCGCCCCCATCATCTTTCCTACCGCCCTTCTTTGCCTGGCGTTCGGCAAGCAGCGACGCTCCTTTAATTTCCCATTCTTCCCAGCGTCGGGGGTCTTCGACTTGGGCAAGCCCGAGCAAGGCCCCGAGCAGCGCGGCCGGCTTGCGGGCAAGCTCCCCGGTCTTGGTGTCGAGCAGTCCGGCGAGACCCAGCAGCCCCGCGGCCTGGAACATCTTATGATCGCGGGCAGCCTTCGCCGATGCGGGGTCTTGAGTGACCAGCCGGAATTTCTCCTCGCTTTTCTGGCGTGTGGAGTTTACGCCCAGGCGCTTGGTCCGGGTAGCACCCGCCTTTCTCGATCCGCCAACCCGGCAGATCGCACCGCGTCAGGATCTCGATGCTACCGGCCTGCGCAAGCTGGTAGGCCGCCTTCCCCTGCGGCGTGTTCGCCCAGGCCGCCGCCGCCGTCTCGTCCCGGGCCGCCGCGTACCCTCCACCAAGCCCGAGGCCCGGCCGACGCTCTCCATGTAGATCCCGAACCCCAGCGCGCACGCGATCAGCACCGCCATCGCCAGGGACAGACCCACCCCCCAGCGCAGTTCACGGGTGCCGGCCACCTGATCCGCGACCCGGTGAGCCGCCGTCGCGACCGCTGCGGCAAGGTCTGCCTTGGCCGCTTGCGCCACCGCCTTCGCCGTGGCTTCCGCGGTCGCCTTGAACCCCGTCAAGGTGTCCTTGGCCGCCTGTGCGATCTTCGCCGGGAACGGCTCTTGCTGCCCGGTGTTCCAGGGCCATCAAGACCTTCCACCGACTCGCGCAACTGCGAGGCGTTGTAAAGCCGGGAGTATGACCGAGGCTCAGGTCCGACTCAACCTCAACAACCCCAATTTTCAGGAAAGTTCCAGCCAAGAACCTGTGCGACTACATTAACCTGGGATCGACGCGACTCCGTCAGTGTCGCAATTGGTGCGCCACCAATTCCCCGAGGGCCTTGGCGCCCGTGAACTCCACGGTCTTGTCGGTGTAATAGTTGGCCCGGGTGTACTGGTTGATGCCGACGGCGCGGGCGTCTTCCACCGTTGCCAGGACATAGGCGGGTTCCTGGCGCCGGGCGGCGTCGAGCCAGATGATCTCGGCCTCCATCAGGCGTTGCGCCGAGGTGGCGGCAATGACGATCAGCGGGACCCGGGAGAGAAGATAGACATCCGCTCGCAGGCTTTGACTCTCGTCAACCGGTACATCGAACCGCGCCTCGACACCGAGCGACGCCGCGGCGGCTTGGACGACCTGGACCACACGTTCGCGGAAATCGGACATCGTCCGCGCCCGTCGCAGGCAGGCGAGTGCCATGACTTGGGACGAGGCCTCTGCGACCGCGAACGCCGCCTGCTCAAGGTGGGCGGCGCGCGTGGTCAGGGTCTCGCCGTCTTTCTCGACCTGGACCCCGAGGAGGATAGGGAAGGCGTCGAGCCGAGCCACTACGGCTGGCGACTCGGGGTCAACGCCGGCGGCTGCAAGGCGGAACAGGGCTTCCCCGTTGTCATCGGCGCGCCACTGCATTCCCTCGCGGTGCGCAAAGATGACCACTTGGTCGCCGTCGTCATAGCGCCATGGGGTAACGAGGCGCCCGTTGTCGTTGGTGCCGATCCAGTCGAAGCGCTTGCAGAGGTCGTTAGTATTCATAGGAGTTGCTCGTCGTCTGGGGCGATGCACGTCCCGCAACGGACGCAAAGGTCGTTGACCAGGTGCGGCCTTGATCATCGTACGGGCCAGCGGCCAGCTTCTGGAGTTTAAGGCTTCAGCCTTGGTCCCGTACATCCAAGGCTGAAGCCTTGGACTCCGGCCCGGGGCGGCCGGAGCGATGATCAAGGCCGCGATCTGTAACGCCCTTTCAGGGCTAAGACGATCTCTGCGGACGACCCAGGGCGTTGCCCTGGGCTGGTATGTGTGACCCCGTTGGGGTCAATGCTCCCGCCCGGACGCCTTGATCCCGCGCGGGGTGCCTGCGGCCGCCGCGACCCTTAAGCCCCGAAGGGGCGCGACATACCAGCCCTGGGCAACGCCCTGGGTGGTCGGTTGTAAAGGAGCCCAGCCCTGAAAGGGCGTGACATCCCCAGGCCGCAACGGGTTGCCGCTGAAGCCTTGGACTCCAGTCGCGGGTGCCGCGATGCCTCGCACGGTCGCGGAGCTTGGTGACGGGCGAACCGGGGGTCGGATGTCGGCGATCAAGCCGACACCGTCAGGAATCGAGGAGGCGGTTCAGCCTAAATCCGGGAATTGCTCACACAAAGACACAAAGAACACAAAGAAAAACAGATCATTGGAGGGGTTGGGCCGATCACCGTGCGGGTGACCTCCTCGACCCACATATCGCGTTGAAAATCTTTGTGATCTTTGTGTCTCTGTGTGAGAACTGCTCTTTCTGGGTTCAGAGGCTTAAACGGGATTTTCCCTCACGCGGGGCTTGCTTGCAGGCCGCCAGGTGCAGTGCTACCGTAAAGTCTTGACCCGGGAGGGCACTGTATGGCATACGACCTCATCGGTGATATCCACGGCCAGGCGGACAAGCTCGAGGCATTGCTCGCCCGCCTGGGGTACCGGCAATCGCACGGCCTCTGGCGCCACCCGTCACGCACCGTCATCTTCCTGGGCGACTTCATCGACCGCGGCCCTGATCAGGTGCGCACCGTCACCATCGCCCGCCGGATGGTCGAGTCCGGCGCGGCCCTGGCCGTGATGGGCAACCACGAACTCAATGCCATCGCCTGGGCCACGCCCGACCCGCGGGGCAACGGCGACTTCCTGCGGCCCCATTTCCACCCCCTGCGGGGCCTCAAGAACCGCCGCCAGCACGCCCGCTTCCTGGACGAACTCGAACCGCGCCCGACCCTCTACCGTGAACTGATCCAGTGGTTCATGACGCTCCCGCTCTGGCTCGACCTGCCCGGTCTGCGGGCGGTACACGCCTGCTGGCATCCGCCGTTCATGGCCTGGCTGGAGCCCCACCTGACCGCGGATCGGCAACTGCGCCCGGAGATCCTGGCCGCCGCCACCACCGAGCCGACGGACGAGCATGAGCGGGACAGCGCCCACCCCTCGCTCTTCAAGGCCGTCGAGGCACTCACCAAGGGCCTGGAGATCCCGCTGCCCCCGCGGCATTTCTTCGCGGATAAAGACCAATTCAAGCGCTATCGCGTCCGCGTGCGGTGGTGGGACCCCCAGGCCGACGATTATGCCAGCGCGGCGATGGTGGACGAGGCCACTCGGGAGCACCTGCCCCGCGACCCGCTCCCGGACCATGCGCGCATCGCCCCGCCAACCGATAAGCCGATCTTTTTCGGGCATTACTGGCTGACCGGTACGCCGCGGGTGCTGGCGCCGCACGCCGCCTGTCTGGACTACAGCGCCGGGACGGACGGGGCGCTGGTGGCCTATCGGTGGGATGGGGAGGAGCGGCTGACGGATGCGGGGTTTGTCAGCGTGCCGTAGCGCTAACGATGGGTTTCGCTGCGCTCTACCCATCCTACCCGTCGCTGACGCAGGCACCGCGGCGGTTATACTGCGCAGTCCCGCACCGAGCGGGTGCCCTGTCAAGAACCCAAGGCGGAATCCCCCATGCCAGCCCAGACCCAGTCCACCCTCGCCGACCTCCTGCGCGAACGTATCCTGATCCTCGACGGCGCCATGGGCACCATGATCCAGCGCTACCAACTCGGCGAGGCGGACTACCGCGGCGAGCGCTTCAAGGACTGGCCATCGGATCTGAAGGGCAACAATGACCTGCTGGTGCTGACCAAGCCCGCGGTCATCCGCGAGATCCATGAGCAATACCTGGAGGCCGGGGCCGATATCCTGGAGACCAACACCTTCAACGGCAACCGGCTGTCCCAGGCGGACTACGGCCTGCAGGACTATGCCGCGGAGATCGACACCGCCGCCGCCCTGCTCGCCCGCGACTGCGCGGACCGCTACACGGCGCTCACCCCGGATAAGCCGCGCTTCGTCGCCGGGGTCCTGGGCCCCACCAGCAAGACCGCGAGCATCTCCCCGGACGTGAATGACGCCGGTGCCCGCAACACCCACTTCGATGAACTGGTGACCATCTATGCCGAGGCGACCCGCGCCCTGATCGCCGGGCGGGTGGACGCCATCCTGATCGAGACCATCTTCGATACACTCAACGCCAAGGCGGCCGCCTTTGCCGTCGATCAGGTCTTCGAGGAGGACGCGGTGGTACTGCCGGTGATGATCTCCGGCACCATTACGGACGCCTCCGGGCGTACCCTCTCGGGCCAGACGGTGGAGGCCTTCTACAACAGCCTGCGCCACGTCCGCCCGCTCTCCATCGGGCTCAACTGCGCGCTCGGCCCCGATGCGCTGCGGCCCCATGTGGAGGACCTGGCGGGGGTCAGCGAGTTCTATACGTCATTCCACCCCAACGCCGGCTTGCCAAATGAGATGGGTGAATACGACATGAACCCGGAGCAGATGGCCGAGCACGTCGCCGAGTGGGCCCAGGCGGGCTTCGTCAACATTGTCGGCGGCTGCTGCGGCAGCACCCCGGCGCACATCCGCGCCATCGCCGCCGCGGTCGCCGGCCAGGCGCCGCGCCAACCCCGGGAGAACGACCACCGGCTGCGGCTGTCGGGGCTGGAGGCATTCAACGCGTAGGGTCCGCTGCGCGGACCAGCAACCTCGCAGGTCGCGGAATGGCTGAGATGATGATCAAAGCCGATGCGGTGCGAACCCACGCACCGCGAGTGCCAGTCGCCGGAGCGATGATCAACGCCTTAGACACACAGTGGAGTTGACTTGAATCCATGGCGGAACATAGCCCTTTGGCAAAAAGCGAACGAGACGAGGCATTATCCGCCTTGGAGCGAGTCTTGCCCCAAATCTCCAAGGCATACCGGGAATGCTATTTGACCCAAGGACGAGGGGCGCTTCTTTTTCATGCGCATTCAGCAATAGTTGGATGCATACCAACGGCACATGATTACAGGAGCAGGAAGGACCTTCTTGAAATATTTGACGACATAGACTCCATCGCCAATCTGACCGCGCTTGTGGACGAGTACGACCCGAGAAGAGAGGGGATATTGGTCCTGATGACCAGCGTCAACAATGAAACGTCATTTTTGACGGCGAAGCTGAAATCGCCCGTAAAGCACGCGTAGGGCGACGCTTTCGGGACCGCATTCCCAAGCGGAGCTTGGGTGCGAGTCAGGAATCCGGAGGACTCAGGTCCGCAGTGAATGCCCCGTGAGTTTGAGAAAGACATCCTCCAGGTTAGGCACGTCCACCCGCAGTCCGGTCAGGTCGGCGCCGCTGCGCCCCAAGTCCAGCAGGGCGGTAGCGACGTCCTCCACCGGCAGTTCGATCTTGGCCCCGCGGGTCTCGGCCGTCTCCGGCAGTGACACGCCGTCCGGCCAGGCCTCCACCGGCAGCCGGATGATGGCGGCAGGGAAGTGTTCCCGGATCAGTGCGAGCGGCGCGCCCTGGGCGACGATGCGTCCGTGGTCGACGATGGCGACCTGGTCGCACAGGCGTTGCGCCTCCTCCATGTAGTGGGTGGTCAGCACCACCGTCTTGCCCTGGCGGCGCACCGTTTCGATCAGATCCCAGAAGTTGCGCCGCGCCTGGGGGTCCAGGCCGGTGGTCGGCTCGTCGAGAAAGATCAGTTCCGGATCGCTGACCAGGGCGAGCGCAAGCAGCAGGCGCTGGCGCTGGCCGCCGGAGAGCACGCGCGTGTCGCGGTTCAGGATCTCGTCCAGGTTGCACAGGGCGATCAGCGCCGCCCGGTCCGCGTGGCGGCCGTAGAGGCTCGCGAAGGTCTGGAGACATTCCCCCACGGTCTGGAAGTCCTGGAGCGCGGTGGACTGGAACTGGACCCCGATCAGTTCCCGATACCCCTTGTCCAGGGGTCGGCCGCGAAACAGCACAAGGCCCGAGGTCGGCTGGTCGATCCCCTCCAGGATCTGGAGCGTCGTGGTCTTGCCGGCCCCGTTGGGACCGAGCAGGCCGAAACATTGGCCGGTCAAGACCTGGAAACTCAGGCCATCGACGGCCCGCACCCCGGGGAAGCTGCGCACCAGGGACTGGACGTCCAGGATTACGTTCAGATCAGGCGGCGTCGGCACCGAAACGGCGGAACCACTATCGCGTTCCGCCTGACCGTCCGGGGTTAACTTGTTGCGCATCGAATGAAAGCCTCAGAAGCGGCGCGCAAGCGCCCGATAGCGTAGATAGCACGTAGTCACGAGCAGGCCCAGGTAGCCCGCGGAGACGGCGAGCGCCAGCCCGGCGAGCGGCGCCAGACCGCGGCCGGGGGCCAGGGTGGCGGCGACCAGCAGGCCGAGCGCAATGAGGTGCAGGCCCCAGTGGATGCGGGCGCGGCGCTCCGGGATGAAGGCGTGCATGTGCGGGATGCGCAGGTCGAAGCGGCGGGCCGCGAGCTGGCGCTGTTGCAGGTGGAACCAGGACAGAAAGGGCATGATCTTGAACAACATGCCGCTCGGCAACCCGACGCCGACCCCGACCAGCAGCAGGACGCCGATGGTCTCGGCCCGGCCGCCGGTGAACCACAGCAGGACCGCCGCGAGCACACAGGCCATGGCCAGGCGCCAGTGGAGCAGGGTGGCGTCCAGGATGGGGCGCTCGCGGCGGCGCTGCCGGTCGAGCGTCGTGAGGGCAAAGACCGCGAAGCAGGCCGCGACCAGGCCCAGGCCCCAGGTCGCCCGCTCCGCCTGGCCGGCCAGGGTCAGGACCGTGGCCGCGACCAGGCCCCCGGCCGCCAGCGGGGCCGACCAGGACCGCAGCCAGCCGGGATAGGCCGGCGTGACATGGAACATGGGCACTACCTGATAGCCCACCCCCATCAGGATCAGCCCGGCCCAGCCCAGCAGCCCCCAGCCGAGGTGCAGGTCCACCCAGCCCGGGAGCCCGGGCAGGCGCAACCAGCCGAGCAGTGCCGCCGACAACATCAACCCCAGCACGACGGTAACGGCGAGGGCGCCCAGGCCGAGCCCCATGGCCCGGCGCGTGTCCACGCTGCCCCGGCCGCGGCTGAGCGCGACGGCGACCGCCCCGGCGAGCAGGGTGAGCCCGGCGGCGGCGCCCAGCGCGCCGACCCCCAATGCCAGACCCCAACCCAGCGCGAGCCCGGCGCACAGCAGCGCGGTGCCCGTCGCCAGCAGGGCCTGGGCGGCACGCCCCACCGGGACCACCCGCGGCACCGGCGCCCCGGCCAGGACCGGCGGCAGTTGCAGCAGGGCGCCGCACAGGATTTGGCTCAGAAAGCCCAGCGCGATCAGGTGGGCCAGGGCCAGGGCCGCCGGTGTCCAGCGCGCGGCGAGCGCGCCTTCCCCCTGCCAGGCAAGCAGGAGCCCAGCGGCCACCGCGAAGGGCGGGGCACCGAGGAAGAAGGCGAAGGGTACGGTCAGCGGCGGGGCCTGATCCAGACGCAGGCCCGCGGTATTCAGCATGGGGGGTTCCAGGACAGCTCGGCGCGGGTCGGCGGCGCCCCGCTGTCCCAGATCAGGATCTCGAAATGACCCTCCCGGCCCCGCACGCGCCAGGAATAGCCCATGGTCTGGAGCATGTCATAGAGTGGAAAGGGCTCCCGGCGGTGCAGGACCCAGAGCCGCCCGCCGTTCGGCAGGGCCGTCAGGGCGTCCAGGACCCGCTCCAGGGGTTCCGGCGGGGGCAGGGTGCGGACATCCAGGACCTGGGCCATGACGCGCTCAGTCCCCGGCCAGCAGGGCGGCAATGGCCGCACCGCGTTCGGGCAGCGCCCCGTCGGCCATGGGGTAGAGCACGCCCTCTTCCTTGTAGTTGTGCTGTTGCACCAGAAGGTGCAGCGTCTCCAGGACGCCGAGGGCGTCGGCCTGGGCGCGCTCCGCGGCCGCCTGGTGCAGGTCCGTCAGCAGTGCCCGCAGTTGGGCGTGCTCGGCGACCATGATCTCGATGGGGTTCTCGGCTACCCGGAAGACCTGCGCCAGTTCCGGAAACAGGATGCCCTCTTCCAGGGCGAAGTGGTGCTCCATGGCGGCCCCCAGGTCCGCGACCGCCGTCGCCGCGGCCGGCCAGTCGCCCGCGGCGACCCGGCGCTCGGCCTGCGCCAACAGGCGGTCGCAGCGGTGGTGGTCCTGCGTGAAGGAATCGGTGATGGCAGTTGTCATGGCTAAGCAGATTTGGGGTGGCTCGCGTCGGTTTCAATTGTGTGTGGCCCGGCCCGACGGCGCCTTGATCTGGATGACTGCGCTTTCTTGGATCGATGATCGGCCCGCCGTGGCTGGACCTCGGGCGCTGGACGGTCCGCGCAGCGGACCCTACGGGCGCAGCAGATGCTCGCGATAATGCCGCAGTTCCGCGATGGACTCACGGATGTCGTCGAGTGCCTGGTGCTTGGACGCCTTCTTGAAGCTCGCCGCCACCGTCGGCGCCCACCGCAGGGCCAGGATCTTGAGCGTGCTCACGTCGAGGTTGCGATAGTGGCAGTAGGCGTCCAACTCGGGCATGAAGCGGGCGAGGAAACGCCGGTCCTGGCAGATGCTGTTGCCGCACAGGGGCGAGGCCCCGGCCGGCACCCAGTCGGCCAGGAAGGCCAGGGTCGCGGCCTGCGCGGCGGCGGCGTCCGTCACCGAGGCACGCACCCGCGCGCTGAGACCCGAGTCGCCGTGGTGGGTGCGGTTCCACTCGTCCATCCCGGCCAGGACCGCGTCCGGCTGGTGGACGGCGAGCACCGGGCCCTCCGCCAGAATGGTCAGGTCCTGGTCGGTCACCACGGTGGCGATCTCCAGGATGTGGTCGGTGAAGGGGTCGAGGCCGGTCATTTCGAGATCCAGCCAGATCAGGTTCTGTTCGCTCTTGGGCATGTCGCGAGTCCATATCAGTCGCCGCGGTCGGCGGCAAATCGTCATCAGCCGCGCAGTCTAGCAGCCCAGCGCCGTGCAGCGCGCCCGGGCAGTCTCTACAATGCAGTGACACACCCACGGAATCCGACTCATGATCCAACCCCCGCTGCGCCTCGCCCTGTCCTTCGCGCCGGCCGGCACCCACGCCGCCCCCCTGGCCGCGGCGCCACCCGCCAGGGAGACACCGGACGCCCAGTCCCTCTGCCGCCATATCAAGCCCTGAGCGCCGATGACTAGGCGGCGCCTGTCCGAACGTCAGCTCGAGCGGATCCAGACCATCCAGGAGCGCCGCCGCCAACGCCTGGCGGACCGGGCGGAGAATGCGCTCGCGGCGCTCGATGAGGAGGAACCGGATGCACTCGGGCCCCAGGCCGGGCGGGTGGTGGTCCGCCACGGGGCCAACCTGGCGGTGGAGGACCCGCGCGGCCAGGTCCACCACTGCCTGGCGCGCCGACATATCGGGCACCCGGTGTGCGGTGACCAGGTGGTGTGGCAGGCCACGGCCGATGGGCAGGGGGTGGTCACCGCCATCCAACCCAGGGGGATGGTCCTGAGCCGCCCGGATTACAGCGGGCGCGACAAGCCGCTCGCGGCCAACCTCACCCGCCTGGTGGTCCTGATCGCCCCGGAACCGGACCCGAGCGGCTATCTGGTGGACCAATACCTGGCGGCGGCGGAGCTGATCGGGGTCCAGGCACTGATCGTCGCCAACAAGATGGACCTACTGGATACCGCGGGGGAGGCGGCCTTCCGGGCCCGGTTCGCCCACTACCCGGCGATCGGCTACGAAACTCTCTGGACCAGCCTGCGCCGCCCCGCGACCCTGGTCACCCTGATCGCCGCCCTGGCCGGTGAGACCAGCATCCTGGTCGGCCAGTCCGGGGTCGGCAAGTCGTCGCTGGTCAACACCCTGCTGCCGGACCTGGAGGTCCAGATCGGGCGCCTGTCCCGCGCCACCGGGCTGGGCCGTCACACCACCTCCACCGCCACCTGCTACCGCCTGATCGGCGGCGGCTCGCTGATCGACTCACCGGGGGTGCGCAGCTTCCGCCTGGGCGCCATCGACCGGGAGACGCTGCAACGCGGCTTCCGCGAATTCGGCCCCCACCTGGGTCACTGCCGCTTCGGCGACTGTCGGCACGACCGGGAGCCCGGCTGTGCCATTCGCGCGGCGGTCGACGCGGGGCAGATCGCGCCGGAGCGGCTTGCCAATTTTCATCATCTGGCGGCGGGGCTGGGGCCGACCTGGGGCTGAGTCATACCTGACGCTATAATAATGAAGAGTTCTCTCACGGGGACACGGAGAAAGAATTTCTCTCACGGAGACACAAAGACACGGAGAAAGAAGCAGGCCGTAGGGTCCGCTGTGCGGACCAGTGACCTCGCCGTTGGCTGATAGGTCGCGACTATGCTCAAGGCCAACGCCCGCTTTGACCGCGCCGTTGCAGAGGGCGTATCCGACCTGTTACCGGCATTGGTTCGCGCCTCTGACCTATGACCTGAAACGCAGTTGTCAGATGCCTTTTTTTCCGGTCTCCGTGCCTCCGCGTCGCCGTGAGAGGATTCAAGACTCGACTTTGGCCATTTTAGGCGCATCCGCTCATCGTGCCAGCCGCGACCGGCAATCGCGGGGCCAGGGTCCGCACGGCGGACCCTGGGGGACCACGGAGCCAACCCGTCAGGCCCGCTCCGCGGCCCCGGCGCGGCGGCGCGGCACGCCGCGCGACGCGGCTCAGGCGGTCGCGGCCAGTTGCGCGAGCACGCGCTCCCAGGCGGGGCGGGAAATTACCACCTGATCCTGATCCGCAAGCGAGTTGACGTAATTCCCCTCGGCCCAGATGGTGCGGCGCACCAGCGCCAGGCAATCGGAAAAGGTGGCCTGCGGCTTGAAGTACCAAGCGGTCGAGCGCGGCAAGGACGCCCAGTGCTCACGCAGCCGATGCACCATCAAGCAGACGATGGAAAACAGCGCCAGCAATGCCGGCGTGGTGCGGGCGATGGCCTTGGCGGCCCATTGGCGCTGGGTCTCGACGCCCAGGTGGCGACGGACCTCGGCGAAGGTGACTTCGATCGACCAGCGCAAGACGAACCATTCGATGACGCGTACCGACGGCACGGTCAGGTCAGTGGTGAAGAACGCCTCGGCGGCCAGCGGGTCGGCCGGATCGACGACCAATACCCAGCGGATCGGCAGGGGCGGCCACCCCGGGGTATGCCAGAGACAGACCCCGCTGAGCAGACGCAGCGTCTTGGTCTCGCCGCGATACCACTGAACCGTGGTCTCGGTGCCGTGCGTACGCGCCTCCTCCAGGCGTGTGGCCAACTTGGCCAGGGGTGGGCCTTTCTTCGGCTTGGGGCCACGCCGTCCCGGCGGCACCGGTGCGGGCGGCCCGAACAAGCGTGCATCCAGGCGCAGGCGCGAAATCAGGGCCGCCTGCGCGCTGAGGCACTCCCAGCCCAGGCGCACACAGGAGTAGCTGCCGTCCCCAACGAGGACCCAGCGGCGGCGCGTGAGCCCGCGCGCCACCAGCCGGACCATGACGAGGGTCCAGTCGATCACGGTCCGATGGGCCTTGCCAGCCGCGACGTTGGCCCGTTGCGAGGGCGCCAGCAACGTCAGGAACGGCAATGCCCAGGGCCGCCGACTCCACGGCAAGGGGACGATCAACGCCATGCAGATCCATTGCAGGCCCAGACAGGTCACCACGCGACTTTTGCTCGAGCGCACGGCATCGCGGTACATCCCCTTGGCAGCAATGCGCGCGCCCTTGCGCCGCTCCAGGGTCTCGTCCACGACGATCAGCAACGGCCAGCCGGGCGGCAGCAGCGCGATCAGCAGCCCCAGCAGGATCTGCGACCCCTGCACCCCCGACCAGCGCCCGCGACTCAGCACCCGGTGGTAACGCTCGAACCGGGGCGCGTGCCCCAGCCCCATGACCCGCAGGGCCGCGGCCACCGTGCGCGGGCCTTGGGCCAGCAACGTGCCGGTCAACAAGACCTGCACATGGCGCCAGGTCGGCGCGGTGAACAGCGGCGCAAAGGGCAGCAAAGTCGGTACAATCGAGGCGGGCAGGTGGGGCATCAGGAGGTACGTCCGGTGTCTTGGTCGACCTCGGAACATACACTGTTGGTGCCCCGCCTGCCTTCCCCCTGCGTGTCCCCGCGTGCCACGGCCACGGGCGGATGCTGGCTGGCCGCGACGATCGGCCGCCGCAGCCCCCGCTCAGCACACGCTTCGCCACCACCGCGGCGTCACGCGCGGGGCCGTCGCCCAACTGCAAAAATGGCCAAAGTCGAGTCAAGAGGCTCACACGGCAATACTCATCCAACCATCCGGGGCAACCATGGCCTACTGGCTCTTCAAGTCCGAACCGGACGCCTTCAGCATCGAGGATCTCAAGGCCAAAGGGGCCGCGGGTGAGCCCTGGGACGGGGTGCGCAACTATCAGGCGCGCAATATGATACGCGATCAGATGCGCATCGGTGACGGGGTGCTGTTCTATCACTCCAACTGTGCCGAGCCCGGGGTGGTGGGCTTGGCCGAAGTCGCAAGCCAGGCCTACCCGGACGCCACCGCCTTCGACCCGCAGGCGAAATACTGTGACCCCAAGAGCGACCCGGAACGGCCGCGCTGGTACCTGGTCGAGTTGCGCTATGTCCGTCACCTCAGGGGCCCCATCCCGCTGCGCGAGATCAAGCTACACGCGGACGGACCGCTCGCCGACATGCCCCTGGTGCGCCGGGGCAACCGGCTCTCGGTGATGCCGGTGACGCCGGCCCAGTGGGATTTTATCCTGGGGCTGGAGGCGGCTCAGTAATTGGGGTACGCGGCACAGAGGTCGGGAACCCTGCGTGAACGCCTGGAGGTGCTGGACTGCGCCGTCGCGCTGAACGACTGCAACCTGGGTCCGGTCCCCCTGTTCCGCCTCGATCCCGGGGGTGGACGCCACCGTCGCCTGCGAACGGGAAACCAACGACCGGCTACCGCACGGAACTGGACCGGCACAATGCCTACACTTGTCGCAGGAGTTGGAGGCCCGCCGACAGATCGCGGCCGACCAGTTGAATTCAGACACTTTGCCGTTCAGGATGGCCGATCATATGACTTACAGCATCGAGATTTTTCTGGCCGCCCATCAGGCCATGACCACGGGGGTGGACATGATCCCGCGCAGCGCCAACGACAAGGAGTATTTCGCGCAAGACTGGTTCGCCGCCCGCGTCGCCGCGCTCGGGTTGCCGCTGCACCCGCAGGGCCGCGTCGGCGATCCGGACCTCTGGGTCGGTGACGACACCCAGGCACCCGTCGAGGGCTACGAGATCAAGTCGATGGCCTTGAGGAATGGCCGACCCGCCCGCAAGGACTACGACTCCAGGAGCATCAACCCGGCGGAGCCCAAGGACGACCGGGACTGTTTCCTGGTCTTCCTCCTCTATACCGGCAGCGGCGGAAAACCGCGGCCGATCCATTCACTCTGCATCGCCCACCGGGACCTGATCAATACCGATCAGGGGGGCGCCGCCTCCCATATCGAAGAAAAAATCGAGGGCTTCGGCTCTTACGGGGACGGCGCCATTCGCAGCCGCAAGCAGCACCGTTTCCCTTCCCCCTTCACCCTGGACCCGACCGGCCTCGGGCGCTGCCGCCTCATTCTGCCGGCCGAATGGGCGCCGGCCGACGCCCGCCTGGTCCAGGTGGGAACCCTGGAGCGCAGCATCGCCTACACCAGGCTCGACGCCTACTCCATCGACCTGGGCGGCAATACCCGGCCGACGCCGCACGCCGCCCCCCGGCTCGATGCGGGCCAGGTGCGCCGGTTTCAGGTATTTGAACAGCCCTGAGGAACGGTTCACTAACAAGTAAAATAAGCTCCTTAGGGAATGCTCGTCGCGTCGTTGTCGTCGTTGTTGTCGTGATCGAGGTTATCGTAGCGCCCCGGATTCGCGTCTCGTTCCCACGCTCCTGCGTGGGAATGCCGGGCGGGCGCTCCGCGTCCGGTCTTGGCACTGAACGCGGAGCGCCCGCCCTTGCTCCCACGCAGGAGCGCGGGAGCCAGCGTGGCCTAACTCAACGGCATTGGGCTGGAGCCCTCACCGGCAATATTCAAGCAGCAGCGCATTGACCTCGTCGACCTCGAACGCCTGGGGGTCGAATTCGCCCCCGATCCATTCCTTGTACTCTTCGTGCTCCGGGTGTGTCGGATCGCCCAGTGCCGCAATGAATCCATAGTAACCGGGAATGCCCCCGACGTCTTCCGGCGGACAGGCGCCCTTGCCCTTGATGCAGCACGGCAGGGTTGCGGCCGGGTCGCCGGGCAGGATCTTCTCCAGCGATATTTTATGCTCCCAACTATCGCCGAAATCGTATTCGTAGATGATCGACTCTTTCTCGTTCCTGAGAAGCTGGTTAAGCTTATAGCGTCGCTCATCCAGGATTTCCATGAAATCAGAATGAGGGTCCGGCGTGCCATAGTAAACCCGGCCGACACGGAACTGATGTAAATGGGAGTCGGTCCACCCCATGACGATCTGGATGACCTGATGGAACTTCGGCAGCGGCACCGCGCCGTCGATGAGCACGCGGCGCCAGATCGGCGGCTTTGCGCCATCAAGGCCGATCTTGATCTGATAGATTGCTTGAGCGCTTTTTGCCATGTTTCTTGCTCCCGATGATGACTGAGTTGCGACCAATGTCAAACCGTTCTCTGGCTGCCGGGTTGGTAAGTCGCCGCGAACACGCTTTCCGACAGCCAGTCCCGGAATTGATCATCGTCCTGAAACCTCTTGAACAGATCCTGGTGGTCGGTGAACATCCCCAGGATCACCTGACGCAGGGCGGAATCGTGTTCGATCCGGGCCTTATCCCGGTTCGCGTGATGCATGGCGTTGCGGTAAGCGCTATTGCCTGCAACGTAGGCGGGTATTTCTTCCGCAATCACCTTTGCGATCCGGTCGCGGTCCACCCAGGCGATGTTACCCCAGCGCTCGTTGAACTCGCGCAGGATCCTGCTCAGCCGCTCTAATTCAGGCTCCGGCTTGCGGCCGCCGCCCCGCTCGTTATAGGGGTCCAGGGTCCCGTCGATGTCTTCAAGCCGCAGCGATAAGGTGGCCTGCTTTTCGGAGCGATAACTGTCCATGTCCACCGCCGCCAGGATCTCTGTCCCTTGGTCGTCATCACGCGGAGCCGGCAGCCGCGGCACCAGCAGGTGCAGGAAGATGGAGAGCTTCTCCCAAGAGGCGCGACTGAAGGGCAGGATGGCCGAGAGGAAGCCGTAGGTCCGCAGAAACGCCTTGGCCTTGCCCTTGAAGTCGATTTGGGCATCGGCGTCCAGGTCCACTTGGTAGCGCGCGCGACAGCGATCCAGGATGGGGTCCAGCCGGTCGCGCCGGGCATTCGCCAGATAGCGTGTCACCAGTTCATCGATCTCATCCTGGGTGTAGACCTGATGGCGGTCCAGGTCCGCCTGGAGGTCGTGCAGCCGATTCGGGTCCGTGCCCCCACTCAGGATGGTGGTGCGGTAATAGGGCTGGAAGGCGGCCTGGATGGTATCGGCGTCGTTGTAGAAGTCCAGGACACCGGTGTTGAGCTTGCCCGGGCAGGCGCGATTGAGGCGCGAGAGTGTCTGCACCGCCTTGATACCCGCCAGTTCCTTGTCGACATACATGGTGTGCAGCAGCGGCTCATCGTAGCCGGTCTGGAACTTCTCGGCGACGATCAGAAACCGATAGGGATGCTCCCGTACCTTGAAGCGTATCTGGTTGGACGGAAAACCGTTGATACCTGACTCCGTGACCTTTTTTTCCTGGTATTGGGGCTCCCCGGAAAAGGCCAGGATCGCCTTATAGGGGCTCCTGCGGTCGATCAGATAGGCGCTCACGGCATAGTAATAGTCGATGGCCCGGGCGATCCCGGCCGTGACGATCATGGCCCGCGCCTTCCCGCCGAGTTTGCGTCGCGCAATGACCTGATCGAGGAAGTGATCGACCATGATCTCCGCCTTGATGCGGATGGCGTGGTCATGGCCTTCCACATAGCGCCGGAGCTTCTTCAGTGCCTCCTTCTTGTCGAAGAGCGGGTCTTCCTCCAGGGTGGCGGCCAGCCGGTAGAAGCTCGGCACCGGGGTATAGTTCGCCAGCACGTCCATGATAAAGCGCTCCTCAATGGCCTGCTTCATCGTGTAGCTGTGGAAGGGCTCGAAGCATTCCTTGCCGTCCCTCATCACGCGCTTACCGAAGACCTGGGCGGTCTTGGGTTTGGGCGTGGCGGTGAATGCGAAATAGCTCGCATTCGCCAGCATCTTGCCCGACTCCATCAGGCGGTTGATGGCGTCCTCCATGGTCTCGCCCGCGACCTCCTCCCCGTCGGGGGACAGCGCCATGTTCATCTGTGTCGCCGCCCGCCCACCCTGACTGGAATGGGCCTCGTCGATCAGGATGGCGAAGCGTCGGCCGCGGTGTTCGGCGCCGAGCTCGGCCACGATGACCGGAAACTTCTGCACCGTGCTGACGATGATCCGCTTGCCGCTCGCGATGAAGCGCCGCAGGTCCCCGCCGTGCCGCGCGTGTCCGAGGATCGACGACACCTGAGTGAATTGCCGGAGCGTATCCCGGATCTGCCGGTCCAAGAGGGTCCGGTCCGTCACCACCACCACCGAATCGAACAGCGGCGCGCCCTCGACCTCCAACTCGCTGAGCTGGTGGGCCGCCCAGGCGATGGAGTTGGACTTGCCGCTGCCGCGCGAGTGCTGGACCAGATAGCGATGCCCCACCCCCCGGGTGCGCACATCCGCGAGCAGTGCGCGGACCACGGTAAGCTGTTGATAGCGTGGGAATATCTGCTTGCGGTGCCACTTGCCCGTCCGTTCGTCCTCCTCCTCCACGATCTGGGCATAGTGTTCCAGGATGTCGGTCAGGCTGGCCCGGGTCAGCACGTTCCGCCACAGATAGTCGGTCTTGATCCCCAGGGGATTGGGCGGGTTGCCCGCACCGTCCTGCCAACCCTTGTTGAAGGGCAGGAACCAGGAGTCCTTGCCCTTCAGTTCGGTGCAGAATTGCACGTCTTGGTCGTCCACCGCCAGGTGCACCAGGCAGCGGCCGAACTGGAACAGCCGCTCCGCCGGGTCCCGCCGGGTCTGGTATTGCTCGACCGCGTCCGCCGTGTTCTGTTTGGTGAGGCTGTTCTTCAACTCGAAGGTCACCAACGGCAGGCCGTTGATGAAGAGCACCAGATCCAGGGCCAGACGGATGGCATTGGTGCTGTAGCGCAGTTGCCGGGTGACGGTGAAGCGGTTGGCCGCGAACCGGGCGACCGCCTGCGTGTTGTCCGGCGATGGCGTCACGAAGTAAAGCTCCACCTTCTGGGATTTGTGATGGATGCCCCGGCGCAGGATATCCACGACGCCACGCTTGGCGATCTCCCCGGTGAGCCACGCAAGAAATTGGACCCGCTCCGGACCCGGGGCGGCGATACCCAGTTGCGCGAGCACCTTGGGTTGGGTCTCGGACAGGAAGGCCAGCAGTTGCCTGAGGTCGAGTGCGTGCTCGCGGTCGAAGTCAGCGGCATCGCCCAGCAGGTAGCCGCCTCCGCCGTAGGTGCCGCGGACATCCTGGGCGTCCCGGGAACTGGGTTGCTGCCCGGTCAGGAACTCGACGATGAGCGACTCGAGACCTCGTTCAGTGGTGTCCGTCGCCATGGTGCCCCCTCCGGTCTACCCGTGATTATGTACACATCAAATGCCGATCGGCCTGGCGTTCAGGCATAACAGCTTATGTCAGTTGATTTTTTCCCCGACGGAAAATCAGTTTTCGGCGGCCCGGGAGCGTTGCGTCAAATACCCGTCAAATGTGGATGCGCTGCCCCTGCCGCGTCGAAACGGGGCGCCAGCCACTGATAATACTCGGTTGCTCGTTCCCAAACTCTGAGGCTGGTCAAGTAGTCCCGGATCTGAAAACCCTGGGTTGGACCGACTGGCTGACAGCACACAAGCGTGTCTACAATAGGGTACCTAAATTTACCCCGGAGTAGGCCATGGACTTTGTAACCGTACGCGAGTTGCGGTCCGCGTCCGCCAAGGTGTGGGAACGGCTCGAGGCGGGCCAGGACCTGATCGTGACCCGTAACGGCCGGCCCTTTGCCCTCTTGGTGCATACGGCACCCGCGGAAATCGACGCAAAGCTCGCGGCTTTGCGGCCAGTCGGTCAGGCTGATGGGGCACGCTGCCGCGGCAGTTTTTCGCTGGCACTGCTGGCCCCGGACCTGGAGTGTGACGATGCGCTGTTCGCTCGCGACTGACCATGCGGATCGTTCTGGACACCTCGGTCTTGGTCGCTGCGGCGCGCTCGCGGCAGGGTGCGAGCTATGCCCTCGTGTCGTCCATTCCCAGTCCGCGTTTCGAGATTTGCCTGTCGGTGAGCCTTTACCTGGAATGGCAAGCCGTGCTGACGCGACCGCAACACCTGCCTCCCGGAATGACATCAGGTGACGCCATGGGACTGCTCCGTTATCTGGCCGCTCAAGCCCACCTGCAGGACATTCATTTCCTCTGGCGGCCCTGTTTGCGTGACCCGGACGACGACATGGTTCTCGAACTCGCCGTCGCGGCCCGTTGTCCCTATATTGTCACCCATAACATCGCTGACTTTCGCAACGCTGCCAACTTCGGGGTTGCGCCAATCAGGCCCGGCGATTTCCTCCACCTGCTAAGGAGCGCATCATGACCTCCCTCACGATCAGCATCCCTGACTCCTTGCACAAGAGCATACAAGCAATGGCCCTCAAGGAGGGGATTTCAGTCAATCAATTCATTGCCAGCGCGGCCGGTGAGAAAATGGCATCGCTGTTGACGCTCGATTATCTGCGTCAAGAGGCGGCAGTCGGCCGGCGCGATGACTTCGAGCGTTTTCTTGCGGCGGTTCCGGACCGAGCAGCGGACCCTGGTGATGAACTCGGAACGGCATTGCCCAAGAGTGTTGGGGCCACGCCCGACTAGGCCCTGATCATCGTTTCGGCCGCCCCGGGCCGGAGTCCAAGGCTTCAGCCTTGGATGTATAGAACCAAGGCTGAAGCCTTGGACTCCAGAAGGTGGCCGCGCCGGAACGATGATCAAAGCCTCCGAGTAGCCGCTCCGCCGGTATGAAGGGCGGTTTCACGGTCTGCTCCCGGACGATGGGTCTTGCGTCCCGACCCCAACGGGGTCACACATACCAGCCCAGGGCCGCGCCCTGGGTATAGGCGTAACGGCGGCTAGCCCTGAAAGGGCGTGACATCAGGACATCCGCCGTTATGTCACGCCCTTTCAGGGCTAGGCCGATTAAAAAGCGCGGTCCCAGGGTGTTGCGCATTAAGCTGGTATGTCACGCCCCTTCGGGGCTTGGGCGGGTCACACCAAGAAAGCTTGGCACCTTCGCGTGACAACTGCGCTTTCTAGGCTAATCGTGCAAGAAAAACTCATTTCACGCAAAGACGCAAAGACGCAAAGATATCCAATGCTATATGTCTGACGAACGGCCTACCTGCCGGGTTGCGGGATCATCGCTTTCAACGTTCTTTCTTCTTTGCGTTCTTTGCGTTCTTGGCGTCTTTGCGTGACCAATAGCCGGATTCAGGTCAATCCTGGCCGTCATCGTCCAGGGACTCGGCGGCCTCCAGCAGATCGGCGTCGTCGGCATCGTCCAGCCCCGCCTCCGGGTCCTCGGCATCCGCGTCCGGCAGGGGCGGGAGCGAGACGCCGCGCACGTCGAGTTGACCGGTGACCACGTCCGCGACCAGGCGGGTGCGGTATTCGCGCAGGAGGGAGATTTCCCTGTCGGCACGGGCCTTTGCTTCGTCGAGTGGCGCAACTGCATCGGTAATGGCGGAAACGATCGCCAACTGTTCGTCACGCGGGGGAAGGGCAAGGACATAGTTCTTGATGGTCGAGACGTTCACATGAGGCGCCGTGGCACCGATCATGTCCGCTGCCGCTTGAGAATAGACCTCCGGACAGTTGAGTAGCCACATGACATAGCCGCTCGAATGCTCCGGTACGATGCGAAAGACCATCATTCGTTGCGATATACAAAGCTCCACGTCTTCGGGAACCAGCGCGGCAATACCGTAGCGTTCACCTTCGCGACTATACAGGATATCGCCGGCTCTCGGCACCAGCCGGGCTGTCCAAAGTCGATATTGGGCTTCCGAGATGCGCCGCGCTGATGCCATTCTTACGCGCCCCGGCTCGATATCCGCCGTGCGAATCGCGGCATAGGGCGCGCCGTCCACATACACAGGGGTTGCATGAAGGCAGTCAACGATATCCGAAGCCACGAACTTGAGCCGCGATAACTGCCAATGCCTTGGCACCTCCCCAAGCCAATGGAATCCCGATGGCTTGAGACGGACGCCTGGGTCGAGACCGCGGGTCACGGTGCGGTGGATGATGGCCTGTTTCTGCTCTTCCATCAGCCCAATAAGCCGCCGCTTGCTGCGAATAGCACGATTGATCCTGCGGTCGAAATCAGTTAGGAACGCGCCGATTTGCCGCTGCTCGGCGACCGGCGGGATAAGCGCCGGTATACGCTTCATTCCTGAAATGGAAAGATCCCATTGACCTATTCTAACGCCATCTGAAGCGCGCCCAAAGAAAGACACATAGGGCCTACTTCGCAGTAGCCGACTGGAAAAATCTCGCTCCTGTATGTCGAGTGTAAAAACAAAATACGCGGGACTAACGATACCGTGCCATTGGGAAATTCCCATCGACCCCTGCCACGCTTTCATCTTGTTTATTACCAGATCACCGGGTTGGACAACTTTGTAACTGGAAAGGTCTTCGGGAATGAAGTTGTGGTTTTCATGCTCGCGCAATTGTGAGCGAAGCACGACGCCTTTTTCACGCAAGACAGACAGCAACGGTAACCCTGGCTGATTGCGTTCTGCCCGTACTCTCGTAATAGAGCCAAGGCTTCGGACATCCCAATGAGCAGGAACCCGGCCAAGCCGGACTACACTAGCGTATCGGGGATAGCGCCCCAGCCGAGCCCTCATTGCTGAGACTCCCAGTCATCCTCATCCACCAGGATTTCGTCGAGCAACCCCACCGTCCGCCGCTCCTCCGCCTCAATATCCGCCCGAATCTCAGCCAGCGTCCGCAACGCCTTCGGCCGATAAAAATACCGGGTAAAACTGATCTCATAGCCGATCCGCGTCGCGGGCCCGTCCAGCCAGGCGTCCGGGCAGTGGGGCAGGACCTCGCGCTGGAAGAAGGTCTTGATGCTGCACTCGGCCCAGTCGCCCGGGGCAGTCTCTTCGAGAAAAGGCACCTGCTCGGTGTCGCGCAGGTCCGGGTCCGGCTCGTATTCGACGATCGCCGGCCGGGCGGCGCCGGGTGCGCCGGTCTCGACCACGTAGAGCCCGTGCAGCGGATCGGCGACCGCCCGACCCGGCTTGTAGATGGTCTTGATGACCGGCGGGGCCTCCTCGTCGCGCCAGCTCAGGGCGGCGATGAGGCGCTTCTTGTCGGCGGCGCCGAGCTTGATGCCCAGCCGGGCGATGGCAGTGTCCAAGCGGTCCCGAAAGAGGTTGTGGTCCGGGTACAGGTCGTCGCCCATGGCCTCGTGGAGCTTGCGCACGGTCCGCAGCAGTTCCCGGTCCCGCGCCCAGGTCTTGGGATCCAGAAGCCGCTTGCGGCGTGGCTCGGGGACGGCGGGCCGGCGGTTGGTGCCGGGCGACTCGGCGTCCTCGTCGGCGTCGGCGCCGTCCGCGGTCTCACCGATCAGCGCGGCTTCCACCTGATCCCGAACCTTCGGCCAGTCGTCGTAGAGGTCGGCACCGAAGCGGGCGTAAAGGGTCCGGCGCCACTCCTCGTCGCCGCCGGCATAGCGCAGGGCCTCGACCGCGGCGCGGGTGAAACGGCTGCGCAGGCGTAGCGGGCGCTCGACCCGGACCTTCCAGTAGCCGAAGGCGCGGTTTGGGAAGACCTTGCTCTCGGCGGCGTTGGTGAAGGCTTGGTAGGTTTCGATGACGCGGGCGATGTCCTGCGGCCCCAGTTCGCACCCCTTCTTGCCCAGGTTCTTGCGCAGCGGGCGGTACCAGCCGGTGGCGTCGATGAGTTGGACCCGGCCGCGGCGGTGCTCGGCCTTGCGGTTGGACAGGACCCAGATGTAGGTGGCGATGCCGGTGTTGTAGAAGAGGCTCAGCGGCAGGGCGACGATGGCCTCCAGCCAGTCGTTCTCGATCGCCCAGCGGCGGATGTTGCTCTCGCCGGAGCCGGCGTCGCCGGTGAAGAGGCTGGAGCCGTTGTGGACCTCGGCGATGCGGCTGCCGAGCGGGGTGTCGTCGACCATCTTGGCGAGCTTGTTGGCGAGGAACATCAACTGGCCGTCGCTGGAGCGGGTGACCAGGCTGTAGTCGGGCTCGCCCGCGTGTTCGATGATGAAGCGCGGGTCCTGCAACTCGGCCTTGCCGCCGAGCCGCTCCAGGTCGGTCTTCCAGCTCTTACCATAGGGCGGGTTGGCGAGCATGAAGTCGAAGCGCTTGCCGCGGAAGGCGTCGCTGGACAAGGTGGAGCCCAAGACGATCTGGTCGGCCTGCTCGCCCTCGCCCTTGAGCAGCAGGTCGGCGGTGGTGATGGCGTAGGTCTCGGGGTTGACCTCCTGGCCGTAGAGCCGGATCGAGACCTGCTTGCCCTGGGCGCGGGCGAGCCCCAGCAGCCGGTCTTCCGCGACGGTCAACATGCCGCCGGTGCCGCAGGCATCGTCCAGGACCAGGTAGGTGCTGGACTCGATCCGGTCGGCGATCGGCGCGAAGATCAACTCGGACATCAGGCCGACCACGTCGCGCGGGGTGAAGTGCTCGCCGGCCTCCTCGTTGTTCTCCTCGTTGAAGCGGCGCAGCAGTTCCTCGAACACCGTGCTCATGCCGTGGTTGTCGAGCGCGGGGAGGCGTTCACGCCCGTCGGCGTCCAGCACCGGGCTGGAACTCAGGTTGATGTCCGGGTCCAGGAATTTATCGATCAGGGCGCCCAGGATGCCGGCCTCGACCAGGGTGGGGATCTGGTTGCGGAATTTGAAATATTTTAGTATTTGCTGGACGTTGGGCGAGAAACCGTCCAGATAGCGCTCGAAATCCGCCTTGAGTCGCTGCGGACTGTCGCGTCGCGGGATGTCGTCGAGGCGGAAGGGGGAGGCGTTATAGAAGGCCTGGCCCGCGACCTCCCTGAGTTTGGCCGACTGATTGGCGACGCCGGCCTCGTCCAGTTGCCGATGCATCGCGAGCACCGCCGCCTTGGTCGGGCCGAGCACGACGTCGAGCCGCCGGATGACGACCATCGGCAGGATGCAGTCGCGGTACTTGCCGCGCTGGTAGACATCGCGCAGGACGTCGTCGGCGATGCCCCAGATGAAGCTGACGAGTCGATTGTGTTGGGCGTGGTCCATGAACCGAGGTTTCCTGCGATGGCATAGGGAGTATTCGGCGTATCGGCGGCGGCGAGTCTCTCGCGGATGGCGTCGCGCACGAACTCGGACAGGGGCACGCCGCGGTTCAGGACTTGTCGGCGCAGGGCCGCCTCGGTTGCGGGGTCCAGGCGAACGGAGATGGTCACACCAGGAGACTCGTGTTATAGGATCGTTCTACAGTTTACCGTGAATGTCCGGCCGGAACCCTGTGGGAGCGGCTTGCAGCCGCGATGCGGGGCCGCGGTAAGCCGCGACGCCCCGGCAGTCTGCGACGCCCCGTCGCGGCTGAAGCCGCTCCCACAGCGTCGCTGCGCGACTTTCACGGTAAAGCCTCGACCTCCAGTCGCCGGAACGGCGATCAAGGTCGGCGGGGGCGTCCCGCCCCCGCCGGCGAAGGTTTCGGGGCGGGACGCCCCGACTCCCGTCACTTGGGATTATAGATCTGGTCAAACAGCCCGCCATCGGCAAAGTGCTTCTTCTGCGCCGCGGCCCAGCCGCCCAGGTCGCCGATGTTCACGAGCTTGATCTGGGGGAAGCGGTCCTTGAACTGGGCGGCGACGGCCGGATCGGTCGGGCGGTAGAAGTTCTCGGCGGCGACTAGCTGGCCCTCGGGGGTGTAGAGAAACTCCAGATAGGCGGTCGCGGCCTTGCGGGTGCCCTTGCGGTCGACGTTCTTGTCGACCACGGCGACCGGGGGCTCGGCGAGGATGGAGAGGGAGGGCGCAACGATCTCGAACTTGTCGGCGTCGAACTCTTTCAGGGCCAGGAAGGCCTCGTTCTCCCAGGACAGCAGCACGTCACCCAGACCGCGCTGGACGAAGGTGGTGGTGGAGCCGCGGGCGCCGGAGTCGAGGACCGGCACGTTCTGGTAGAGGCTCACGATGTAGTCCTTGACCTTGGCCTCGTCACCACCGAAGTGCTTTTCCGCCCAGGCCCAGGCCGCCAGGTAGTTCCAGCGCGCCCCGCCGGAGGTCTTGGGGTTGGGGGTGATGACGCTCACCCCGGCCTTGGTCAGGTCGCCCCAGTCCTTGATTCCTTTGGGATTGCCCTTGCGCACCAGGAAGACGATGGTGGAGGTGTAGGGTGAGCTGTTGTGGGGCAGGCGCCGCTGCCAGTCCTTGTCCAGCAGGCCCTTCCCGGCGATGGCGTCGATGTCGTAGGCCAGGGCCAGGGTCACGACGTCCGCGTCCAGCCCGTCGATGACTGCCCGCGCCTGCTTGCCGGAGCCGCCATGGGATTGCCGGATGGTCAGTGCCTCGCCCGCCTTGGCCTGCCACGCCTCGATGAAGGCCGGGTTGACGGCCTGGTAGAGTTCCCGGGTCGGGTCGTAGGAGACGTTCAGCAGCGTGGCCCCGGCCGCCGCGCCGCACAGGGGGGCGAGCCCCAGGACGGTGCCGAGGATCAGGGACCGCAGTTGGATGGGGCCGATCATGTGGATAGTGCTCCGGGGTTGATGGACCTGCATTGGAAGGCGCCGCGACGCGGAGCTGAACCAACAAATGATGCGAACTTTAGCGGATTTCTGCGGTTCCAGTTGGTTTCGCGCTTCGCTAAGCTAGGCTTAGACTGACCGCCCCTCATCCAGCCCGAGGCCCTCTGCATGATTCCCTCAAGACCCCTGTCGGTGCTGCACCGATGAGCGCCGCCGTCAGCTTTTTCAACCCGACCGGCCAGACCCGGGTCCTGCCGGGCTTCGGCCTGTCGCTGGGTTACACCCTGATCTATCTGTCCCTGATGGTCCTGCTGCCGCTGGCGGCGGTCTTCATCCAGACCGCCTCGCTCACCTGGGCCGAGTTCTGGGCCATCGTCACGGCCCCGCGGGTGGTGGCCACTTACAAACTCTCGTTCGGCGCGGCGCTGCTGGCCGCGGGGATCAATGTCGTCTTCGGGCTGATGCTGGCCTGGTCGCTCGTGCGCTACAGCTTCCCCGGCAAGAAACTGGTGGATGCCCTGATCGATTTGCCCTTTGCGCTGCCCACCGCCGTGGCGGGGATCTCGCTCAGCGCGCTCTGGGCCGGCAACGGCTGGCTCGGCGGGCTCGTCGCACCCTTCGGGATCAAGGTCGCCTTCACGCCGCTCGGGGTGCTGGTGGCCCTGATCTTCATCGGGGTGCCCTTCGTGGTGCGCACGGTGCAGCCCGTGCTGGAGGACCTGGAGACCGAACTGGAGGAGGCGGCGGCGAGCCTGGGGGCACAGCGGCGCCAGACCTTTACCCGGGTGCTGCTGCCGGTGTTGACACCGGCGCTGCTGACCGGCTTCGCGCTCGCCTTCGCCCGCGGCGTGGGCGAGTACGGGTCGGTGATCTTCATCGCCGGCAACATCCCGATGGTCTCGGAGATCACGCCGCTGATCATCATCACCAAGCTGGAGCAGTACGACACCTCGGGGGCCACCGCGGTCGCCGTGGTGATGCTGCTGTTTTCCTTCATGATGCTGCTGGCCATCAATCTGTTGCAGGCCTGGAGCGGCAAGCGCACCGGGAGGAACCGCTGATGGCCGTCGCCGCGACCCTGCACGGCGCCAGTGCGGTCGGGATCGGCGCCCACCGCTACGAGGACAATGCCGCCACCCGGGAGCAACCCTGGGTGCGGCGGCTGATCCTGGGCGTCTCTTTAACCTTTTTCATCCTGTTCGTCTTCATGCCGCTGGTGGTGGTCTTCCATCAGGCCTTAAGCAAGGGCTGGGGGACCGCGCTGCGTGCCGTGACCGACCCCGATGCCCTGGCCGCGGTGCGCCTAACCCTGCTGGCGGCGGGCATCGCGGTGCCGCTCAATCTGGTCTTCGGGGTGGCTGCGGCCTGGGCGATTGCCCGCTTCGAGTTCCGCGGCAAGGAGCTCCTGGGCACCCTGATCGACCTGCCGTTCTCGGTCTCGCCGGTGATTGCGGGGCTGATCTGGGTGCTGATCTTCGGCGCCCAGGGGTGGTTCGGCCACTGGTTCATTGAACACGACATCAAGATCGTCTTTGCGGTGCCGGGCATCGTGCTGGCGACGGTCTTCGTCACCTTCCCCTTCGTCGCCCGGGAGTTGATCCCGCTGATGCAGGCGCAGGGCCGCGACGACGAGGAGGCGGCCACGGTGCTGGGCGCAAGCGGACTGCAGACCTTCTGGCGGGTGACCCTGCCCAACATCAAGTGGGGCCTGCTCTACGGGACCATCCTGTGCAATGCCCGGGCCATGGGCGAGTTCGGGGCGGTGAGCGTGGTCTCGGGGCACATCCGCGGTCAGACCAATACCATGCCGCTGCATGTGGAGATCCTCTACAACGAATACAACTTCGCTGCCGCCTTCGCCGTCGCCTCGCTGCTGGCCATGCTGGCCCTGGTGACGCTGGCGCTCAAGTCCTGGGTGGAATGGCAGGCCAATCGCCCGGCCCCGGCACCACTTGGTAACGTGTCAAGAAGAAGTTAAACACAATCGTTGTCGTTGTCGTTGTCGTTGTCGAAATCGGATAAGCGATAAAATCCGGCGTGCGAGAGCATCCGGGGCGCTACGATAACCTCGATTTCGATTTCGATTTCGATTACGACAACGACAACGACAACGTCTCCGCGCGAAATCGTTCAACAGTTGGGTGAGGATCGACCCTCGTCCACTCCCGCGCCGCGGCGTGAGTCATTTCAGGAATATCCTAATGAGCATCCAGGTCGAAGAGATCACCAAGACCTTCGCCGGCGTCACCGTGCTGGACCGGGTGTCGCTCGACTTTCCCACCGGTCAACTGGTGGCCCTGCTGGGCCCCTCCGGCTGCGGCAAGACCACCCTGTTGCGGGTCATCGCGGGGCTGGAGACGGCCGACGCGGGCCGCGTCATCCTGGAAGGGGAGGACGCCTCCGGCACCCATGTGCGTCAGCGCCAGGTGGGCTTCGTTTTCCAGCACTATGCGCTGTTCCGCCACATGACGGTCTTTGAAAACGTCGCCTTCGGCCTGCGGGTGCAGCCGCGCCGCAGCCGCCCCAAGGAGCCGGAGATTCGCCGCCGCGTCCTGCGCCTGCTCGATCTGGTGCAGATGGAATGGCTCGCCGACCGCTTCCCGTCGCAACTCTCCGGCGGTCAGCGCCAGCGCATCGCGCTCGCCCGGGCGCTCGCGGTCGAGCCCCGGGTGCTGCTGCTCGACGAGCCCTTCGGCGCCCTGGATGCCCAGGTGCGCAAGGAACTGCGGCGCTGGCTGCGCGACCTGCACGACGACCTGCACGTCACCTCCATCTTCGTCACCCATGACCAGGAGGAGGCCCTGGAGGTCGCCGACCGGGTGGTGCTGATGAACCGCGGGCGGGTCGAGCAGGTCGGCAGCCCCGACCAGGTCTACGAGCACCCGGCCAGCCCCTTTGTTTACGGCTTCTTGGGCACGGCCAACGTCTTCCACGGCCGGGTGGACGGTGCCCACGTCCGGGTCGGCGAATCGAGCCTGACCCACGATGGGAGCAACGCCGTCCAGGGGACGGACGTGGTCGGTTTCGCCCGCCCCCACGAACTGGACATCGTCACCGATCTCGACACCCCCAATGGGCTGGATGCCCTGGTGCGGCGGGTCCTGGCTTTCGGCGGCAGTGCCCGGGTGGAACTGGACGGGGTCGAGGAGGCCGCGGCGGGGACCGAGCCGCGACACTATGAAGTCCTCCTGCCGCGCGAACGGGCGAGCGGCCTGACCCAGGGTCAGCGGGTGCGCCTGGTGCCCGCACCGCTGCGGGTGTTCCGTCACGAGTCGGCCTGAGATGAACTTCCAAATGTGGAACTCGGCCTGGGGGTCGGCATCATCGCCGCCATGGCCTTCCATCCGGCGCGCGATGCCGGCCTGCGGCTGCTCCCCGCCGGCGGGCTCTTTGCCGCCAATACCACCCGCATTGCCCTGCGCCGCGGCCACTATCTGCGTGACTATGCCATCCGCTTCGTCACCTGCTGCGCCCCGTCACTGACCGCGGAACAGGTCCGGGAGGCGGTGTTTCCCAAGACCGTCGGCGAATAAACACGATGCCATTGTCCGGTCGGCGCGATCAGGTCGTGGCGCCGTGGGCGGCATATTTCGGCAACCGCCGCCGTCGCGGCCTGGGGGCCGCTCCTACGGCGTAGGAGCGGCCCCCAGGCCGCGACGGGTTGTCGCAAGGGCGCGTGGCCGGAGTTATGATCAAGGCCACCCGGGCCCGGCGAGTATGCCGCGCCGCCACTCAACCATCCGGAGAAACGAGAGTATGACTGACGAGAACTCGCTGGTGCTGCGCCAAGACGACGCCGGTGTCACGACCCTGACGCTGAACCGGCCTCAGGCGCGCAACGCCCTGTCGCGCGCCATGCTGAAGGCCCTGCACCGAGCCTTCGACGACATCGCCACCGATCAGGCCGTGCGCGTCGTGATCCTGGCCGGAGCCGGCCCGGGCTTCTGCGCCGGTCATGACCTGAAGGAGGTCCGTGCCAACCAGGAGGATCAGACCTATGCCGAAGCGCTGTTCGCGGAGTGCGCCGAGCTGATGTTGGCCATCGTGCGGTTGCCCAAACCGGTGATCGCCCGGGTGCATGGCATTGCCACCGCGGCCGGTTGCCAGTTGGTGGCGACCTGCGACCTGGCGATCACCGCGGACGACGCCCGTTTTGCCACGCCGGGGGTGAATATCGGGCTTTTCTGTTCGACACCCATGGTCGCCCTGTCGCGCAACGTCACCCCCAAGCAGGCGATGCAGATGCTGCTGACGGGCGACCCGATCGACGCCGCGACGGCGTTGCGCTTCGGCCTGGTCAACGAGATCGTGCCGGCGGCCGGGCTCGAGGCCCGGACCGCAGCCCTGGCCAGCCAGTTGGCGGGCAAGTCACCACTGACGCTCGCGATCGGCAAGGCGGCCTTCTATCACCAGCTTGAATTACCCCTGGCCGAGGCCTACGACTACAGTCGCCAAGCCATGGTACGCAATCTGCAAACGCTGGATGCGCAGGAGGGCATTGCCGCGTTTATCGATAAGCGCCCGCCGCGGTGGTGTGGACACTAGCCCTTGGTCGCTGATGTCTTGAACACCAGCCGCGGCGCTCGCCGCCGGGCCACTGGTCCAGCCGGCAAGCCCCACCCGAAGCAGAAGATTTGCGTATCTGCCGCGGGCGTTGAGGTCGGCCGGATCGCTGGGTAGACTGTCGATGTGCGGCCCCCGCCGCCCGCCCCCCGTGCCAGGCTTTCACCCAGGCAATTCCCCCCAAGCAAGGCCCATCGCTATGTGCCCAACCGCCGCGACCCTTCGCACACCGGCGCACCAGCCCCCGCCCCCCGCCATCGCCCGCCCGCCCGGGTTCTCGCCCGAGGTCGCCGGCGAGCCCCGCTGCGCGGACGGCCTGCTGGTCTCGGAGGAGACCTACTGGACGGAGTATTACCTGGAATCGGACATCCATTACGAGTGGAACAACGGTCGTCTGGAGGAAAAGCCGGTGTCCGACTACGGGACCTTTCTGGTTTACGCCTGGTTCATCAGGCTTTTGCAATACTTTCTCGACACCCGCCCGATCGCCCGGATGGTGGCCCTGGAGATGGGCTTCCGCCTGAAGCTGCCGACCGGGACCGTGATCCGCAAGCCCGATTTCGGGGTCGTGTGCAACACCAACCCCCAGCCGCTGCTGCCCTTGGATGCCTCTTACCACGGTGTCTTCGACCTGTGCATCGAGGCCCTGTCGGACCTGGAGCGCCGCGGCAGCGAGCGCGATACGGTCACCAAGAAGGCCGAATATGCCGCCGGGGGGGTGCCCGAGTACTACATCCTGCACCGGGAGCCCGAGCGTCAGGCATTCTTCACCCGCACGGCCGCGGGTCTCTATATCCCCATCGCACCGGACGACGGCATCATCCGCTCGCGCGTCCTGCCGGGGCTGCAATTCCGGTTGACCGACCTGCTCACAAAGCCCGAGCCCAAGGCGATGGTCCACGACCCGGTCTATGCCGATTTCGTGCTCCCCGAGTGGCGGGAGGCCGAGCAGCACGCCGCGGCGCAAACGCGGGCCAGACAGGAAGCCGAGGCGCGCGCCGAGACGCAGGCACAGCGCGCCGAGACGCAGGCACAGCGCGCCGAGGCCGAAGCGGGCGCCAGACGCGAGGCCGAGCGACGCGCCGAAACCGAGGCGCAGGCGCGCCGACAGGCCGAACAGGAATTGGCGCAACTGCGGGCGCAGTTGGCGGAGCGACGGCCGCCGCCCTGACGCGGATCCCTCGCGCAGGCGCCGGGCTGCTTGCGCGGTCGCGTCGCGGCTGAAGCCGCTCCCACCGGGTCCCGGCCTGACTTTCACGGTAAGTAACGAGTCTGGAATAAGTTAAACACAAACACGTTCGTTGTCGTTGTCGTTGTCGTAATCGTAATCGAAGAAGCGACGCAATTTGGCGTGCGAGAGAATCCGGGGCGCTACGATAGCCTCGATTACGACAACGACAACGACAACGACGCGGCAAGCATTCCCTAATGAACTTGTTTAACTTATCAGTGAACCGTTCCTACGGGCGCCGTGGTCTGAGGTTCAGACGGGCTCCAGGTCCACCTTGTCATAGATCTCCGCCAGGGTCAGGGTGCAGCCGACGCTGGCCAGGGTCACGGTTGCATCGAGGGCAGTGAACTCACTGAGGGTCCAGCGGTCGTCCGCCCCCCGGCTGAACAGTTCCACCGCGACCCGGTACTGGGAGACCAGCAGATATTCCGTGAGGCTCGGAATCCGGCGATAGATCGCAAACTTGCCCCCTCGGTCATAGGCCTCGGTGGAGTTGGACAGGACTTCGACGATCAGGGACGGGTTGAGCAGCAGGTCACGCCGCTCGTCGAGGAACTCGTGCTCGCCACACAGGGCGACCAGGTCCGGATAGGTGCCGGCATTGGCGGTGCGGATGCGGACCTTCATGTCATTGGCATAGATACGGCAGGGACGGCCCTTCATCTGCGGGTGCAACTCGCCGATCAGATTGGTCACGATCAGGTTGTGCTGTTCCCGTGCCCCGGTCATGGCGAAGACCTCGCCGTCGATGTACTCGCTGCGCTCCTCGATCGCCGCGCGCTCGGTCGCCAGCCAATCGTCGAAGGTCAGGATGGGTTTTGGTTGCGGTAACATGGGGCTACTCCAGGGTAAGGAATGGTTAACTGATAAGTTAGCCAAGCGCATTAGCGTATACTCTTGGCGTCGTTGTCGTTGTCGTTGTCGTTGTCGTTTTCGTAATCCAGGTTATCGTAGTGCCCCGGATTTTCTCGCACCCCGAATCGCATCGCTTCTCCGATTACGACCACGATTACGACAACGACAACGATTGTATTTGACTTGTTCGTGACTCGTCACTCAGGCGGTCAAGCTGGAAAAAGCAGTCCTCACGCCATCCCGCGACATCAGTCGCGATAGCGCTCCAGCCAATGTGCATAGGGTGCCGGGAGCACCCAGGCCGGGCGATCGATCCCGAGTGTGCGGGCGGCATAATAGGGCCAATGCGGATCGGCCAGGTGCGCCCGGCCCACCATTACCAGATCGAGCTGGCCATCCCGCACCACACCCTCGGCCAGTTCCGGCGTATCGATCCCCCAGGCCGACGCCACCGGCAGTCCCGCCTCGCGGCGCACGCGCTGCGCAATCGGCGCCAGGAAGGCGGGCGCCCAGGGGATGTTCGCGGTCGGCGTCGAGAAGCCCACGCTGACGCTCAGCAGGTCCAGCCCTTCAGCCTTGAACCCTCTTGCCAGCTCGATGGCCTCGGCCAGCGTCTCCTCATCGCGCCCGTCATACTCGATGACGCCGAAGGCGATCGCCGAGGGGGCGATGGTCGGCCAGCCGCGCGGGTCCCCCGCGGCGAGATGGTCGTCACCCTCCCAGGGCCGGTTCGCGCTCGCCTTGCGCCCGGCATGGGCGATCTGGATGCCCGGCACCGCGCCCGCCGCCTTGATCGACGCGACCACGGGTGCGAAGGCCTGCGCCAGCGTATCGTTCCAGATCCCGGCGCACCCCGGGGTGATCCGGCCCTTCGGGGACACCGCCGTCGCCTCCGTGATGACCAGCCCGGCACCGCCGCGCGCCAGCCCCGCCAGATGGACCCGGTGCCATTCGTTGATCAGTCCGTCGACCGCCATGTACTGGCACATCGGCGGCACGGCGATACGGTTGCGCAGGGTCACGCCCTTGAGCGTGAAGGGTTCGAATAATGCGGACATCGGAAGGCTCCGTTGCAAAGGCCGGTGCGCCGGATTCTATACCATCGGGTCCGCAATCCGCCGCGCGCCCTGGTCATGCTTTCGACCACGCGGCAGCGTCGGGTGGACAAGCGCAGCGCAGCCCACCAGCGGCAGCGCGTGCTGCGGTGGACTGCGCCGCAGCCCGCCCGCATTGCGTTGCCCGCCGCCGCCCGGTAGCCTTGCGCGCGCGACCTCGGTATCTGAGCAACGACGACGGATCATCAGCATGTGCGAGCCGGTGCGACTCCTCCACCTCTCCGATCTGCACTTTCGCGGCCGGACCCACTGGGACTCGGACCCGGTCCTGCGGGCACTGACCGGTTACATCGCCGCGGAGGTGCGCGGCGGACTGGCACCGGACCTGGTGGTCATCACCGGGGACCTGGCCTTCGCCGGCGGCAAGGATGAGTACGCGGCGGCGCGCATCTGGCTGGAACGGGAGCTATGGCCCGCCCTCACCCGGGACCCGGCCGCGCCGCTGGACCGCGACCGGCTGCTGCTGGTCCCCGGCAATCACGACGCGGATCGGGGCCTGGTCGGCAAGGGCGTGCGCTTCATGCAGGACGGCTTGCTCGAGGAGCGATCACAGGAGGCAGTCGCCGACCTGCTGCGCGACGACCACGGGCGTGCGGGTCTACTGCGGCGCCACGACGCCTATCTCGTCTTCTACTCGGAGTGGCTGGGCGCCGATCAGCCCCTGCCCTGGTGGCAAAGTACCTTCCAGATCCGCGGCCAGCGCCTACACGCGGCCGGGCTCGGCTCCGCCTGGATGGCCTGCGGCGATACCGACCGCGGACGCCTGCTCCTTGGCCGCTACCAGATCAACCAGACCGTTTTGCACCCGGACGGCGAAGGGGCGCACTGGCGCCTGGCCCTGCTGCACCACCCCTGGGACTACCTGGCCGAGTTCGACACCCACGAGGCGCGCCAGTTGATCCACCTGCATCGGGATCTCGTGCTGCGCGGGCACCTGCACGAGGGCGAGGCGGCCCTGGTCCGCCCCGCGGACCCGGCCCGCGCCTATCTGGAACTGGCCGCCGGCTGCGTCTACGACGGCAGCCGGTACCCCAATGCCTTCCAGTGGATCGAACTCTCGCCGCAACCCCGGCGGGTGCGGGTGAAGTTCCGCACCTGGAACAAGGGCGCCTGGCAGGTCGACCGCAACCAGCCCGGTTGCCCCGACGGCCAGGCCGATTTCCCCCCGGACCCCACACCGCCCCCAAGCCTGGCCACCCCCGCCGACGCTCTCATCCTTCATCCCTCATCCCTCATCCCTCATCCTTCCCCCTTCACCCCCCGCCGCCTATCTCCACTGGTTGCGCCGCCAGTACGAAGCAGTCGAACTCCTGGGTCTGGAGGCCCAGACGCAACACCCCACCCAGCTCAGCCAGGTCTATGTCCCCGCCATCACGCCCGCCCGGCACGCCGCGGCGGCGCCGAACCCGAGCGCGCCGGACGGGCGGCCGGATGACCGGCCGCAACACGAACTGCTGCTGCACCGCCTGGGCGAGGAGTCGCTCTATTGCCCCGGTGACCCCGGCGCCGGCAAGTCCACCTTCTGCCGCTGGCTCGCCCTGGTCACGGCCGGCGGCGCCTTGCCCGCCCACCCCATCGCCGAGCCGGACGCCTACCGCGAGACCTTCCCCGCCCCACTGCGCGAGCGCCTGCCGGTCCTGGTCCCGCTGCGGGACTTCTGGCCCGCGCTGCCCCTCACGCCCGGCGGCCACCACCTGAGCCCGGCCGCCTTGAGCGCCGCGCTGGGTCAGTGGCTTGCCGAATGGTCCGGCGGGCGCCTGGACGCGGCGACCTTCACCACGCTGCTCGGCGCCGGCCGCTGCCTGCTCATCCTGGACGGGATCGACGAGGTCCCGATCGTCCACGGCGAGGGCGAGCGGCGGACCTGCCCGCGCGCCTGTCTGCTCGCCGCGCTCGCGCACGGGCTGGACGATTGGATGCGGGCCGGCAACCGTCTGCTGCTCACCAGCCGCCCCTACGGCCTGACGCCGGCGGACCTGCACCGTCTGCACCTGCCCGAGGCACCGCTGGCCGCGCTGGACCAAGACCTCCAGGCGCTCTTCATCCGCCGCTGGTACGCCGCCGCCGACCCGCCGCAGGGCGAGGCCAAGGCCCGCGGCCTGATCGACCACCTGGCCGACCGCCCGGACCTGCAAGACTTGAAGCGCAACCCCATGCTCCTGACCGCCCTGTGCGTGCGCTACGGCGAGGGCCGCCGACTGCCCCAGGACCGTCACGACCTCTACGACAAGCTGGTCAACAACGTACTCTTCAACCGCTACCGGGACGCGGACAACGAGCGTGCCGCCGTGCGCGGGCGCCTGGGCGCCATCGCGCTCGGGATGCACACCGGGGCCGCGATCCAGTTGCAGCGCGTGACGCCGGAGGCGGCCGTGAGCCTGGAGGAGGTGGAGCGCATCCTGACCGACTATGCCGGCGTCAACCCGGCCACCGAGGCGGGCACCACCGCCGCCTTTGAGCGCCGCGACGAACTGCTCGCCCGCTCCGGCCTGTTGCTCGATCGCGGGACCGGCAAGGCCGGCTTCTATCACCTGAGCTTCCAGGAGTTCCTGGCCGCCGAGCACCTGGCGCGCACCCGCCGTGAGCCCGACTGGTTCACGGCCGTCGTCGCCGCGCGCGCCCCGGTCCCCGAGTGGCGGCCCACGCTGAGCTTCCTGTTCGGCCGGATGCTGGAGCGCAACGGCGAGCAATGGGCACTGGAGGCCGCCGCCGCACTGCTGGCCACCCAGGAGCGCGCCGCGGTCCGCGCCAACCCCGCCCCTGCGGTGGTCTGCGCCGACTGGATCGAGATGCTGAAGCGCAAGGGCCTCAACCTGCTGGGTCTCCAAGACCGCTATGCGGACCTGGCACTCGGGGTCATCGCCGATGAGATTGCAGTCAAGGACCGGTTCCGGCTGGGGATGGTCCTGGGACTGGTCGGCGACCCGCGTCTTGGCGACCCGCGCGACCCGGCCTGGCAGGGGCAGGGTTTCGTCCTGGTCCCGGCCGGCCGCTATGCCTGGCAGGAAGGTCAGCGGGAGATCAAAGAGCCCTTCCGGATCGGCCGTTACCCGGTGACCAACGGCCAGTATGGGATCTTCATCGCGGACGGCGGCTACCGGGAGGCGCGCTGGTGGTCCACGGACGGATGGGCCTGGCGTGAGGCCGGGTCCGTGGACCTGCCCCCGTATTGGCAGGACAGTCGCTTCAACACCGCCAACCAGCCGGTGGTGGGTGTCTCCTTCTGGGAGGCCGACGCCTTCTGCCGCTGGGCCGGCGGGCGGCTGCCCCGCGAGCGGGAATGGGAGGCCGCTGCCCGTGGACCGCAGGGTTATGAATACCCCTGGGGCGGCAAGTGGGAGGACGGGATCTGCAACAGCGACGCGGCGGGTCTTGGGGTGACCTCCCCGGTCGGGCTCTTCCCTCGGTCGGCGCAGGTACCGCTTGGTCTGGAGGACCTGGCCGGCAACTGCTGGGAGTGGTGCGACGATTTCTATGCTGAGGGCAAACGGGAAGTCGGGTCGTCGCGCGTGCTGCGCGGCGGTGCTTTCGTCTTCAGGGCCAGGTTCCTGCGCTCCTCGGACCGGAACTGGGTCGTGCCCAGGGTCCGGGTCCGGACCATCGGGTTCCGCTGCGTCCTGGCCGCGCCCCGCCAGCCTTGACCCTTCGATCCTTCGACCCTTTCTTCTTCTTCCAACGGACCGCGGAGCGGTCCGTTTGCGTTTGACACTGACTGACATTTTGTCAGTGTCAGTGTGAATGACACTGACAACGCCTCCCGCCGCTGTGCACCCGGCGTAGGGTCCGCTGTGCGGACCGGGGACCCGCGCGACCAACCGGAGCCGCGGAATCCGCCGTGGCGCCGTGGCGCCGTGGCGCTGGGGCGCTGCGGGCGGCGGGCCGCGCAGCGGACCCTACGGTCAGCCGCCCAAGGCGCCCCACATGCCGCGAAACGCCAACAGGCTGCGCGCCAAGTGCGCGGGGTCCAGGCCGTCGGCCTGGCGTAACCGGCGCCGCAGTCGGCGTACGGCCTTGGGCCCAGGACCCATGCCGGCCCGGCTGATGCGAAAGCCCAGGAAGACCGCGGGCAGCCGGTTGTCCAGCGGCTCCGCCCCCGGGTCCTTGAGCCTCAGCCCCCGTTCGCACTCCAGCCAGTCGGCGATCAGGTCCCGCATCCGCACGAGTTCTTCGGCGCGGTCGCCGAACAGCCCGCGTAGGGCGGAACGCCGCAGGCGGTTCCGGCGTTTTGGCGGACGACGTCAGGTCAAACCCGCGTAGGCCCAACCGCCAGTGGCGGAACCGCCTGCGGCGTTCCGCCCTACCGTCCTACGCTCCTGCGGCCCTAAGACGCGGCGCGTAACATGAAATCCACATGCACCGCATCGAAGGGAAACTCGATCGCCCCCGCGGCGGTCTTCTCCAGCAGCCCGGCGTTCAGCAATACCTGCACATCGGCATGGACCGCCTTCACCTCACGGCCGACCCGGTGCGCGGCCTCGCGCACGCTGACCGGCCCGGCGCCGGCCAGCGCCGACAGGAGCGCCCAGCGTTTCGGCGTCAGGGTCCGCCACAGATCGGCGACGCTCGCGAAGGTACGCCAGGCGCCTTGCGGCTCGCCGGCCATGGCGCGCAGGAAGCGGGCGTTGGTCTCGTCACGGCTGGACACGCCAATGGTGACCGCGTTCATCTCAGTTCCCGCTCGTTCAGCAGTTCTTGCGCCTTCATGGGGGGTAAGGATCAACAGCGCCGCGGGCCTTGTCAAGGAATGCCGCCGGAACTCCGAGGATTGGACCTAAGGCTCAACCGGATTCCTCGTCGCCCGGCATCCGGTTTGCCGGCCCCGCCGCCGCATAGATCGTCAACAGCAATTCCATATCCTCCAGGTTCTCGTACACCGGCCGCCGGCCGGATAGTGCCTCGCTGCGCTCCAGGATCATACGCACGCCGGAGCCGCGTCGGTCCATCAACTGGTGTTTGCCGAACAGAGGCTCCTCCACCGGGTAATAGCGGGCGAACAGGCTGGCAATCACCTCGTTCCTGGGTGCCGAGATGGCGCTCATGGAGGCGATGGTCATGGAGTTGGGGAGCGCGCCCGGGGTATAGATCTCCAGCCGGTCAGCGAACAGGAAGAGCCGGATGCGCTGCGCGTGGCGCGAGTAGTCGCGGTGGGCGACGGCGTTGACGATGGCCTCGAAGACCGCGGCCAGGTCGTACTGGGGGTAGTCGATGCGGCCCAGCGGCTTGCGGGCGGGGGTGCGCATGTTGCGGCGCACGAAGTGAATGGCGTCCCAGATTTGCCGATCGAGCGGCCCCTGGATCTCCTGGGCGTCCACCTGCTCATTGGGGTCGTTGACGAGGCCGGCATGGGCCACTGCGATAATCTCGGCATTGCGCAGCCGGCGCTGCGGGTCCAGGGTGCAGAGCAGCACGCCGGCGACGGTGGGGCGCGGCCCCTCGTCGGACTCCTTCACCAGGTGCAATCGCTGAAGCTGAAGCGCGGCGTCTCCTTGGCCGTCGATCATGAAGCGATTGACCAACAACGGATCGAGGTCCTTAAAGTCGATGGCCGGCACCTCCTGCTCCTCGAAACGGATCAGGCGCGCCTGGCTGCGTTGTTGGAACAATCGCGCCAATACATCCGGGGTGAGCTTGCGCTTGGCGTGGCCGACGCGCCGGAAATAGCCGTTGGCGCTCTCGTGTACCCAGAGGCTGCGCGGCACCTCGGCGACGATCACCGCCCGCGGCTGCCCGGCAGGGCCGGGCAGTTCCAGGTGATGGGTGACGACCTCCAGCGGCGGCCTGATGCGGTCGGTGCAGATGGCCGTCAGCCAGGCCTCGACCCCGTCCAGATGCTCCAGCGGGATGCCGCTGACCTCTTTGGTCTGGTCATCGACCCCGAGGACCAGGGTGCCGCCATGCGCATTGCCCAGGGCGGCCAGTTCATCGGAGAGGCCATCGGCATGGGGCTCGATCGTCTTGCCGCCGGCCCGCAGCCTGACCTGTTTCAACTCCAGGGTGGAGTCCTCACCCAGACGAATACGCTGCAACAGACGCTCGATGTTCATGCGATGGCCTGCGTTGTGCGAGATGGGTTTCGCTGCGCTCTACCCATCCTACGCGCCTACCCGCCGCGGACCATCTCTACCGCCATGGCAATCGCCGCCCGCAGGCTCCCCAGGTCGGCCCGGTCGGTCCCGGCGAGGTCGAGCGCGGTGCCGTGGTCCACGGAGGTGCGGATGATCGGCAGCCCGAGGGTGACGTTGACGGCCTGGCCGAAGCCCAGGTGTTTGAGTACCGGCAGGCCCTGGTCGTGGTACATGGCGAGCACCGCGTCCGCGCCGGTCAGGCGCTCCGGGACGAAGGCGGTGTCGGCGGGCAGCGGGCCTTGCAGGTCCCAGCCGCGCCCGCGCAGGGTCTCGAGCACTGGGGTGATGACCTCGATCTCTTCGTGCCCCAGGTGTCCGCCCTCGCCCGCGTGGGGGTTGAGTCCGCAGACCAGGATGCGCGGCGCGGGGATACCGAAACGCGCGACCAGGTCACGGTGGAGGATCTCGATGACCTGGGTCAGCAGGGGGGCGGTGATCGCCGCGGCGACCTGACTCAGGGGCAGATGGGTGGTGACCAGGGCGACGCGCAGACCGGGCGTGGCGAGCAACATCACCGGTTGCGCCGCGCACTGCTGCGCCAGGAACTCGGTGTGGCCGGTGAAGGGGATGCCGGCGTCGTTGATGATGCCCTTGTGGACGGGCCCGGTGACCAGGGCGTCCAGGGCGCCGGTGAGACAGAGGTCACAGGCGACCCGGAGCGTCGCGAGCACATAGGGGGCGTTGGCGGGATCGAGTCGGCCAGGTTTCACGGCCGCGGCCAGCGGGACCGGGCGCACCCACAGGGTCCCCGGCGGGCTGGGTTCGCGGGGGCTGTCGGGCTCATACTCCAGACAGGTGAGCGGCAGCCCGAGCGCCCGGGCGCGCCCGGTGAGCAGCGCCGGGTCGGCGACCGCGACCAACTGGGCGGGCTGGGGCGTCTGGATCAGGCGGACCAGGAGATCCGGGCCGATCCCGGCTGGCTCCCCCGGGGTCAGCGCGAGCCGCGGCAGGACCGGTGCCGTGCGCCCGGGCGGGCGCCGTTCAGGGCTTGACGCGGGCGCCATCTTGACGCACCTCCACATAGGCCTCGTCGCGCAGCCGTTTCAGCCAGGCATCCGTCGCCTCATCCCCCTTGCGCCGCTGGATCGCCTCCCGCGCCTTGATCCGCAGCAACTCCTCGGTGGTGTCCTGGGTGCGGCGTTCCTGCACCTGCATCAGGTGCCAACCGAAGGGGCTCTTGAACGGCTCACTCACCTCACCGATGGCCAGGGCGCTCATGGCCTTCTCGAATTCCGGCACCGTGTCACCCGGGCTGACCCAGCCCAGCTCGCCGCCCTTGAGCGCGGAGCCCGTGTCATCGGAGTGGGCACGGGCGAGGTTCGCGAAGTCGTCGCCGCCGACGATGCGGCTGCGCAACTGCCCGAGGCGGGTCTTGGCGTCCGCATCGGAGACCATCTCGCTGGTGCGCACCAGGATGTGGCGCGCCTTGGACTGGGTGACGTTGCCCGGGAGCCCGCCCTTGATGTCCGCCATGCGGATGATGTTGAAGCCGGTGGGGGTGCGGATCGGGTCGGTGATGTCGCCCTTGGCCATGGTCTGGGCGCGATCGGCCACCAGGCTCGGGACGGCCGCCATCTCGAACCACCCGAGATCCCCGCCCTCCAGGGCGGTGCGTCCCTCGGAACTGGCCGCCGCCACCGCGGCGAAGTCGGCCCCGCCGCGCAGTTTGGCCACCAGTTGTTTGGCCTTGGTCTGGGCCGCTTCGACCTGGGCGGGGCTGGGCTGATCCGGCAGGGCGATCAGGATGTGCTGGAGCCGCACCTGCTCGCGCGGCATCAGTTTACCCTTCTCCTTTTCCAGGAAGCGCGCGATCTCCTGGTCGGTGACCTGGATACTGCTCATGACCTCCTGGCTTTGCAGCCGGGCGGTGATGATCTGCATCCGTGTGTCCTCACGGAAGTCCTCGAAGCGGACCTGGCCGCTCTCCAGCGTCGCCTTGAGCTCCTCGATGGTGAGTCCGTTACGGCTCGCGATCCCCTGGATGGCCGTGGTCAGGGCGGCATCGTCCACCTTGATGCCGAGTTGCCTGGCGCGCTGCTGCTGGAGCCGCTTGAGGATCAGTCGCTCCAGGACCTGCTTGCGCAATTGCTCCGGCGGCGGCACCGGGGTCCCCTGCTGCTGGAGTTGGGGCACCGTCACGCTGATCTCATGGGTCAGCTCGCTCTGCACCACCACGTCGTTGTTGACGACGGCGACGATCGAGTCCAGCGGCTCGCCCGCCGTCGCGCGCGACCCGGCAGCGCCCAAGCCCAGGCCGAGCAGTCCGGCGACCACCCACGTCAGCACCGTCGCGGCGCCGGGAAGCGGTCCCGGCCGGGCACTGTGTTCAGTCCGAGTCATAGCCATAGCCATAGATTCTTTGTTCCAGGAGTTTATCGATCTTGTCGCCGAAGGAGCCCAAACCTGCAAGCTCCAGTTCCAACATGACGCTGGTATTGCCGACGCTGGTCGCGCTGGTCTTTAAGTGACGCCCGAGGAGCCGTACCCGCCAGCAACAACGACCGAACTCGATGCCGGCGAAGGCCTCCACGGTATCGTCCTGCAGCAGCGAATAGAGCCAGCGCCCGACCACCCCGACCCGCGGGGTCAGCGGCAGGCGGAAGGAGAGGTCGGCATTCTCGTAGCGCTCGGGCTCGCTCGCGCCCAGGCTGTAGCGATAGGACAGGTTGACCACGCGATCATCGCCCGGGGCATAGCGCAACTGCAACACGCGCTGCTCCCACTGGTTCTGCGCGAGGTGCGGGTCCCACTGAAAGCTGGCGCGGGCGAGCCAGCCCGCGGCCGGATTCACCGACAGTTCACCGGCCACCGAGGAACTGGAGTTCTCCTGCGCCGTCACCCCGGTGAGTTGCACCCGGCGCGGGGCAAAATAAAGGATCTGACCCAGGCTGGCCCGGAACCACTCGCGGCCGTCCTCCCCGCCCAGGGTCCGGGAGGTCAGGCCGATGGTGAGTCGGTTTTCATCGCCGATACGATCATACCCGGTGAAGCGATTGGGCCGGAACAGGCTGGCGTAACTGAAGGTCAGCAAGGTGGTGTCGAACAGCGGGGTGTCGGACTGATCGGCGTAGGGCGTCAGGACATAGTACAGGCGCGGCTCCAGTGTCTGCAGCACCGACTTGCCGAACCAGTTGGTGTCGCGCTCGAAGATCAGCCCGGTATCCAGGTTCAGGCTCGGGATCACGAAGGATTGCTGGGCCGGCGTCCCCGGCGCCTCGTTGTCCAAGGCGTAGCCGGTGGCGTAGAGACGCAACTGCGGGATCACGTAACCGAAGCTGCGGCGCAGGGGCAGGCGCAATGAGGACAGCAGCACATTGCGGCTTCCATAGACCTTGGCGGGGTTGTAAAAGTAGTCGTATTGGTCTTGAAAGGTAAACTCCGCAGGCCCCCAACGCAGCGGCGTCAAGTCCAACTGGACATGGGGGCGTTGCTCATAGGGGCGGTTGATGGGCAGGACCCCCGGGGCGACCGTCTGGAAGTTCTGGACCCAGCCGGATACGCTGTAACCCTTGGCGGCATAAGTGATAGAGCCGCGCTGCACCAGGTTGACCAGGCTCGTGATGTCCAGATTGTTGCCGAAGTCCGTGAGAAATTCGTCGTCGGACACCGCGCTGTAATCGATATTGGTCGACCAGCGACCGCCGAACACGGCGGACTCGGTCAGCCGCTGGCCCCAGCGCACGCCGGCCTGTGGGTTCTCGTCATCGTGGGGCAACACCTCGCCGGTGTACTCGGCGCTCCCGAACTTCGTCAGGCCCCGTATCTGGGCGCCGAGCATCAGGCCCCGGGTGCTCATGTACCGCGGGTAGAGGGTCGCGTCCAGATTGGGGGCGATGTTCCAGTAATAAGGCAGGATGATATCAGTGCCGGTGTTGTTGCCGGACCCGACTTGGGGGATCAGGAAGCCGCTGCGCCGCCGGTTATCGATCGGGAAGCGCAGGTAAGGGGTGTAGATCAATGGCAGGTCACCGAGCTGCAGCCGGGCGTGACGGGCGGTACCCATACCCTCCACCTGATTGAGTTCCAGGTCGCGGGCACGGATAGACCAATCGGAATACCCTGGGGGACAGGTGGTGTAGACCACATCCCGATAGCGACTGATCTCCCCGGGCAGGAGGTTCGCCGTGGCGGCGGTGCCGCGCACGTTGATGGCACCCGAGAGGCGGTAATGGACGTCGTCGAGCTGACCCTGCTTGGTTTGCAGGTTGTAGTTGGCGGTGTCGGCCTGCAGGCGCGCCCCCGGGTAGTCGAGATAGACCTTGCCGGCCGCGTTCGCCACGCCGCTCTTGCGGTCATAGCTGGAGTGGTCCGCCTCCAGGCGTTGGTCGCCCTGGATGATCACGACCCCGCCCTGCAGTTGGACGACCTCGCGGTCGCGGTCATAGTCGGCCCGGTCGGCGACGACCTCGACCGGGACCTGGGCGTCGGCCGCCGGTTTGGCGCCCTTGCCGACGCCCAGGCCCCACTTGCCGCCGGGGCGCTTGCCGGCGACGCGCAGCCCGCACTGATCCCAGGGCAGCCCGGCATAGAGCCGCTCGTAGTCGTCGCGCGGGGCCGCCACCGGCAAGGCACCGAGCGCCGCGTCCACCCGCGGCGTATCAGCCGCCGGCGGGCTGGCCCGGTCCAACGGCGGCAACACCCAGGGCGAGGGGCCGCTATAGTCCTGCCGCGCCGGGTCCACGACCACGGGGATGGGCAGGGTCAGGTGCGTGGACTCCGGCTCCTCGCCCGGGGGCCAGGCGGGCGGGCGGGGCGGCTCCACCGGCGGCGGGGGCGTCGGCGGCTGGGCGGGGATCGGGTCGGCCGCGACCGCGGGGGTGCCGCCGGGGGGCGTCCCGCCGAGCGCACCGGCGGGTGGGGGCACCTCGGTATCCGGGCGCGGCAGGGGCTCGTCACCCGGGACTGTATCGGGCTCGGTATTGGGTTCAGTCTTGCTTTGCGGGGCGGCTGGTACCGGGCCGGGGACCGCGGCGGCGCCGTCCGGGTTCCCGTCCGCGCCGTCCGCGGGTCCCGCGCCGGGTAGCGCCGCTGACCCCGCGGCGGGCGGCCCGGCGGCGGCCACCCCCACGAGGGTCTCCGCGGCCCGGCAATCCCAGGTCTTGCCCCCGCCCGCGACGATCCCGGCCGCGCCGACGGGTCCGGCGCAGTCCCACGGGCTGTCCGGGGGACCCGCGGCACGGGACCCGCTGAACGCGGCAAGGAGGAGGGTGAGCGCGACGGCTAGGGGACGCACGATAATAGGGTTGTCGGCGCGGATCGGTTCCCGCGGGGCTACCATGGTACCCGGTTCCGCGGCGCCGTCGTCACACAAAGCGCCGACCGGCTCCTTGGGGGTTGGGATTTAGCCGCAACCGTGTCACATTGCGCCGGGATCGGCAATCGGGGGGTCTGATCAGAACTGATGTGTTAACTTACATATCGTAGGGTACGCATCGCGTACCCTACAACTACCGGACGTTCTCACGGACCGGGCGTCGTTGTCGTTGTCGTAATCGAATAATCCGACCACGATTACGACAACGACAACGACAACGACAACGACAACGACAGCGTACCCGGGCTCTCGCCCACCACCACCAGGAGTTCAGTTTGAGCGAACGGCACGACTTGTTGAGACAATGGCTGGTCGCGGTCCTGGGCCGGGACGACTTCACGCTGGAAGCGGCCAGCGCCGATGCGAGCTTTCGCCGCTACTGGCGGGCGCGTTACCCGGGCCACACCCTGGTCCTGATGGACGCCCCGCCGGCCCAGGAGGATTGCGGCCGTTTCGTGGACCTGGCGCGGCGCCTGCGTGCCATCGGTCTGCACACCCCCGAGATCTTTGCCGAGGACCGGGCCCGCGGCTTCCTTGCCCTCTCGGACCTGGGCGACCGACTCTACCTGGCGGAACTCGACGCCCAGAACGCCGACCGGCTCTACGCCGACGCGCTCGCCGCCCTGGCGGTCATCCAGGCGCGCGGCCCCCAAGAGGGCCTGCCGGTCTATGACGCGCCCTTCCTGCTGCGCGAGCTTGAGATCTGCCGCGAATGGTTTCTCGGCCGCCACCTGGGGCTCGCACTCTCACCGGGAGACCAGGCCGACTGGGACGGGGCCTGTGAATCCCTGGTCGCCGCCGCCCTGGAACAGCCCCGGGTCTGCGTCCATCGCGACTATCACTCCCGCAACCTGATGATCACGCAGGCGCCGGGCCCGGGCATCCTCGACTTCCAGGACGCCGTGGTCGGACCCGTCACCTATGACTTGGTGTCCCTGCTCAAGGACTGCTACATCCAGTGGCCCGCCGCCCGGGTCACCGGCTGGGCCCTGGGCTATCTGGACGGCGCCGTCGCCTCCGGCCTGCTCCCGGCGCTGGACCCCGACCGGTTCATGCGCTGGTTCGACCTCATGGGCGCCCAACGGCACCTGAAGGCCTGCGGTATCTTCGCGCGCCTGCATCACCGCGACGGCAAACCCGGCTACCTGAACGATATCCCGCGCACCCTGGGCTATGTCCGGGAGGTCGCCGCCCGCTACCCGGAGCTGGCCGACCTCGACCGGCTGCTGACCGGGCGGGTGGTTCCGGTGCTGTAGCGGTTTGAATCATGCGGCCGAAGCATCGGGAGCACCACCGCACCGCACGTATCGCCTGGCTGCGCGCCGCGGTCCTGGGTGCCAACGACGGGATCGTCTCCACCGGCAGCCTGTTGCTGGGGGTGGCCGCCGCCCATGCGGCCCCGGAAACCCTGCTCGCCACCGGGATCGCGGGCCTGGTGGCCGGGGCCATGTCCATGGCGGCCGGGGAGTACGTCTCGGTGCACTCGCAGGCCGACAGCGAGGCGGCCGAACTGGAACAGGAGCGCCGGGAACTCGCCGCCGACCGCGGCGGCGAGGACCGCGAACTCGCGGCTATCTATGTCGGGCGCGGGCTTGAGCCGGCCCTGGCAAAACAGGTGGCGGAACAGCTCATGGCGCATGACGCACTGGGGGCCCACGCCCGGGACGAACTCGGCATCACCGACACCTTCAGCGCCCGCCCGATCCAGGCCGCCCTGGCGTCCGCCGCGAGCTTTGCGGTCGGCGCGGCCCAGCCGCTCCTGGTCACCGTGCTTGCGCCCGGCGCCTACCTGATCCCCGCGCTGGCCGGTACCTCGCTCGTCTTCCTCGCGGTGCTGGGCGCCTTGGCCGCCCGCGCCGGCGGGGCCGGGATGGCGGTCGGCGCCCTGCGCGTCACCTTTTGGGGGGCCCTGGCGATGGCGGTCACGGCCGGGGTCGGCGCGCTCTGGGGGACGACGGTGGCCTGAACGGGCCGGCACCCGAATGCCCCGTCCCGCCCCGGGGCTCAGGCCTCGTCGTCCAACTCCTGGGCGAAGCCCTTGGGCGGCGGGGTCCAGCCCCGCTCGGTGCGGTCGTGCAGGTCCCGGCGGTCGGCGTTCAGGGCGTCCTGCAGCGAGCCGACATAGGCGCGGATGTGTGCCTGCAGGGCCAGATTGCGGGCGATGTCCGGGTCCTGGTCCCACAGGTCGTACATGCCGTCCAGGCCCTCGGACTGATGGCGGCGGAAGGCCCGGGTCATCCGCTCCACCTTGTAGGGGTGGAACCCCAGCCGCCGCAGGGCCGCGGCGCCCAGGCTGAGAGAACCATGGTAGACCTCCCGCAGCGCCACGTCGGCCCCCGCCTTCTTGAGCAGATACATGTGCCCGACGTCATAGGCACGGGCCAGGATGCGGACCTGCGGATAGGTCCGCCGGACATACTCGACCATCTCCACCGCCCGGTCCTGGTCGTCGATGGCGACGATGAAGAGCCGCGCCTGCGCGATCCCGGCCGCGTGCAGCAGGTCCGGGCGGGAGGCGTCCCCGTAATAGCTCTTGATGTCGAGCTTGCGCAGCAGGTCGATCTGCTCGGCCCGGTGGTCCAGTACCACGGTGCGCACCCCGGCCGCCACCAGCAGGCTGTTGACGACCTGGCCGAAGCGGCCGATCCCGGCGATGACCACCGCCCCCTGCTCATCGATGGTGTCCGGCGCCGGCTCGTCTGCGTCGGTGCGCAGCCGCGGGGCGATCAGGCGCTCGTAGAGGATGAAGAGCGCCGGGGTCAGGAGCATGGACAGCGCCACCACCAGCGACAGGGTCCGCGCGAGCGCCGTCGGGATCACGGCGTTCTGCACGCAGAAGGCCAGGAGCACGAAGCCGAACTCACCGGCCTGGGCCAGGCTCAGGGCCACCAGCCAGCCGTCCCCCGCCGGCAGCCGGAACAGCCGCGCCAGTCCCAGCAGCACCGCCGCCTTGAGCCCCATGACCCCGAACGTCAGGCCGAGCACGGTGGCATAGTCGGCGAACAGGATGCCGAAATCGATCCCGGCCCCGACGGTGATGAAGAAGATCCCCATCAGCAGGCCCTTGAAGGGCTCGATGGCGGATTGCAGTTCGTGGCGGAACTCGCTGTTGGCCAGCACCACCCCGGCCAGGAAGGCGCCGAGCGCCGGTGAGAGGCCCACCAGCGTCATCAGGAGCGCGGTACCGATGACCAGCAGCAGGGCGCTGGCGGTGAAGACCTCGCGCAGCCGCGAGTCGGCGATGAAACGGAACAGGGGCCGCGACAGGTAGTGACCGCCGAGCACCACGGCCGCGATCGCCCCCAGCACCACCAGGGCATAGCCCCAGTCCGGCAGGCCGGCCACCAGCGTGGCGGTACCGTGGGCGGCCGGCGCCGCCCCCGCGGCCGCGTGGCCGGCGGCGTCCCGCCAGCCGCCCGGCCGGGCCAGCAGCGGGATCAGGGCCAGTACGGCGATGACCGCGATATCCTGGAACAGCAGGACGGCAAAGCACGCGCGCCCGCCTTCGGTCTTGGTCAGGCCCTTTTCGCTCAAGGTCTGGAGGACGATGGCGGTGGACGACATGGCGAAGACCAGCCCAATGGCCAGCGCCAGGCCCCAGTAGCGCCCCAGCGCCACGGCGCCCGCGGCGATCAGGAGCGCGGTCAGGCCGACCTGGAGACCGCCGAGCCCCAGCAAGCGCAGCCGCATCTCCCACAGGCGCTGGGGCTCCAGTTCCAGGCCCACCAGAAACAGCATCATCACCACCCCGAACTCGGCGACCTGCTGCACGTCCTGGGTCTCCCGACCCACCAGACCCAGGCCCAGCCCGGGACCGATCAGGATGCCGGCGATCAGATAGCCCAGCACCGAGCCCAGCCCCAGCCGGTTGGCCACCGGGACCGCCAGCACCGCGGCGGCGAGATAGACGAAGGCGATGAACCAGATACCGTCCATGCTCAGGCACCCCGCAGCAGCGTCGCCAGGTCCGCGTTGAGCGTGGTCCGGGAGACCGCCGCCGCCAGGTCGAGCCGATCCTCACGCAGGGCGGTGAGCACCCGCACCCAGTCGGCCACATGGCCCGGCATCCGCCCCTCATCGACCGCGGTGCGGGCACCGAAGAGTGCAAAGGGCGGCAGGTAGACCATGCCGCACAGGCGCGCCATCTGCTCCAGGGGGTGGAGCAGTTCGCGGATGGTGAAGTGGTTGTAGCCGGCGGCGCAGTAGGCGGCCTCCGGACCGCCGGCGGTCAGGGCATTGAAAAACAGCTTGCCATTCAGGGCGCCGGCCCCGATACCGTAGGCAAAGCCGTGTTCCAGGACCAGGTCCTGCCACTCCTTCAGGATGGCCGGGGTCGAGTACCAGTAGAGCGGGTGCATGAAGCAGATGACCTCATGGCTCAACAGACGCGCCTGTTCCCGATCCACGTTGATCTCGAAGGTCGGGTACTCGGCATAGAGGTCCACCAGGGTCACCCCCTCCAGCGAGGCGGTCGCCGCGGCCAGGGGCCGATTGGCCTCGGAGCGATCCAGCGACGGATGGGCGAACAGGATCAGGATGCGGCGCCCGGCGAGCGCCCCGTCCCCCCTGGATAAAACCGGCGCCTGCGACGGCATGGTGCCCCCCCGGACAAGTGACTGTGTGACTCAGGGTACAGGATACCCAAGGCGGGCGGTCGGGAAAAGCGCGTTGAGCCGCGTCCAGGTGCGGCCCAACGTCGTTGCGGGCAAGCAAGGCGCGCGGCCTCTGCCAGGCTCAGGAGTATCCCCGCGGCACTGCGGCGGGGTGCAAGCCCGGCGAAACCTATCATGCGCCCGCGGACAGGGTCACCGCCATTGAGTTACGCCTCACGTCCGGTCCGGTCTGGGAGCGCCGCACCCCAGTGCGGCGCGATCTCGCAGCCAACCCCGGCGGTACGGCTTGAGCGGAGACCACGCCGCACTGGGGTGCGGCGCTCCCAGTAGCCGTTGCGGATTGACCAAATGGCAGTGAGGCTGCAGGATTGGGTAGAGCGCAGCGAAACCCGTCATGCGCCCAACGGGCAGGGTGGATAAGACGCGCGGCACCGAGCCGGAAGGGTCCGGGCCCGGTGCGCGCCGCATCCACTCGCCGAGAGGTCGGCGGTCCGCACAGCGGACCCTACGGGCAGCATGGCACGGCGATCCCCATGCCGCCGGGCGGGGGCGAGCGTCGCACTACGGTTTTGTATTACAACACGATTGTAGCGCCGCTGGCGGGAATGACGATCCAGGCCGTACGACGCATGCTCGCCCCACCGCCGTCTTGAGCCCCGAAGGGGCGCCACATACCAGCCCAGGGCAAAGCCCTGGGTCAGATGGATGGGGGATTCAGCCCTGAAAGGGCGTGACAGAGGACCGCAGGCGATGTTTGTCCGATCGCGAATCGGCGCCATGAGACCCAAGGCGTTCCACTATCGCACCGGCCGCTCTGGAGCTGATCGCCGCCACCCGCGAAGTCCGCGGCCATGCGCTCACCCTGACGCTGCTCGGCGGCTACCTCGCCCACGCGCACTGGGGCGACTGCCGCCAACGCGACCTCGTGGATCTGGCCGACGCCGACGAGACCCAGGGCGGCCACGCCTTCCGGGTCATGGCTGCCTACGAGACCTGCTTCGGACGCGCGGGCGGGCAAGGCGCCCGGGAACTGGCCGCCCTGCGCCTGCTCGGGTTCTTCGACCGCCCGGCCGCGGCCGGCTGCCTGGCCGCACTGCGGCAGGCGCCGCCCATGGCCGGGTTGACCGAGCCACTGTTCGTTGGCTCCAAGCGCTTTCTCGGTCTGGGGACCAAATACACCCCGATGACCGAGACCGACTGGAATCTGACCCTGAGTCGACTCAGCGACGGCGGACTGATCGAGCCGCCCCCCGCGGACCGGACGGGGCGCGAGGCCCCCGCCATCGACGCCCACCCGCTGGTGCGCGAGTACCTGGGCAAGCGCCTGCACGAGGCGCACCCGGACGCCTGGCGTGAGGGGCACCGGCGGCTCTATGAATATCTGAAGGCGGGTGTCCCCGAGCGCCCGGACGGGATGGCCGGGCTCCAGCCGCTCTACCAGGCGGTCGCGCACGGGTGCCTGGCGGGGTTGCAGCAGCAGGCGTGCGAGGAGGTCTATCATGAGCGCATCGGCCAGCGCACGAACTTGGCCAATGCACTGCAGCAGCAGGGCGAACGGGGGCCGGCACTCGGGTGCTTCCGCGAGGCCGAGACCATGCAGACGGAGCATCAGCCCCAGTACCCGCAGATCTACTCGCTCCCGGGCTACCGGTATTGCGACCTGTTGCTGGCCGGACCCGAGCGCACCACCTGGCGAGCCTTGCGCGCCTTGTGGGAGCGGCTTCAGCCGCGACGCGAGGTCGCGGCAACCGGTGAGGCCCAGTCGCGGCCGCAGCCCGCTCCCACAGGGCCTCGGCATCAGGTTGCCGGTCAAGGGGCGGCGTCGCGATGATCGGGTCTCGCTGCAGGCTGCGGGCCAGGACCTCACTGAGGTCGATATTGAAACGCCAATGCAGGGCGGGGTATTCATCGAGATCAACCTGTGGGAGCGCAAGGCGCTGCCGGAGACCAAGACGGTCGAGTCGGACCGGAACGGCTGGCTCGCCCGAGTCGGCGGCGGCGGTCGCCGTCTGTCTGCGCTATTTCGACGCGCGCTAAGCGCCGCCCGGGGGTTGACTGGCGTGCGTTCAGGTGTTATCGAGGGAAAGATCCCAGCCGGAGCCACCGCGAATGAGCAACCGACAATCGAACCCTGAACAGGGTCCCTTCCGCGCCGATCAACTGCGCGACGGCGACCGTTACGAGCTGACCAATGGCCACCCGATCTACTGCGCCCCGTCCGGGCGCGACCACGCGGGCCCGAACGCGACCGGTGCCGCGCTGCTCGACAGCGACCCGGACGTGCAGTGGACCGGGGTCGATGCCGGCTATTCCCCGGACCCCGGGACCCTGCGCGCACCCGATGTGTCGGTCGCGGGCCTCACGGGGGTACCGGGCGGGGACGGCGGCTGGATCCCCGAGGCCCCGCCGCTCGCCCTGGAATACGCCGCCCGCGGACAGGATGAGGCGGACCTGCGGACCAAGATCGTCGACCTGCTCGCCCACGGCACCCGCCTGGTGTGGGTGGTGCGCCTGATCGGCCCGCGCCGGGTCGAGGTCCATGCCCCGGGGCAGCCGATGCAGACCCGCGGGGTGGGGGAGCAGCTCTTGGCCCCGGGTATCCTGCGCAATCCGGTCCCGGTCGCCGCCCTGTTCGATCGTGCCGCCGCCCAGGACCTTATCCTGCGCAACCTCTTGCAGCGCCGAGGCTATGCGGACCTGGACGCTATCCATAAGGCAGGGCGGGAGGAAGGATGGGAGGAGGGAAGGAAGGAGGGACGGAAGGAGGGACTGGAAGAAGGACGGGAGGAAGGACGGGAGGAAGGTCTGGCCGACGCAATCCTGACCCTCCTCGCCGCCCGCGGCTTGGCGGTCGACGACACCACCCGCGAGCGCCTGCGCAGCACCCGCGACCCCGAGCGCCTGCGCGCCTGGCTGCTCGCCGCAGCCCGGGCCGACACCCTGGCCGGGCTGTTCGACGCCTGAGCGAGGTTATTGCCATGACTGACGACGTGCTCCGTTCCGAGCCCAACACCGCCCTGTGGATGGCAGCGGTCATTGATCGATGTGGCCGGTTTCGCGCTCCTGCGCGATGGGCTCGCGTGAGGACCCAGTGTTCGGCCGGGAAGCCGAGCAAATATCTCACGCCACGCTGACGCCGAAATGACCGCAGAGGGCCCGCAACCCACCCGCGAAACCCTGTCCCACGGCCCTGAACTTCCATTCGCCGCCGCGCCTGTAGATCTCCCCGAGGATCATCGCCGTCTCGGTGCCCTGATCATCCGGAAGGTCAAAGCGCACAAGCTCCACCCCGGTCTTCATGTCCGTGAGACACACAGAGGCCCCGCGGACCTGGCCGAAATCCTGTCGACGCGCATCATCCTCATAAATGGTGACGCCGATCACCAGGTGCTGGATCGCCGTCGGGACCAGGTCTAGACTGACCGAAAACGCCTCGCCCGGCCCTTGTTTGCCGTCAAATGAAACGGACCGGCACGCCGAGGCCACCTGATTGTAAAAGATCAAATCCTCGTCGCCCCGCACCTTAGCGTTGTCCGTCGTCATAAAGACGATGCCATCCAGTTCGATCGCGTCGCCCGCCGCCGTCCGCTCATTCCATCCCAGGCCGATCCGTAGGCGCTCGACACCGGGGTAGGTCCTGGACAGGGACAGATTCATTCCCTTGGTCAGTGCGACCACCAGTGGCGCCGCCTTCGCCGCAGGCGCCGGCCGCGGCCGTTCCACCACTACCGCCGGGTCGGGCTTCCCACAAAAGGGACAGAACCGGGTCGCCCAACCCAGCGATTCGTTGCAGAATCTGCAGGCCAACATCGATCAGGTCCCCGGTGGTGCATCCAGCGGCGTCACCGGCCCCGGGACCGCCCCGGGAATCGGCGGTGGGGTGGCCGGAACCGGCGGCGGGGTGACCGTCGGCAGGGTGGCAAGCTCGGGAATCTGCCCGATCGGCAGCCATCCCGCGAGGCCTTCACGCCAGGCAAGCGTCGCAAACTCCAGTTGCCGGGCCGCGAGCAACTGCTGCAACTGGAGAAAGGGATAGGGACCCTGCTGCTGACCATTGAGCACGACGAAATACAGGTACTGCGGTACCACGGGGAGTACGCCAAGCGGCGGCGGCAACGAAGAAGCAAAGGCCGGCGGGGTCGGCGCGGTAGCTGGTCCAGGCGAGGCCGTTGCTCCAGTCACCACGCTGGTCGCCGATTGTGCCGCAGGCCCCAACAGGCCGACCAATCCCCCGGCCTCGAAAAAGACCGGGAGCACGACGCGCTTCATCCGCGGTTGCTCACTTTCCTGAACCTCCCAAGCATAGGCGTCCGCGTTGGAGTTCTCGACGGTAAGGCTCCACGCATCGATCTTGCCAAGCGCCTGCCGCTGGTACCCCGCGCTATCCGCGTCGCTCACCCCCTTACGCCGTGCCTTCTCACGTAGATCCCGCCCCAACTCCTCCGCGATGGCGGCCGGAAAGCCCTTCACGGGCCTTTGACTGCCCATTTCATCCGCCACCAGGCAGGGCGTGTAGACTTCCTTTGCGTAATAGTCCGACAGGACGGCCAGACACGCTAACTGCACGCCATCGAGACCGCCGAGCCTGTCATTGACATCGCCGATGATCTGTTCACGATAGGTTTCCGGCAAACCATTCAAGCGGAATGCCCGTTCATTGCCGATACGCCGACTGTCACCCCGGCTGACGGAAAAGACATACTGCCCGGGCGGAACCGTCTCCGTCCTGGTGTCCCGGACCACGACCCCGAGCATGACCCCCAGCAAATACTGATAAAAGTCGTCGGCCAAGCGATTGAGCTCGGTCGTCGACGGGGCCAGGGGATGGGTGAACTGGGTGGAGTCGCGGTGGGTGTGGAGCGGGATCTTCTCCGACTCCTTGCGATAGCTGGTCCGCCACGCCTCCATACCGCGCAGGGTGGTCAAAGGTATCCCGGACAACTCACAATAGCAGACGGCGCGGCCGGGGACGCCGGTATCGACAAAGGCCACCTGCTGCGGTGAAATCCCTACGCCGGCGGGCACCTGCGACACCAGTTCCTCCCGGAAGCGCTGCTCGTAGTCGGCCGCGTTGGCTACCCCGATATAGCACTTAAACTGATCCGGTTTAGGCTCGAAGTCCTTTCCCCAGCTTGCATCGATCCAGGGCATCGCGCGGGTGATCAACTCCGCGAACCGCCGTTGCCGCTCGATCGGACGCATGGCCTCGAGCGCGAGCAGGAGCGGATCGCTCTCGTCGGGCAACTGATGTGACAGCGCGGCGATCTGCTGTTCCGCCTTGACCCGCAACAGACCAATCAATCGTTCACGCTCTTTCGGCTCCGCGAGCATCGGAAACAGGGTCCGGGAGCCGCCGATATCGATGAAGACCTCATCGGCCCATGAGCGCAATTCCCGCATCGGCGGCAAGGGCGCATTTTCTTCCGGCGTGTCGACGAGGATATAGGTCGCATGATCCTTGCGGGTATCCTCGAGCAAGAGCTCCACCTTGCCTTCGACCGAGTCGATCATGGCCAGCACGGAGGTTCGGCCAGCCTGGAACTCTCCGACCAGCCCGCTCCAGGAGGCATCACCGCGCTCATCGATACCCTGGCGCTCGCCCAACCACTGCGAAATCCTCTTCAACAGTGCCGAGGCGTGCGAGGCAGCCGTTGCGCGCAGATGAAATTTCAGGAAATTAGAGATCTCCTGCTTGATTTGGTTCAGGATCAGGCGCGCCTGCTCCTCCTTGTTGCCGAAGCCGAACAGCCCGCTGCCCTTGGTCTGCTCCAGGTTGGTCAAGAGGCGATCGTATTCGCAACTGCGGACCACGTCGCGCAGCTCACCATAGCGCCGGGCATTGTCGGCCAAGGCCGCGATCAGGCCGGTGCCGGGATTCTCCAGGCGATCCTTGATCTGCTCGACCAACGACAGCACGTATTCCAGCCCGCCATAGTCTTTGTTGTCGAGATAGACATAGAGCTGGTCGCGAATCCTCTGCGTCGTTTCCTTGAACAACTGCGCCGCGTCATGGGTGACGCGATCCTCCGTGGTATCCGCGGTCGAGTCCTGGTCGCGAACCACGTCATGTTCCAGTTGCTTCACCGCCTCCCTGATGCACGAGCCCCAGTCATCCTTCTTGTTGGCGGAGGCGATCCGCTCGATACTCGCGGCGACCTTCTGCAGCATCCCATCGATCAATGATCCCTGCCGATCGGTCAGCAGGGTTTCGGTCATCTGATAATCGGTAAATTCCCCCCGGTTGAGCTTGGCCCGGGGGTCGCTGATCTCGGGAAAATCGGTGAATGCCCGCGGCACCAGTTGAATATACTGCGCCATGAAATCGTCGCGTTGCTTGTCGGTCGCCCGCCGCGCGCCCAGGTCCGCCATGGCGACGCCGAAAAACGCCTTGAGCATCTCCGCCGTCCAGTGGTAGGCGCGCATGTCGCGCCGGACGCCGCGCTGGGTATCCAATACCGACTGCCCGAAGGCGGAATAACCCTGGAAATAAGACAGCCGCATGTCGCCATAACGGCCGCCGGGTACGGGCGGGGTAAAGGGAAGGATCTTGTGCTGGCGCTGATTGACCGCAACGGAGCGCTTCTTGTTGGCGAAATCGATCGAGGCGAAATCCTCGAACAGCGCGTCCGCCACCATGTCATAAATGTCCTTCTGGTTGCTGGTATGCAACTGCGCGAGATTGCCCGAGTCGATCAGATACACCTCGTCGTAGGGCTTGACGCTCAGCTCCGGGCGGTCATAGGCATCCCAGCGCGTGACGAAACGCGAACCGCCCCGCATACAGGTCTCCAGTTCCATGAACGAGGCATAGCCATTGGCCTCCGTACGCTCCTTGTTGGCGCTTTGATAGCCGGTCGGCAGGAACACCATCATTTCGACATCCGCCGCGCTCACGGTGTCTCTGGCAATCCATTTGGCCAGCCAGCCCATATCCAGAAAGGAGCCGGCGCCGGTGCCCCCGGCCACTGACCCGATGACGATGATGCGGAACTTGCTCTGATCCAGATCGAGCCCCAGGGCCTTGAGTTGCGCGTCGTTGGACAGGCCGCTCTTCAGCCACACCAGCTTGGTGCGGATCTTGTCCTTTATCTTTGAATACTTATCGAAGAAATAGAGTCGCGCAATGGCGCGAATCTGACCGGCGCCCTTGGCGGGATCGATGCCCATCTCACGGATCTTCTTGGGCGTGAGCGGGGACCAATTCTCGATATAGGGATACTTCGCCAAGTCGTCATCGCTGCGACTGTAGCGCTCGATCTCGAACGCCTCCACCAGCCGGTCCTCGTCGGACAGCTTGACGGCGTCGGCGAGTGGATCGGTCCGCTGCGACTTGCCCGACTCGACCAAGGCGCCGTGGTCGAGATCGAAATGGATGAATTGGGCGACCGGAAATTCCGCCAGGGTCGAAATGCGCATCGGATGCTGTGGTGGTCCCCAGACCGCGGTGAGGATCCGGCGGCGCACCCGCAAGATGACCTCCATGCCCGTCCCGCCCACCCCGATATACAGCGTCGGGCGCAGTTTGACGATTTGCTCCGCCCGTCTGGCGCGCGCCACATTCTCTTGCTCTGCCATGCTCGCCCTCCAATTCGTCGGGATGTTTCGCTCAACCTAAAATCCACAGATGGACACAGATGAACACAGATTTTCTTCGAATTGTTATGCGCTTACCGCTATTGTCGCAATCACCGGCGAGGCGGTCCCCGGCCAAGCGTAAGTCAATGAATTATCTGTGATAATCTGTGTTTATCTGTGGATGAATGCTCTTGCTAGGCTCAAGTTCTTACCGGCGTCCGGTCATCAGCATCAAGATCAAGGCCAACAAGGCGACGCCCACAAAGCCCGCGATGTAGATCGGCGCCAGAAAGCGCTCCTGATCGACGACCGCCAGGACGCCGCCGGTCGCGAGGCTTGTCAGCAGTATAAACAGCCACCAACCCGAGGCATTGGCCGAGCGCGGTGCGACCCGCTTGCCTACCAGCATATTGGCATAACCGGTCTTGGCAAAGAAAAAGGCAATGACCAGCACCAGCCAAACACCGCCGCCGATCGCCAGATCGCGCGGCCCGGTATCGGCCTTGACCCCACCGGATGGATTGATCGCGGGGACCGTGGTCAGGGTCGCGGCGGTGGGCGCCGCCTGGCTGGCCCCCGGCAGGGCCGTTGTCGTTGCAGCCGATAGGGCCGGCGGCTGGGTGTTGGGATCGGGCAGTTTGAAGCCCTTCGAGTCCGGTCTGGCCGCCGTGTTGGCCGTTGCCGGTTTCGCGGCCTGCCCTTGATGGCCGGCGCCGCCTTCAGGTGTCGTCGATTTTTCCGCCATGGTCGTTCCCCTTATGGATAAAGAGACGGCAGCGAGAATTCCGGAAAGCCGGGAAGCCGCGCGATCCGTCTTGCACGTCAGGGTGCCTAGTATAAGGCCATCGGTCGAGACTCCGGGAAGCTCCCGCTCGTCAGGTAGATGGGTGGGCCTTGGGGCCTCGATCATTGTCCCGGCCAAGGTGCCAACCGCAAGGTCTCCGGTCCGCACAGCGGACCCTAGGGTCCCGCTCCCATAGGGTCCGCTGTGCGGACCGATCGCCCGCGAGCGTGCCTATGATCAAGGCGCGATCCTTATTGGGTCACCTCAACACGGTGCCCTTCCTTGGGGTCGAGAATCTCGACACCGGTGAGGCCGCGCCGGACCCCGGCAACGCGGTCCCCCGCGGCGCAATACAATTCCTGTCGTTGGAACGGCTTGAGCCGGCAGGTCTGCACCTGGCCGTCGACCCTGATGTGATAGTCTCGCGGCCTGGTGAAGAAGCCCAGCGCGAACAGGATCAACCCCAGGCCCAGGAGCAAGGCGGCCCCGATGATGATCAGGGGGTAAAGCGGATAGTTGATGCGAATCAGCAAGGGAATGCTGACCCGCGATGCGAGGGTGTCTTGAGGCGGCACGAATACCTCGGAGATCGGATCGCCGGGAAAGAGTGCGTTCAGGTCTTGCCGAAACGTATCAGATAACGCGAGGCGTTGATTGTTGAGCGTGATCTCGACCGTACCCTCCATCTGGATGCGCTTTCCCAAGGAACTCATGGCTTTGGCTGACCAGATAGAGGGTATCTGGGCCAGCGGAATGGGCAGCGAGACCCTGACCACCTCTTGAGCCCCGGGTTGCAGCCGGCTGACGGCGGGCGGGTCGACGGACAACGGGCCCTGCCAGGACCCGACCGTAAATCGCGCCGCGATGTCAGCGGCTTCGATAATATACGGATAAAACAGGTTCTCCAGCGAGGCGACGATCTCGACGCGGGGCTGTTCCCGGGAGGCAACCACGTCCAAGAGCACCGTTGCCTGATCGGCGGCCATCCCGACAGTGATTGCGGATTCGTTCCTGATTTCCCGCGGCAGCAGGCGGACCGAGTCCCGGTCCAACGGCTTGAGCCGCGCCGGTTGCTCGGTAAAGACCTTGGCCGTCCGGCCGCTCTGAATCAAGTGGCGCAGGGCCGCGTCGGCCTCCTGCCCATAGGCCAGCGCATAGACCATGAGCCCGCCGGCCTGATAGACCCGCCCCTTGACTGCCATCCCCAATGGGAACACGACGGTCCTGGCGATCGTCGGCTCAATATGCACCAATTCGTAAAACTCGCGATTGCGCGCGAGCGTTTCAGGGTCATTGTGCGGGCTGTTCCTGTTGTTGGTGAAGATCCAGATAATTCCTGGTCGCCCCAGGAATTGCTCAACGATGGTCTTGGTCACTGCCTCCTGAAAATCGGTATCGGTCAAGGCACCGGATTTCGGCTTCTTTGCGACTGTGACGGCGGCGATGACATCCTCCAGGGGCGGTCCGGCAGCGCCGCTGGAAAAGATCAGCTCCGGTGACTGGTGGTCGCCGAACGATTGGTTGAATACCGACACAAAGACCTTCTCGTCCGGACTGGTCACGGCATGAAAGACGGCCAGCACCAGGGGCTTGAACTGGGACCTGGGATCGGTATAAAAAGGCTCCATCCATCCCGAATTCTGGATAAGAAATGCCTGCTGCATCGGCGCTGCGGCCGGGGCCTGCGAGCCGAGCATGGCCAACAGGAGCAGCAGGCCCAGGGGCAGGGTCTTGGCCTTTTGCTTTGGCGTCAGCAAGACAGGAGCTCCCAGCCGGGAATCGATTGATCGAAATCCGGGTGATAAAGGTAAAGATGCCGGTGATAAACGAAGGCGCGCATCCGCCAGGGGTGCGTCAGCTTTCTCATGAAAAAGCTCACGTCTGCATCCTGCATAATGAGCGCAAACTCGGCGGCATGTTTCGCGTTGCTGTTGAAAAGGCTCTCGGCCCCCTGATTCCAAGGGATGCGGACGCAGAATGCCGACTTGTTGGGGGACTCCAGGAGCGGCGCCACAATATGACGGGACCCGGGGTCTGCGACATTCTCAGGATCGAGCCATGGATGGCTGCGCAGTTGCGTTTCGAGCGCAAAGTTGATCGTGCCCGAACCGAAGCGGGGGCTGGCGGTCTCCTGGCGCTCGGGTTGAGCGCTCGCCAGGGTCATGTAGAGATAACGCCCCTGTTGCTGATCAAAACCGAGCTGCCACAAGACCCCGTCGCGGGCGCGATAGGGGCTGCCGAACTGAAAACAGGGCTGGAATCCCGCGGGCCAAGGCAGAAAAGACATGGTCGGCTTGCCGGTGATATCGGCGAATTTGAGGATCAGTTGACCAAGACGGCTGAGCCAGATCACCTGGCGGCGATCAACCAGCGCGGTAGTGAATGGCTCAGCGAGCGATTCGCGCGGCAGGTCCAGTTGCTCGACACGGGAGGGGTTTGCGGTATCGATGCGCAGCAGCCCACCCTTGTCCTCGCCTAGTGTGATGGGGACAAATACGTTCTTGCCTTGGAAACACACCGGGGGGCCGACGCAGCGTCCCGGGTACAGGCGCAGGTCATAGGTGAAGTCGAGGATGTCGAGGTCGAGCGCCGCCAGTCCATAATCGGTGGGGAGAAAAAACGCCTGCTTGCCGGGGTCCGGGCAGGCCAGACCCCAGTGGCCGGTCTTCAGGGAGGACTCGGGCAGCAATTGATGCTTGGCTCGCAGTTCCACCCACTGCTGCTGCGGGTCGCGGAAGATATACAAGAGTCCTCGCCGCGGCTCGATGGCCAACAATGAAGGACGACAGGAGGACAGGTTGCCGACGAGAAAATGGTAGTCGCCCGGGGGCGGCAAAGGGAGCGAAACACTCGGGTCCTGCTGGGACCTCAGGGTCTTGGGCAAGGCCAGATCGACGTGGGTTTGGCGCAGCCCGGGCATCCCCATGAAGTCCGGCGTCTGTCCGCCGCCGAACGGGGGCAACCAGCTTTCCTGGTGCGCCCGCGTGGGTTCGGGCAGGGGCGCGCCCGTGAGCGGGGAGTAACGGAACATCCCGGGGTAGAGGACCGTTGCGTTTGCCTCCCGGCACAGACGCGCGCCGACGAGTTCGGCCGTCTCGGGCGTGCTGTACTGGTCCTGTGTCGGCCCTAAGCCATTGTACTGGGCCAGCCTGAATGCGCCGGTGCCCGGGTCTTTGGTCCAGGTTTCGCTGTGGCCATCAGGGTAGTCAAGGTCCCATGTTTCCATTTCTCAACATTCACTCTGATGGTGTAGCCGAATCGCCCAGACCCAGGTCCTCAGCACCGGCGCCGGTTCCGCGGGGGCCTGGAAGGGAAAAGGCACTATGCCGAGATAGTTAAAGTATTCGGTGGACTGGATTTCGTCAAGCGGGCTTAGGGGCTCGGGTGCGATCCAAACTGATGTGGTCGCGCAGACGACGGGTGGATAAGCGCAGCGCATCCACCAGCGCCGCCGAAGCCTTGGCCGGTGGATGTTGCCCGCCCAAGCGCGGTGCCCGGCCCGCGGGGCCTTGATCGTCGTTGCGGCCGGCAGCGGCAGGAAGGAGGTCTTACGGGGGCGGCCCCGAACCGCACAATGAGCGCGAAACCAAGACATTTTGACAAGATTAACAAGATTTACAAGATGTTATTTGTCTTCAATCTTGTAAATCTTGTTAGTCTTGTCAAGAAATTCCGCAATCGCTCAGGGTCGCGGCCAGCACCATGATCAAGGCCGCCCGCGGCACGGCCTTGATCATCATTGTCGACCAGCGGCGTTCGGTCCGCACAGCGGACCCTACGGGCTCACATGCAGCACCGGACCAAGAGACGGGCGGGCGCGCCTGCCGCGGCAAGCGGGGAGGGGGACGCGGGGCGCGACGCCAACCGCCGCGGGCCCTCCCGAGCGCTCGCGGCGCAGAGCGCCCGACACAGGGGTGACACCGCTGGAGCGGTGTCACCAGAAGCGGGGGGTTGCACATCCCCGGCCCCCCGCGGTGCCTGACCGCCCGCGCCTCCCGCTCGCTACCGCTCGCTCCTTGCGCGGGCAGTCCGGCCCCGCTACCTACCGGCTTGCCTTCTCCCGGCCGGGGTGGGGACCTAGGGCAAGCCGGAAACCGAAGTAGCGGGAGCGGCGGCCGGGGTCGTGGCGGTTGCGGTACGCAGAGCGCAGGAGCAGCGCCTCGCCGGCCCAACAGCCGCCGCGCAGCACACGCCTCACGCCTGTGGTATCTACCCAGGGGCGACCGTCCATGGGGGCGCCTTGATAGTCCTTGTGCAAATTGTCCTGCACCCACTCGTAGACGTTTCCGTGCATATCGTATAGGCCCCAGGGGTTGGCCCGCTTTTCGCCGACCGGGTGGGTCTTATCTCCAGCGTTTCCACCAAACCAGGCGTAGTCGCCCGTGGCCTTCTCATCATCGCCGAATGACCAAGGGGTTTGGGTACCGGCGCGGGCGGCATATTTCCATTCGGCCTCGCTGGGCAGCCGATAGGGCTTGGCGGTCTTGCGGCTGAGCCAGGTCACATAGTGCTGGGCGTCGTCCCAGGAGACATTGATGACCGGGCGTCGGCCCCGGCCCCAGCCCTCGTCGCCGGGTTTCTGGGTGCAACCGCCGTCGGCGGCACAGGCGTCCCATTCGTCAAAGGTCACTTCGTATTTGCCCAATTCAAACGCGGCGACCTGAACCCAATGGGCCGGTTTCTCGTTGGCCTCGCAGCCCTGCTCGCCCTCCTGGCAGCCCATCGAGAAGCGGCCGGCGGGGATCGGGACCATGGTCGGGGTGGGCGTCGGTTGCGCGCTGATGGTGTCCGGCATGTAGTGGTAGGTGACGAGGACCAGTAGGATCAGGCCAGTCACGAGCGCCGTCGGCCAGAACCCAGGGCTCCGTCGAGTTCACCCGTAGCCCCTTGAGCTTGTGACCGATGTTCGCAGAACTGGATTTTCGGCCCGAAATGTCTTACAACAGTCGGCATGGCCGAAATTCCTTGCCAGTCCTGCCGCCCCGCGTCGGAGTTACTCCGGCGTCTGGAGGTCCGCCTGATCCTGCCCGGGGAGCGGGACGCGTGGGATGCGCTGGTCGAGGCGCATCATTACCTGGGCCTACGCTCGTTATTCGGCAAGACCTTACGCTACGTTGCCACGCTTGATGGGTGCTGGCTGGCGCTGCTCGGCTGGCAGGCGGCGGCGCTCAAGTGCGCGGCCCGCGATGCCTGGATCGGTTGGCCGCGGGTGCTGCACTATCAACGCCTGCATCTGCTGGCCAACAACGCCCGGTTCTTGATCCTCCCCGCCACCGGGCGCGTCCCTAATCTGGCCTCGCGCATCCTGGCGCTGAACCTGCGGCGCCTGTCCGACGATTGGCTGCGCGTCCATGGTCACCGCCTGTTGCTGGCCGAGACCTTCGTCGATCCAACGCGTTTTACCGGTGCCTGTTACCGCGCCGCCAACTGGCAGGTGGTCGGCACCACGCGCGGCTTTGCGCGCTGCAACGGCCGCTATACCCCCCATGGCGAACCCAAGCAGGCACTCGTCTATCCGTTGCACCCACGCGCCCGGGCGCTGTTGTGCGCCCCCGTGCTACCCGCCCCTTGGAGCACGCCAATGCAATCCGTCACCCTGACCACGGCCCAGATGCAGGACCTGCAGCAGCGTCTGCGCGCGCTGCCCGATCGGCGCCGTCCGCGCGGTAAACGCCATCCCCAGGCCACGGTGTTGAGCATCGGCCTCGCCGCCGTACTCGCCGGCAACCGCGGCTATACCGCGCTCGCCGAGTGGGCAGCGCGCCTGACCCAGGCCCAACTCAAGCGTCTACACGCCCGCTACAATCCCCGCACCGAGCGCTTCGAGCCACCCTCCGAGCCGACCTTGCGCCGCGTCCTGCAAGCCAGCGACGTTGCCGCCATTGATGCCACCTTGAGTGACTGGCTGCTCGGCCTCGTCGCTGCCGACGATGCCGTGGCCGTCGATGGTAAGGCCCTGCGCGGGGCGGTGCGCCCCGACGGCACCCAGGTGCATCTGCTCAGCGCGTTCCTCCAAGATCAGGGCGTGACCGTGGCGCAGCGCGAGATCCCGGCCAAGACCAACGAGATCCCGGAGCTCAAACCGCTGCTCGCACCCTTGGACCTCACGGGACGGGTGGTCACCGCCGATGCGCTGCATACCCAACGCGAGACCGCGCGCTTCCTGGTCGAGGAGAAACAGGCCCACTATTTTTTCACGGTCAAAGAAAATCAGCCCACCCTCTATGCCGACCTCAGCGCCCTGACCGAGGCGCATTTCCCCCCTCTGCACCACGACCCTCGATAAGGGCCATGGGCGCCTGGAGCAGCGCCGCTTGATGGCCTCCACGGCCCTCAACGACTACGTCAACTTCCCCCACGTCGCCCAGGTCTGTCGCATCGAACGCGCCGTCACCGAACTCACGTCGGGCAAGCAACGCGACGAGACGGTGTTCGCCGTGACCAGCCTGCCACCGCAGTTGGCCGACCCGCCGCGACTCCTGCAACTCAACCGCGGCCACTGGGGCATCGAGAACCGCTCCCATTATGTCCGCGACGTCACCTTCGACGAGGATCGCTCGCGCGTGCGCGTCGGCCACGGACCGGCCATCATGGCCAGCCTGCGCAACTTCGCCATCGCCTTGGCTCGTCTGCACGGCTTTACCAATATCGCCAGCGCCCTGCGCGCCTTCGCTCACCAACCGCGCCGGGCCCTGGCCGCCATCGGCGTCTGACACCCGACGCCGCTGACGCTGACGCACGGCCGCTCCGGCGGAGGCTGGCGCTCGCCTGCGCCCGCGCACTTCCCCTTCGCGCGCCTCGCCCAACCCCGCGATCGTCTTCGCCAGATCTACCGCCCGACCGTCACCCGCGCGCTTCGCATCGCCCGAGGCCCCCGCCGCTACGTCAAGCCCCCGGACTTTGACGGGACCCTGGGCCAGAACCAGTGCCGCTGGACTTTTTCATCAGTCCGGCCAGATCCCGCCTCGTATTCGTCGCGGCCGGGGGCCGCTCCTACGGCGTAGGAGCGGCCCCCAGCCGCGACGGGTTGCCGCATCGCAGCGACGCCGGCCAATGCGGTTCGGGCGCCGTCGGGTACGGGTCGGGGTGTGGCGACCGGCTTTGGCCTTGGCACGGGGTTGCGCGGGCGCGGGAGCTGGGGCTCAGGGATGACCGGCGCGACACTTGGGTCGATCATCCGCCCTGCCAGTATTTCTTCCAGCCGGCTTGCGATCCGATCAACCGGCTTGGGCGCGGCCCGGATCGGTACCGTCTCCGGCGCAGGCATCGACGCCCGCGCTGCCATGGCAGCAAGCGATTGCGCCTTGCCGCAGAACGGACAGTACTCGGTCGCCCAACCCAGGGGCTGGCTGCAATATCGGCATACCAACATCAGTTCAATCCCTGCCGTACTGGGAGCGCCGCACCCCAGTGCGGCGCGCGCTCACAGGCGACCGCGGCGTTGCGCGTTGCCGATAGACCGGGCCGCACTGGGGTGCGGCGCTCCCAGTGGAGGGTCAGCCCCCGGCGGCGTTCGCCTTCGCCCGATAGCGAATGGACGAGACCAGGGCGAGCAGGATGAAGCCGACGCCGATCAACCCGGTGATCACCTCGGAGACGTGGTAGACGATCCCGGCCAGCATGATGGCCGCGAGCGCGCCGATGGCGTAGTGGGCACCGTGCTCGAGGAAGACGTATTCATCCAGGGTGCCTTTGCGCACCAGGTGTACGGTGAGTGAGCGCACGAACATGGCGCCGATGGCCAAGCCGAGCATGATGACGACGACATCGCGGGTGATGGCGAAGGCACCGATGACCCCATCGAAGGAGAAGGATGCGTCGAGCACTTCGAGGTAAAGGAAGCCGGCTACACCGTTGCGCTTGGCGACCGCCACCGCGGCGTCACCGGCCTCCTCGCTTTCGAAGAGGCCGTCGATGCTGCTGACGGCGATAAAGAGGATGACGCCGCCGACGCCGGCCACTAGCATGGTCAGGCGGGCCATGGCATCGAGGGGGAGCAGGTATTGCAGGACGAAGAGCATCAGCAGTGCCGTCATCACCGCAATGGCGTCGAGCTTGCCGAGCCGGGACAGGCGCTCTTCCACCCAGCCGAGCCAGTGCAGTTCCCGGCTCTCGTCGAAGATGAAGGAGAGGAAGACCAGCATCAGGAACATGCCGCCGAAGGCGGCGATGCCGACATGGCTCTCCTGCAGGTGGCGGGCATATTCGTCGGGGCTCTTGAGGGCCATCGTGGCGACATCGATCACGCCGAGTCCGGTGGCGATGGTCACGATCAGGAGCGGAAACAGGAGCCGCATTCCGAAGACGGCAATGAGTATGCCGACGGTAAGAAAGATCTGTTGCCACTTTTCTTCCATGTCCTTCAGCACGCCGGCATTCACCACCGCGTTATCGAAGGAGAGGCTGACTTCCATGACGCCGAGGATGGCGGTGAGGAGGACGGCGGCGACCAGGCCTTGTCCGGACTCGAGGCCCCAGTAGCCGGCCAGCGCGAGGCATACAAGGGTGACGACGAAGGAGATACGAAAATCTTTCATTAAACCATCCTGAGTGTTTTTTTGGGGGCGGTTCACAAATAAGTGGAACAATCCCATTAGGGACTGCCTATAGCGCTATCTTCGTTGTCGTTGTCGTTGTCGTTGTCGTAATCGAGGCTATCGTAGCGCCCCGGACTCTCTCGCACCCCAAAGTGCATCGCTTCTCCGATTACGACAACGACAACGACGCCCAGCCCCAGAAGTTGCCGCGGCTCGGCGGGTACGCGATGCGTACCCTACGGGATCGGCGTCAACACATCAGTTCTGATGCTAGACCCCGTAATCGCGAGCGAGACCGGCCAGACCGTCCGCGTAGCCGGCCCCTACGGCCTTGAACTTCCATTCGGCCTCACGGCGGTAGAGTTCGCCGAAGACCAGCGCGGTCTCGGTGGAGAAGTCCTCGCTCAGATCGAAGCGCATCAGCTCGGCACCGCTCGCCTCGTCCACCGCGCGGATGTAGGCGTTGGCGACCTGGCCGAAGTTCTGCTTGCGGGTATCGGCATCGTAGATGGTGGCGGCAAAGACGATCTTGGCCGCCTCGGCCGGCAGTTTGACGAGATCGACCTCGATCACCTCGTCGTCCCCCTCGCCGGCACCGCTGCGGTTGTCGCCGCGGTGGATCACGGCCTTCTCCGGTGTCTCCAGGTTGTTGAAGAAGACAAAGTACGGCTGGGAGAGGACCTTGCCGCTCTCGCCGACGACCGCCGCGACCGCGTCCAGATCGAAGGCGGCGCCGTCGGTGCTGCGGGCGTCCCAGCCCAGGCCGAAGCGGATCTTGCTGATCCCCGGGGCCTCTTTGGTCAGTGAAACGTTGCCGCCCTTGGTCAGATTGACTGGCATGTGTGCGATCTCCATTGGTTCGACCGCGGTGCGGTCGTGGTTGATTGAACTCAGAAAAAGGAGTTTTAGCCGCAAATGAACGCAAATTGACGCAAATAATCAGAGACTTGGCGTTTGCTGCATGTTCGCCGTCCGGGTGACGCCCGCGACAATGCCAATCAGCAGGTCTATTTGCGCTTATTTGCGTTCATTTGCGGCCAAATACTCTTCTTAGGTCAAATGGCCCGCCACGATCGGTCGGGCCGGAAAAAGGACGTCGGCAGCGTCTCCGCGGGTCCGCGGCCTGCACCGTCAGACCGTGACGCCGTACTGCCGTGCCATGGGTGCCAGACCGCCGGCATAGCCTTGGCCGATGGCATTGAACTTCCATTCGGCGCCGTTGCGATAGAGTTCGGCGAACACCATCGCGGTCTCGGTCGAGTATTCCTCCCCGAGATCGAAGCGCACGACCTCGGCGCCGGTGTCCTTGTTGACGAGCCGGATATAGGCGTTGCCCACCTGACCGAAGTTCTGCTTGCGGGCGTCCGCCTCATGGATGGTGACGGTGAAGACGATCTTCGCGACGTCCGCGGGCACCCGGTCGAGGTAGACATAGACCACCTCGTCATCACCGTCGCCGGCCCCGGAGCGGTTGTCGCCGGTATGCTCGACCGAGCCGCAGGTGGACTTCAACTGGTTATAGAAGATGAAATCGGTGTCACCGCGGACCTTCCCCGACGCGGCGACCAGGAAGGCCGAGGCGTCCAGGTCGAACTCGGCACCGTCGGTCGCACGCGGGTCCCAGCCCAGCCCCACATGGACACTCTTGAGTCCGGGCGCGGCCTTGTCCAGCGAGACCCGCCCACCCTTTTGCAGTGAAACGGCCATGATCGGTTGCTCCTCTAACGCGAATGAAGAATGTTCGACGCCGGCGCGCCGGTTTGGTTCAGCCTGTTTGCCCTACCGGCCTATTTGCTGCCGGCCTTCCACTGGAAGCCGAAACGGTAGGCCTCGTCGACCTGCTGGTGTCCGGCGAAATACTCCACCAGTTTGGTCACGCGAATCCGTCCGCCATCGTTCTCGAGCAGCGCAATCGCGCACATGCCCTTGCCGGTCGCGTGCTCATCGAGCGCAACCACCAGCTCGGGCGATCCGGGTGCCTTGAGCGTCACGACCGCGTTGGCGGCGGCCCAGTTCGGGGCGCCCTCGTAGATGTAGGCGTAGATGAGGACGCGTTTGAGATCGCTCCACCGCTCGCCGTTGATCAACAGGGTCTCGCCGGAGTCGGATTCGCCGGTGCGATCGTCCCCGAGCAGCTTCGCAAAGGGTGCCGCGTCGAGGCGACCGAAGCGCTTGCCAAGGGCCTGAATCACGTCCTTGTCGCCGTTGGCCTGCTCGACCATGCACCCCAGGTCCAGGTCGATACCGCCGCTGCTGCCCCCGAAGAACCCGCGCTTGACCTGACCGCGGGTCCAGTTGAGGTTGACATCGATCTGCCCGAACCCCTTGGCGGGCTTCTCCAGTGAGATCGGCTCACGCTTCTTCAGGTTGATGCGCGAGGGCGCGGCAGCCGCGGCCGGGGGCGCCGCCGCGGGCGGACGCGCCGCCGGTGGTGGTGCGGGCGGTGGCGCCGCCTCGCTCACATCGACGCCATAGTTGCGGGCGAGCGGGGCCAGTCCGCCGGCGAACCCCTGACCCAAGGCACGCAGTTTCCAGGCACCGTTGCGCAGATACAGTTCCCCCATGATCAGCGCGCTCTCGGCCATGCCTCCGGTCGCGACCGGGAACTGCAGGTCGACCCCCTGACCCGTCAGGGTCAGGCGCAGCGCCCGAAACTGCGCGAAGGCGTGCAGCCCGGCCACGCCCTGATCGATGCTCAATGCGACCACGACCCGCTCGATCCCGCCCGGCAGTCGGCCGGGCTCGATCTGGAAGCTGGCGGCGACCGGATCGAGCCGCACGGCACCGGCGGGATCGCTCGGGCTGCCGTAGAAGACGAAGCCGCCGTCCCCCGACACCCGGCCCGCGGCATCGAGCAGAAAGGCGCTGACATCCAGGCTCGCGGCCTGGTTGGGCGGGTCACAGGTCAGGGCCAGACGCAACGCGCCCGTGCCGACGGGCGCGTTCTGGCCGGATTGAAGCTCCATTGGGGTCACCTCAGAGGTAGCGGCCGATCAACGGCATCAGATCATTGAAGGTGCGGCCCGCGCCCTTCTCGCCGATCGCCTGCAGGTTCCAGGCGCCGTTTTCGCGGTATAGTTTGGCCATCACCATGCCGGTGTGATCGGCCCCGTCGAGCGACAGGTCGAAGCGGGCCAGTTCCTTGTTTCCGGCGGCGTCCAACAGGCGGCAGCGGGCGTTGGGAATGCCCTCGAAGCTGTCGTTGAGGAATGAATTCACGGTGAAGATCAACACATCGACGGCGGCCGGGAGCTTGCCCAAGTCGACGCTGATCCGTTCGTTGTCGTCGCTACCGCCGCCCGCGCGGTCATCGCCGGTGTGACGGACGGCCCCACACTGACTCTGCAATTGCCGGAACCATACGTTGTCGGTCAGCACTCTGGCCGCGAACAGCAGGCAGGAGGCGTCGAGATCGACCTCGACCTCCGATGATCCGAAGAATCCCTTCTTCTTGCGCTTGCCCCATCCCAGACCCAGCACGACGCGCGCCAAGCCGGGGCCGCCGGTCTTCTCCAACGAGATCCGCTCACCCTTTGAGAGATTCAGTGCCACGATGATACCCGCCTCTGTGTTGGTTGATGATGAAGGCCGCCGCGGTCGCGCCGACCGCTAGTCCGTCCCGGCCAGTTGCACGAGCGCCAGGCGCCCGCCCGACTCCCGTGACAGGAGCAACTGCAGTCCATCGCGCAGCGCCACGCGCTCGCCCACCGCGATCTCGCGCCCGGCGCTGAGATCGCGGCAATGGGGCAGTCGCTCGTTGACGAACCACCAGGCCCCGTGGTGGAACACGAAATAGCCGACCCGCGTCTTCTGTGCCTCGGTCAGCCGTTCGTTGGGGGCCACATGGCGATTGACATGCCACTCGAACAGCGACTGATTGGTATACACCAGCAACCGCTGGTCATCCGGGCGGAAGCTGTCGCCCTGCCGGCTCGAATAGAAATTCAGGACCGGGAGCTGCCCGGGGTAGGGGGTGCCGCAGAACGGGCAACGCGGGGCCCGCCGATTGTCGAAGACGAACCACCCCTGGGGGCAATCGCGATTGGCGCACGGCTGGATCAAGTCGGCGGTGCGCACCAACGCGAACTCCCAATCCTCGGCGCTGGGGCGACTGCCGGGGTCGTGCAGGCCGGCGGTGAAGGCGCGCTCGAAGAGCGGTGTCAGATAGGGGCCGGTCAGCGTGTATGGCATGCGCTCGGTATCGACCCACGGCAGTTCGGTCGGACGCGCGTCGGCGACCCGGATGCGATTGCTCAGATCCTTGGCGTGTTCGACGAACAGCGCCCGCTCGCCCATCGACAGGGTCTCGTCGCGGATCGGATCCGGGTCATGGACCTTGCCCCCGCGCAGCGGATGGCGGTAGAGCAGGTACATATAGATCAGGACCGCCAGGGCGTGGCGGTCCGTCGCGATGCAGGGCAGCCGGCGATCCGCGCTGTCACGGGGCAGGTGCGCCGTCATGACGACCTCCGGCGCGATGAAATCGGGGGTGCCGACGACCTCCGGCGGGTACTTCCCAGGGACCACCAGGCCGTCGAGATCGATGATACAGGCGTTGCCGGTGCAGGGGTCGACCAGCACATTCTTATAGGAAAGGTCGCTATGGGCCAGGCCGGCGGCGTGCAGGCGCCGCACCGCCCGGGCGATGCGAATGCAGATGCGCAGGTAGTTGAGCCAATGCCCGCGCTCACGCGGGTCCAGGAAGCGCGCCTGATTGTTTGCGCTCGCGAACCACTTGCCTTCCTTCTCCCGGCCCTTGATGCCGAGCATATCGTTGTTGGCGGAGCCGTGCGTGAAGAAGAAGTGCGGCGCATAGGCGGGGACCACGACCCCGACGCGCCCCTCGCACTCGACGACACCGCAAGGGTGCGGTCGTCGTGGTTGCCGCGGCTCCAGAAATTGAGCCAGTCGAGTGTGCGCGCATCCGCGTCGGGTGCGGCGAGCAGCGGCGCCAGTTCCGCCCACAGGGCGGCCCAGGCCGCGGATTCCCGCAGGGTTGCATCCGACGGGAACCATGGGTCGCTCACCCCGTCGGTCATCAACAGCAGGGCGGTGAACTCCTTGACCAGCCGGACGTTCAGACGCCGCATGATCTGGTCCCCGTCAGCGAACACCGAGCGGTCCAGGAACCGGGTCTGACCGGCATAGTCCCCGCCTTCCGGCATCCCCAGCAGTTCGACCCCATGCCCGGTGCTGTAGAGTGCAATGGCGCCATCGCCGACCCAATAGGTTGCCACCAGGTCGCCCACCGGTGTGCGGGTGTGGGCGGCGAGCAACAGGGTGGTCGCATAGTCACGCGGTTCGCCCCCCTGGGCGCGCGCCTTGGCCTCGATGGCCTTGGTCGCCTCGAAGGCGGCGGCACCCAAGGTGTTGTAGGCGGCGATCCGGGCCTGCCCGGGGTCGGCGTTCTCTGTGGCCAGGTCCTGGAGCCGCGGCCCCGGCTGGTCATCGAGCAGCCGTTGGCGGGCGACCTCGACGGCCGTTGCGGCGGCGATGCGCGACCCGATGCGTGAATGCCTGGCGCTGCCTGCACCATCGGCGACCGCAATCAGGTTCCACCCATCGGCCGCGGTGACACACCAGGCATAATCGTCGTCGCGCATGGTCCCGATATGGGCGTGCGAGCGTCCTCTGCGACTGGCGAGCAGGATCTGCCGATCATGGGCGCCGGGCAGCCGCACCGCGGCGGTATCCGGCTTCCATCCCGTTGCGTCCCGGTCCGACGCCAGGTCCTTCCAGAGGGCGCGCGGGTCGGCGTTCACGACCAGGAGCGCGACCGCCCGGCAGGTCGGCGCGGCGGGATCATCCGGGTCTTGACAGGTCACCGCCAGCCGATGCTCGCCGGGCTGATGGGCGATCCCGGTCAAGAGTCCCGCCGCATAGGTGAGCCCGAGGGCCTCCGGGACCTCGCACGCGACGACCTGCATGGGCCGCCCGTCGCTCGCCCGTACCTGCAGGCGCGCCTGGAAGGGCTCACCGGCGCGGGCGTTGGATTCGATCTCGGCGATGATCTGGGGTTGGACCGGCGCGCTCCTCGGCAGCAGGGTGTCGGGGATGTTCCCGGGGTGCTGATCGGGGTCGATCGGCGCCGACCTGCCGATCGGGTACGCCATGGCCGGCGCTGGAGCGACTGACGGCGCATCCTGGCCTACGGCCGCGTCGGTCGGGGAGGAGGATGGCGAGGCGACCAGGTCGATCAGTCCCCCGGCCGCCGCCACCGCCTGATCGTAAACCGGGCCGCTCGGCCAGCGGTTATGATCCGCGACCTGCCCGCGGAGCCAGTCGAGCAGATTCAAGGACAGGGCGGTGCGGGTCTCCAGGTCCATGGGCTAGCCCTGGCGGCGCTCGACGTCGAAGCCTTGGTCGGCACTGGGCGCGAACCGCAGATCCTCGCGACACCAGGGACAGGTCGCCTCGCCCGGTCCGCGCAGGCACATCAGCTTGCCGCAGCCGCACAGTGCCACCGTGATCGGGTTGCCGCAATGGGGGCACGCGGCCCCGCCCATGAGATCGGCGGTATTGGCACTGCCCCCCGCACCGCCCGCTCCGCTCCAGCGGAAATAGTCCTCGGTCAGCGGATAACACCCGGCGATCCGGTAGCCGCTGAGTTCGATCGAAAAGGCGTCGGTCGCGATCGGCAGGGTCTCGCGGTCGTATTTGAGCAGATAGGGGCGGGCGGTGCCCTGGCAACGCCCCACGAGCACCACGCAATCCTGGTCGCTACCGGGCACCAAGGCACCCGCCGTGGTGAGGGGCTGCATCACGTTCGGGTCCGCCTTCGCCAGGGACAGGCGCCCGCTGCCGGGCTCTCCGATCCTTTGGCTCTGCACCGACACCGATTCGGTGAGCCAGCGCACGAAGACCTCGAACCCCCCGGGGGCGGTATCGTCGAAGAGCAGGACGTGCTCGGTCAGGGAGCGCAGGGTCGCCTGATCGGCATAGCGTCCGATCGCGACGGCGACCAGGTCCGCGCGCGTCGCATAGTGGTCATGCCAGCGCGACCGTGCCGCGGCGACTTGGTCGGTCGGCTTGCCGTCGGTGAAGAGATAGACGATGGGGCGCCAGTCGCCCTTGCGGTCGCGGCCGGGCGTCGCCACCTGGCGATCGATCTCGTTCATGACGTGGTCGAGTGCCAGCCCCAGGCAGGTACCGCCGCCCATCGGCAGGGCCGGGGCGCGAAATGCGGCCAGGTCCTGGAGGTCGACCAGGGTCTCGGCGATCCCGGCAAACGCAATGACCGAGAGCCAGACGGTGTCCAGGGCCTGGGGGTTGGTGCGCAAGGTGGAGACGATGGTGCCGATGCCCTCTTCCAGGCGGAACAGGTTGTCGCCGGCCATGGATTCGGACACATCGAGTACCAGGAAGACGGGGAGACGCCGCATGATGTTGTCCCTAGATCGCGATGCGCAACTCGCTCGGCAGCGGCGGCAGGGTGTCGCCCGCGGTGCGTCCGCTGCGCCCGCCGGCCGCGATGCTGCCGGACACCCATTGAAAGAACTGGGCGAACAGCGAGCCGTCCAGCGTGTCGAGCGATACCACCGTGTCGGTGAGTTCGCGCAGGACATCGACCCGCGCCTTGGGTCCGGCCGCGCAGGCCACGATGCGGGCAAAGTTGCGCTGCTTGACCGCCGCCGTGGCCTCCTTGTAGGCCTGGGTATCCGAGGGCGCGCCGTCGGTCATCACAAAAACCATGGGGCGCCAGTCCCCGTGCTGGGTTTCACTGCCGCGGCGCAGGTCCCGGTCGACCCGCTGGACCAACAGATTCAGGGCGGCGCCGAGAAAGGTGGCGCCCGAACCCGGAACCTCGATCTCGGGGATGCGCACCGCATCGAGCGGGGTTAGAGGGAAGACCTCACGCGCCTGCAGATCGAAGGTGATAAGCGACAGATAGACCGTGTCCAGCGCGAAGGGGTCCCGTCGCAGTGCCTGTTCCATGGCCTTGAGTCCGACATTGAGGGCGTGGATCGGCTCCCCGCGCATCGACCCCGAGGTATCGACCAGGATATAGACGGGTAGTCGGCGCTCGCTCATCGGGTCAGACACCGGCGACATTGATCTGCGGGGGCGGCGGGGGCAGGTCCCCCAGGCCCCCGATGTCCTACTTGGTCGGGAGAAACTCGCTCGGCTCCAGCCCGAGTTCGTGGCAAATCCGCGTCACCGCACCACGTTCGTCCTCGTCGAAATTACCGTCGGCCGCCGCGATCACGCAGCAGGCGCGTACCAGCAGGCGGGCCTCGGCGGGCTTCGACTTGATGCCGGAGACCACCCGCAGCGCCTCGGCCTCGCCGATCTGGGGATCGAACTCGTACTTGGCGCAGTGGGCCTCGAAGCCCTTGATTACCTCGCCGGAGTCGTAGAGCGACAGGACGTCGGAACTGTTCATGAACGCCATCATCTTGCGCTTCTCGTCCGGGCTCACGACCCCATCGGCATTCGCGATGATCGCACAGCCGGCCGTGCAGGCGTTCATGAACGACTTGTTACGCAGGCGGGCCGCGTCATCCTTGAGGTTGGACCCCATTTCTTTCAGCTTATCCAACATACCTTGAAGCATGGGTGACACCATAGTTAACAAATGATTAACCCGGATTAATCTAATCAGGGTTCGGCGCGACGGTCAAAGTAGTCCGTCCCCAGGGGCTCGTCAAGCCTGGGCATATGACAATTGTGTCACCTCCTCGCCGTTGCAACCGCGACATCTTCGTGTATCGTCGTGCCGGCGCCGAAGCCACTAGTGAGACCATCAGTCGCCCGATCCGATCCCAAGACGCCATCAACCATCTGACTGTCGGCCCGAGGGGCCCGCTCGATGCAATACGCCTTCACGATCCCCGGCGGTACCCTGCGCATCGCGACCGAACGCGAGGAGTTGCCCCTGCGGCAGTTGCTCGGCTTCGCCGCCCGGGCCAACCCGCGCCGCCCCTTCCTCTTCGTATCCAAGGTGTTGGGGCGCCATATTCCGTGCCGGCCGGCAACGATGCGTGACACCTATCGGCGCCTCGCCGCCCCGCTGCTGGATGTCCCAGGCCCGGTGTGGGTCATCGGTTTGGCGGAGACGGCGACCGGGCTTGGCGCCGGGATCGCCGACAGCCTGGCCCGCGGGAGCGGGCGCCACGACATCGGCTTCCAGCACACCACGCGGCTGCCGCTCGCCGCGGCGCCCATGCTAACCTTTGAGGAGGCCCACTCCCACGCCCCGACCCACCTGCTGCATCATCCCATGCCCGCGCTGGCGGACCACTTCGCCACCGCGCGCACCCTGGTGATCGTCGATGACGAGATCTCGACCGGGCAGTCGGTCCGCCGACTTGCCGAACAGGTCCGACCTTGGATGCCCAGGCTGTCTCTGATCGTGCTGGTCAGCCTGGTCAACTGGCTGGATGCCCCGGCACGGGAGCGGATTGCAGGCGCCCTCGCCGCCCCGTCAGGGTCTCGCCGGGTCGTGTGGTGCAGTCTCCTGGACGGGCAATTCGTCTTCACGCCGACGCCGGGGACCAGGCCCGCCGCGCTGCCGGCCGACGTGGCGGCACGCCGGCCCGGGTGGGCGGCCCGCGCGGACCAGGGACGCCGCGGTTTGCTGATGCCGGCCGGCGGGTCGCGTCCCCCGACCCTGGCGCTCCCTCCGGCGGCCGCCTCGCGCGCCCTGGCCGTCATCGGGACCGGGGAGTGCGCCTTCGCGCCCTTTCTGGCTGCCGAGGGGCTGGAACTGGCCGGCCTGGACGTCACCTTTCAAACGACCTCCCGGTCACCGGTCTTGCCGGGCGGCGCGGTCGTTGATTCCGTCGCCTGCCCCGATCCCTATGGCGAAGGCGTCGGTTATTACCTCCACAATCCACCCGGGGCGCAGCGGCTCGCCATCGCACTCTACGAAGACCCGCTGGCCTGCGCGGACCCGCACCCGGGGCTGGACTGGCTGCGTTACCCGATCCCAGAGGTCCGCCATGGTCCGGCGGGGATCCCATGACCCGGGCCATCACCGTCTTCACCGACCTGGACGACACCCTGTTTCAGACCGCGGCGAAGGCGCGCGCCCTGGCCGGGCGTCACGGCGGCGGCGCGGCGGCCCTGACGGCGGCTGCCCATGACCGGGCCGGTGCGCCGCTCTCCTTTCACACCCCGGCCCAGTTGGCCCTGCTGGACCTGCTGCTCGGTTGCGAGGTCATTCCGGTGACCGGGCGCAATCGCAGCGCCTTGGATCGCGTCACCAGCCCGGTCTTTCGCGACTGTCGCATCACCAGCCACGGCGCCGTCCTCTATGGTCCGGACGGTGAGGTCTTGCCGTCCTGGCGGGAACGGTTGGCGGCCGGCACCGCCGCCAGCGGGCCGGCGATGCAGGCCCTGGCCGCGACGGTGGCGGCCCTGATCGACGGCGCCGGGCTCGCGCTGCGGGTGCGCGTCATCGAGGACGCGGGGGTCCCCGTCTATGTCTCGATCAAAGGGGATGGACCGGCCCTGGATCGGGCGGAGACCCTGGTACGCGAGCGCGGCGGCGAGCGATGGCGGCTGCACCGCAACGGCCGCAACCTCGCCGCCTTGCCCCCCTTTGCCGACAAGCGGGCGGCGGTGGCGCACCTCATGGACATCAAGCGGACGCTCGATCCAACCCGGACCTTCCTGGGGATCGGCGACAGTGTCTCGGACCTGGGCTTCATGACCCTCTGCGACTTTGCCATGGTGCCGTGTCGCACCCAAATCCATGACGCGTGCTGGCCATGACCCCGGACCGCGCCGAAGGCCTCGCGTGCGCCCCGTTCAGCGGCAGCTATGCGCCGGCGGACTGCGAGTTCCTGCTCAAGCCGATCCGGCTCGCGCCCACCCCGGTGGCCCTGAAGGAACGGATGATCCAAGGCGCCATCCGCCATTACTCGGAGATGTTGGCCCCCGAGTCACTGCCGCCGCCCGCCTATCTGGAACTGTTTCGCGCCCTCACCCAGACCCACGCCGAGCGCCTGGGCCGCGAAATCCTGTCGCTGGCCGCCTACATCGCCCGCACCCGCGTCGCCCCGCTCACGGTGGTCTCGCTCGCCCGGGCCGGGACCCCGATCGGCGCCCTGTTGACCCGGGCCCTGGGCGCGCGCCTGGGCATTGCGGCCCGCCATTACTCGATCTCGATCATCCGCGACCGCGGGATCGACACCAACGCCCTGCGTTATCTGCTGCGGGTCGCCGCCCGCCCGGCCGCCGGCCTGGTGTTCGTCGACGGCTGGACCGCCAAAGGGGTCATCACCCGGGAGCTCAAGGCCGCCGTGGCGCGGTGGAACCGCACCGAGCCCGAGCACCTGGACGACCGGCTCTATGTCCTGAGTGACCTCAGCGGGACGGCCGACGTGGCGGCCGGCTACGACGACTATGCGATTCCATCCGGTATCCTGAACGCGACCGTCTCCGGACTGGTGTCGCGCTCGGTGCTGAACCACCAGCTCGGGGCGGGCGATTTCCATGGTTGTGTCTTCTACGACCAGTTCGCCGCGGCGGACCACTCGACCTGGTTCCTCGACCAGGTCGCCGCGACCTTCGATGCGGCTAAGATCCAGGACCTCACGCTCGAGGCGCGGGCGGCGCGGGGCCGCCAGACCCGGGAATGGCTGCGCGCCTGCATGGCGCGCACCGGCATCGCCGATCAGAACCTGATCAAGCCCGGGGTCGCCGAGGCGACCCGGGTGCTCTTGCGCCGGGTCCCGGAACGACTGCTGCTGCGCGATCCCGGCGACGCCGAGGTGCGCCACCTGGTCGAGCTGGCAGAGGCGCGCGGGGTGCCCATCAGCCTGGAGCCGACGATGCCGTTGCGGGCCGCCGCCATCATCCATTCACACGGTGACGCCACTGGCCGCACCGCTTCCGCCAGGAGCAACGAACCATGAATCGCGCCTTAGACCCCAGGGCGGCGCCCGAGCGCCGCGACGCCCAACCGTCCTATCTCAGACTCGGGGCCTCGCTCTACATGCCGGCCACCCGGGCGGACCTGCCGGCACTGCTCAACGGACACAAACTGTTCGGCCTGCGCTCACTTGTGGTCTGTACCGAGGACGCCGTGCACGCCCGCGACCTGGGGCGCGCCCTGGCCAACCTGCGCGAGGCACTGCCCCGGTTGGAGTCACAGGGACCCTTGCGTTTTCTGCGCCCCCGTAACCCGGAGATCCTGGCCGAGATGGTCGCGATGCACGGGATCGAGCGGATGGATGGGGTGTGCCTCCCCAAGGTCGACGAGCACAACCTGGGTGACTATCTGGAGGCCCTAACCCCGGCCGGGCACCTCGCGATCATGCCGATCGTCGAAACGGAGGTCGCCTTCTGCCGTGACCGCCTGCGTCGACTGCGGGTGCGACTGGACGCCGTCCGCGAGCGCGTGGTCTGCGTACGCATCGGCGGCAACGACCTGCTCCACCTGCTCGGCATCCGGCGACCCAAGGACTTGACCGCTTACGACACGCCCCTGCGGCGGGTGATCGATGACCTGATCATCGAGTTTCGCGGGCATGGTTACGACCTGTCGGCGCCGGTCTTCGAGCACCTGGATCGCCCCCAGGTGCTGGCCCGCGAGCTGGAATTGGACCTGGTCCACGGGTTGATCGCGAAAACGGCGATCCACCCGACACAGGTCGGCCCGATCGAGGCCGCCTATGCGGTGCCGCCGGGAGAGACCGCGCTGGCGCGCGCCGTCCTCGCGCCGGAGGCGGTCGGCGTGTTTCGTCTGAACGGCCAGATGGCCGAGCCGACCACCCACAGCCGGTGGGCGGCCCGCACGCTCGCCCGGTTCGGTGCCTACGGGTTGCGGCCAAACCCGGGGGACGCTTGAGTCCCGGTCTGTCGGACACCGGGCGTGCAGTGGTTCGCCTGGTGGTGTCCCGGCGGTTTGCGTTACCCAAGAAAGAGTGGTTTAGCCGCAAATGGACACAAATAATCAGAGACCTGGCTTTCGCTGCATGTTCACCGTCCGGGTAACGACCGCGACGATGCTAACCAGCAGAGTTATTCGCGCTGATTTGCGTTCATTTGCGGCCAAATATTCTTTTCCGGTGTACTGGTGCCGGGAAACGCCGCCCGCTCCGCAGGGCGCGGGAGGCCCTGATTTCCTGCTTCCCGCCGCGCCCCTGAGGAGGCCGGCTCAGCGGTCCTTCAACTCGGCGATCCGGTCTTCATAGGCGCCGACGATGCAGCCGCGCGCATCGCTGGACTTCCAGCAGTCATCGCGTCCCTTGACCCAGCCCCGCTGCTCGGCCTTGAGCACCCGCTGCTCCCGCGCCGGGGTGTTCTTGAGGACCAGGGTATAAAGTTGGCTCAGGCTCCGGTCCAGGCTGGCCAGTTCGGCATCCTTGCAGATGAGTTTCTCGGCCTCGTGGGTGGCCTTGGCACAGTTGAAGCTTGGGCTCGCGGCGAGCGCGGACTGGCCGGTGAAGACGGCCGCGACGAGGATGGGAACGAGCGTCAGACGCATGGTGGCACTCCTGGTGGCTTACAGTGGTTGGGGTTGGAGAACATGCCGATCTTGAACTGCGGCGGGTACTTGATCAACTCCTCCAGATGCCGGCCCGCCGCGGCGCCGACCGGAACCGCCGGTTCCGGCCACCGCAGTGCCCTCTGTATCGGGTGATCTGTCTGAACGGCCGGGGAAGGAGCGCGGCATCGAGGTCAAGGGCCGGGTCGGCACCGACGCGATCGAGTTGACCCCCAACGCACGGGCGCGCGCCTGCAACCTGCGCGGGCGCTACTGGCTCTCTGCCGTCCTCGACTGCGGCAGCGCCCGCCCGCGGCTCTTTCGCGTCCAGGACCCCTTCGGCCAACTCCTCGCCCGCGCCCAGGGCGGCGTCCTGATCAACTACGGCGACATCGTTCGCTGTGCCGACAGTGGGTGAGAGGAGTCGGGGCGTCCCGTCCCGACGCCATCGTCTCCGGGGTGTGGCGCCCGCCCATGTCACGCCCCTTCAGGGCTAAACAGGGTTCTACGGATGACCCAGGGCGTTGCCCTGGGCTGGTATGTCGCGCCCCTTCGGGGCTGAGGGCTCGTTTCCGCCATGGGCATCGGATCAGCCGGGATTCGATGCCAACCAGGGGCCATCTTGACCCCAACGGGGTCACACATACCAGCACAGGGCAACGCCCTGGGGGTGCGGATTAGAGTCTCCAGCCCTGAAAGGGCGTGACATAGGGCCGCGCCCGAAACGCCCGGGTCCTGAGTCTCCGGACACGAAACGACAGACGATTTTGTTGATGTCGACGAAATGGTCGATGCGAACACAGCGCTGCGGCTCCTTGCCGGCCGCCGGACAGGGTGCTAACGTGCCGAAGATAATAGTGAAGACCTGAGACAGCCATGGTTCCAACATCACACTCATCAGCCGTCAAAGTGGTCGGTGCCAAGGGCCAGATCTCGCTCGGCAGGCAGTACGCGGGCCGCCAGGTGCTGGTCGAGGAGCAGGAGCCCGGCGTCTGGCTGGTACGCACCGTCACGGTCATACCGGACAATGAACGCTGGCTGCATCAGTCCCAGGCCGCGGCAGACCTGGAGCGGGCCTTGGCCTGGGCTGCCGTCAATCCGCCGGACGATGCCAATACCGAGCAGTTGTTGAAAGAGTTCCAAGAGCGCTAGGTCAAGCTAGCCCTGGAAGTGGTAAGTCCCGAAATACTCATAAGGGAGATGACATGAATACCGTAACAAGATCTCAGAACGAAGGTACCGTAAAGAGGGGTCAGATCGAAAGTGCTAAGGTCCTTGTTCGTGATGTTTTTTCGCGATTCTGGTTCTTGATTCCATACTATCAACGAGCCTACGTCTGGGGTAGGGACGAGATCTCTGAACTGATCGACGACGTGAGCTATGCGGCTGAACATAGCCCGGAGGGACAATATTTTCTCGGCTCGATGGTGCTAGTGAAGAAATCGCGAATGCAGGACGGCGTAAGCTTCGAGGAGTATGAGCTTCTAGATGGTCAGCAGCGTTTAACAACGCTGATGCTAATATTTGCCTGTGTGCGTTGACCGTGTGGACGACGATGACCTTAAGAAAACCTGCCGGGAAATGTTATATCAAAGGGAAAACAGGTGGCAGAACATTCCGGGTCGCACTCGTTTGGTTTACAAAATCCGCGACAACGTCAGCAATTTTCTCGAGCAGTACGTAAAACCCGACGGCGGTTCGCAAGATCAAAATCTGGCGAGTATAGCTGTTGGCAATAATCTTTCTCTGGCTAATATGGCTGCTGGGATGCGTATTATTCACGCATGCTTTGACGATGTGAAACGATTTCCCAATGCCGATAGTTTCGATCGTTTTGCAGTCTACTTGCTCAATAATGCACTTTTTATCTACGTCGCCACCGAAGATCTGGACGATGCCTTCCGGCTGTTTACCATCCTCAACGACAGGGGGATTCCGCTTTCCAACAGCGACATTCTCAAGGCAAAGAACCTCGGCGAGATCAGCAGCGACAAGGAGTGCAGCAAATGGGCTACCTACTGGGAGGAAGTGGAAGGTGAGCTTGGGCGCGACGAATTTGATCGCTTCCTCTCGCTCGTCCGTACGATCTACGTTAAAGATAAAGCTCGCGAAGGGCTACTCAAGGAGTTCGATGAACGTATCTACGGTGCCAAGCCTCGGCCATTGCTTGCGCTTGGAACTGCGACTTTTGAGGCAGTGAAGGCGTACAAGGATGCCTTTGATACGTCGATCTTGTTCGATAATTTGCCCGTTAGTGTTGGCAATGCCTATCGTAATCGCATCAATGTGATGCGCCGTGGGTTACCTTCGACGGACTGGGTGCCGCCGGTGCTGGCCTGGTATCGCAAGTTCGGCGTGACGAAGCTGCTGGAGTTCGTGGAGCGTGTCGACAATAAATTTTCCGCCGACTGGATCATGCAGCTCACGCCTACTCAGCGCATTAGCAACATGAATGAGGTGCTCAAGAGCATCGACTTGGCGCAGCAGCCGGATCAGTTGTTTACGAGCCAGGTGTTCGACTTCGACGCGACGCAGCTCATGACGTTGCTCAACGGCGACATTTATGGACGACGCTTTGCCAAGTATGTGTTACTTCGACTTGAGTATCTGCTTTCCGCCCATACAGCACAACTCAATCTGCCGGATGACATTAGCGTGGAGCACATTTTGCCGCAAACGCCCGCTGACACGAGTCAATGGGTTCGGAAGTTCACCCAATCGGAGCGTGAAATCTGGCGACACCGGTTGGGCAACCTCATGCTCCTGTCGCGCCGCAAGAACGCATCCTTGGGTAACCTTGATTTTGCGGCAAAGAAAACCCGTTACTTTGAAGATCGGGTAGAGAGCCTTCCGAACTCGCAAAGAGTATTGATACTTAACCGCTTTGCATCGGCGGAATTGCAGGCGCGTCATCAAGACTTAATCGGGCGCCTTCAGTTATCCTACTAATTGCCTCGGCGTAGGCCCTTGCCTCTGGCTGGTCTGCCGCAAGCGCGAGCCCGGCATCAAACCCGGCTGGGACAACCAGGTCTTGAAGGGCATGCAGATCAGCATCACGCTGCGCCTGCGCGCCCTCTGGGGCGCGGGCATCCGCGGGCCGGACTTCGTGTGGGCGGCCACCGGGCCAGCCCTGGAGTCCTACTCGGGTTGCTGGAGCGTACCCTGGCCTCCGCCCCCTGGCCCTGCGATCTGGGCGGCGCGCCGGGGGTGCGGCTGCGGGTGGCCCCGCAGTCTGTCACGCGGCCTCCGCAGATCGCCAATCCAGGCGGCCTCAGGCGGGCGGTGGCCGCGCTGGAGACCCATGAGGTCGTGGACCTGGCCGAGGCGATGGATGAGCTGATCAAGGCCGCCGTGGGCCACACCCTGCGCCTGTCCATGACGGTAGACCTGGACCGGGAGGGCGGGGTCTCGGAAGAGGCGTTGGCCGGGGTCAACGCGGTCTTGGGGAAGGTCAAGGCGGGGTGGGTGTTGCGCTAGCCTGGCTCGCGCCCTGCGAAGCGCGCGCCGCCGGCCGCATTGGTGAACACGACCCTGGGCGAGTTCATCTATGATGCCGCAACCTTCAAATAGGGGCGTAGCGCTAACGGAAACAACGGATCCTTGGTAATATCCAGAGTCGCCGGCTTGCCTCTGATCTTACCGTAATGTGAATTCAGGCCGGCGATACATAACATCCTGCCGGAAACGGTCCCGGAGATCCCCCCGGTGCCGGCGGCCACCGGACTGACCACGCCATCTTGTACCAAGGGGATGGCGGGGTTTTTTTGCGAGGCGATTTTCTGGTATTGCTTGATGTACTTGATTGTTTGCGGACCGCACATCCCGTCCATTGCCAGCGGTTGTTCACCCGGCGGCACATACTCGGCACTGCCTTCTCCGCATTCGGCCCGCACCCTCAGCAGAAACTGTACCAGCAACACATCGTCACGTTGATTCGGGGAGCCGACACCCACCGGACGTTCCACTGAATAAAAAAGGTGGCTGCGCGGGTTGTCATCGATCAGATACACTCGGGCCATCGGTTTCTCCACTGGGATTGGTGGTGGTCACGCCCTGCGCGGCGGACATTCACAGCGTCGCCGACGCCGACAGCTTACCCCAAGCGTCCTGCGAATGACAGGCTCGGTGGTCCGGCCTTCTCTATCCGGCCGAGGCCCACGCCGAACTGATCGGCGGCCGGTGACGGCGCGATTCCTGATCGGGGCCCTGGCCTCCGGGCATGAAGCGAAGCTTGGGGACGAGTAACCTTCGGCCGGCCTTGATCATAACTCCGGCCACACGCCCTTGCGCCAACCCGTCGCGGCCTGGGGGCCGCTCCTACGCCGTAGGAGCGGCCCCCAGGCCGCGACGGATGTCACCCGCGAGGTGGCCGGAATAATGATCAAGGCCCTGCCTGGTCTATTCAGTACCGAATGCGATCGAGGTCAGCCACATAATCCTGCGCGACCGCGAACGCCTCATCTCTGAGCAATTGCGTTTCCGGGACTTGTCGATCCTGGATCGGTTTGGAAATCTGTTGGTAAAACACGCGGTCGTCGAAGCCGACGGCGGCGGCGTCGGCGATGCTGAACCCATAGAAAACGCGATCGATGCCGGCCCAGTAGATGGCGCACAGGCACATGGGGCAGGGTTCGCCGGTGGTGTAGATGTCACAGCCCTTGAGGTCGAAGGTCCGCAATCGCCGACCGGCGTCGCGAATGGCCGTGATTTCACCATGTGCGGTCGGGTCGCAGCCGGAAAGGACCTGGTTCCACCCCTCCCCGACGATGACCCCGTCCTTGACGACCACGGCGCCGAAGGGCCCGCCATCGCCGGCCTTGACGCCTTGTCGGCTGAGTTCGATCGCCCGGCGCATGAAGGCTTCCGGCGACGCATGATGATCGGTGTTCGTCATTGCAGTCTTCCTCTGGTTGCGTGATCGATCGACACTCGGCTCCCTGGTTAATACCGCCAGGCGGCTCTGCTCGGACCATTGGCCTTGGGGTGCGCCGCCTGTACCTTGAGCGGCGGCGGTTGAACGAAGCGGCCTGAGCCTTGGCCACCGCCGCGGTGCGCGCGGCGCACCCTACGCGCACCGGGTCGGCCAATGATACAGGGGCCGAAATGTCGGGTTACGCTGCGCTAACCCGACCTGCGCCTGCGCCGCTAGCCGCGCCCGTGCGTTGCTGTCAGTGCATAGACCGCGTCGGGCCAGCGTACCGCGGTGACTCCTTGCAGGCCGGCCAGGATGCGCTCGGTCAGGGCGCTATCGACTTGGTGTCCGTTTCCGGGGGTGGGGGCGGCCGCAACCGGCGTCCGCAGGTTCCGGGCGATGGCCGTGAGGCCGTCTGAGACCCCGCGGGATTGGGCCAGGGCCTCATAAAGCGCGTCCTGGGAGAGGCAGTGGAGGAAGGCCGCCACCACTGCGCCCTCCGCGTCGGTCCCGCGATGACCGGGCGCGATGACCAGTTCAAGCCAATCCAGCACCGCGGTGCCCAGACCGATGCTGTGCAGGTCGGCGAAGGTCCGCGGCCAGCGCGCCCGGGGGGTGCGGCGCAACCAGGTGCAGAGGGCGAGCGGTGTCAGCCCCGGGGCTTCGTCGGCCGCTGCGGCACGGCTTGGGAGTGGGGAGGCCAGCGGGGGTGGGGGGGCTACCGGATCGTAGGGGGCTGACGGAGTCTCGGGGATCTCCAGATAGTCCAAATCGCCTTTTTCCACGTAGGGCGCTGCCCCCTGGGGGGCGGGCGACGACTCGGCGACGCTGAAACAGATGGCCTCATCGGGAGGCGGGGGGGCGCTCAGGTCGGCTTGTCGGCGCAGGAAGGCGGGGATGTCCACATAGGCCAGGTCGGACGACGGCTCGCAAAGGACCGTTGCACCCTCATCGACGCGGTCTCCCGCGCTTGGACGCGCCCAGCCGCTCCCCATCACCGATCCCGTTCCCCCCCAGCCGGCCGGGAGCATCTGTGTGACCTGGTGAAGCTCCGGCATCTGCGTCGGCGCCTCCCCCGCGGCCCGCGCCTGGACCAGCAGGAAATTGGTGCGGTCCGTGACCAATTGGTAGGCGACGGCCAACGCGATGGCCTGCGTCGCGGTCGTATCCGCCGCCGCCAGGGCCTGGATACGCGCCGCGGCGGCGACCCGCGCCAGGTCGGCGCCCGCGCCCGGTTGAGGTTCCTCGGGGGCCGGTCCCGCCGCAAAATCGGCGCGTGCGATCTCGGTCAGCGCGGCACCGGGTGCCGGTGCACCGAGCAGGCGGACCGCACCGACCGGTACCTGTCCCAGCCAGGCGAAGGCGTCGACGGTGTCTCCATCGAAGACGGCCGTCCCCAGGGGCGAAACCCACCCGGGCGTCACGCCCTCCGGCCAGACCAGGGTCAGGTCGGTCAGGCGCGGCGAGCGCAGGCGCGCGAACATCCGCAGCACGGCGGGCTCCACCGCCTCACCCGGGGCCACGAAGTCGCAGGCGCCGGCGGTCGCCTCGGCCAGGCGGCGCAGGTGGCCGGCCGCCGGGCTGGCGCCGATCCCGACGGCAAAGACCCGGTGGCCGGTCCCGCGGACCGCGGCGATGGTGTGCTCGATCGCCTCGATCTCCCCATCCGTGACCAGCAGCAGGTCGCTCGCCCCGCCGTGGGCCAGGGCGCAGGTGGACTCCAGGGCGCGCGCCATCTCGGTGCCGCCCAGGTCCGCCTCCAGGGCGCCGATCCAGCGTTGGGCCGCGAGGCGGGTCGTCTCGGTCAGGGTCCACAGGCCGCGGGAGCGATGCTCGACCTGGCTGCCGAAGCGCGACAGGCAGAAGCGGTCGGCCGCCCCCAACTGACCCAGGACCGCCTGCAGGGCGCGCCGGGCGGCGGCGATGCTGTCGCCCGCCATAGACCCGGAGCAGTCCACCAGGACCTTCACGGCCAGGGCGGTGCGGGCCGGCAGGCGCGGACAGAAGCTCGCCAGCACGACGACGGGGTCGTCCGCCGCCGGGTCCGGCGCCATCACCACGACGCCGGCCTGCGCGAGGCGGTCGACCACCAGCACGAAGTCCCGGTCCAGGGCGCCCTGCCGGGCCAGCGTGACGGTCAAGACCTCGCCCCCGGCGGTCCGGTCCAGGCCCACGGCGATCGGGTGGCTGGGGGAGGCGACCCGGGCGCGCGCCAGTTCGCCATGCAGACACAGGCGCAGGTCGAAGGGGTAGGCGGCCAGCGGGTCGAACGCCAAGGCCTGATGGGGCTGCAGGCCGCCGTCGCGTACCGGGTCCCCATAGCGCGGGGCGATCAGGGTCGGGATCAGCAGGCGCAGACCGCCCTGCTCGAAGGCAAGGACCTGCGCATAGCGCAGCGTCACCAGACAGGTCTCCCCGGCCAGCAGGTTGCCCAGGTTCAGGCTGTAGCTCCCGTCCGGGTTGCGCTCCAGCATGATCGCGGCCTGGCCGGCGCACAGGGCCTCCTCGTAGCGCGCCTCCGCCTGGCGCTTCTCGACCACGGACCCGGTCAGGCGCTGCCCGCCGAGGATGACCTCGACCCCCAGAAGGACGGCGCCGCAGGGCAGCGGGAAGCGGTAGACGACCTCGCTGTTGGTCGCGGCCGTATTGCGGAAGCGTTGCTCAACCGTCAGCGTCAGCAGCAGGCCCCGCAGGTCGCCGGCGGCGCGCACGCCCTCCAGCATCGCCGGCTCCCCGCCCCTGGTCTCCAAACGCGCGCACTGGTGCTGTTGCATCGTCTGCCTCTGCCTTACGGTTGTCGTTCTGTTTGCGGTGCCGCCCCCGGCGGCGGCGCGCTGACGGCGGCGAAGGCCGCCATTGCGCCCTTGACGAAGGCGCGCACCTGTTCGGGTGTCAGACCCACCCGAGCCGGGTCTATCACCACCTCGATCCCATCGGTAACGGCCAGGTGGCTGCATACCGTGACCGACCCCAGGCTCCGGGGCCGGGGCGGCACGGGCGGCGGCTCGCCGTGCAACAGGGCGCCGATCCGTTCCAGCGACACCCCCGCCGCCGTCCACTTCTTGAGCTGTCTCCCCGGCAAAGCCGGGGGATTTGCCGGATTGGTTAAGTGTGAGTTTGATCGGGGTCGGCTCACCGGTGACCCCATCGCCGTGCGCGGACCTTGAGCCCGACGGCAAACGCCAGCAGCGAGACGAGCCAAGGCTCGGGCTCCGGGACCAGGGTCAAGTTTTGTGTGGTGAGGGCGATGGGACCGGTGTCGCCGCCCAGATTGCCGATGCCGTTGAAGAGGCCCAGGTCGTTTGGGTCCAGCCCGAACCCCGGGGTGAAGGCGATGCTGTCGCCGTTCCTGGTGCCGCCGAGTTCCAGCCCGGCGAACAGGTCCGGCTCCGGGGTCAGGTTATCCCCATAGAACCAGGCCCCTTGCCCGGTGACATCGGCCAGGGTGAAGTTGGTGCCGTCGAAGCTGAAGTTGAAGGCGGTAAAGTCGGCGAGCCCGACAACGCCGCCATCCGCGTGGTCGCCGGTGCCCCAGACGACGGCGGCGGCATCGAAGGTGGCGCTGCCGCTGCCGTAAGGCCCGACGGCGATGGCGTAGGTCAGGAGCCGCGCCTGCGCCGGGCTGGCCAGGAGGGCGGACAGGGCGAGCGCGGCGACGAGGCGGTGGTGGTTCTGGGTGCGCATGGATCTGGTCTCCGGTGAAGGTGGGGTTGGCCCGGGTGAGGCGGACACGCACAGCCCCCGCGGTCCCGCGACCCGCGGGGGCTGATCGGTTGCGGCCTCAGAAGTGGAAGTTGGCCGGGACGCACAGGGTTGCGGCAGTGACCCCCGGGCCCTTCACCAGGGCATAGATGCCGGCGGCCAGACCCCCTGGGCCGTCCTTGTCCAGGAACAGGTAGGCCCCGCCGGTCACGCCCTGGCAGAGGATGCGGCCGGCCCCCAGCGGGTCGCTGCCAGTGTAGCCCAGGGACGAGAGGACTTGGTGCAGGTCCAACCGGTCTTCGCCCGGCGTGAAGTCATTGATCACGTCGCTGTCGGGATAGTAGCCCCAGACCACCGTATCCCGTCCGGGCCCCAGGGTGATGACCTGGCGCCCGGGGCTGGAGACGATGGTGTCGTCCCCGGCCCCGGCCTGGACGCTCAGGTTGTTGCGCTGGGTGACGATCCAGTCGGCCCCGCCGTCGCCGGTCACGGCCGCCGCGGCGGCGAGCGTCTGCTCGTAGGCCCCGATATCCACCGTGCCCTGCTGGACGCGCTGGTTGCCGCCGAGGTCGGTGGTCAGCCCGGCCGCCGCCGCGGCGGCATTGCTGCCGGCGTTGAGCGCGGCGGAGGCGGCGCTGCCCAGGTGCAGGTCACCATTGCCGGGGTCGACGAAGAGTGGGTCGGCGTCCCGATTGCCGCCGCCGTCGATCCCGGCGCTGCCGTTCCAGCCTGAGCCACCTGAACCGCGCACCAGGCTGTTGGCGAAGGAGACCCTGGCGCCAATGATATCGGCGAGCCGGACCTCGCTTGGCACGTTGCCCCAGAGGACGGAGTTGACCACCAGGACGTTGCCCTGCGCGTACAGCGCACCTCCGCTGTCGCTGGCGCTGTTGGCCCCGAGGCTGATGTGGGTCGCCCGAATGTTGCCGCCGGTCTGGAACAGGGCGCCGCCCCAACGAGCGGCATTGCCGGCAAAGACGCTGTTCCTCATCTGGAGGTCGCCCAGGGCATAAAGCGCTCCGCCAAACGAGGCGGCGCGGTTGCCAAGGAAGCGCATGTTGGACAACACCGGGGCGCCACCCGCGTCGGCAAGCCAACCGCCGCCTTCGCTGTCCGGGCCGAACTGATAACCCTCTATCACCATGCCTCTGGTCGCGTCGCCCCCGGTGATGACGAAGCCGTCCACCACCGTATGGTCGCTGACCGCCCAGGTCAGGACGACGTGGGTGCTGTTGGTCCCGACGATCTGATCGGCGCGCTCGTCGATCCAATTCCCATCGGTGTTGATGTCATCCTGCCCGATATCCCCGCTCAGGACCGTGCGGTTGCGATTCCAGTTGCGTTGCCCGAGCGCGGTCTCGTGACCGGCAAAGCCGCCCCAGACCTGGACCGCGGAGGGGATCTCGAAGGTTGCCGCCGGGTCGCCGGTGTCCGCGCCGCCGCGTTGGTCCGGGTAATAGACCCCCTTCGCCACCCACAGGTCATCCCCGGCCCGGGCGCTGTCGAGCGCGTCGCCGAGGCTTGCGAAGGCGTTGGCCCAATCGCTGCCGTCGCCGACACCGCCGCTCACGGCGGCATTCACATAGAGGCGCCGCTCGCAGACATCGCCGACCCGGTCGCCGTCGCTGTCGAGTTGATCCGGGTTGAAGATCGCCGGGCAGTTGTCCGTGGCGTCGGCGATTCCATCGTTGTCGTCGTCCAGGTCGGCGTGGTCGCCGATCCCGTCGCCGTCGGCGTCCGTCTGCTCGGTCGCATCGAACGGGAAGGCATCCTGGGCATCCGGCATGCCGTCGTTGTCGTCGTCCGGATCGCAGGCGTCGCCGTTCGCGTCCGTGTCATGGTTGGCCTGGTCCGCGTTGGGGTCGGTCGGGCAGTTGTCGATTGAATCGGCGACGCCGTCGCCGTCGCCATCGACCAATGGCTCGATCACCAGGGTGTAATCGCCCTCCGTCATGAGCGGGTAGGGCGGCGCGTCGGTCGCGCGAATGCGGAAGGTGTAGGTTCCCGCGGCGGTTGGCGTGCCCCTGAGCGCCCCGTCGCTCCCGAGTGTCAGGCCAGGGGGCAGGTCGCCGGCCATGACCGCGAAGGCGAGCGGCAACTGACGCCAGTAGTTCAACCGGAAGTCGAGCGCATAGGGCACCTGAGCCATCCCGGCCGGCAGGCAGCAGGCGGGGTCGATCACGAGCGGACGTCTATTGTTGCCCCAGCAGGCCAGGAAACCGTCGGTGCGGATGGCGCAACTGAAATTATCCTCATTGGCGCTGGCCTGGATGAAGGTGCCGGTGGGCGGTGTGGACTCGCCGTTGGCGTTGCTGCCCCAGCAGGCGAGGGTGCCGTCCGCGCGCACCCCGCAGGCATGCCAGACGCCCGAACTCGCCTGGCTGAAGGCGTCGGGTGGGGGCGTCGCCTGACCGTACTGGTTGACGCCCCAACAGGTGAGGGTGCCATCGGCACGCGCACCGCATCTGCCCCCCTGACCCACTTGGCTATAGATGCCGGCCGGGGGGGTCGACTCACCGTTAAAATTTTCTCCCCAGCAGGCCAGGGTCCCGTCCGTGCGCACCGCGCAGGTATGTCCGTCCCCCGCGCTCACCTGGCGGAAGGTACCGGCAGGGGGCGAGACCCTGCCGTAATTGCCGCTCCCCCAACAGGCGAGAGTCCAATCGGTGCGCACCGCGCAGGTGTGCCAAAAGCCCGCGCTGACCTGGCGGAAGGTGCCGGCAGGGGGCGAGGCCTCGCCGTAAAAATTCCTTCCCCAGCAGGCGAGGCTGCCGTCCGTACGCACCCCGCACCCGTGGTAGGCGCCCGTCGCGACCTGACGGAAGGTGCCGGTGGGGAATTGCATTTCGCCGAATATGTCTGTTCCGCCCCAGCAGCCAAGGGTGCCGTCGGGATTTGTCGCGCAATAGTACCGCCAGCGCGCATCGAGCAAGGCCGTCGCGATCTGCGGTACGCTCGGGTCGAGCGGGAAGGCGTCGACGCTGTCGTCGAAGCCGTCGTCGTCGTCGTCGAGGTCGGCCACGTTGCCGATGTCGTCATGGTCGGTGTCCACCTGCTCGGCGGGGTCGAGCGGCAAGGCATCCTCCGTATCGGGCGTGCCGTCGTTGTCGTCGTCGAGATCGGCGTGGTTACCGATGCCGTCGTGGTCGGTGTCCACCTGCTCGGCCGGGTCGAGCGGGAAGGCATCCTCGGCATCGGGGGTGCCGTCGCCGTCGTCGTCCAGGTCGGCGTGGTTACCGATGCCGTCGTGGTCGGTGTCCACCTGCTCGCCGGGGTCGAAGGGGAATGCATCCGCGACGTCTGGCGTGCCGTCGTTGTCGTCATCCGCGTCGCAGGCGTCGCCCTGGCCGTCGAAGTCGAAATCGGCCTGGTCGGGGTTCTGATCGGACGGACAGTTGTCGCTGATATCGGGAATGCCATCGCCGTCGCTGTCGTGGTCGATGACCAGGGTGTAGTCCACATCGGCCGCCAGCGGATAGGGCCGGAGGGCATCGCGAACGCGTACGGTAAAGGGATAGGTCCCCAACTCGTCGGCCACGCCGCTGAGCGCGCCGCCGTCCCTGAGCGTCACGCCCGGCGGCAAGGCGCCGGCGAGCATCGCGAAGGTATAGGGGCCGGTGCCGCCCATGACATCCAAGCGGACTTGGTAGGGGGCCTCGGCCACCCCGGCAGGCAGGCAACAAGCGGGAGGGGCGGCCACCAGGCGGGGAACCGGGGCAGGAGGACCGCCCCAGCAAAGCGGGAAGCTGTCGCTACGCAGGCCGCAGGTGGAATCCAAGCCCGCGCTCACCTCGCGGAAGATCCCGGTGGGTGGGTCAGCCTTGCCGTCGCCGTTGCGGTTCAGGCCCCAACACGCGAGCGTTCCATCGGTGCGCACCGCGCAGGTGTGGTGGGTGGCCGTGCTCACCTGGCTGAAGGTGCCCGCCGGGGGCGTGGCCTGACCATATCGCTTGTCGCCCCAGCAGACGATGGTTCCATCCACCCGCACCGCGCAGGTGTATATGGAGCCCGCGCTGACCTGGCGGAAGGTACCGCCGGGGGGCGTGGCCTCACCATAACTGTTGCCGCCCCAGCAGGCGAGGGTCCCGTCCGCGCGCAACCCGCAGGTGTGCGCAAGGCCCGCGCTTACCTGTCGGAAGATACCTGCGGGCGGGGTGGACTGGCCGACACGATTTTCTCCCCAGCAGGCGACAGTCCCATCCGTACGCAACGCGCAGGAGTGTATCCTGTTCGCGCTGACCTGGCTGAAGGTCCCGGGCGTGGGCGCGGGCGTGGGCTGTCCATCGGCGTTCAATCCCCAGCATGCGAGGGTCCCATCCGTGCGGACCGCGCAGGTGTGCGTGAAACCCGCGCTGACCTGGCGGAAGGTACCGGCGGGCGGTGTCGCCTGACCAAATCTGTTGTCGCCCCAGCAGACGAGGACGCCGTCGATGCGCACCGTGCAGGTGTGCATGTAGCCCGTGCTGAGTTGGCGGAAGATACCGGCAGGCGGGGATCCGGAACGGCTGCCTTGATCTCCCCAGCAGCCGAGTGTGCCATCGGAGCGCAGGGCACAGTTATGCCCATCGCTCGCGCTGACCTGGACGAAGGTGCCGGCCGGGGGCGTGGCCTGACCGTATTGGTTGTCTCCCCAACAGGCCAGGGTCCCGTCCGTGCGCAGCGCGCAGCTATGATCGCCGCCCGCGCTCACCTGGCGGAAGCTGCCCGTCGGGGGTGTGGCCTTGTCCGACCCGTTGTCGCCCCAGCACGTCAGACTCCCATCGGTGCTGACGGCACAGGCATGGGCGCTGCCGGCGCTCAACTGGCTGAAGGTCCCTGCCGGGGGTGTGGTCTGGCCCGAGCTGTCCGATCCCCAGCAGGCGAGGGTCCCATCGGTACGCACCGCGCAGGCATAGTCCAGGCCCGCGCTCACCTGGCTGAAGGTGCCCACGGGCGGTGCGGTCTGCCCCAGATCATTGTTTCCCCAGCAGGAGATGGTCCCGTCCATGCGCACCGCGCAGCTGTGCTGGAACCCCGCACTCACCTGGCTGAAGGAACCAACGGGGGGCGTGGCCTCGCCGGAATAGTTGAATCCCCAACAGGCGAGGGTCCCGTCGGTCGCTACCGCGCAGGTATGCCGAACGCCCGCGGACACCTGGCGGAAGCTGCCGACGGGGGCGGCGGGGGCCTGACCGTAGCTGTTCGATCCCCAGCACGCGAGGGTCCCGTCCGGACCCAGGGCACAGGTGTGAGTGGAGCCCGTCTCGATGAAGGTGCCTTCCACCTCGGGGGCCGCGGCGACCGCACCAGGGGCCAGCAGCAGACTGAACAGGAGCAGGCGTGCCATGGCACGCGGCAGCCGGTTCCCCACTGCCTGACTTGGCAGGGGGACCGAGGCGCCATCCCGACGGTCGCGGGGACTAGCCCCACCGCGGCCGTCGAACGACCGCCAGGCACTTGGCGCTCGGGAGACCTTGGCCCGCCCGGACCTGACCGGAGGCGCAACAACGTCTGTCAGAGATCGGCTGTTCATGTGCTCACCCCTGTCCTTTCGGTGACTGGCGGCTGCCGTGCTTTCCGCCTTCCCCTGGTCGCGCGCACGCAGTCGTGGCGTCACGACGCGCATTGGATCAGGACGTTGGTCCGGTCCTGGAGACCCGCCCAACTATCTACTGTATAAGGATAGTCCCGTCCGCATGGGAGTGCTAGGGTCCCTGCTTTCGGGGTCTCGAGCGCCCCTGCGGCTTGGACATCGCGGCCGACCGCGGCGCGCCAGCCAGTGCAACGTCCGTGCGGCATCCTGCCGGAATGACGAACGACTTGCCGAGTCCCGGCGCGGTGGCCTGACCGGGATCATGAGCAGGGCCCGCCTTGGCGCTACGGCTCATGTCGCCTCCTCGCCCGTCGGTCCGCTCAGGCGGCCGGCCGAAGGATCACCCGGTCCTGCGAGCGCGGGGGCCGCCGGCTTGCCGAGGCATTGCCCCAGCACCGCCCGCGAGCGCTGCGCGATGAAGTCCGGCGTCAGGCGCCGCTCGCTGAACAACAGGTTCTCGTGGGCCTCGGTATCCAGATACAACACATCGGCCGGTGCCGGGCTGAAGGGCCGGCGGGTGATGCGGGCGATGCGCCCGAGGTTTACGCCGCGACCGTCGTCGAGCAGGATCAGGTGCGGGGTGAGGCCGCGGACCGGGTCCGGGCGCGGGAATTCGATGATGCCGAGCAGCACGAAGGGGCGGTCGGTCAAGCGCACGGCCAACTGGACCTCGCTGTCGGCCAGCTCCGCGAGATAGATGGTCTCGCCGATGGCGGCGCGCAGCCGCTCGACCTGGCGGCTGTAGGCGGGGGAGGGCCAGAGTTCGTCGTTCACCGTGCCCCTCCGCCGGAGATGCGCCGCAGCACCCAGTCCAGGGCCCGGGTGCCGAGCACGCGGCGCAGGACGCCGAACAGGTGGGTGGGGAAGGTCACGTAATAGCGCGGGTGGGGGCGCCGGCTCTCCAGGGCGTGAATGAGCCGCTTCAGCACCGCCTCCGGCGGCAGGGTGAAGGGCAGGGCCGCGCCCTCCTTGGTGAGCCGCGCCTCGGCCTGGCGGTAGGCGTCCCGATGGACGCTGTGCTCGGTGTCGATGTGGGCCTTGAAGGCACGGTGGGCATTCTCCCGGAAGCGCGAGAGGATGGGGCCGGGTTCGATCAGGCAAACCGCGATGCCGCTGCCGGCCAGTTCCAGGCGTAGGGTGTCGGTCAGTCCCTCCAGCGCGAACTTGCTCGCCACATAGGCGCCCCGGTAGGGTAGGGCCATCAGGCCCAGGATGGAGCTGTTCTGGACGATGCGCCCGTACCCCTGACGGCGCATGATGGGGATGACCCGACAGGTGAGGTCGTGCCAGCCGAGCACGTTGGTCTCCAGTTGGGCGCGCAGGGCCGCCCGGGTCAGGTCCTCGACCGCGCCCGGCAGGCCGAAGGCGGCGTTGTTGAAGAGCGCGTCCAGGGTCCCGCCGGTGAGGTCGAGGGTCTGCGCCAGGGCCTGGGCGATCGAGTCCGGGTCGTCCAGATCCAGCCGCACCGCCGTCAGTCCCTCGCCCTGGAGCCGCATCACGTCTTCAGTCCGGCGGGCGGAGGCGATGACCCGCCAGCCGCGCCGGGCGAGCCCGTGGGCGCAGGTGTAGCCGATGCCGCTGGAGCAGCCGGTGATGAGCACCGAGCGCTCGGTGCCTGGGCGGAAATCGGCTTGGGGATCAGGCGGCGTCATGGGGTCCTCCGGTTGGCGGCGGGGCTGTTTCGCTGCATTTGGGCCCAAGGGCCGCGCCGGTGCAAGGGCGGGCCGGGGATCCGGGTGCGATCAGAACTGATGTGTTAACGTACATCTCGTAGGGTACGCGATGCGTACCCTACAGCTACCGAACGTTCCCACGGACCGGGCGTCGTTGTCGTGATCGTGGTCGGATCGTTCGATTACGACAACGACAACGACAGCGTACCCGGGATCTCGGTCACCACATCAGTTCTGATCGCACCCCCTGGGATCCCGAGAATTTGACTTCGGGGCGGAAATCCCTATAACTCCCGCCCGATCGAACACTGAGGAAGTTGCTATGCCCATCTACGAATACCGCTGCGAGCGTTGCGGCCACGAACTGGAGAAGCTCCAGAAGCTCGCCGATGACCCCCTGACCGAGTGCCCGGCCTGCGGCGAGCCGACCCTGAAAAAACTGATCTCCGCCGCCGGCTTCCGGCTCAAGGGCGGAGGCTGGTACGAGACCGATTTCAAGACCGGCGGGAAGAAGAACCTCCACGGCGACGGCGAGAAGGCCGGCGGCGGGGAGAAGTCCGGCGGCGGCACCGAGAAAAAGACGGAGACCGCCAAGCCGGCCGAAACCGCGGCCAAGCCGGCGGAGAAGAAGCCCGCCGCCAAACCGGACGCCGCCTGAGCGCCGGTAGGGGCGGCGGGCGTTGATCGCAGTTCCGGTCACCGGCGAACTTTTCGAGCCCACTCGGGGCAACCGGCAGGCAGTGGAGATGCCTGATGGAAATGGACAGGATTAACAGGATTTTTCAGGATTTACAGGATAGAACGCGATGTCGGACGGCATTCCGAGATCCTGTTAATCCTGCGAAATCCTGTTAATCCTGTCCAATTTCTCTCGGTTGGCGGCGGTCGTGGCCGGAACTGTGATCAAGGCCGGAGCGGCGCCCCGCCGCGACGATCCCCGCGCCGAGGTCCAGCCGCGGGGGCATACCACTTCCACGGGGTTTCGCTGGTTGATTGCTGCATCGCAACTTGCGCGACCCCCGGTAGCCCAGTATCTTGAACCGTTTTATCCGGTGCGCAGCAGCGCCCCGGAGCGGCCAACAAGGCGATCGGCTCATGCGTACGCACTACTGCGGTGAATTGAACAGCGCCCTGATCGGACAGGATGTGGTCCTGTGCGGTTGGGTGCATCGGCGGCGGGACCATGGCGGGGTCATCTTCGTCGACCTGCGCGACCGCGAGGGGCTGGTCCAGGTGGTCCTGGACCCGGACCGGGCGGAGGTCTTCGCCCTCGCCGAACAGGCGCGCAGCGAGTATGTGCTGCGCGTCGAGGGTCGGGTGCGCCCGCGGCCCGAGGGCACCGTCAACCCGGACCTGCCCACCGGTGAGGTGGAGGTCCTGGGCACGGGGCTGACGATCCTCAACGCGGCCGAGACCCCGCCCTTCCAGCTCGACACCCACTCCGCCGACACCTCCGAGGAGGTGCGCCTGCGCTATCGCTATATCGATCTGCGCCGCCCGGAGATGCAGGAGCGCCTGCGGGTGCGCAGCCGCGTCACGCGGGTCATGCGCAACTACCTGGACGATCATGGTTTTCTGGACATCGAGACGCCCATCCTCACCAAGTCGACCCCCGAGGGCGCGCGGGACTATCTGGTCCCCAGCCGCACCCACCCGGGTGAGTTCTTCGCGCTGCCCCAGTCGCCGCAGTTGTTCAAGCAGTTACTGATGATGTCGGGGATGGACCGCTACTACCAGGTCGCCCGCTGCTTCCGCGACGAGGACCTGCGGGCGGACCGCCAGCCGGAGTTCACCCAGCTCGATATCGAGGTCTCCTTCATGACCGAGGACGAGCTGATGGGCCTCATGGAAGAGATGATCCGGCGCCTCTTCAAGGAGGTCCTGGACACCGACCTGCCCGACCCCTTCCCGCGCCTGACCTATCAGGAGGCGATGCGCCGTTACGGCTCGGACAAGCCGGACCTGCGCATCCCGCTGGAACTGGTCGACGTGGGCGACCTGATGGTCGGGGTCGACTTCAAGGTCTTCGCCGGCCCGGCCCAGGACCCCAAGGGCCGGGTGGTGGCCCTGTGCCTGCCCAAGGGGTGCGACCTGTCGCGCAAGGAGATCGACGACTACACCAAGTTCGTCGGCATCTATGGGGCCAGGGGCCTGGCCTACATCAAGGTCAACGACTGGTCGACCAAGGGCGCCGAGGGGTTGCAGTCGCCGATCCTCAAGAACCTCAACGCCGCCGCCATCGACGGCATCATGGCCCGCACCGGGGCGGTGGACGGGGACCTGATCTTCTTCGGCGCCGACCAGGCGAGCGTGGTCAACGAGGCCATCGGAGCGCTCCGGGTGCGCCTGGGGCAGGATCGCGGGCTCATGGCGTCCGGCTGGCGGCCCCTGTGGGTGGTCGATTTCCCCATGTTCGAGCACGACGCGGCCAATAACCGCTGGGCGGCACTGCACCACCCCTTCACGGCCCCCAAGGAGGACCAGCTTGGACTCCTGGAGACGGACCCCGGCGCCTGCCTGTCGCGCGCCTATGACATGGTGCTCAACGGCAGCGAGATCGGCGGCGGCTCCATCCGTATCCATCGCGATGCGGTCCAGCGCCAGGTCTTCAGCCTGCTGAACATCTCCGAGCAGCAGGCGGAGGACCGCTTCGGCTTCCTGCTGCGCGCCCTGCGCTTCGGCTGCCCGCCCCACGGCGGGGTCGCCTTCGGGCTCGACCGGCTGGTGATGCTGATGACCGGGGCGGCCTCCATCCGCGACGTCATGGCCTTCCCCAAGACCCAGACCGCCGCCTGTCTGATGACCAGCGCCCCGTCCCCGGTGGACGAGGCCCAGCTCAAAGAGCTGGGGCTGCGCATCCGGGCGCGGGTCTGAGGGGGCGACCATGGCGCTGGAGATCGAGACGCGGGCGGACGGGCCGCCGGAGTCCCAACCGCAGCCCCCGGCGGGGGCCGCGGCGGACCCGGTGGCCGGGCTGGTGGACCCGGTCACCGCCGGGGCGGCCGAGCCCGGTGCCCGCACCCGCTTCAAACGCCCACAATCCGTCCTGGTGGTGATCTGCACCAGGGGCGGCGAGTTCCTGATGCTGCGGCGCACCCGCCCCGGCCAGTTTTGGCAATCGGTCACCGGCAGTCTCGGCCCGGGGGAGAGCCCGCGCCTGGCGGCGCTGCGCGAGATCCGCGAGGAGACCGGCCTCTGGGCCGGCTCCGCCCTGGTCGACCTGCGCCGCTCGGTCCTCTTCCCGATCATGCGCGCCTGGCGCGAGCGTTACGCCCCCAATGTGCGCTTCAACCGTGAATACTGGTTCGCCCTGGTGCTGGAGACGCGGCGCATCATCCGGCTCAATCCCGCCGAACACCTGGAGTACCGCTGGCTGCCGGGGCTGCGCGCCGCCAACCTGGCCAGCTCTTGGACCAATCGGGATGCCATCCTGGCGCTCTCCGGCGGGTGAGGTCCGCTGGGGATCGAGGGTCGTGTCGGCCTGATGAAAATTCGACAGGATTAACAGAATTTTTCAGGATTAACAGGATAATGAAGTCGCTTTTCAGCCTGTCTAAAATCCTGTTAATCCTGCGAAATCCTGTTAATCCTGTCCATTTCTTATTCCCCCGTGTCTGACCTGGTGAACGCCGATGGTTGATCACTGCCTTGCGGACGAATATCCCGATATCGTGATCGCCGGCTTCCCTAAGGCCGGCACCACGGCGCTCGCCACCCTGCTCTCCGGGCACCGCCAGGTCTCGCTGATGGAGCCCAAGGAGCCCCATCGCTTCTCCTGGGGGCTGGACCCGGACATCCCGGCGCGCGCCCGTGCCAATGGTCTGAACGCCGCGGACTACGGGGCCGCCATCGCCGCCGCCCGCCGCCGCGGGCGCCTGGTGATCGACGCCAGCACCAGCTACTGCCACCCCGCGGTCATCGCGGGTACGGCGCGCCGGTTGAAGGAGGCCAACCCGGGGCTCAAGGTCTTCCTGATGGTGCGCGACCCGGTGAAGCGTCTGGTCTCCGACTGGCGGATGCGCCGTGCCGAGGGCTGGGCGCGCCTGCGCCTGAGCGAGGAGGTGCGTGACAACCTCAAAGCCTTGGCTATTGCCGTCGGCGCCGCCGCTGACGATGATCTGGTCGAGCGCATGCAGTCCAGTCGCGACTGGCTGGGACCGGACCGCCCGCCCGATCGGGGCTCCATCAGCCTGATCGCCTGCGGCTTCTACGACCCCCTGGTCGAGGTCTATGCCCGCGAGTTCGGCGAGTCCCTGCTGGTTATCCCCCAAGAATCCCTACGTTCTGACCAGGGGCTGGTGCTAGGGCGCTGCTTCGCCTACCTGGGTCTCGCCCCCGAGCCGGTCGCCGGGGGGTCGGACGAGTTCAACGTCGGGGACCATCGCCTCGAGACCGGCGTTTCACGGCTGCTACGGCGCACCGGCATCGCCGGTTTGGCCCAGCGTCTGCTGCCCCATTCCCTGGTCGCCCGCGTCCGGCACGCCCTGACCCGCAAATCGGAACCGGGCCTCGACGACCTGGCGGGCAGCCCCGAGGGTGCGGTCATGGAGCGACTCTATGGTGTCCTGAGTGCCGCGACCGCGGCCCGCATGGAGCGCGAGTACGGCGTGCGCTGGGGCCCGCGCCGCCCGACCTGAAGTGTGGGGGCGGCATCCCGCGGCGACGGTGCCCCGGGAGAGGTCAGTTCGTGGTCGCGGCCGGCCTCCGCGGGCGGTTCGCCATCGGCTAGACTCCCTCCAGTCACCATCGGGAGATCACCCATGCAACCACAAACCGCCGAGATTGAACGGGTCATCGATGGCCTGGACCGCCGCGAGAAGCTCTACCTCATCGAGGTCCTGACCCGCGGCCTTCAGCGGGACCGGAGCGCGGCCACAACCGCCGAGCGCAAGGCGCAACTGGACGGCTTGCTGCAGGAACTGGATGCCCTGCCCAGTGAGGGCGCGGACGATGGCCTCTCCAACCGTGACCACGACGCCCTGCTCTACGGTCGGCGGCCGTGATCTTTGTCGACACCGGCGCCTGGTTCGCCGCCTTTGTGCCCAAGGACGCGGATCACTCGGCCGCGCGGGCCTGGCTGGCCGGCAATGAGGCGCCGCTCCTCACAACCGATTACGTCTTGGATGAGCTATTGACCCTGCTGCGTATGCGCGGCAAGTCTGATCCAACCCGGGCACCATGACGAAGCGGACACGGCATTCGAGGAGATAGTCGCGAGGCGCTCGGAACGCGGGGCGGATCTGTTGCGGGGTATTCGAGCTATCGTCAAGGACAATTTCGGTGCTGCCGTTGAGTCATTCGCGGCAGCCCTTTCCAGCGACCAAATGGGCGAGTTTCTGATTTACCGCGGGCGGGTTCTGCTTTTCCTGCGCCAAACCGCACGGCGGGGCCACGGAGACCGCCTGCTCAGGGCACTGACCGACCTCGGCATCGCCGGCACCCACTGGCCCCTGCAAGTCGCCTTCGACGCCTACCTGCACGGCGAGGCCCGGTTGAAGGATGTCAATCCGGAGGTCCGCGGGGCCGCCCGGCGCATCTATGATTGGCTCGACGCACCCAGGCGACAGGGGCGCGAGGCGCAGTAGGCGGCGCGGGTCTTGCTCATCGTCAAGGCGAGCGGCGCGCGGTCCGCACAGCGGACCCTACGGGAGCTGCCCCGTCGGGTCCGCTGTGCGAACCAATGAACTCGCTGTTTGGCGCATGGCCGAGACGGTGGTCAAGGCCGTGGTTCGCGATAGGTGCGCCGCGCCGCGCGCATTATCCACCCTGCCCGTTGGGCGCATGACGGGTTTCGCTGCGCTCTGCCATTTGGTCAAGCCGCAACGGCTACTGGGAGCGCCGCCTAGTGCGGCGCGGTCTCCGCTCAAGCCGCACCGCCGGGGTTGGCTGCGAGATCGCGCCGCACTGGGGTGCGGCGCTCCCAGGCCGGACCGGACGTGAGGCGTAACTCAATGGCAGTGCCGCTGTCCGCGGGCGCCTGCTAGGTTTCGCGGGGCTTGCACCCCGCCGCAGTGCCGCGGGGATACTCCTGAGCCTGGCGGAGGCCGCGCGCCTTGCTGCCCCGACCGGCGTCGGGCCGCACCGCGGCGCGGATCGACGCCCTTTTCCCGACTGCCCGCCTTGGGTATCCTGCACCCTGGTTGCAGTCCGGGCTCCAGGTGCTTGTAGGGGCGGCTCCGCTCGAACAGGTGGAGCGCCAGGTAGACCAGCAGGTCGGCGCGACGTGCGGCCTCGCTGGTCATTCCGGCCGACGGTGCTGCAACTCTGCTCTAATACGCAAACGTCGTGCTGCAGCGCACCCGGCATTCGGCACGGTCCTGGACCTTGTACCTGTTGAAAGACCTGCTGATCGCCTATCTGAACATCGACGAGGTGGCCTGATGCAAGACCTCAGATCGCTGAACCATACCGAGTTCGCACGCTGTCTGAACCAGACCTTTACCCTCGATCCGGGTGTCCCGGACGAGGTCCGGGCGATCCCGCTCGTGCTCATCGAGGTGACAGAATACGGCTCAGGTGCCGCGGGGCCGCACCGACGGCAGCCCTTCTGCGTCCTCTTCCGCGGTCCGGCGCTGCCCGTTCTGCCGCAGCGGACCTATGTCATTGACCACGAGAGCCTTGGCCGCCTGGAACTGTTTCTCGTCCCAGTTGGGCCGGACGGGCAAGGGATGCGCTATGAGGCCGTCTTCACCTGAGGCAGTCGGCGCATGAACTCGTAGGGGATGGCCTCGCCCGCGGCCACGAATCCGAGGCGCTCATAGAGCCGCCGGGCGGGATTGTGCCCCTCCACGTAGAGGGTCACCGGCAGCGCCGACTGGTCCGCCGCGCGCACCAGGTCCGCGAGCAGGGCGGTGCCGATACCCTGGCCGCGCGCCGCGGCGAGCAGCGCGATGTCCATCAGCCGCAGTTCCCCGGGGAGGCGGCAAGTGTAGAGGCGCCCGATCGGCTGCCCGTCGCGCAGGATCAGGTCGAAGTGCGCGTCCGGATAGTGCTGGTGGTAATGGGTGTGCTGGGCCTCGAACTGGGAACGCAGGAAGGCCGCCTTCTGCGCCTCGTCCCAGGCGGCGACCAGGGCCATCTCCGGCGCCCGGGAATCGGCATAGACCTGGTACAGGAACGCGAGATCCGCGGCCGTCGCCGGGCGCCGGGTGACAGGGGGTACCGAGCTCATGCTCAGGAGCGCGGCGGGAAGATCCCGGTGAGGGCGATGATGAAATTCATCGCAAGGTTTGGCTGCATGTTGTTGTGGGGACTGGGGGTGCCGCTGCCGGTCTGGCCGACGGCCGGCGCCGCCAGCGGCACCAGGGCGCCCGGGGTCTGGTACATGGGGGCATTCCCCAGGCCATGGCCGCTGTCCGGGTTGGCCTGGTTGGCGCTCGGTACCCCCTGCATCGCGTGGGCGTGCCCGGCCAGTTCGGCGGCCGTCAGGGTCACGGTCTCGACCCCGCCCGTTTCACCCAGGTCCCGTGCCGTGAGGCCGGGACCGGTGCCCGGGTGCATGGGGGCGCGGCCCTGCAGGTTCGGCAGCGCGAAGTTGGTGCGTCCGTCGCCCCCGTAGGTGGTGCCCAGGAGCGAGAACAGGGCCGTATTCGGGGCGATCGGCAGGATCTGGCCGTTGCACAGGGCCCAGCCGCGGGGGGCGAAGTTGCCCGCGAAGATGCGGATTTCAGCGATGAATGGATCGGACATGGGCGGCTCCTCAGGTGCGCGGCGGGAAGACCCCGAACAGGGAAATGATGAAGTTCAGGCACAGGTAGGGCATGAGATTCTGATGCGGCAGGGAACCGCCGGCCTGGGTCGTCGCTTGTCCGCTCATGGGTATGCTGGGCGCCCCCGCCCCGTAGATGTTGGTGCCGCTCGCGGTCGCCGTGACGTTGCCGGACGGGCTGGTCGACGCGGCCGGGCTCGTGGAAGCGAACAGCGTATGCCGATGGGCGGGCAACTGGGCCGCGGTCAGGACCACGCCCTCGGCGCCGCCGAGCTCCCCGAGCGTGCGCGGCGACAGCCCGGGGCCGGCGCCCTGGTGAATGGGCAGGCGCCCGCGCAGGTCCGGCAGGGCGAAGGTGCTCTGCCCGTCGCCGCCGTAGGTGGTGCCGATCAGGGCGAACAGGGCTTCAGATTCGGCGATGGACAGCAACTGCCCATCGCAGAAGGCCCAGCCCTCGGGGGCGAAGTTGCCTGCGAACAGACGGATCTCGCCAATGTAGGAATCGGACATGGATCAAGCTCCTCCAAAAGGCGGGGAAGGGATCAGTCGCGCACGGGGAAGACCCCAGTAAGCGCAATGCAGAAATTGACGGTCAGGAAGGGCTGCATGGTGGTGTGCCCCTGATTGGCCCCGGCGTTCGCGATCGAGTCGGGGTGCAGCGGTGTGAGGCCGCTCGCCGGTCCATAGGGGGTGATGGGGCGCCGCCCGCCCTCGACCGCGCACAGCAGGGTGTTCGTCTGGGTGGTGTCGCCCGGGGTGGCGCTGGTCCCTTGGCCGCCATGCCCGTGGGCGGGCAGCTGCGCGAGTGTCAGCGTATCGTTCTCTTTACCGGCCGCTTGCCCGAGCGGATGGTTCGATCCGCCCTGACTGGTCCCCACATGAATGGGGGTGCGCCCGCGCAGGTCCGGCAGGGCGAAGGTCTGGGACCCGTTGCCGCCGTAGGTGGTGCCGAGGACGGCGAACAGTGCCTGGTGCTGGGCGATGGGCAACACTTGCCCATCACAGGTCGCCCAGCCGCGCGGGGCGAAGTCGAAGCTGAAGAGCTTCACTTCCGCGATAAAGGGGTCTGACATCGGGGGCCTCCAGTTCAGTGTCGTGTCGGGTACCCGCCGCTGGACGGGCCTGGCGGGTCGTCGTGCGCGGTCGGCGCGCGGGTCAATGGAAACTGATTCCGGCGGGACGCTGGGTACTGCGCCGCCGCCGTGAGAGCCCCACCAGCGCGACGGTCCCGATGGCGAACAGCGCCAGACTCGCCGGCTCCGGGGTCTGGGTCAGTTCAAAGCCTTCGACGCTGAACTGGAAGTCGCTGGCCCTTGGTGCGAGGGTTCCGCCGCTGGCCAGGATCGCCCGATCCGAGACCCGGACATCGAAGGTATGAGTGCCGGCGCCGAAGGTGTTGAACAGGGTCGCGGCATCGACGAGCTGACTGCCATTCTGAATCAGGTTGCCGAAGAAGCCGGTGAAGTCCGTCAGGCCCACCAGTATTTTCACGGTCAGCTGCTCGAAGTTCGGGATCAGGTTGTTGACCGCCAGATCGGGGTCGGCGAAGGCGAGTTGGAACAGCAGATCATTGACCTGGGCCGTCGCCTTCGCGGTCGCGATGCTGGGCAGGGCGTTGAGGTACCTGACGGTCACCGAGTCCGCATCGGTGAGTCCCGTCATGGCCTCGGTGACCGTGAGCCCGAAGGTCTTGGTGTCCACCGTCGTCAGCAGGCCCGAGTCCTCGATCGCCACCGTGCGGTTGACGTCGTCCACCGTGCGCGTGCCGCTATTGGCGAAGGCGGAGGGTGCCCCAGCGGCCCCGACGACGGTACGGTTGAGGCGGGTCCCGCTCAGGTTGCCGGCCAGTTGGCTGCCGTTCACCGTCCAGACATAGCTCAGGAAGTCCTCCCGGTCCGTGCGCCCGGCGCCCAGGTCGTTGTCCGCCTGGCGCGTCAGGGCGTCGAGGCTGCTGGGCGCGGTGCGCACCTGGCCGGCGACGATGGGCTGCACCGTGTCGGTCACGAGCGCGGTGCCGCCGTTGGTGGTGACGCTCAACTGGCTGGCGCTGTAGACCAGCGCCGTGCCGCCCGCGTTGGCGACGACGGGGTTCGCCGGGGCGAAGAAGACCCCGGGATTGACCAGGCCGCCGGCGGGCTGGTTGCTCTGACTGCGCACGTCCAGGGTGCCGGCGTTCGTTACCACCGTGGCCAGCGACTGATTCAACAAGTTGACCTGATGGCTGGTCACCGCGGTGCCGCTGAGGCTGGAGTCCGCGGTGTACTGCTCGAACACCAAATCAGTGGCGGCCGGGGTCGTCCCACTGTTGGTGCGCAGGAAGTTGCTCTCGAACTCGAAGCCGCGGAACTGGGCGGCACAGGTGGCCGCGTCGGTGCAGGTGTTGAAGAACTGGATCTGGGCGGTCTGGGCGGTGCTCCCATTGATGACGAAGTGGTCGAGTCCGGTCTGGGTCAGGGTGCCGTAGCCCTGGGTCGGCAGGAAGAGTTGATAGGTATTGGTCGCGCCGGACCCACCCGGCACCTGGTTGAGCGGCGCCACAAAGGTGTTTTGGTTGATGCCGATCTGGCCGGTCGCCGCGGTGACGAGTTGCAGCGTGCTGGTGTCGAAGGAACTCTTGACGACGTACTTGCCCCCGCGTGTCACGCCCGAGGGGTCGTTCGCGATTGCGAAGTTGCTGGAGAAGGTCCCGACGTAGGTGCTGGTGATCACCGTGGCCGCGGCCGGCCCCGTCAGCAGGCCCAGGACCAGGCCGCTCGTCAAGAACGCGGAAGACTTGAAGTTGCGCATAGTGAGACCTCTGGCGCGAAGGTTGTCAGGGCATCGGCGTACCTGTCGCGCGCCGAATTGGTGGCTCGACGTCGGATGAACGTCGCTCACTATGCAATGAAGCAATAAATTCGCCAAAAAAAAATAATTCTACTAATCAGGACGATAGCGTAGGGTACCTGAAATAACAAAGTAAAAGTGTAAAGTATTCTGACAGTCAGTTACAGTCGGGCGTGCCGGTCGCCTCCAGGGCTCAAAGCGCGGCGGCGGCGATCACCCGCGGCACCAGCCGCCCGCCCGCCGTCGGGACCATCCGCACCACCTGGCGGCTGTGGTCCGGGCCGTAACTGACATGGACCGGCAGTTGCGGGCCGTAGAAATAGAGCCGGTCGAAGGGGGTGTTCTCCGCCACCCAGCGGGCGACCTCGGCCATGTCCTCATGCTCCACGATGAAGTCCGCCGCCGCCCCTTGGCGCGAACACACGGGGTTGCCCAGGCGGTTGACCTCGTGCGCGGCGTGCTGGTCCAGCCGGGGGTCGATACGCCCGGGGATCGCGCGCGCCAACTCCGGAGAACAGAAGCCGTAGGTCAGACGGATCATCCCGAACCAGTCGATGACAGGGTCCAGGACCCGCTCGGCCAGGTCTTGCAGGGCGTTCCAGCTTGCAAGTTGGCGGGGGTGGTTGGGCAGCCCGGTGCGTCCCTGGGTCTCGCCGCATTCGATCAGTTGCCGGAAGGTGAGGAAACGCCCGCAGGGGTCGTCCAGGTCCGGGCAGGTGTCCGGCCGGCACAGGCGAAAGCCGTCGATCACCCAGCGGTGCCGCGCCATGGTCTGGCTGAAGACCTCCGCGGCCGGGCCGTAGCCGGACAGGTCGAAGAGCCCCAGGTTCTCCAGGGCCTGCTCGAAGGCGAGCTGCTCCGGGTAGTTCGGGAACTCCTCGTTGATGTAGCGGGACTTGCGGAACAGCCAGGGCGGGGTGAAGGGCTCGCCGTACAGGAAGCAGTCGTAGTCCTGATCGCGCAGCCGGACCTTCACGCGCTCCTGCAGCCGGGGCAGGGGCTGCCCCAGGAAATCGTCATAGCGCATGAGGCTCAGCTTGCCGGAGCCGATGTGGACCTTGATCAGGTCCAGCTCCCGATAGTCGCCATAGAGGCTGGCGGCCGCGCCCACATAGACCCGCAACAGCGGCGGCAACTGCTCGACCAGGCTCGAATGCAGTTGCAGCGACTTGCCGGGTATGAGCCAGCCCAGGCCGCGTTGCGCCGCCTCCCGGCAGGCGTCGGCGATCGCCTGGGTGTCGCGGATGCTGAAGAGTAGCTCCCGCGCTTGGGCCTGGGCCCTGGTGTAGTCACCGAACAGGGCCTTGAGGGTGCGTTGCAGCCCGGGCTCCAGTTGCCTGTAGGGTCGGCGCCGCTCGAACAGGTCGAGCGCCAGGTAGACCAGCAGGTCGGCGCGCCGCGCCGCTTCGGCCTCGGCCAGGACCCGCGGGTCCTGTTGTTCGCGCAGAAAGCGCAGGGCCCGGGCGAGGGTGCCGAAGCCCGCGGTGAGTGCGGGCAGGTCCGCGGCGACCTCGTCGGGCTCCGGCGGGCGGGCCAGGGCGAGCCAGTGCCCCCAGAGACGCGCCAGCGGCTCGCGGTAGGCGTCGTCGCACGGCGCGGCGTGCCCCTGATGTTGACGCGGTGCGCGCTCGCGGGTCGCCCGCGCCCGGGGGCTGGCTGGGCGCGGGACCAGGGCCGGACGGCGACTGCGGTAGCGCTCCGCCAGAAAGCGCTGCTCGGCCTCCTTGTCCCGGAACACGTAGAGCACCCCCGGGGCTACCGCGATCGGCTCCTCGTCCAGGGCCTCGGACACATAGGCGCGGATCTCGCCCTGGGTGAAATAGCGCTGGAAGGTCCCGCGCCGGGTCAGGACCCCGTCGTTGAAGTCAGTCCCCCGCGGGGCGCCCTGATTGGCGAGCATCACCGAGACCACCAGCAGGGTCTGCGCCAGGGACCAGGCGCGGGTGAGTGCCGCCAGGCGCTCATCCCGGTCCTCGATCACGTTGATCACGAAGCCCAGATTGACGATGGGCGCCGGGTGAAGCGGGTTCTGCGGGGCGTAGAAGGGGTCCCAGCCGGCGGCCGGGAGGCCCAGTTCGAGGAGTCCGCGCACATCGTCGCCGCGTCCGCAGCCGTAGTCGAAAAGGGTCAGGTCGCCGCCCTCGCGTCCCTGAAGCAGCCCATGCCGGGCCAGTGTCTGCACCGGCGCGGAGAGACCGTAGCGCACCAGGGCGGTGAGTTGGCGGGCGGCCTGCCACTGGGCCGCGGGGCCGGCGGGGGCTTGGGCCGCGTCGGGGGTCGGTGCCGCGTCCTCCTCGTCGGCCTCCTCGTTGCCCAGGGGGACCAGGGCCTGACCCGCGATGCGGTAGCCGCGCGCGTGCACCAGGTCCAGCCATTGGCGCCGATAGCCGATGCGGGTCGGCTCATCGAAGAGCCCGACGGACTCGCACGCCTGGGTCAGGGCCGCGAAGGGCGCCCGGCGCGGGTCATCCGCGGCCAGCAGCAGCTCCTTGCGGTGCAGGATGGGCGGGTTGTGCGACTGTGCGTAGGTCCGGTAGCCGACCTCCCCGGACGCCAGTTCCACCCGCCAACTCGCGTCCAGGGCCGGAAAGGGGTCCTCGAAGAAACCCGGGTACTGGAGCAGTGCCACCTGGGCCCCCGCCGGGTCGAAGCGCACGACGTTGAATGCCTCCCCCCGGCGCACGCCGGCCAGTTCCTCGGCCGCCGCCACCGCCGCCGTCAGCGCGGGCGGCGCCGCGTCCAGGCCGCTCACATGCAGGTAGGTCCGCTGGGCCACCGTCTTGCCGGTCATCGTCTTTGCTTTTTCATCAGTTGGGGAACAGGGCCGGCGGTTCCAATTTCCTTAGGGCGAGCCTGCCGCCTGCTCCCGGTAATCGATCGGTTGCGTAGCGCCTGGGGATTTTTATCATAACTCAGGCCGGGCGCCCTTGCGGTAACCCGTCGCGGCGGGGGGGCCGCTCCTGCGCCGCTCGAGAACACCGGGGAGGGCGGGTTAGGAGCGCGCGGCAAGGGCGAGTTCTTGGGCTCTAATGGGTTGGCGCGCTCCGTAACCCGACGCGGCCCCGTCGGAGGGCATCGGGCAGGTCGCGCCAGGCGCACGCCGCCAGGCCGATCGTCTAGACTTCATGGGTTGGCGCGTGCCCTGACCCGACGCGGCACTGTCCCCGGACTTTCCCGGAACTTCCGAACTGAAATCGAGCGTTTGGCCGGACGCGCAAGCGCGGTCGCAAACGCGAGGCCCGAGCGACCCCGCCGGGCGGAGCCCGAACTTATGAAGCTCACACAGGTCGAGATTGAGAACTTCCGCTGCTTCGAGCACCTGCGCGTGTCACTGGAAGACGACGTCACCGCGGTGATCGGGGTCAACGGCGCCGGCAAGACGGCATTGTTGGACGCCATTGCACTGTCCTCGTTGCCTCTGTTCCAGGATATAGCGCGTCGGCAGCCGAACGCCGCGACCTTGGACTTTCCCACCTTCTACCGGCATTTTACGGGCACGGCAATTATGCCGGCGGACATTCGCCTCAACGCCCCGGGGCGGGCGGACCGCGACGGCGAACAGGTCTTGACCTTAAGCACCGAGGCCCGTTACCAGCAGGGCTCAGCCGAGCCGCCTCTCGTTCTGAAGTGGCAGCAGGAAGCCGGAGTCATCCGGTCCCTTAACGCTAGCCGCTTTTCCCAACGCTGGGTGGCTCCGGAGGGTCTCGACGTAGCGAACCAAGGTCTCTATTGCCCGGGAGTATCCGCCAGCGATACGAGACATATCGCCACACCTGCGCTCGCCTATTATCGCGATACCCGCGATGCGCAAATCCTCAAGTCTTCAGGCGAGGTTAACGGAAGGTCCAGCGACCCGGATTCCGCACGGCATATGGCGCTAGATGCCGCCGCGAGCTTTTCGGAGGCACAGCGCTGGTTCTATGTGCGGGAAAACAAAGAACTGCGCGACCCCAAAAGGAGCGATGATTTCTCTTGGCAAGACCCGGTCCTCCGAGCCGTTCGTGATGCTGTCGGCAAGATGCTCGGCGGCATCGAACGGGTCTACGCGGACGATGACCCCCCACGGATGAAAGCCGTTCAGAAGGACGCGAATGGCCTGTCCATGGTACTGGACTTCTCGCAGCTCAGCGCCGGGCAACGAAACCTGATGGCCCTGACCATCGATTTCGCGCGCCGGCTGGCATTGACCTACTCGGGCTGGGACAACCCCCTGGAAGCGCCAGGCATTCTGCTGATCGACGAGATCGAACTGAACATGCACCCAAGATGGCAACAGACGGTGATTCCCCATCTGCGAAAGGTATTCCCGGATACGCAGATCGTCGTCGCGACCCATAGCCCACTGGTGCTCTCGACCCTGCACGCCCGCCAGATTCGTATCCTGCGGGGCCAGCAAATCTTCGTCCCCTCCGTTGAGACCTACGGGACCGCAAGCGACCGTGTTCAGCGCCAGGTCATGGATACGGACACCACGCCGCCGGAGAACGCGTTCGCGCAGGATGTGGCCCAGCTATACGCTCAGATCGACGGCGACGATCTCGGTGCTGCCGAGGTCCTACTGGCGCGCCTGGAGGATGAAAGGGGCACGGCCGAACCGACCCTGATCAGGGCACGAATGCTGGTCGCGAATCGTCGTTGGGAAGGGGAGCTTGGGTTGTGAAACATTGCAGTTCCGATATCGTTTCAGGGAACAAGAGAGGCGCGCCAGTATCGAGGTGGACGAAGCCGGATGCAACGAGGCGGGTATCGATCTCGGACTCGCCGAGCGCACGATCGCAGAGCTGAATCTGAATTGCCGTCGACTTGCGGAAGCCCGTTTTGCTGTTTACCTCGAGCTGGAGGAACAGAAGCAGAGGCTTCGGGAGACCGGTAACTTGGAAGCGGGGCGCGCCGGGATCAGGCGGCTGGCGGCACAGTGCCTCGATCCGGATTCGCAAGGGCGGCGGCTGGCGTTCTTCACGTTGATTCGAGAACGTCTTGGTCGTGCGGCCGAGGAGCACCTTGAAGCAACCGGATATAGCGGCTAGCCGGGGTAGTCGGGCCACAAGGGGCTGAAAGGCAGAAACCTGGGACGGGAATAAAGGGTCGGTGCGGCTTGGCAATGTCGCGTAGTCTCGTGAGTGCGAGTCCGTGCTGGGTAATCGCTGGCTTTAATCCCCGTGGTCTGTCCCGGGTATCCCGAGGTATTATGAGCTTCAACGACTTATACAAGACATGGCGGAATAGAGCGCGAAGATATACCAGAAGATCAATACTTCACATGGCGCTAGATACGTTGCAACTGCCCGCTGCCAATGCTTTGCAGCACACGATGCGCGCTCCATGGATTACTCTTTTGATGATCAAGTGGGTATTTCAGGACGACTATTTTGACAGAGTCGGCGGACCAAGAATCGACGGCCCTCAATTTGATGAATTGCGGGACAAGCTCTGGAACTTGGGAGATGGATCTATTGAAGGAATCAGAGACACCCTGCCAGGGACTTTGTTTGCTCGTCGGCTTCTTAATCCCCAAGTCCATTTTCGTGCGCCCCTCGGTGCAGGGTTCGTGCGCGACGCAGCCCTTCTGGACACGCTTGGGAAGAAACATCCGTTGACGGCAATGTTTGAGCAGCGAACGGGCTTGAATGTGCAGGAGTTCATGGATCTTGCCATTGCAGCCTACGGACCTATTAGCGAGGGCCGGCTCTATTTCGATGCTGCCTGGTTTTCTCCTCTTCGAGCAATGTACTCCAATAAGGTAATCGATTCATTCATCACGTTGGTTTCCCGTGACGAATCGGAACTTGCCCGATTCGTTAGACTCCTTCCGGGTCAAGACAAGAAGGAGAAGCTCGTTTCAGAGCTATTTGAGTTCACCCCGTTGCGGCGTTATCCGTTTTTTCGCGAGGGTCGGACGCTTCGATCCTGGGATCCGCAGGTTTTCGCCCGCGGTATGGAAGGAATTGTACATTCCGTGCTCAGTGAAAATGGCAACGCTTACATGGATACCTTCAGCAAGGTTTTCGAGAAGCATGTGGTTACCGAGGCGCGGCGGATTCCATCTGACTTCTACGGGGAAACCGACCTCAGGCACATATTAGGAAGCGATTCAAGAGTTCCCGACGGCATGCTCTCTTTCAAAGACTGTAACGTGTTTCTGGAGTCTAAAGCGGGTCTGTTCGCGGAATCGGTAATGTCCGTAGGCCACAGCAGAATATTTGCTCATGGAACGGGGGGCATACGCAAGGCGATCAACCAAGCCCGGGAGGCATCGCTCGGGATGCGCAGCAGTGACCGCGCCCCGACTTCGGCGAGGCACGCGCCGCGTGACTATCTCATCGTAGTCACCAACAAAGAAATAAGCGCAAGTCGCGGCCCGAACTTTGCCGCGATGTTGCCGCAAGGAGCGCTCGACTATCCCAGCGAAGAGGCTCAGACCCTCCTACCGCTGGAACATATTTACATTATTTCCATTAGTGATTTTGAGCGTGTTGTCGCCAATGTCGCGGTGACAGACTGCAGTCTTCCGGACCTTCTTCGGGAATGCGTGGCGCGCGATGCGGACCCCACAACATCGTGTTTTTATTTTTCGATGCATCTTGACCGCATGGAATTGCGGGGCGGACTGTCGCCTATGGTAAATAATGCGTTTGATGCGGCCATGGACCGGCTGACGGCGGCGCTCGGCGGCAAAGCAGCCCGCGGAACGCGCAGCGGTTCCCCCGTCCAGCGGCTCGGGTAATGGCGGATCGCCCTGCGGGCATCCACCCTACGCGCTACGCGCTACGCACTGTTCTGCAACTTCGCGCGGGATCGTCACCGTGCCGAAGCGTCGGGGCAAGACCGCAACGCAGTCGATCAAGGCCAGATAGCAAAGTACCGAGGTGTCGCAGACGATCGTCATGGCAGGCGAGTATTGTGCAGGCTCGCGATATCGGAGATCACTTCTTCGAGGGTCGGCGCGGGCCAGGCATGATGCTCAGCGAGGAATGCCTGCGTATCCCAACTCGACGTATGTCCGAGCAGGTCGCCAATTTCGGCTCGAGAGAGCGTTCCGGTCCGATACGATTCGACCGCGAAGCCTTCCAGTACCGCGCGCGGCACGTCGGTACACAGCGATTGGAGACGCCTTAGCACGGGATCGGGAATATTCAGGGTCAGGGTCATAACCGCGAGCGCGAAACCAAGACATTTAGACGGGATTGACAAGAATTACAAGATGTTATTCGTTGTCAATCTTGTAAATCTTGTTAATCCTGTCAAAAAATTTCGGAACCGGTCAGGGTCGCGGCCGGAACCATGTGACGGTAATGGTTTTCATTCGTGGCAGTGCTCCGACGCACCGGGATACAGTACAGGATAACCGCCATTGCGCGAAAGGCAAGCGGGTCGAAGACGCAAGATTCATCGAGCCCAGCCTCAACGAGAAGACGCGCGGGTGGTCGCGCTTCGGGCCCTTGATCATAACTCAGGCGACGCGCCTTTACGGTAACCCGTCGCGGCCGGGGGCCGCTCCTACGGCGTCGGAGCGGCCTCCCGGCCGCGACGGATATTACCCCTGATCCGTTTAGGCTAGATCTGGTAAACGGAGAAACCGGGCTTATCTCCGACGGGCATCGTCGGTCACTGGATGGCCCTGGGGGAATGGGATCTTTGGTGGCGAAGTAGAGTGACAATCTGTCACGGCATATCCTTGATGAAGGAAACTCGTGAGCACGGCCGCGCCCACCCGCGCGACTACGACACTGCCGCGAACCAGCGCGGGGCTTGGTGGGCGCGACGGCAACTGTCGGCCCTGGAACCGCATCCCCCCTTCTTTTTCCGTACGCCGGTTGCGCTATGAAAACCCTGTCCGCGTCCCTTCTCAGTCTCGGTATCCTCCTCGCCGCTGCCGCCCTGCCCGGTCGCCCCCCCGTGGGCACGGCCGCCGCCGCCGTGCCGGTCTCCGCGGCACACGACCACGCGGCGCTCGTCTATCAGTGCCCCATGCACCCATGGATTACGTCGGACAAGCCGGGGCAGCGCTGCACCATCTGCGGCATGGATTTGGTCGCGGTCGTCGGCGCCGCGGCGGCGGCGCTCGACCCGGGCCTCGTCACGCTCAATGCCGCGCAGGCCGCGGTGACCGGGGTGGCGGTGAGCGAGGTCAGGCGGGGGGCCCTGACCCGCACGCTGCGGGTCAGCGGTGTTATCGAGGACGACGATACCCGTCATCGCATCCTGGCCGCCCGGGTGCCGGGCCGGGTCGAGAAGCTCCAGGTCAATTATGTGGGGGCCGAGGTGGCGGCGGGGGCGCCGCTCGCGACCGTGTTCAGCCCCGAGATGCTCACGGCCCAGCGCCAGTATGTCGAGCGGGTCAAGGCCGGTGCCGTCGCCACCTCCCTGTCCGAGCGCGCCGCGGCCCGCGAGCGCCTGCTGGAACTGGGCCTGACCGAGGAGGAGATCCGCATCCTGGAGGGCACGCTGAAACCCACCGCGATGGTCAATATCCGCGCCCCGATGTCCGGTACCGTCGTCTCGCGCGCGGTCTACGAGGGTCAGTATGTCAAGACCAATGATCCGCTGTTCGAGATCGGCGACTTTTCCCGCATGTGGTTCGTCTTCGACGCCTATGAACCGGACCTGGCCTGGCTGCGCCTGGGGCAGACGGTGGACCTGTCGGTCCCGTCCCAGCCCGGCCGGGTCCTGAGCGCCCCCATCAGTTTCATCGAGCCCAGCCTCAACGAGAAGACGCGCACGGCGCGGGTGCGGGTGACCCTGGAAAACGCCGAGCGGCGCTTGCACCATCGCGAAACCGCCCAGGCCCTGGTCGCCCTCACGGGGCCGGAGGCCCTGCTGGTGCCGCGCGCCGCCGTCCTCCAGCACGGCGGGCGGGCGGTCGTCTATGTCGATCAGGGCGGTCAAGGTTATCGGGCGCGCGAGGTCCGGCTCGGCCGCGTGGGCGACAGCGACGCCGAGGTCCTGGGCGGTCTCAGCGCCGGCGAGCGGGTGGTCACCCAGGCCGCCCTGATCCTCGACTCCCAGGCGCAACTGGCCCATGCCGCGGTCGAGGTCGCGGCGGCCGGACCGGTGCCGGTGCTGCCCGCCAAGGTCCCCGCCGGCACCCCACCCCATAGCGAGGGCGCCTACGCCCAGTTGCGCACCCTGGTCTTCGCCGCCGCCGACGCTGCCGCCGCGCTGGGGGCCGACGACCTGCCCGGCTACCGCAAGGGCCTGCCCGCCCTGCGCGCGGCGCTCGCCGCTTATCTCGCGGGCTATGCCCCGGCCGCCCATGGTGACCTGGCCGCCTTCACCGGCAAGCTGCCCGACCCGCCCGACCTCGACGCCGCCCGCCGCGCCTTCGAGCCCTTCAGCACGGCCGTGGCGGACCTGGCCCGCGCCGAGCAGGTCCAGCAGCGCGAGTCGATCTGGATCTACCAGTGCCCGATGAGCCCGGTACTGGGCACCGCGCGCTGGCTCTCGCGCGCCCATCAACTGCGCAATCCCTTCTTCGGGTCGGCCATGCCCGGGTGTGGGGACGAGGTCAAGTGAGAGGACGAAGACTATTTAGCCGCAAATGAACGCAAAGGAACGCAAATAGGGAATGCTTATCGCGTCGTTGTCGTTGTCGTTGTCGTGGTCGTGGTCGTAATCGAGGTTATCGTAACGCCCCAGATGCTCTCGCACGCCAAATAGCATCGCTTCTCCGACAACGACAACGATCGTGTTGTGTTTAACTTGTTCGTGACTCGTTACCGAGAGGCTTATTCGCGTTCATTTGCGTTCATTTGCGGCTAAACCCTCTTCTTTGAAGCAGCGCCATTCATGATTAACCGCATCATCCACTGGTCCCTGCACCACCGCTTCCTGGTCATCGGCGCACTGGTCGCCCTGTGCGCCTGGGGCGTTCTGGCGCTCGGGCGGGTGCCGATCGATGCCCTCCCCGACCTGTCGGAGAATCAGGTCATCGTCTACGCCGACTGGCCGGGCCGCTCGCCCCAGGAGGTCGAGGACCAGATCACCTATCCACTGTCGGTCTCCCTGCAGGGGCTCGCCGGGGTCCGCACGGTGCGGGCCAGTTCCATGTTCGGCTTCTCCTTTCTCACGGTCATCTTCGCCGACGAGATCGACCCCTATTTTGCCCGCACCCGGGTGCTGGAGCGGTTGAATTCACTGGGCGAGCTGCTGCCCCAGGGCGTGACGGCGCGGCTCGGACCGGACGCCACCGGGCTCGGCTGGGTCTATCAGTATTACCTCAAGGACGCCTCCGGTACCCAGGACCTGGGAATGCTGCGCACGCTGCAAGACACCTATATCCGCTATCAACTGGCCGCCGTGCCGGGGGTGGCCGAGGTCGCGAGCATCGGCGGCTTCGTGCGCCAGTATCAGATCGAGGTCTCATCGCTCAAGCTCAAACAATACGGCGCCACCCTGGGCGAGGTGATGGACGCGGTGACCGCGAGCAACCTCAATGTCGGCGGCAAGACCATCGAGGAGAACGGCGCCGAGTTCATCGTGCGCGGGGTCGGCCTGGTGCAGGGGGTGGCGGACCTGGAGCAGGTCCCGGTGCTGCCGCGCGACGGCGCGCCGCTGTATCTGCGCGATGTGGCGACCATCCGGATCGGCGGTGACTTCCGCCGCGGGGCACTGGATGTCGATGGGCGCGAGGTGGTCGGCGGCATCGTGGTGATGCGCTATGGTGAGAACGCCTACCGGGTCATTAAGGACGTCAAGGCCCGGCTCGCCGCCCTGGCCCCCGGCCTGCCCCCGGGCGTCACCCTGGTCTCCTTCTATGATCGCAGCGACCTGATCGGGCGCGCCATCGGGACCCTGAAGGAGACCTTGGCCGAGGAGATCGCGCTTGTCATCCTGATGCATGTCCTGTTCCTGTGGCATTTCCGCAGCATCCTGATCGTCACCCTGCCGCTGCCGGCCTCCATCCTGATCGCCTTCATCCTGATGGACCAGTTCGGCATCGCCGCCAACATCATGTCGCTGACCGGCATCGCCATCTCCATCGGGGTCCTGGTGGATGCCGGTATCGTCATGACCGAGAACGTCATTCGCCACTGCGAGCGGGCCGAGGCGGCGCTCAAACGCCGGCTCAATGCGGCCGAGGTCTTCGCGCAGACCCTCACCGCCGCCACCCAGGTGGGTCGACCCCTGGTCTATTCGATGATGATCATCATCCTCGCCTTCGTGCCGGTGTTCCTGCTGACCGGGCAGGAGGGCAAGCTCTTTCATCCGCTCGCCTATACCAAGACCTTCGCCCTGCTCGGGGCGACGCTGTTGGCGGTGACCGCGGTGCCGGTCTTCTGCACCATGCTCGTCCGCGGTCCGTTGAAACCGGAGGCGGAGAACTGGCTGATGAAGGGCCTGCTGCGCCTCTATGAGCCGGTACTCGACTGGGCGCTGGGGCACCGCAAGTCGGTGCTGGGGCTCGCCGCCGGCCTGCTGGCGGTCTGCATCGTCATTGCGCTCGGGCTGCCGCGGGCGGTCAACGACCGGCTCCCGGAGTCCGTCGCGCGTCATACACAGGGGTTCGGCAGCGAGTTCATGCCCACCCTGGAGGAGGGCTCCCTGCTCTTCATGCCGGTGCTGCTGCCCGCTACCTCACTCACCGAGGGCAAGCGCATCATGGCCTGGCAGGACCAGGTGATCCGCGCCCATCCCGCGGTCGCCGCGGCGGCCGGCAAGCTCGGGCGCGCCACCACCGCGACCGACCCGGCCCCGGTCGAGATGATCGAGACCACCATCACGCTCAAGCCGCGCGACCAGTGGCCGCCCGGGACCACCAAGGCCTCGATCGTCAGTGACCTCTCGGCGCGCCTGATGGATCTGCCGGGCTCGGTCCCCGGCTTCCTCCAGCCGATCGAGAACCGCATCCTGATGACCAGCACCGGCATCCGTGCCCAGGTCGGGGTCAAGGTCTTCGGCGATGATCTCGACGCGCTCCAGCAACAGGCCTTCGCGATCGAGCGCGTCATCCAGCGGGTGCCGGGGGCGGTGGGCGTGGCCCCGTCACGGGTGCAGGGCAAGCCCTATGTGGAGATCGAGGTGCGGCGTGACCTGCTCGGGCGCTATGGGCTCAGCGTCGCCGAGGTCTTCCGTCAGGTGGAGGCGGGGATCGGCGGGGTGACGGTCGGCACCACCATCAAGGGCCGCGAGCGCTGGCCGCTCCAGGTGCGGCTCGCGCAGGAGGAGCGCGGTGACATCGACCGGCTCGGCGAGATTCCGCTCTCCACCCCCGCCGGGGCCCGGGTCCAGTTGCGTCAGGTGGCCGACGTGAAGCGGGTGGTCGGCCCCAACGAGATCCAGAGCGAGAATGGCCGGCTGAGGGTCTTCGTCCAGGCCAATGTCCGCGACCGGGACCTGGGCAGTTTCGTCGAAGACATCAAAGGGCGCATCGCCAAAGAGATCACCCTGGCCCCCGGCATGACCATCGAATACTCGGGCCAATACGAACAGCAATTGCGCGCCCGCCAGACGCTGCTCTATGTCTTCCCCACCGTGATCCTCATCATCTTTGCGACCCTGGTGATGACCTTCCGCTCCATCGGGGAGGCGGCGCATGTGATCCTGGCGGTGCCCTTCGCACTCACCGGCGGCGTGCTGCTCCAGGCCTTCCTGGGCTTCAACTTCAGCGTCGCCGTCTGGGTCGGTTATATCGCCCTCTTCGGCACCGCCATCCAGACCGGCATCATCATGGTGACCTACCTGGAGGAATCGGTGCAGGAGGCCGGCGCACGCCTGGGGCGGGAACTGACCCGCCCTGAGTTGATCGCTGCCGTCAAGGCCGGCGCCCGGCTGCGGCTGCGCCCCAAGGTCATGACGGTCGCCACCACCATCGCCGCCCTGTCCCCGATCTTCTGGCTCCAGCGCACCGGGGTGGAGATCATGCAGCCGCTCGCGACCCCGGTCGTCGGCGGCATGATCTCCAGCCTGGTGCATATACTGATCGTCACGCCGGTGATTTTTTTGTGGCTACGGGAGCGCGGGCGTCCCGCCCGCGCGGGGTTGGCTGCAACCGGGGCATGAACGGGAGGGCCGCCGGGCCGTCAGGCGAGGACCCGGTGGGAGCGGCTTCAGCCGCGACCCGACCTCGCAAGCTGTCGCAGCGTCGCGGGTTGCCCTGGTTACCGAGCGGGGCTTGGTAACGAGGGGAAGTCCCGTAGGGTCCGCTGCGCGGACCGCTCGGCGCGCGCGGGTGGTTGCGACGTCTGGGGACTCTTACCGATCCGGGTCCGCGCAGCGGAACCTACGGGACTCCGCGCGGGCGGGACGCTCGCGCTCCCTGGTCACGCTACCCGTGCGGTTGCGCGGATATGCATATCCACATGGATGTCCCCAAAGGGCACAGTACTCCGCCGCGATCCGAACGCTCGACCAAGCCCAATTCAGCCAGAACCGCAATGTCCTCATGGACGCGCTTCACGTCGCGCCCCAGGTGTCGTGCCAGTTCCCGCAACGGCATCTCTCCGGCCCCTAACAGTGTCTGCACCAGCGCCCATCGGCGCGCGGAAAGCCGACCCAGAAAGGTGCCCGGCGACTCGAAATTCAGGGTCTCGCCCTGGTAGTGCTCCGCGCTGGCCAGGCGCCCCGCCTCCCTCAGGGCACCGCGCCAATCCGGCGAAACCGTGATGGTCAGCGTGCGTTTTTCCATCGCTTTGCCTCCGCAATGACACTCCATCTTGGTAATGAGGGTAAATTAGGCAAACTGCCCCTGGAACTTGCGATGCAGCATGCCGCCCTGCAACAGGACCTCATGGGCCGACCTTGCGCGATCCCCTCCTTTTGAGCGACCCGCTCGAAGCTGGCAAGATAATGCATACGTCTTTCCTCCTCAAAATTCTGGATTTCGGTCCACAACTGGTCTTCCAGACCGGCCGGTAAGGTCAGGACCCAGTCGATGAACCGGAGCAGTTCCAGTATATCTGCGCGTTGGTATCCGCGCCGATAGAGGCTGCGGATCAGGGCCAGTTTAGCCCGGTAACGCGCGGTGTCGGAGTCGGCGGTGTCCTGGGCCTGGAGGTGGGCCTGGGTGATGACCGCGAAGGGGTTGGGCGAGGCCTCGAGGGCCGCCAAGTCCTTCCGATAGGCGCCGAGGCTGACGACCGGATAGCGCAGGCCCATGCGGCAGCCCCAGCGTTCATAGGCGAACTCACCGAAGCCAGCGGAAAACGGGTCGGCGAGCACGGTGAGGCTGACCACCGGGCGGTCGTGGACATCGTAGATCCGGTAGTTGTAGACAAACATTCGTTTCGGGAAATCCGGTTGGTTCTGGCCCTGGATCTCGACATGGGCCAGAATCCAGTCTTCCTTGCCATCCCGGGCGGTGACCCGCACCAGTGAGTCGGCCCAGCGGCGGCCCAGGGTCGCGTCCCGGACCGCCTTCTGCAACTCCTTGTCCAGCATCGTGTAGCCCTTCGTCCAGTCGATCCCGGCGTGGGCGGCGGGAAAGAAGAAGGCGAGGAAGTCGGGGAAGTAGCGCTTGAGTGCGTTTTTCCAGGGGGAGTCGTAGTCGGTCATGGCGCCTCCGGGGGTGGGTCGTGCAGCGGTCAGGTCGCGCTCGCGGCGCAGAGCGCCTGACACCTGCGTGACATCGGCTGGACACCGGGCAAGTAGTCGCCCGGGACCGGCTCCACGCCGGATCTTTATCGGCGCCGTCGGTGGGCGCAAATGATGGGTTTCGCTGCGCTCTACCCATCCTACGGGGTGCCGCGGGCGCTTGGGCTTTCCCGGACCTGGTGCCCCGTTATTTCGCGGCGTCGCGCGCTGCCTGGTCCAGGGCGCGCAGGCGCTCCAGCTTTTCGCGGATACGGATCTCCAATCCCCGGTCGGTGGGCTCGTAGTAGCGCCGCTCGCCCAGTTCTTCGGGGAAGTAGCGTTCGCCGGCGGCATAGCCGCCCGGCTCGTCGTGGGCGTAGCGGTAGGCGCGGCCATGGCCCAGGGCCTTCATGAGGCGGGTGGGGGCGTTGCGCAGGTGGGGCGGGACTGGCGCGGTGCCGCCGCGGCGGGCGTCGGCCAGGGCGGCGTTCCAGGCGAGATAGACGGCGTTGCTCTTGGCGGCGCAGGCCAGGTAGACGGCCGCCTGGGCGAGGGCCAGTTCGCCCTCGGGTGAGCCCAGACGCTCCTGGGTGTCCCAGGCGTCGACCGCCAGGGCCAGGGCGCGGGGGTCGGCGTTGCCGATGTCCTCGCTCGCCATGCGCACCAGGCGGCGGGCGATATAGAGGGGGTCGCAGCCGCCGTCGATCATGCGCGCCAGCCAGTACAGCGCGGCGTCCGGGGCCGAGCCGCGGATGGACTTGTGCAGGGCCGAGATCTGGTCGTGGAAGAGGTCCCCGCCCTTGTCGAAGCGGCGCAGGGCCCCGGCCATCACCGCGGCTACGGTCTCGGCCCCGATCACCCCGCCGGGGCTCAAGTTGGCGGCCAGTTCCAGCAGGTTGAGCGCGCGGCGGGCGTCGCCGTCGGCGGCTTCGGCGAGCAACCCGGCGCCCTCGGCGGAGAGTGCCAGGTCGCGGGCGCCGAGCCCGTGGACGGGATCGGCCAGGGCGCGCCGCAGGACGGCAGTGAGGTCGTCGAGGCTCAATGGCTTGAGGACATAGACCCGGGCGCGGGAGAGGAGCGCGTTGTTGAGTTCGAAGGAGGGGTTTTCGGTGGTGGCGCCGATGAAGGTCAGGGTGCCGTCCTCGACATGGGGTAGGAAGGCGTCCTGCTGGCCCTTGTTGAAGCGGTGCACCTCGTCGATGAAGAGCACGGTGGCGCGGTCCTCGACCGAGCGCCGGGCGCGCGCCTCGGTCACCGCCTCGCGGATGTCCTTGACCCCGGCGAGCACCGCGGAGAGGTTGATGAAATGGGCCCCGGAGCGCGCCGCCACCAGCCGCGCCAGGGTGGTCTTGCCGGTCCCGGGCGGGCCCCAGAAGATCATGGAGTGCAGCCGGCCGGTGTCGATCGCCTGGCGCAGGGGCTTGCCGGGGGCGAGCAGGTGCACCTGGCCGGCAAAGCCGTCGAGCCCGCCGGGGCGCATGCGGTCCGCGAGCGGGGTCTCGCTGGCGTCGGCGCCCATCAGTCGAAGGACAGGAAGTCGCCGCCGGCCTTCTCGTCCAGCTTGAACAGGCTAAGGTCGAGGATCGGGTTGCGCTTGGTCTGGCCGAAGTTCAGCCGCGTCTCCTGCCCGAAGCTGTCCTCCATGATCATGCTCTCCAGGCCCGTGGACCCGAAGCCCAGTTCGATTCGCACGATGTCGGTGTCCTTGGCCTTGGGGGTCAGTTCCACCCAGTCGCGCCCGTCGGTGCTCTCGATCGGGCGGGTATTGAAGTCCCGCTCGATCGGGGCATCGTTCGCCAGCAGCAGGGCCGGGGTGCCGCGCAGGGCCTTCTCCTCGCTCTGGTGGGAGACCTGATCGAGATCCAGGTCGTGGAGATAGACCCGCTTGCCGTCGGCGATGATCACCTGCTTGTTCGGGGCGTCGTACTCCCAGCGGAAGCGCCCCGGGCGTTGCAGGTAAAGGGTGCCACGCCCCTGCGTCACGCGGGTGCGGTCGGCATTGAAGGTGGTCTGCTCGAAGCTCGACTGGAGGCTGGTCAGGCCCTTCAGGAAGGTCTCCAGGCGCGCCCGCCCGTCGGCGGCGGCGGAGTCCAGGCCGAGCCCAAGGCCGATGAGGCCGGCCAGCAGCAGGAGGGTGAAAGGACGCCGGCGTCGGCCTGAGGGCGCGGCGCCGCGGTGGGTCTGGGGCATGGGGATCATTCCTCGCGGGGTGGGGGTGCCAGCACCTCGCGGTTGCCGTTGGTCTCCGCGGGGCCGACGATGCCGATGCGCTCCATCTCCTCGATCATGCGCGCGGCGCGGTTGTAACCGATCTTGAGTCGGCGCTGTACCCCCGAGATGGAGGCGCGGCGCCCTTCCACAACGATCTGTACCGCCTCGTCGAACAGTGGGTCGGTGTCCTCCACGTCGCCGCGGGGTTCCGGATCGATCCCCGGCAGGACCTCCTGGGGCTCGCGCAGGACGTCCTCCAGATAGTCCGGGCCGCCCTGGGCCTTGAGGAAGTTCACCACGTTGTGGACCTCGTGGTCGTCCACGAAGGCGCCGTGTACCCGCTGCGGTATGTTGCCGCCGGGCGGCAGATAGAGCATGTCGCCGTGGCCGAGCAGGGTCTCGGCGCCCATCTGATCCAGGACCGTGCGCGAGTCGATGCGCGAACTGACCTGGAAGGAGATGCGGGTGGGGATGTTGGCCTTGATGAGCCCGGTGAGGACGTCCACCGAGGGCCGCTGGGTGGCGAGCATCAGATGAATGCCGGAGGCGCGCGCCTTCTGGGCCAGGCGGGCGATGAGTTCCTCCACCTTCTTGCCCACCACCATCATCATGTCCGCCAGTTCGTCGATGATGACCACGATGTAGGGCAGGTGACCGATGGTCGGCACCTCGACCCCCGGCTCGGCGGCGAAGGCCGCGGCCAGGAGGGGGTCGCGCAGCGGGGTCCCGGCGGCCTCGGCCTCCGCGACCTTGCGGTTGTAGCCGCCGATGTTGCGCACCCCGAGCGCGGCCATCAGCCGATAGCGGCGCTCCATCTCCCCGACACACCAGCGCAGGGCATTGGCCGCCTCCTTCATGTCGGTCACGACGGGGGTCAGCAGGTGGGGGATGCCCTCGTAGATGGAGAGCTCCAGCATCTTGGGGTCCACCATGATCAGGCGCACGTCGCGCGGGCCGTCCTTGTAGAGCAGGCTCAGGATCATTGCGTTGATGGCCACCGACTTGCCGGAGCCGGTGGTGCCCGCGATCAGGGCGTGGGGCATCTTCGCGAGATCCACCACCACCGGCTCACCGGAGATATTGCTGCCCAAGGCCAGGCTCAGCGGCGACTTGGCGTCCTGGTACTCGGGGGCGCCCAGGATCTCGCTCAGGAACACGGTCTCCCGCTCCTCGTTGGGGATCTCGATGCCGATCACCGACTTGCCCGGGATCACCTCCACCACCCGCACGCTGATCTTGGACAGGGCGCGGGCCAGGTCCTTGGACAGGCCGGAGATCTTGCTGGACTTGGTACCGGGGGCCAGTTGCAGCTCAAACAGCGTCACCACCGGCCCGGGATAGGCCGCCACCACCTCGGCGACGACGCCGAAGTCCTTTAGTTTCACCTCCACCAGGCGCGACAGGTCCTCGATCTGGGCGTCCGAGTAGCCCTTGCCGGTCTTGCGCGCCGGGTCCAGGAGGGAGAGCGGCGGGCGAGCGAGCGCCGCGGTTTCGGCATCGAGCGCGTCCCGCGCGTCGGCCGGGTCCTGCGTATCCGCCAGGCGCAACGCATTCGGCACAAAGCGCGGGTCCGGCAGGGGCGCCGGGTCCGGGTCCGAGGCCGGCGCCGTTGGCGGGGCCACGGGGGGCGCTACAGGGCGGCGCAGCGCCTGGACCCGGGGCGCATCCTTGGGGACCGGCCGCTGGTGCATCATCAGATCGGAGAGGGTCATGAGGTGATCGGATGCTTGCGGCGCGGGCGCGGGGTCGGTGCCGGGGTCGGACGCCGGGTCGAAGTGGGCGTCGCACTGGGGTTCGAGATGGTGCGCGGGTGTCGACGCGGACAAGGGCTCGGCCGCGGGCTCCGGCCAGTCGTCCCGCGCATCCGCCGCGGCGCGCTCCTGCGCCAGGTCGGCGGGGTCGATCAGGTTGAGGTCGGCGGGCAGTTCGCCGCCGCGGGAGCCGCCCCGCCGCCGGCGCAGGGACTGACCAAGGGACGACAGGGCGCCGGTGCTCAGGGTCCCCAGGTTACGCGCACCCTGCAACAGACCGTCCCCCAGCCAATACAGGATGGTGAGCCAGGAAACGCCGGAGAACAGGGTGACGCCCACCAGGAGGACCCCGGCCAGCAACACCTCGGTCCCGGGGCCGAAGCGCTCCTGCATCAGGCCGCTGACCGCGTGCCCGAGACCGCCGCCGGGGCCGTTGGCCAAGTCGGCGCCCAGGGCCGTCAAGTGCATGGCGGCGAAGCCGCAGCCGGCCGCCAGGGTGAGCAGGAAGCCGATCCAGCGCAGCGCCAACAGCCAGGCGCGGGGCCGCTCGTCGTCTGCGCGTCCGCGAAACACCACCCAGGCGCTGAAGGCGACCATCAGGGGCAGCAGATAGGCAAAATAGCCGAAGAGATAAAGACCGGCATCGGCAAACCAGGCCCCGGTGCGTCCGCCCGCATTGGTCACGCCGTCCGTCTCGCCGACATAGGACCAGCCGGCATCCTGTGGGCTGTAGCTGGCGAGCGACAACACCAGGTAGAGGGCGACGCACATCAGCGCCCACATGGCCCCCTCACGGAGCGCCCGCTCGACATAGTCGCTGAAGGTCAACTGTCCGCTACGCGTCGCCTGAGCCATAAGCACCTTCCGGAAATCTGTTCGACAAACTTGCTCGACATTATAGCCTTACGAAAAGTTTCTCGGGTACTTTACTAGGGTTCGGCAGGGGTGTAGCGGCCGCCGTAACGCAGGCGCGCGCCCGGTCCGGCCCGGCGCTGTCCGGATCAGGCGTACTTACAACAGGCTTGACCGCCGTGCGCCCGAACCGGCGCAATCAGGTGCCGACGAAAAATTTTTCGGTGCAATTAGGATACATGTGCTAATTTTGCACTGCGTGCCTGGCCGCACCCGAAGATCGCCGCCCGGCATTTGCGCATCGATCGTGTTTTTCCCATCCCACCTCGGGGGAGTAATTTTCCATGAAAACCTTAGCAATCAGCACTCTGTCGGCACTCGTTCTCGCCGCACCCCTCACCGCGATCGCCCAGGCCGACTACCAGGCCGCCGGGCCCGGCTTCGACGACCGCTGGTACATCGCGCCCTTCGCCATGTACACCTGGGCCGACAACGACCGCGAGGTCAACAACGGCTGGGGCGGCGGTCTGGCCGTCGGCAAGCCGCTGAGCCAATGGTTCAACCTGGAACTGCGTGCGACCTACACGGACCTGTCCAACAGTTGGTACTACACGCACGCGGACAACAACATTACGAAGATCGACGGTACGAACAAGATCTTCGACATCGGCGTGGATGGGCTGTTCTTCTTCAGCCGCGGCAAATTCCAGCCCTTCCTCCTGGCCGGCATCGGTGCCATCCAGGACAAGGTCGAACTCTGCGCCCACGGCTACTACAATAACGGGCTCTGTATTTCCGAGAGCCAGTGGAGCTTTATGGGCGAGGTCGGCGCCGGCTTCATCGTCCCGATCACCGACTGGATCTCGTTCCGCATGGACGCCCGCTACCGGATCGATGCCGGCTTTGACTACAACGACGTGACCGACCGGGTGGTCAACAACAAGACCCTCGGCGACACGATTGTGACCGCCGGCGTGGTGATCCCGTTGGGTTCGCGCGCGGTCACCAAGGTGAACCGCACCGTGGAGCTGTCCGCGGATACCCTGTTCGCCTTCAACCGGTCGGACCTCTCGCCCACCGGCGTGAGCACGATCAACAACTTCGCCCGCGACCTGGATCAGTCCAACTACGACGGTGTCCGGGTCGCCGGCCACACCGATCCGATCGGCTCGGAGGAGTTCAACCTGGCCCTGTCGGACCGCCGCGCCAACACCGTGCGCCAGCAACTGATCACCGATGGTGTCGCCGGTGATCGCATCACGGCCCAAGGCTTCGGCAAGACCCAGCTCAAGGTGACCCCGGCCGACTGCGCCGCCGCCAAGTCCAGGGAGGCCCTGATTGCGTGCTACGGACCCAACCGTCGGGTCGAGGTCACGGTGGAAGGGATTACCCCGAAGGAGTGATGGATCGGCATCGGCGGGCCGGATGACCCATAACGTCGTCCGGCCCAATCCGCGGCGGTCGTGCCGTCGTTGTCGTGGTCGTAATCGCAATCGAAGAATCGCTGCAATTTGGCGTAGGTAGGGAATCCGGGGCGCTACGATAACCTCGACAACGACAACGACAACGACAACGACAACGACAACCACCGGCAACCCGCTCTCAGTCCACCGTCGGCCACAGTGCGTCATACAGGCCGGAGGAGCGCTGCACCTGCCGGTGCACCGCCGCCGCCAGACGTTGCGCACCGGCCACCAGGGTCACCTGGCGACGCGCCCGCGTCACCCCAGTGTAGATCAACTCCCGGGTCAGTACCCGGCTGTCATGGGGCGGCAGCACCAACACCACCTCATCGAATTCAGACCCCTGGCTCTTGTGCACCGTCATCGCGAACAGCGTCTCGAGCGTCGGCAGGCGATGGGGTGAGAGCCGCCGCAGGCCCTCCGCGGTCTCGAACCAGGCGCGCAGTTCGCCCCCGGCCGCGGGGTCCGGCAGCAGTATCCCCACATCGCCGTTGTAGAGCCGCAGGTCATAGTCGTTGGCGGTCACCAGGAGCGGTTGGCCGGCGTAGAGTCCGCCCGTGGGCCGGATGAGACCGGCGGCGGCCAAGGCCTGCTCGGCGATCCGATTGAGCCTTTGCAGTCCCGCTGGTCCGTCATGCACCGCGCACAGGACCCGATAGCGGCCGAGCGCGGCCAGGGCCGCGGTCGGGTCGGCGGCGGCCATCACCAGGCGGTGCCGGGGCACCACGAATCCGGCAATGAAGGCCGCGAGATCGGCGCCGTCCAGGTCCAGGCGTCGGGCGTCGGCGTGGTCGGCCGCGCAGGCCGCCACAACCCCGGCACCATCGCCCCGCTGGATGGCGGCGGAGACGGCATGGATTCCACTGCCGGGCAGGAACCGGTAGCCGCGACGCAGCAGGGCGATGGCGTCGCCCAGACCCGGGTGGCAGCACGGGTCAGGGTTGGCCAAGTGCCCGGCGCCGACGCTCCCCGCGGTCGGTGTGGCACCCACCTCGGCCAGGGCCGCGGCCAAGGTCGCGGACCACCCGGGCTCGCGCCCCCGCCCGCAGAGGTCGGCCAGCACCGCCCCGGCCTGGACCGAGGCGAGTTGCTCCCGATCACCCAGCAGAATCAGGCGGCAGGCCGCGGGCAGGGCGGCCAGGAGCCGGGCGGCGAGCGGCAGGTCGAGCATGGACGCCTCGTCCACCACCAGCAGGTCCAGGTGCAGCGGGTTGTCCGGCCCGTGACGCGGCGCGGCGCGGCCCGGCCTGGTACCGAGCAGCCGATGCAGGGTCGTCGCCGCCTCGGGGATGGCGTCCGCGCTCCCCGCGTCCAGTGCGCCGTCGCCCAGCAGCGCCGCCTTGGCCTGGCGGATGGACTGCGTCAAGCGGGTCGCCGCCTTGCCGGTGGGTGCCGCGAGTCCGATCCGCAGGGTCTCGCCGCGGGCGCGGGCCTGGTCGATCAGGAGCGCCAGACAGGCGGTGACGGTGCGGGTCTTGCCGGTGCCGGGACCGCCGGAGATCACACATAGGGGCCGCAACACGGCCATGGCCGCCGCCACCCGCTGCCGGTCGAGGGTGCCGTGCGGCGCGGCCGGGAACAGGCGCGCGAGCCCCGCCGCCAGGCGTTCGCGATCCACCCCCGCCGCCAGGCCCGCGGCGCGCGCCCCGATGGCCTGTGCCACCCCCCGCTCGAAGTGCCAGTAGCGCCCCAGATAGAGCCGGTCCGCGGCGTCCAGGATCAGGGGCGAGTGCGCGCCCCCTGCCAGGGCATCCGCGGCGCCCTGCACCGCCGGCCAGGCCAGCAGCTCGGCCCGCCACTGCGCAAGCGGCGGGGCCAGCAGCCACGGCAACTCCGGGAAGGGCGGGCGCCCCGCCAGCCCCGGCAGGTCCAGACACAGGTCCCCCGCGCCCACCTGCCGGCTGACCAGGGCCGCGGCCAGCAGGCGCGGTCCGGTCGCCTCACCGACCAACTCCGCCACTTGGCGGGCGAAGTGCAAGTCGAGTGCCCGCAGCCGCCGCAGCGCCACCGCCTGGCGCAGGCTGTCGATAAAGGCCCGTTGTGCCGGGTCCGTAAGGGCGTGGGGGAGGGGGCAAGCGTCCGGGCAGTCTGGATTCATCAGCATTGTCTTCTCCGGTCACACAACATGCCGCGCCGCCGTGATAGGCCGGACGATAATGCGCTCGCTCTGCATCTATGCGTCAGTCATCTCAGCAATATCTCACGCAGGGGCGCGCAGACGCGGCCCCCCCTTCATCCTTCATCCTTCATCCTTCATCCTTCAGACGCGGTCCCTGGCTCAAGGGCGGCGCGCAGCGCGTCCAGCAGGGCGCCCAGGGTCTCCTCCAGGCGCTCGATCAAGGGCTCCAGCTCGGCGCGCGAGCGCGCCTCGCGCAGTGCCAGTTCCAGGTCCAGCGCCTGGGCCTGGATGGCGGTGGCGCCCAGGGTGGCGGCGGCGCCCTTGAGGCCGTGGGCAATGCGGCGGGCGCCGTCGCCGTCGCCGCAGTCCAGGCGCTCGCGCAGGCGGGCCGGGGCCTCACGGTGGCTGTCGGCGAAGACCCGCAGCAGGTGCGCGAGGCGCTCGACCCGGCCGGCGAGGTGGCGCAGTGCCAGGGCGGTGTCCAGGCCGGGGATCGCGGCGAGGCGGGCCAGTGGCGCGGTGCGCTGCGGCGTCGTGTCGGCCGCCGCTCTGGGCCCGGCCGCCGGGTCCGCGCCGGCGTCCGCTGCCGGGATTGGCGGGGCCGCCCCGGGCGGCAGCCAGCGCAGCAGGGCGGCGAACAGCACGGCCGGGTCCACCGGCTTACCCACATGGTCGTTCATCCCCGCGGCCAGACAGCGGGCGCGGTCTTCGCCGAAGGCGTTGGCGGTCAGGGCCAGGATCGGGGTGGCGGCGTAGCCGGGGAGGGCGCGGATCAGCGCGGTCGCCTCCAGGCCGTCCAGAACCGGCATCTGCATGTCCATGAGGATCAGGTCATAGGGGGCTGCCCGCGCCAGCGCCACGGCCTGCGCGCCGTCGGCCGCCAAGTCGGCATGGAGCCCGGCCCCGCGCAACAGTTCCAGGGCGACCTCCTGGTTGATGGGGTTGTCCTCGGCGAGCAGCACGCGCGCCCCCGGGTGCGCGCGGCGCAGGGCCAGCTCCGCCGCGTCCGTGGCCTGTGCCGCGGCGGCGCTCGGCTGGTCCCCGGCGCCGCCCGACGCCCGCGCCCCCCGCCCCAGCCGGGCGGTGAACCAGAAGGTACTGCCCGCCCCGGGCCGGCTCTGGACCCCGACGGCCCCGCCCATGCGTTCGGCCAGGCGCCGGTTGATGGCGAGCCCCAGCCCGGTGCCGCCATGGCGGCGGGTGGTCGAGGGGTCCAACTGCTCGAAGGCGTCGAACAGGCGCCCCTGGTCCGCCGGGTCGATGCCGGGTCCGGTGTCGCGCACGGCGCAGCGCACCAGGCGCGCGTCCGGGCCCTCCGTGATGATCCCGGCCTCCAGGGCGATGGTCCCCCGCTCGGTGAACTTCACCGCATTGACGAGATAATTGAGCACCAGTTGGGTGAGCCGGGTGGGGTCCCCGCGCAGCATCGGGTCGGCCGTCAGGGCGGGGTCCAGATGCACCGCCAACTCCAGACCCTTGGCGCGCGCCTCATCCGCCACCAGCGCGGCGGCGTGCGCGAGCACCGCGGCCAGGTCGACCTCGCACTCCTCCAACTCGAGCTTGCCCGCCTCGATCTTGGAGAAGTCCAGGATGTCGTTGAGGATGGCGAGCAGATGGTTGGCCGCCTTGGCGATCTTGCCGAGCTTGTCGTGCTGGTCCGGGTCCCGGGTGCCCCGGTGCAGCAGGTGGGCGAGCCCCAGGATGGCGTTCATGGGGGTGCGGATCTCGTGGCTCATGTTGGCCAGAAAGAGGCTCTTGACTTGGGCCAGGTGCTCGGCCGTGGCGCGCGCCTCGGTGAGGCGGGCGATGAGATCCAGGTTGGCGAGCCCCACCGCCGTCGCGTCCGCCAGGGCTTGGGCCAGGTCCACCGCCTCGTCGCGGGTACGATGGGGTTGCGCCCAATAGCAACCGATGGCGCCCAGGGGTTGGGTGCGGCCGACCGGGACCACACAGAGGCCCCGCACGAAGGTCCCTTCATAGAGGTCCGGCGGGACCCGCGGGTCCTCGGCGATGTCGTCCAGGGTGAGGGGCGCGGCGTGGCGGATGACCCAGCCGGCGGCGCTGGCGTCCAGGGGGAAGCGGCGGCCGGCCCAGAGTGGGCCGATGGCGTCCTCGCCGACATAGTGGCAGGTTTCCCCGTCGCGCAGCACCAGGCAGGCCCCGTCGGCCCCGGTGAGCCGACGCGCCGCGGCGCACACGATGCCCGCCAGCCCGGCCAGGTCCCGGACCCCGGCGATGCCCTCCACCGCGCCGGCCAACCGGCGCAGCCGCTCCTCCAGGCGCCGCCGCTCGGTGATGTCGAGAAAGCTCACCACGGCGCCGACGGTCACGGTGTCCCGGACCATCGGGTGGGCGGAGTAGATGACCGGGATCGCCTGACCGTCCGCCCGCCAGAAGACCTCGTCGTCGACCCTGACCGTGTGGCCGTCGCGCAGGGTGGCACCCATCGGGCACTGCGCCGCCGGGTAGGGGCTGCCGTCCGGCCGGGAATGATGGACCAGGTCGTGGAGTGCGGCGCCGACCAACGCCTCCGCCGGGTAACCCAGGAGGCGGCAGGCGGCCGGATTGGCGAAGCTGATGGTGCCGTCCGGGGCGAGACCGCAGAGGCCGCTCGCGCTGGACTCCAGGATCAGGCGTTGTTCCTCCTGCGCGGCGCGCAGGGCCGCGGTGCGGGCGGTGACGGTCGCCTCCAACTGGTCGCGCTGTTGCGCCAGGGCCAACTCCGCCGTGTGTTCCGCGGTGATGTCCCTGACGGTGCAGATCATCCCCAGGTAGCCCGCGGCCCCGAACCTGGGCAGCAGCCAGCCGGCCTGCCAGGCGTCCCGGCCCTGCGGGGTCACGAGTTGCAGGGCCCAGGGCGTGGGCGTGCGCGCTTCCATGGCCTGGAGAAACAGGGGGCGCAGTTCACCCACCGTCTCCGGCGCAAATCCGTCCAGGGCGTGGCGCCCGAGAAAGGCCGCGGCCGACACCCCCGCGATCCGGGTCATGGCCGGGTTCGTGTAGGTGACGCGCTGCTGCGCGTCGGTCGCCAGGATGCCCTCCTGGACCCGCCCCAGGATGTCCTCGTAGAAGGCCTTCTGGGCCGCGATCAGTGCGTGCGACTCGGCCAGGGCGCGGGAGCGGTCCAGGTTGTCCAGGGCGTAGGAGAGGTCCTGGGCCATCTCCTCGAGCAGGGCCATGACCTCGGCGTCGAAATAGCCCGGACCCGCGGCGCCGACCTCCAGTACCCCGACCGGCTGCCCGCCGCGCCGCAGGGGCAGGCAGGCGACCGCGCCCAGGCCGGTCGGCGCGGACGCTTCCCCGCCGCCCCCAGGCCCCTGGTCGGCCGCCCAATCGTTGCTGACCAGGCTCGCGCCGGCCGCGAGCACGGCGGCGGCCAGGGTGGTGCCCGGCGGCGGGGGCGGGTCGAGCGGGATCGCGAGCGTGCGCAGTGACTGCGCCGCCGCGCCTGCCGCCGCGACCGGGAGCACGCGGTTGTGCGCGCGGTCCGCGAGCCCGATCCACACCAGCCCGAAGCCCGCCAGGCGCAGTGCGATGTCGCACACCTGCCGGAACAGTTCGGTCTCGTCCGGAGTCCGCACGATCGCCTGACTGGTGTCGCTCAAGGTCTGGTAAAGCCGCGAGAGGCGCGCGATCCGCTCCTCCGACTCCTTGCGCCCGGTGATATCGAGCAGGGTGCCGGCCCCGCGTCGCGGCTCGCCGTCCGCGTCCCAGTCGAAGGCGTGGCCGCGGTCGAGTACCCAGAGCCAGTGTCCGGCCCGGTGGCGCACCCGGTACTCGGCCTCGAAACGTGCCCGGGTCCGCCGCGATTGCGTTGCCGACTGTTCCACCCGCGAGCGGTCCGCCGGGTGGATCAACTCCAACCACCCCGCTGCCGTCAACTGCAACTGCCCGGGGGCGTAGCCCAGGAGGTGTTCGTAGCACTCGTTGAAGCGCACCGTGCCGGTCCTGAAGTCCGCGTCGTAGAGCCCCAGATTGGCCCCCTGCACGGCCAGATCGAGCCGCTCCTGCGCCTGGCGCAGGGCCGCCTCGGCACGCCGGGCGCGCAACGTCGCCAGGGTCAGCACCAGGAGCGCAAACGACAGGGACGCGAGCACCGTCAACGCGCCCAGGACCAGTCCGCGGTACTGGGCATAGAGGGTCACGGGGCGATTGATGACCCGGCTGTCCGGCGGCAGGGCGGTCGCGGCGATGCGCAGCCGGCGCAGCTCATCGTCGTCGAACTCCGGGTAGGAGCGGCTCAATTCTACCGGGACCCGCGTCGGGTCCTCCCCGGCCAGCACCCGCCGCGCCAGGGCCGCCGCCTGGGCGCCGTGCTCCCGGCCGTCGAGCAGCAGGCCGCCGACGATGCCGTGGCCCAGGCGGGTCGCATGCATGGCATAGACCGGGACCGGGCTCGCGGCGGCGATCAGGTGGGTGCTTTCTTCGCGGGAAAAGACCCGGTCCGCCGCATCGGTCACATAGGTCAGGATGAGCACCAGGCTGTCCGGGGGCAGGGCGGCGAGTTGCCCCGCCAGTTCCGCAAAGGGGACCGCGGGGGCGAAGTCGACCGCCACGCGCCCGCCCAAATCCGGCACCATGGCCTGCATCGCGCGGCGCATCGCGCGACCGCTGGCGGTGTCGTCGTCGATCACCAGTACCCGCCGGGTGCCCGGATGCAGGCGCAGCGCCAGTTCCAGGGTCCCAGCGATGTCCTCGACCTCGGCGACCCCGGTCGTTGCCGGGCGCTCGTGCAGCCACTCCGGGTGAAAGCCGTTGACCCCGGCAAAGACCACGGGGACACCGGGAAACAGGTCTTGGGGATAGGTCCGCAGCAGGTCGAAGGCGGGGTTGTCGAGGGCGATGACCAGGGCCGGGGGGCGCTCCCGGTACTTGCGCGCCAGGGTTTCCTGCAGGAACGCCAGGTGTCCGGGGTCGGGGAAGCGCTTGGTGTCCAGGTACTCGACCATCGGCACCAGGGCCGGGTCGGCGGACTTCAGGCCCGCCAGGAGACCGGCGACTTCCTGGTCCGTCCAGGCGTCGCCCTGGTGGTAGGAGGCCAGCACCACCACCAGGGGGGCGGGCGCCGCGACCGCGGCGGTACCGGTTTCGGCCTGGGCCGCGCCGGTACCGGTCAAGACACCCGCCAGAGCGCTGGAGAGGCCGATGAGCGCACTGAGCAGGACCGCTGCCGCGAGCCGTAGTAACACCGTCGAAATTCCCCCTGGGCCAAGGGCGCGCGCCTAAAATGCAGCCAGGCGCCCGCTGCTAGTATGGCAGAAGCGGCGCCGCGGCACGTCGGCGTTGCGACCATCCGGGATGCCGGTGGTCCCGATCATCCCGCCGCCGGGCGCGGGCGCCGGGCCGCGGCACACCTCGTTGCGAACGCCGATAGCGATGGTCCAGCCGCGCCTAACCTCCTCAAGATCCGGGCGCCCGCTGCCGTTGCCCGCCCCGGCCGCGGGTTGCTTTCCGCGGGGCCAGGCGCACCTTCTTTCTAAAGGTTGGTGCCGTCCTGACCGGAGGCTATGTGTCTCGTGTACTGCTGAACTTTGTCGCCTATCAGATTGCCTGGTTCGCCTGCGTCCTCGGGGGCGCCCATCAGCTGCCCTGGGTCGGCGTCGCCGTGACCGCGGTGGCGGTGGCGATTCACCTGGTCCTGGTGCCCGCGCCGGGGCGGGACGCGCTCCTGATCCTGACGGTCGCCGCGATCGGCGCACTGTGGGACGGGCTTCTGGTCGGACTCGGCATACTCGAATACCCATCGGGTGTCGTCCTGCCCTGGCTCGCCCCGGTGTGGATCATCGCCATGTGGGCGGGGTTCGCCACCACGCTGCATGTCTCCCTGCGGTGGCTGCTCGGACGCTGGCGCCTGGCGACCCTGTTCGGGGCCCTGGGCGGGCCGCTCGCCTACTACGCGGGGATGCGGCTCGGGGCGGTGAACTTTCCCGACCCCGTCGTGGCGCTCGCCGTGCTCGCGGGCGGCTGGTCGATCCTGATGCCGCTGGCCTGCTGGATCGCCATCAAGCTGGACTTCGACCCGCCCGGGCTGGGTGATGAGGTCGCGACAGGTCCGTAGGGCCCGCCCGGCGCCAGGGTACGGCGCCGTTGGTCGGCGTGAGGGAAAAGGGGCCGGGAGTGCCTGGGTTACGCGCCAGAGGACAGCTTGAGGCCGATGATGCCGCCGACGATAAGCCCCAGGCTGACCAAACGCCCGGGGCTCGCCGACTCGCCCAAGAGCATGATGCCAAGGATTGCAGTGCCCACCGCGCCCACCCCGACCCAGACGGCGTAGGAGGTGCCTACGGGCAAGGACTGCATAGCCACACCCAAAAGCCCGAGACTGATCATCATTGCGGCGATAGTGCCAACCGTGGGCCAGAGTCGCGTGAAGCCTTCTGTGTACTTGAGCCCGATGGCCCAGCCGATCTCGAAGAGGCCAGCCAAGACGAGAAGAAACCAAGCCATGGGCGCTACCGATGTTGTGGACGAGGGCATGATGGTCGCGGATATCGAGCCGTGATGACTCGCAAACCCGCGGATTAGGTCGGCCGCGTTCTTACCGAGGATAACGGGAGCCGGGTCGATAGAGGGATGGGCCATGACATGAATCTCGGCTCCTAAGGTAACGGGCTCGCATCTCTTTTCTTGCCTATTTCTCGTCATTGCGACGGGCTGCACCCGCCGGACGACTCATTGAAGGTCTGTGCGAACGGTTCGGTGGTGCTGGTAAACGTCGCGAGTACCTGGTTACCGTGCTGAGGGCTCACAAACCGGATCTTGAAATGCCGCTTGAAATCGTTGTACTCAGTGGTTACAGTACGAGTGAAACGAGTACCTTGAGGCGCGGTGTGGAGCCTGTTCGCATCTGTCGATTGCCTCGTGTCGGCTAGGGAGGTAGCGGGTTCCGGGGACAGTTTACTCGATCACGTCTGCCGCAGAGCGTGAAATAATTAAACTGCCCCCGAGGCCCCATAATGGGGTTCGTTTCGTTTCCTGGGTACAAGTCAAGACCTGCCCCTATCCTCTGCCGCCAATCCTACAAGGTTAGGGGCAACTCACCTTCTAAATCGGCTCATGATCGATTTCATACGCCTTCAAGAGATCACCAACCACGGAGACGAGCGAGTAAAGAGGGTGCCTGGGATCGTCTCGGATGACATCGAGCAAGTCATTGAGGAAAGGCGTGACCTGCTCATCATCAAGTTCTGACTCGATTTGAGAAATAGGGGCAGCCGAGTTCAGCGCTTGCCGGACGGGAATGAGCTTTTCAACATCGAGCGCCGCGTTCATTTCTTTCTCCAGGCATTGCTATCGTACTCCAAGCTGAGATGCGCCTGCGCTTCACCGGGATCGAGACCGGCCTTGCCTCGCTTGATCATCACCTAGCCGCGTTCCACGCAGTCGACGCCGCCCGCGCCGATGAGATCGCCGACCTGCGGCGCCGCCTGGAGCGCGTGGAACGGCGGCCGGAGTTGGGTGACGCCGTCGAGGCGTGGTCCGCGGGACCTGGGACAGTGTCCGCGACCACAAGCCACGGGATCAAGGCAGCGAAGGGTCGGGCAGGGAGCTAAGGTTCGGAACAAAGGGGGAAACCGGGGTACGCCCCCGACTTGCCATCCGGCTATAATCCGGCGCGCCTGCATTTTCAACGAACGTGGACGCGCTTCGATGCCACTGATCTCCATCGTTACGCCATGCTACAACGCAGAGCGTTATATCCAGGATACCATTGACTCAGTATTTGCCCAAACCGAGGGAAATTGGGAATGGATCATCACCGATGATCGATCGACGGATCGCTCGGTTGAGATTATCAGCGCGATCAGCGACTCTCGCGTCAAACTTATTACCTCCAAGATGCATCGGGGCGCGGCAGCGTCTTATAACACATGTCTCACTACTGCGCGGGGTCGCTTCGTCACCTTCATCGATAGCGACGACCTGTGGGAACCGGAATTTCTCCGAGTCATGTCGCGATTTTTATTAGAAAAAAGAGAAGAAGCTGCGTACTGCGGTTATCGCCGCACGGACCAGTACCTTGCGCCATTGCTCTCTGACTTCCGGGCAACGCGGGACGTAACGTTCCGCTCGCTTCTTTACACGAACCCGCTTTCCACTTTGAGCACCATGTACGACGCCCGACGAATCGGTAAGGTTTACTTTCCTTATGACAACAAACGCGAAGACCATGCGATGTGGCTCACCTTGATGCGGCAGGTCGCCGTGTGCCGCCCTGTCGATCGCGTCCTTGCGACCTATCGTATCCACCCTGGGAGTCTGTCGCGCAACAAATGGGAGATGCTCGGCTGCCAATACGCACTCTACCGGTTCTTTCTTGGATTTAATTACCTTTCTGCCGCTTATTACACCGCCGCGTGGGCAGCCAACGGGGTGCTGAAGTATGCTCGTTGACCGCGAGGAGCGGGTGGCATCGAAGGGAGATCAGCAGGTGATAAAGTGGCAGATGTTCGAGCTTGCAAACGGACAAATCGCGGCACTTTTCGGTACCGCTGTCGCAGCGCCTCCGCCGGGGTGGCGCGACAGAAGAGCGGAACCGGGAACAGGCCACGGTATACCACTCCAGCCCGATCTCGATCAATTCGACCCATCGATTCCAAATCGGAAATTTTTGTTCCTTCACGATTTCCGCCCGATTTCCACCTTCCCAGGTTTCCGCCCTTCAGCAACAGTCTTAGCATTCTTATCACGCGGTACCAGCACCCCGTTCAGGCTTTCATCTTGCGTACCGACCCCAACGGGATCGAACATACCAGCCCAAGGCAACGCCCTGGGACTTTAATCGGCCTAGGCTTCCTTATACCTCATACCCAGGGCGTTGCCCTGGGCTGGTATGTGACGCCCCTTCGGGGCTCAAGACAACCGCAAGATCAGGCGGAACAGGGTTCCAGAGAGGTAGCGCGTAGGTCGGGCTAGACGCGCGCGCCGGGCCTTGCTGTCATCCACGATAGCGGACGCGCCGCAACCCGACAGGCGGCAAGCGGCGCGTCGGGTTACGCTTCGCTAACCCGACCGACGGACTGGTGTTGAGGTGTTTGAGTTGGACCGGTATAAAAAAAAGGGGACGGTGCAAAACCGCCGGGCCGGCGATTTTGCACGTCGAACCTCCCTGTCCCCGATCTCCTTGTCCCGAACGTCCCTGCCCTGAGCGTCCCTGTCTCCAGCCTCCGTGTTTTCACCCTCCTCGTCCTGGACGTCCCTGCTTCCGGCGGATATACCTTGAACGCTTGTCGGTCCTTCTAACCATCCAAGGTGGTCTGGGTGCGGTGCGCGGCCTGTCCCGGGCTCAGCGACATGGACAAATTGTCATGGAACCCCCGTTGCGCGTAAATCCTATCCCGAATGTTTCATAAGGGCGCCGCGAGCCCCAGTACCCGAGTGCGGAACTTGGAGAATAACCCTAGCGACGAGCCCGGCAGCCACCAAAACGGCGCGCAGGAGATCAGCGGGAATCGCAGGCGAAGGCGTTTCGCTGCCGTTCGGTCCATCATTTCCGCCCAAAGTGGACCGACGCGCACAGGTCATCCTGCCCGGGTGAGCATCAGCAATACGAAGACCGAATGGATCGGTGGGGTCAGGAGATGAGCGGTCCCGGCGGCCGGGCCAAGAACAAGAGTTCGGTCACCCGATGCAACAGATCCTTGACCGGGCAGTGGGTCGGCAGCTGGAGGCGGATGCGGTCTTTGTATTGCACCACGCGCACGGCGATCTTGAACAATTTGATGATGACCGTGGCGGGCTGGGCCTGGGCCAGTTCGGTATGGACCAGGACCTCGGTGCGTAGCGCTTGGTGCAACACATAGGCGCCGCAGGAGAAGAACAGGCGCATATGATTGGCCAGAAAGCTGTGGTCGGAGGTGCGGTCGCTGGCCAAGTCGTTTTTCATCTTCTTGATGAAATTCTCATCCTGGCCGCGCGCGCAATAGAGATCGCGATAGAGGTTCTCCGGGGTGGGCAGGCGCAGGGAGGTGACGACGAAGCGGGGATTGTCGTCGAAACCCATGACCTCGGCCTTGAGCACGACCCGGAAGGGTTGCGGCCAGGAGCCGGCCGCATAGTCCAGTTCATGGTAGGTGCGGGTATGCACCGGCTCCGACTGGCCCAGGCGTTCGGCATTCTGACACCGGATGGCATGCGTGCGGCGATTGGCCTCCAGATACGGCTGTGCGAAGCGCGCTAACACCTTGTTATTACTGAGGCCGAAGATGAAGTCGGCGTGCGGGTCGTCAAGCGCCAGCTGCATCAGCTCCGGGTTGGAGAAATGCCCATCGCCGCGCAGCACGATGTGGGTCTGCGGCCAGGCCGCCCGCAAGCGTTTGAGCACGCGCCGGATGATCATGGCGTTTTCGGCCCCCGTCGGGCGCTTGCCGGGACGCAGGGCGGCGGTGATGAAGTTCCCGGAGAGTCCCTCGAAGAGAAACAACGGCAGGTAGCAATGACTGCCGTAGTGGTGGTTGTAGAAACTGAACTCCTGCTGACCGTGCGTGGCGTCCTCAGAGTGATCCATGTCGATCACGATGATGCTCGGCGGCGTGGCATAACTGGCGATGAATTGATCGACGTAGCCCTGGGCCATGCGGTAGATGTCTTTGGTGGTGGCCGCATTCTCCAGGCGTGAGATCGTCGGGGCGCTGGCCAGATCGTTCTCGCGGTCCAGGGGCCGACGCTCCAGTGCGAGCTTGAACATCGGATCACTCCGCAGCGCGTTGGCGTCGTTGCCATCCTCATAGGCGCAGGCGATCTGATACACGCGTTGGGCGATGAGGTCACGCGCTGGATGCGTGATGTAGCTGGGGTGACGCTGGTCGTCAAAGGCGGCGGCCAGGCGCTCGGTCAGCCCGATCTGGCGGTCGACACCGCGCAGGATCAGGGGGCCGAAATCCGACGACAGCGCTCCGCCATCGAAGTCCCCGCGCACGGTCAAGCCGTCGATGGGAGGAAAACGCAACTGGACTGGGGTAGACTCTGCCATGGGGCGACCTCGTTTAGCTTCTTCCGAAGCGTTATTGGCGTAACACCAATTATATCAATTGGTTGAACGAGTGTCGCCCCTCTTTGTGAATAATCCGGGCTATATTCATGGGTGAGGGCACCCCATCGTGGCAGGTGCGGCGCGTCACGCAGCCCTGAAGCATAACCGCGCCACCCCAGTCACGGCGCGGGCTGGCGGGGGTTAGAGAAAGTTAATGTTCGCACAAGGGGGTAGACACCGCGCGGCGACTCTGGCAGGATTAATGGCAGGGTAATCGGTCTGCCGTTCCGCCGGGGGGTGGCGATGGGTGCGATGAGTCCAGGACCGTGGGTGCACTGTGGTCGCGTCTTCAGCGTCGAGGAGATCGCCGGTATCCGCCAGACGGTGGCGTGGCTGCCGCGGTTGGGGCGGCGCGAGTTGGCGGCGACGCTGTGCGAGCATTTGCAGTGGTATACCGTGACGGGGGCGGCGAAGGTTCACGCCTGTCGGGAGTTTCTGGAACGTCTGGAGGCGGCCGGGTTGGTGGCGCTGCCCCCGTTGCAGGTCGCGCGGCGTCCCCGCCCGGTCCCCCCGGCGCCGGTGGTGGCGGCGCCGATGCCGATTCACGGCCCCTTGGCCGCGCTCGGCCCGGTGCGCCTGGCGCCGGTGCGCGCCGACGCCGCGGCGGTGGCGCAATGGAATGCGGCGGTCGCGCGTTGGCACCCCTTGGGCTACAAGGGTGCCTTCGGCTACCGGCTGCGCTACTTCATCACCGCGGGCGAGCAGCACCTGGGCTGCCTCCTGCTGGCGGGCGCGGCGCGCGCGCTGGCGGTGCGTGACCACTGGATCGGGTGGGACGCCCAGACGCGCCGGGCCAACCAGGTGCGGGTGCTCAACAACAGCCGCTTTCTGATCTTTCCCCACGTCCAGGTGCCGCACCTGGCCAGCCATGTGCTGGGACAACTGGCGCGGCGGGTGCGCGCCGATTGGCTCGAACACTGGGGGTTTGCGCCGCTGTTGCTGGAGACCTTCGTCGACCCGCGCCACTACGCCGGCACCTGTTACCGTGCCGCCGGGTGGGAACTGCTGGGGGAGACCAGCGGGAGCGGGCTGGCGCGACCGGGCCGGACCTATCACAGCGCCCCGCGCCAAGTCTGGGTCAAGCCCTTGAGTGCACAGTGGCGCGAGCGCTTGTGCGCCGCGTCCGGGGGGACGACGCCATGAGCAAACCCTGCCGCCGCCTGTCACGCGCGGCCATCAAGGAGCAACGCGCGCACAAGAAACAGCAGGAACAGGCGCTACGCCAACAGCAGCGCCAGGACGGACTGATCCCCCGCGTACCCGCGCCGTTACCCAATCGCTGCTCGGCGTACGCCACGCTCGCCGAGGAACAGCAGGCCCGCGAGGCGGCGGTCAGCGGCCAGGTGCGCGTCCTGCGCCGGGAACTGCCCGCGTTGCTCGCCGCCCTGGGACAGATTCCCGAGCCCCGCAACCCCAAGAAGTGTCGGCATCGGCTCACCGTGCTGCTGCTCTACGGGCTGCTGATGTTCGTCTTTCAGTTCGCCTCCCGGCGCGCGGTCAACCGCGAACTGACGCACCCCCAGTTCGAGGCCAACCTACGGCTCCTGTTCCCCGAACTGGAGACCCTCCCGCACGCCGACACCCTGTTTCGGCTGCTGCGCGACATCGACGTGACCCACCTCGAACAGGCGCACATCGACCTGGTACGCCGCCTGATCCGCGCCAAGACCTTCCGCCGCTACCTGATCAACCACGCCTATCCCATCGCCATCGACGGCTCCCAGAAATTCACCCGTGACCACCTCTGGGATGAGAATCTCCTGGAACGTCAGGTCGGGGCCGAGGACGCGCGCCACACCCAGTACTTCGTCTACGTCCTGGAGGCCAGTCTGGCCTTTCACAACGGGCTGGTGATCCCCTTGCTGAGCGAATTCCTCGAATATGCCAAGGGCGATACCAAGGCCGACAAACAAGACTGCGAACGGCGCGCCTTCACGCGGCTCAGCGCCCGGATCAAGACGCTGTTCCCGCGCCTGCCGATCTTGCTGTTGCTCGACGGTCTCTATGCCGACGGACCGGTGATGCAGTGCTGCCATCAGTACCACTGGCAGTTCATGATCGTTTTCAAGGACAAGGACTTGCCTACGGTCTGGGAGGAATTCCACGCGCTGCACGCGGTGCAGCCAGCGGGTTGTCAGCGCGACTGGGGGGAGCGCCACCAGCGCTTTTCCTGGGTCAACGCGATCGACTATGCCTTCTCAAACAACACGCGCCGCCACCTCAGTCTGCATGTGGTGGTCTGTGAGGAGACCTGGGAGACGATCGATGAACAAGGCGCGCGCCTGACCAAGACCGCGCGCCATGCCTGGCTCTCCAGCCAACCACTCAGCCGCGCTAATGCGCATGAGCGCTGCAACCTAGGGGCCCGTTACCGCTGGGGCATCGAGGCCGGCTTCCTGGTGGAGAAACATCAGGGTTACCACTACGAGCACGCCTTTGCCCTGAACTGGAACGCCATGAAGGGCTATCACTACCTGATGCGCCTGGCGCACCTGTTCAACACCCTGGCACGCTTTGCCCGCCATCTGCGCGAGCTTTATCGCACCCTGGGCGTGCGTGGCGCCATCGCCTTCATCCGCGCGTCCTGTGCCGGCCCCTGGCTCGACCCCGCGCGGATGCGCCGCCTGCTCGCCCAGCCGCTGCAGCTTCAGCTCGAATAACCGCCGCCGGGAACGGCGCCCGACCCCGGCACGCCGGCGACCACCGGTGCTGGCAACCGCTGGCCTGGCGAGCGTGACGCATGCCCGAGTACCGGTCCGACAACCCTCCCGGCACCTGCCAAACCTTCTGCCGCAACCCCCGGTCAGGGCCAACGCACCCCGCAGCGGCCAACGCCAGCGCCCAACGGCGCCGACGCCGCCCAATGTCAGCCGGCGGCAGGGTTATGCTTCAGGGCTGCGCGTCACGCTGGACGCTTGCCAGGCAATCACTGCCGTCCTATGATGAATAGCGTATGAACCAGGCCCCGGCGGCTGATCAGCTACGACCCCAATGAACCGGTGATACGGTATCCGGCGAGCACACAACCATGCCTTCAGCGATCCCCTTTTCCGCGTTGCGACAGGTATTGGTCGTCGAGGACGATCCTTACTTCCAACGCGCCGTCGGCGAGGCGGTCGTCCAGGTGGGGTCCCCCTGGCTGGTGCATGGTTGCAGCACCGGGACCGCGGCCCTGGCCTTCTGCAAGGCCCCCGCCGCGGGCCTGGACCTGGCCCTGGTCGATCTCGGGTTGCCGGATCTGGACGGCATCGAGGTCATCCGCGCCGTCCATGTCCGCTTTCCCGCCGTGCCGATCATGGTGATCTCGAGCGTCTGCGCCGAGACGCGGGTGCTCAGCGCCATTCGTGCCGGGGCGCTCGGCTATCTCCTGAAGGGCGACTCGGGCATGTCGATGACGCGTGCCATCGAGCAGATCCTGGCCGGCAACTATCCGATCAGCCCGAAGCTGGCGCGTTGTCTGTTCAAGCTCGCCGGGCAGGGGTCGGCCGCCGACGCGGGCGCGCTGCCCCGGCTGACGGGCAAGGAAACCGAGCTGCTGGGGCACCTGGCCGACGGCAAGTCCTATAGTCAGGCGGCGGAGCGGATGGACGTGGCGCTGTCGACCATTCAGTCCTATATCCGCAACCTCTATCGCAAACTCGATGTCCATTCGCAGACGCAGGCGCTGTTGCGGGCGCGCGAGCATGGACTTCTGTAGCAGGGTAACGAGTCAAGAATAGGCTAGACGCATTCGTTGTCGTTGTCGTTGTCGTTGTCGTAATCGGAGAAGCGATGCAATTTGGGCAGCGAAAGAATCCGGGGCACGACGACAATCTCGATTACGACAACGACAACGGCGCGGAGAGCATTCTCTAATGGACTTGTTTAATCTATCAGCCTAGAAAAAGAAGTTCTCACACAAAGACACAAAGATCACAAAGATCACAAAGATTTTCAAGGCGATATGTAGGTCAAGGAGATCACCCGGGCGGTGATCCGCCCAACGCCTTCAATGATCTGTTTTACTTTGTGTTCTTTGTGTCTTTGTGTGAGCAATTGCCGGTTCTTGGATCAGCGAACCGTTCCTCAGCCAAGGTCAAGGATACCCGCGTCCCCCGCGCCAGCCGGCTTACGGTCAGTTCGCCCCCCAACTCGCGCGCACGGCTTTGCATGTTGCCCAGGCCGCGCCCCTGCGCCACCGCTTCCGGGATGCCGATGCCGTCGTCCGTAACGGCGATATGCAATTGCCCGTCCGCGCGATAGATGGCCTGCAGCGCGATATGACCGGCGCGGGCATGTTTGAGCCCATTGCTCAATGCCTCCTGCATGATGCGCAGCAGCTGCAGGATCAGGCGTTGCGCAAGCGGCGGGCAGGCGTCCAACTCGATCTGCCAGTCGACGCGAATAGGCTGCTCGGCCAGGCGCCGCTCGCAGCGATAGCGCCAATCGACGATGGCGTTGCGCAGGCTGCCCGCCTCGTTGCTCATGGTGTCGACGACCAGATAGAGATCATCGAGGCATTCCTGCAGCAGGATTGCGACCTGCCCTTGGGTCAGCTCGCCGTGCTCGATGCGCAGGCGCGCCCCGGCCAGTTGCGAGCCGAAGCCGTCGTGCATGTCCTGCAACAGGCGTTCGCGCTCGGCCGTGCGCGAACGCTCCACCTCGGCGGCGGTGAGCCGCTCATACGCCTGTTTCAATGCCTGCTCGCGCTCGGCGACCCGCTCTTCGAGCGACTGGTAGAGTCGGGCGCTGTCGATGGAGATCGCCAGTTGACCGCACAGCAGCGACAGGGTTTCTACCTGGCCGACGGGAAAGGCGGCACGATATAACCGATTCTCCAGGATCAGGAAGGCGCCGATCCGACCGTGCAGCAGCACCGGCAGGCCCAGCAGCGAACACACAGGCAATGCGGCAAAGTGTGGATCAGCCTTGAACCGGCTGTCGATCACCGCGTCGTCGCAGATCACAGGCGCCTGGGTGCTGAGGCCCAGCCGCAGGACGCCGGCGGGCAGGACCTGCCGCTCCTTGGCCGTCTGCAGCGTTATCCGTTCCAGCCGCTCGGCGCCCCGCAGCCCGCCTTCCAGATACCAAGCACCCGTCTCGTCGCGCAGCAGCAGTTGGACATCGGTGGCCCCGGTCAGTTGGCCCAAGAGCGCCGTCACGCGGGCCACCAGTTGCGGCAGTGACCGTTCCGACGCCAGCGCCTGTGAGGCCCGCAGCAACGCCTCCTGGTTCAGGGCGTCGTGGCGTCGCTCCCCGGCGCCGACCGCGCGACTAGGCCCCAAGAAGGGCAGTTCGTCGAGCATCGCCCGGGCCTTGCAGGTGGCGCCCCACGCGCGATAGAGGGCCTGGGCCTGCGCGAGCAGCGCCCGCGCGGCGTGCTCCAGCCCGTGTCGCAGGTAGCAGTGTCCAGCCCGCTCGGTGATCAGGGCCTGGTGCCAGGGGCGCCGGTGGGCCTGCGCCTGGCGCATGGCCTGCTCGAAGGTCTCGAATGCCAGGGCGCTGTGCCCCAGCGCGTCCAGCCGTTCGGCCTCTACCAGGGCGTGAAGATGACCGAAATTCATGGGCGCCGCCGCGGCACGGGCCGCCAGCCAGGCCTGGTTGATGGCGAGCCGCTCGAGCAGGGGCGCACGCGCGGCGGCGCTCGTCTCCCGGACCCGCCGGGCGAGCGTCAGGGAGTGCAGCAGGTTGATCAGGGCCGTCGCATAATCAGGGTGGATCGCCAAACCGAGTTCCAGGGCCGTCTCCACATGGTGGGCCAGCGCCCCATGGTCATTGAAGAGACAGGCCGCCAGCGCCCGGTGAATATGGAAATAGGCGAGCGGGATCGGGTCGCCCCGCAGGGCCGTCTGGTGTGCCTGCTCATCGAACCCGGCGTCGTTGAAACTGCCCGGGGCAGTGGTCTCGCCCCTGAGCGTGCGGACCAGTTGTCGGTAAGGCAGATAGGATTTCTCGGCCGTGGTACTCCCGGTCTTGCGCGTGAAGCGCAACGCGGCGGCGGTCTCGGCCTCAAGCTCGGCGAGTTGGGCGCCGGTGTCCAGTAAGGCCGCCTGCGACGCATAGAAGGTGAACGAGGCAATTTCCAGGTCGCCGGCGCGCAGCAATTCCGCGAACGCCTGGTGCGCGTAGGCGACATCCTCTTCCAGCGGGTTGCACCAATGCCCGATATGATTCGTATAGACGAACAGGCCGCGCGCCGTTTCGCGGCTGCCTTCCCGTGTTGCGCCCACCTGCAAGGCGATCCCGGCCAGGCGCTCGGCGGTCGTGAAATCCCCGCGCAGGATAATGATGGCCACGCAGGCGCAGACCAGGCCGTAGATGTTCTCGGCACAATAGCCGTTTTCGATCCAGAGCCGCGCGACCCGCAGCGCCAACCAGGTGGTCAGGACCGGATGACTGGAACTGCAGTGGGCCGCGGGGATCATGTGGTTCAAGAGTTTGGCGGCACCCGCGAGGCGTTGATCCGTCAGGTCGCGACCTTGCAGCAGGTGCTCCAGCGCACCGGCGGCGACCTGCCGATAAAAGGACTCGAGCTCCCGCGTAAGCGCGCTCCCGGTGGCGGCGGGGGTTCCCGGGTCAGCGGTGCCCGCCCGGAAGATATCCGCCGGCAGGTCGCGGTAGTGCCGGAGGGTCTGCTCGAGGTCGGCGCGCGGGACCGGCATACCGAGTCTGGCCAAGAGTTCGCATCCCAGGGCGATGGCTTCATCGTAGAGTGCGCGATTGAGCAGATTCGCGATCTGGGTGGCGGTTGGATCGACCAGCAGCAGGGGGGACGAGGTATTGGCGGCGAGCTGGGCATAGATTGCGTCGGCCTCGCTCTGACGGGCTTGACTGAATAGCACGAGGTGTAACTCGGCATGGAGGCCGAAGGCGGCGCCATGCTCGCGCTGCCAGGCGTCCGCGGCCAGCAAGTCGACGCCTAAGCGCAGCAAGCGCTCGCCGGTGGCGTAGTCACCGGCCTGGCGGGCCCCGACGGCCGCCGCGAGCAACAGGTCCCGGGCGCGGGCCCGCTCCACGGGCTCGACGATCAGCGGCGCCGCGGCGGCATAGTGCAGGGCGGCGTCGAGGCGGCGGGGCGGGTCCTTGTCGGCCTGGGCAAAGCGCCGGGCCATGGCCAGATGCAGGCGGCTGCGCCAGGCGTCATCGCGCCTTTGCTGGACCGCCTGCTGCATCCGGTCGTGACAGAACCGCAGGGCCGCCGCGGGGTCGCCCCGCTGCACTGCGAGCGCGCTGGGCGTGATGAGAATCCCCCGTTCCAGCGCGGGCAGGAGCCGCCCGCTCAGGGTTTCCGGGTCGGTGCCGGTCGCCAGCGCGAGCCTGCCCAGGGTGCAATCGGTGCCCAGGCAGGCGGCGGCCACCAGCGACTCCGCGGTCGCGCTCGGCAGGTCGCTCAACCCGGCGGCGAGGAGGTCCACCACATTGTCGCTGACCGGGCGGGCCAGGAGGGTCGCGGCGTCCCAGTGCCACCGGCCGCGTCGCGGGTCGGGACGCAGGGCCCCGCCGCGGTGCAGTTCGTTCACCAAGGCGATGGTAAAGAAGGGGTTGCCGTTGGTCTTGGCGAACAGGGCGGTGGCCGGCGACCGCGCCTGCGCGGGTGCGATGTGCAGCATGTCGGCGAGCAGCGCGTCGAGGTCCGGCGCCGTCAGCCCGGCCAGGGTCAGCACCACCGGCGGCGTCCCCGCCGCGGTGGGTTGGCGCAGCCGGTGCCGCAGCGGATGGCTGCCATCCACCTCGTTGTCGCGATAGGCGCCGATCAGGAGCAGGCCCGCCAGGGCCGCGTCCTCCAGCAGGGCCCCGAGGAAGTCCAGCGACGGCGCATCGGCCCATTGCAGGTCGTCGAGAAACAGCACCAGCGGCCGCGTCGGCGCGGCCACCTGGCGCACCAGGGCCACCAGCAGGGCGCGCAGGCGCCCTTGCGCCTCCAGTGGGCCGATCCGCGGGGCGGGCGGTTGCGGACCAAGCAGGGCCTCCAGTTCCGGCAGGACCTCCAACAGCGCGCCCGCATCCGGGCCCAGGCCCGCCAGGATCCGCTCGCGCCACGCCGCCACCGCCGTCTCGGACCCGGCCAACAGCAACTGACACAGGTGACGCAGGCACTGGGAGGGGGCCAGCAAGGGCCGGTCCCGCTGGAACTGCTCGCACTTGCCGCTGATGAAGAGGCCGTTGGCCAGGGTCGCGGGGCGGTGCAGCTCACGGATCAGTGCCGTCTTGCCGACCCCCGCATAGCCCGCGACAAAGAGCCCCAGGGTAGCGCCGGCGACGACCCGGGCGAAGGCCGCGGTCAGCGTCGCCAACTCCGCGTCGCGTCCGTGCAGGCGCCGGGGCGGGCGCGGCGCCAGCGGCAGGTCGCGCGCGCGCAGCGGCACCGCGTCCAAATCCGCCCGCTCGCGCAACGCCCGGCGCAACCGCGCCAGATCGTCGGCGAGGCCCGCCGCACTCTGGTAGCGCTCCTCGGGCTCCTTGGCGAGCAAGGCCAGGATCAGTTCGGACAGACGCGGTGGCAGCCAGGCCGCCCGGTCCCGCGGCGGCGCCGGGGAGCGCGCCAGATGGGCATGGATCAGGCCCAGGGTGTCGGTCTGCGCGAATGGCGGGGCGCCGGTCGCCAGGGCGTACAGGACGGCGCCAAGCGAATAGAGGTCGGTGCGGTAATCCACCGGCCGGTTCATTCGCCCGGTCTGCTCGGGCGACAGGTAGGCGAGCGCTCCGGGCAGGCGATCCAAGGGATCGAACCCCGAGCGGTCCTCGGCAAAGGTGGCGGCCAAGTCGAAGCCGATGATCTGCACCCGCAGGTCATCGGCCCGAATCAGGATCTTGGCGGGGTTCAGATCATGGTGGATGACACCACGCCCATGGCACCGCGCCACGGCGCGCGCCAGGGCCAAGGCCAGCGTGAGAAAACGCCCCAGGTCGGGGTTTCCCATGAGGCCGGACCTTCCCAGCGGCACGCCGCCGAAGTCGGCGACCCTGGGTACCGGGGCACCCGGGTCGCCGGGCAGCAGGCGCGGACAGCCGGGCAGGCCTTGCAGCCGCTCCAGGATGCGCCACTCGTTCGGCCGCACTGGGCGGGCGGCGAGCGCTGCGCCGTGGCCCTGGCCGCCCTGGGTTCCCGGCGCGTCGGCCGGCGGCTCAAGCACGCGCGGCACCCGAGCCCGCGCCCGGCGCCCCCAGCAGGGTCCGATTGCGCCCGCGCATCGTGGCGCGGTAAAGGGCTTCAGGCAGCATTCTACTTCGGTGTCGGTTTACGAGCCGGGAGTGATACCAGCTCAGGCCCGCTATTGACCTGTTTAACCTGGAGGTCTCTGCAAATGGCGTCGAGATCGAAGCTAAATTGCCGAGCGTATTCTTCCGGTACCTTGTCGATCTCATCGACGATAGGGTCGCGCGTCACAACGAAGCCTCCAGGGGGAACAGGCGACAAACCATGTTGAATGGCTGGCCGACGCAGGCATCGGCCGCTCAGGTCGCAGGACAGGGACCCGGGGCAGGCTTCTTGAAATATCCGTAGACCGCCTCCCAGGCCGACTGCTTCAAGAGTTGTTTCTGTTCCGGCGTGAGATTGAAGTCGAGCTGCTCGATACCCTTCGGGTCGATGAAGACGGTCTGATCGATGCGCCGCTGATCATGGAAGAGCTGCATGGTCCCCTGGTTCAGCACCGCGTCGAACAAGGCGCCCAGCCAGTCCCAATGGCCATTGAGCGGTTTGGGACGCGGGTTTGCCACCGCGTCTTTCGTATTGAGCATCAGCCCCAGGGTATTGTTGGGGCGGAACGGGTTCGGCTTCTTCGGGTCGTCTCGGATCAGAAAGTCCATGTCGAGCGGCATGTCCTTGGTGGTGCCCCCGTCGAGGTAGGTCTTGCCGGCGACGCATCGCGGCGAGAAGATGAACGGGATCGACATGCTGGCGACCACCGCATCGACGACCCGCACGTCAGGGGTGTCATCGGGAGAAAAGACGGCGAATTTCCGCGTGTTGAGCTCGCAGCCGAGTACAAAGAGACCCTTGCCCGTTTTTTCCTTCAATTGCTTGAACGAGCACTCGGACCCCACGCCATACTTTTCTTTCAGCTTGTTGCTGACCACGCCCTCGAGCCACCGTTCCACGACGCGGCCCCGACAGATGCCGTCGAATATCCACACGCTCAGTGGAATCAATAGCCAGGGTATCGTATCGCACAGCCAATGGCACCTCCCGCGGCCACTGATCGTCTTGATCAGGTTGAACCGCAGCCAGGTGTCCAGCAGCTTGCGGAAGTCCATCTTCTGCATTTCCTGGTTCAGTTCGTCCGGGGTGTAATCGAGGGCGCCGAACAGCGCGTTGATGGCCCCGGCCGAGGCACCCGCATAATTTTCGATGTGCTGCCGGACGTGAAGTCCATCCAGCGCCATCATGGCCCCCACATAGGCGATACCCAGGATACCGCCGCCGGAGAACACCAGGTTTGTGATCTGATCCTCCTTCAGCGGGTTCTCATACGGGAGCGGATCGGTCGTAAACATGACTTGAACCTCACTCAAAAACAAGGGGCCGTGATGCCGCAATGCCGAAATGCCCGGAGACAGGGTGAAAAGCCTCGGCAGGTCCCGCTACGCGACAAGCATCGATCTTTCCGCACTCTCCCCTGACGGTCTCGGCAAGCGGGGGGATGCAATCGACGCGCGCGTTATTCTCCTGAGGCCAAGCGTCTGAATTGCCCTTGTAGCATAACAAAATTCGCGAGAATCTTCGTGATCCATCGCGTGTTTTTTGCACGGGCGGGTTCAGATTCTCATGTCGCCTGTCCGCCTGCAGGGCGCGGCGCACCCCGTCAGGATCGCGCGCAATCACGCTCAAGTAGGCCCGTGCCGGTTGATCCGGTTCCGAGCGGCCTTGCTCCCAATCGCGCAAGGTTCCAAGCGGTACCTGATAACGGGCCGCAACTTCTTCCAGTCTTGTTCATGTTTTTCCGCCCTTCCGGCCGAAATCACGCGGGTGCGATTGTCGCGCTCGGTATAGGTCACATGGAGAAGAACGCCCTCACACGGATCGTCCTGCATGACGGTACTGATTACCCGTGTTTCCGTCAACCTGGAAAGAGCGTTTATCCACAGATGAACACAGATGAACACAGATTATTCATTGACTTACACTTAGCTGGGAACTCACTTTGTCGGTGATTGTGACATGAGCGATAAGCGCATGACAAATGAAAGAAAATCTGTGTTCATCTGTGTTCATCTGTGTTCATCTGTGGATTCGTGTTCATCTGTGGATTTTCGGATCAATCACGCCGCACCCCCGCCCATACCCGGCGCCCCCAGCACGGTCCGATTGCGACCCTCGGCCTTGGCGCGGTACAGGGCCTCGTCCGCCAGGCGCAGCAGCGTCTCGGGCCGCGTCTCGGGCGTGGGCGCCAGCGCGGCGACCCCGATGCTGACGGTGACCCGGCCCAACGGCGCTGCGGCATGGGGCAGGGCCAGGGCCTCCAGGGCGGTGTGGATCGACTCGGCGAGGCGCAGCATGCCCACGGCGTCGGTGTCCGGGGCTATGACCGCGAATTCCTCGCCCCCGTAGCGCGCGGCCAGGTCGCTGATCCGCTGGACCTGGGCACCCAGCACTCCGGCGAGTGCGCGCAGACACTCGTCGCCGGCCTGGTGGCCGTAGCGGTCGTTGTAGTGCTTGAACCAATCCACGTCCAGCATCGCGAGCCCCAGGGGCCGCCGCGCGCGTGAGGCCCGCCGCCACTCGGCGGGCAGCGCCTCATCGAAGCGGCGGCGATTGGCGATGCCGGTCAGGCTGTCGGTGGTGCTCAGGGCCGCGAGTTTGCGGTTGGCGGCCTCGGCCAGGGCCCGGGCGCGGTGCAGTTCCTCGCGCGCGCGCCGGTTCGCGGTGATGTCCTGGGCGCTGGTGCGAAAACCGAGCGAACGGCCATCGGCATCGAGGATGGGTCGCCAGGAGACCGTCACCCAGAATTGCGAGCCGTCTTTGCGCAGACAGCGGATCTCCAGGTTGTCGCCGCGGCTACCCTGGAGCGCCTCGCGAAATCTCCGCAACACCGGGGGCCGGTCCTGCGGCGTGGTGAGCATGGCCAGGAAGTCGTCCGCGGCCAGATACTCTTGCGGCGTGAACCCGGTGAGTTCCAGCGACAAGGAATTCATCCACAGCAGCCGTCCCTGCGGACTGAACCAGGCCTCCCAACTGGCCGCGTAATTGGCGATGGCCTTGAATCTGGTCTCGCTCTCGCGCAGGGCCTCTTCTGCGCGCGCGCGCTCGTCCAGGGTGCGCGCCAGCTTGAGATTGCTGTAGCTCAGCGTCGAGATGAGCATGGCGAATCTTGAATAGAAGGTCATCACCCGCTCGATGGTCGCGCGGCTGAAGCGCGGCACCCGCTCCAGCGCCGCCAGGTAAGCGTCCTCGTCGAATCCGAAGGCCCGCGCCTGGCGGCGGAAGGTCTCATAATCGGGCACCTCCCCCTCATAAAAGAACTGCCCGAGGAAGATGTTGCCCAGGAGCTTGCCGCCCACCACGATCGGCGTGGCGATATCCCAGAGATGGTTCTTGCAATTGTAGGCTTTGAAGCTCCCCGGCTCGCCCCCCAAGGACAGCAGGGTATCGCTCTCGATACAATTGCGGCGGGTGTCCGGATGAACACGATGATACCTGACGCAGATGTCCTGCCAGCCGGTGGCGACCAGCACCTTGCCGGCGCGGTCGATCACCCCGACGCCGATCCCGGTCAGATAAAAGAAATCGTCCATCAACGCCTGAATCGCTTTGGTATCGATGATGTCGGCCAGTTCCAGGGTGCCGATGTCGCCCTCCGGCAAGAGGATCGCGGCCAGCTTTTCCCTGACCGCGGCCTCGCTCTCGCGTAGTGCCTCTTCCGCCCGTCGGCGCTCGGCGATTTCCGCCTCGGAACGCCGGATCGCCTCCGAGAGCAGCCGGTTGGCCTCCGACAACTCGCCGGTGCGCTGCGCGACCTTGTGTTCGAGTGACTGGTAGAGCCGGGCGTTTTCGAGCGAAATCGCCAACTGCCCGCACAGCATGGACAGGGCCTCGATGCGCCCCGCGGAAAAGGCGGCGCGCAACAGCCGATTCTCCAGGATCAGAAAGGCCGTGGCCCGCCCATGGACGGACACCGGCAGGGCCAGCAGCGAACAGAGCGTAAGACCCGCGAAGTGTGGATCGGCCGCAAAGCGGCTGTCGCTCACCGCATCGTCGGACACCACGGGCGCCAGCGTCTTCAGGCCCAGTCGCAGCACCGTCGCGGCAATGCCGCATTGCGCCTCGGCCGCGGCGCGCGTCATGCGCGCCAGCGGTGCGTCCCCTCGCAGTCCGCCCTCCAGCACCCAGCCGTCCGCCTCGTCCAGCACCATCAGTTGCACATCGGTGGCGCCGGTCAATTGGCCCATCAGGTCCACCACCCGCGCCCGCAAACTGGCCTCGGAGGTCTCCGCGGCGAGCGCCTGGGAGGCGCGCAGCAGGGCCTCGTGGTCCAAGGCATCACCCAGGCCGGCCCCGCGGCCGTCCGGCGCGCCCGGCGCACCGGCGTCGATGAAGGGCAGGGCCGAGCGCATGGCCCGCGCCTTACCCGCGGCGCCCCAGTGCCGATAGAGGTCGTGGGCACGCGCCAGGAGCGCCCGGCCGGCGTGCTCCTGCCCGTGCCGCATGGCGCACTGCCCGGCGCGTTCGGTGATGAGTGCATGGTGCCAGGGGCGCTGGTGGGCCTGGGCGGCGCGCATCGCCTGCTCGAAGGTCTGGAGCGCGGCCCAGGGTTGGCCCAGGGCGTCCAAGCGCTCGGCCGCTACCAGATCGAACAGGTGGCTGAAGTTCATGGGCGCATCGGCGGCGCGCCCGGCGAGCCAGGTCTGGTTCTGGTCCAACTGCCCGAGCAGCACTGAGCGCGCCGCCGCGTCGGCCGTCCGCAGGTGCGCGATCAGTGCGAGCGAATGCAGCAGGTTGGCCAGGGCGGTCGGGTAGAAACCGCTGATGTGCCGGGAGAGCGCGACCGCCGCCTCGGCATGACTCGACAGCGCCGCTTCATCGTTGAACAGACAGGCACCCAGCGCCCGGTAGGTATGGTAATAGGCCAGCGCCATGGCGTTGCCCTGGCTGGCCGCCAGGTGTGCCTGATCGTCGAAATCGGCATCCGCGAAGCCCCCGCGGTCGTGGGTTTGGCCCGCCAGGGCCCGCACCAACTGGCGATAGGGCAGGTACGCCTGCTCTGAATGGGTGCTCGCGCTCTTGTGCGCAAAGCCGATGGCGGCCGCGGTCTCGGTGTCCATCTGCGTGAGTTGCGTACAGGTATCGAACAGGGCCCCCAGCGTGGTGAAGGCGGTGAAGTTGGCAAATTCCAGATCGCCGGCCCGCACGAGCCCGGCGAACGCCGCCTGGGCGTGCCCCAGATCGTCCTCCAGCGGCTGAAACCAATGACAGGCGAAGAGCCCGAAACTGTGCTGGGCGCGGGCCGCCTCAAGGCTCCCTTGGTGGCGTGCGAGTGCGGTCTGAAGCGCCGCCCGGGCCGCCCGGTAACCGGTGGCATAGTCGTCGCGCAGGGCCACGGTTACCATCGTGATACAACACATCGGGTAGCTCAGGAACTCGCAGTAGCCGGCCTCGATCCACAGGCGGCTCATACGCGCCATCATCCAGAAGCCGAGCAGCGAACCGGAAAACAGCGCGGCCGGGATCAGGCGATTGAGCAATTGCGCGACCATCAGCAGGCGCGCGTCGTCCATGTCGGGCTGCGCGGGCAGGACCTCCAGCGCGCCCGCCGCCGCATGGCGGTAAAACAGATCGAGCTCCTGCTCCAGCCGCGCGCGGGTGTGCTCCACCGGCAAGGTGATGCCGAGCCGCTCCAGCAGGCCGCCCCCCAGACTCACGGCATCATTGTAACGGGTGCGGTTGGACAGACTGGCAATCTGGATGCAGATCGGTGCCAGCAATTGCCGCGGTGAGCGCGCCCGGGTGGCGAGCAGGGCGTAGACCTCGTCGGCCTCGCGGTTGCGCGACTGGCTATAGAGCACCAGGTGCAGTTCGGTATGCAGAATGAACGCCGCGTCGTGATCCTCCTCCCAGGCGTGCGCCGCCAATTGCCCGATGGCCAGCCGCAGGAACCGTTCGGCCATGGCAAAGGAACCGGCCTGGCGGGCCTGTACCGCGGCCTTGAGAAAGAGCGTGCGGGCGAGCAAGCGCTCGGCCGGTTCGATGATCAGCGGCGCGGCGATCGCATAGTGTTCGGCGGCGCGCAACGCATCAACCGGAGCGGCCCCGGCCTGGGCCAGGCGCCGGGCCATGGCCAGGTGCAACAGCCCACGCCAGGCATCGTCATGCAGCCGGTAGACCGCCTGCTGCATCCGGTCGTGGCAGAACGCCAGCGCGGCGCCGGGCTCGGCCCGATGCAGCGCCAGCGCGTTGGGCGTGACCAGGATCCCGCGCTCCAGGGCGGGCCGCAGCCCCAGGGCCAGGTCGCCGGGGTCCCGGTCGGTGACGAGCGCCAGGAGCCCCAGGGTGCAGGCGTTGCCCAGACAGGCCGCGGCGACCAGGGTGTCGGCGGTCTCGGGGTCCAGGTCGCACAACCCGGCGGCGAGGAAATCCACCACATTGGCGCTGGCGGGGTGGGCGGCGATGGCGCCCAGGTCCCAGTGCCAACGCCCCCGTTGCGGGTCCGGCCGCAGCGCCCCTTCGCGGTACAGGGCCTGGATGAACTCGATCGTGAAAAAGGGGTTACCGCTGGTCTTGGCGTACAGGGCGGCGGCCAGCGGGCGCACCGCGGGGGGGCGGCAGGTGCAGCATGTCGGCCAGCAGCGCGGTGGTGTCGCCCGCCGTCAGGCTGGCCAGCGTCAGCACCCGGGCCGGGGTGCCGGCGGCCGTCGGCCGTTGCAGCAGGCGCCGCAGCGGGTGGGCCGCGTCGACCTCGTTGTCGCGGTAGGCACCGATCAGGAGCAGGCCCGCCAGCCCGGTCTCCTCCAGCAGCGCGCCGATGAGGTCCAACGTCGGCTGGTCGGCCCATTGCAGGTCGTCGAGAAACAGCACCAGCGGATGCGCGGGGGCGGCGATGGCGCGCAGCAGGGCGACCAGCAGGGCGCGCAGGCGCACCTGCGACTCGTGCGGCCCCAGCGGGGGCGCGGGGGGCTGGGCGCCGAGCAGCGATTGCAGTTCCGGCACGACCTCGAAGAGTGCGCCGGCGTCCGGCCCCAGGGCCGCGAGGAGCCGTGAGCGCCACCACGCGACCCGCTCCTCGGGCTCCGCCAGCAGCAGTTGGCACAACTGGCACAGGCCCTGGGCCGGGCCCAGAAAGGGGCGTTCGCGCTGGAATTGCTCGAACTTTCCGCTGATGAAGAGGCCCCGCCCCAGGGTCACCGGCCGGTGGATCTCGGCGATCAGGGCCGTCTTGCCGACCCCCGAGTAGCCGGCCACGAAGAGTCCCTGGGCGTCGCCCGCGGTCAGGTCCGCAAAGGCCGCCATCAGCGTCGCCAGTTCCTGCTCGCGCCCGTAGAGCCGGTGCGGCGGGCGGGGCGCCAGCGGCAGGTCGCGTTCCTTGAGCCGCACCCCCGCGAGCGGCTGATCCATCGCCAGCGCCGTGCGCAACTGGTCCAGATCATGGGCCAACCCCGCCGCGCTCTGATAGCGCTCGTCGGGCTCCTTGGCGAGCAGCGTCAGGATCAGTTCCGCGACCGGGGGCGGCAGCCAGGGCGCGCGTTCCTGCGGCGATGGCGGGGCGCAGGCCAGATGGGCGTGAATCAGGGCCAGGGTATCGGTCCCCGCGAACGGCGGCTGGCCAGTCGCCAGGGCATAGAGGGTGGCGCCCAGTGAATAGAGGTCGGTGCGGTAGTCGACCGGCCGATTCATCCGCCCGGTCTGCTCGGGCGACAGGTAGACCGGGGGGCCCGGCAGACAACTCAGGCGGTCGAACCCCGGGCGTTCCTCGGCAAAGGTGGTGGCCGACTGGACCTCGCTGAACTGCACCCGCAGGTCGGAAGGACACACCAGACAGCCGGCGGGGTTCAGGTCATTGAGGATGACACCGCGTCCATGGACCCCCGCCAGGGCCTGCGCCAGGTTTTCGGCCAAGACGAGGAAGGGCTCCAGATCGATGGTGCCCAGGAGTCCCGAGGCGTCGAGCGCGACGCCGCCGAAGTCCGCCACGGCCAATTCCGGTATGGCCGGGTCGTAGCGCACCAGGTGCGGACAGCCCGCCAACCCCCGCAGACGGTCCAGGATTTGCCGCTCGTTGTGCAGCGCGGACCTGGCGGCATCCAGGTCACCGTCAGGGCAACCCTGCTTGACGAGCAGTGGGCCGGCCGCCGGATCGCTCACGCGCAACACCCGCTGGTCGCGCCCCCGGTGGATCTCCGTCTCGTTGGCATCAGGGTTCGACATGGGTCAGGCGACGGCCAATGGTGGTGTGGTCACAGCGGCACACGCTCATACATTTCGCGCAGGAAGAGCCGACAGCCCGCCGCGGGCAGGTCGATCGTGTCGTCGCGGCCGCGGTATTCGGTCAACAGCCAGCGGCCGGCGGCCTCACGCGCGTAATGCTCCACCCGGCATTCGGTTTGCGCGACCAGCAGATAATCCTGCAAAGACGCCACGGTGCGGTAATGCCGGAACTTGGCACCGCGATCGTACTGTTCGGTGGAGTCGGACAGTACCTCGATGATCACCACCGGATTGAGCAGCGTATCGACCTCAGCGTCCTCGAATCGGGGTTCGGCGCAGGCGGCCACGATGTCCGGATAGGTGTACATGCCGGTCTCGCTGACCTTCACGCGCATATCATTGTTATAAACCTCGCAGGGTTTCCCACGCAGTTGGGTATGCAGACTGGCGGCGATATTGAGGCACACCAGGTTATGTTCCCGGCTCGCCCCGGTCATGGCGAAAATCTCGCCGTCGAAGAACTCGTGGCGGGTTTCCTGTCGGCGTTCCCAGGCCAGATAGTCCTGCGGTGTGAGACGGGGTTGCGGCTGTGGGTTCATGGAGACGGTCTCGTAAATACGTGCGACGATGTTCGTGGGCTTGCCCACATGCGGGTGGAAGTCTGATGCTGCCTCATCATGAACCACTATCGTCTTCAAAAAGGATTTAAGACCGGAACACCAGTGCGCTGCATATCGCCGACGTTGCGCGTTACCATCAGGAATCCCACGCTTCACTCCCACGGCCTAGGTCCTGACGACGGGCGAAATCCTCATCGGTACCGACATACGGCATCGCCATCAACAACTCCTTGATCCCTGGCCGGGGGGGTGTGGCGGCGTCGGATAGATGATCGCCAAACGCACCGGACCTACGGGAACGTCAGCGGGTAGATCCAGAACGAGGCGATGGTCAGGGGAAATCACCGCCTCGGTTTCATAGCAGGACTGAGGCAACGACGCGGAACGCTGCGCAACCGCTTCGATATGAGAATTATCGACAGCATTAGTGGTGCCCATCAAGTCTACTCCGGTGCAATCAGTTGGTGTATATCTTCCCGGCTTCACAGTCAGGTTTCACTGAGCCGCTACCGTGCGCCGCGCCGCTCGCCCTGACGTTCCACCTGTCCGCCGGCCGGCAGGGCCTTGATTGTGGCAGTTCAACGGTCGTCGGGGAAGCCGGTCGCGGCGAGGATGGCTTCTTTGCGGTGCCAGCCGGGGTGGGCTTGCAGGCAGGCGAGGATCGGCGCGGGTCCGTCTGGTGGGGCGGGCGGCGGCTCGAACTGATGACGCGCGCCTGGTTCCACTGACCACCGGGGCGCAGGGTCTCCTTCAGCCAGTTCTGAAGTTCCTCGCCGAGGCCGTCGTCTTCGACCCAGGAGAGCTTGATCAGGGGCGAGCCCGCAAAGCGGCGCCTGCGCCATCCGCAGCAACGCCGCCACCCCCCGCGTCCAATCCCCGCCCGCGGTGCGCGGCGACATCGCCTGCATCATGCTCTATGCGGTATATTCGCCGTACCGACGCAGCAGCCCAACCGGATTGAACCCGACCCATGGCCGACGCGAACACCACCGGCACCACCCGCAACGGCGGCGACCTAGGCTTCGAGGCCGACCTGTTCAAGGCCGCGGACAAGCTGCGCGGCAACATGGAGCCCTCCGACTACAAGCACGTCGCCTTGGGGCTCATCTTCCTCAAGCACATCTCCGACAGCTTCGAGGCTAAGCACGCCGCGCTGCTGGCGCAGTACCCGGACGGCGCCGAGGACCCCGACGAGTACGCCGCCGAGAACGTCTTCTGGGTGCCGCCGGACGCGCGCTGGTCGCACCTCAAGGCCCAGGCCAAACAGCCCGGCATCGGCAGGCTGATCGACGCGGCGATGCTCGCCATCGAGAAGGTCAACCCCAGCCTCAAGGGCGTGCTGCCCAAGGAGTACGGCCGCCCGGCACTCAACGCCGTGATGCTGGGGGAGCTGATCGACCTGATCTCCCGCATCGCGCTGGGTGAGTCCCAGGACCGCGCCCGCGACCTGCTGGGCCGGGTCTATGAATACTTCCTGGGCCAGTTCGCCGGCTCCGAGGGCAAACGCGGCGGTGAGTTCTACACCCCGCGCTCGGTGGTGAGTGTGCTGGTCGAAATGCTGGAGCCCTTCCCGGACCCCGCCCGCAAGGTCCTGGGGCGCGTCTATGACCCCTGCTGCGGCTCCGGCGGCATGTTCGTGCAGACCGAGCGCTTTCTGACCGCCCACGGCGGGCGCATCGGCGAACTGGCGATCTACGGCCAGGAGTCCAACTATGTCACCTGGCGGCTATGCAAGATGAACCTCGCCGTGCGCGGCATCGACGCCGACATCCGCTGGAACAACGAGGGCAGCTTCCACAAGGACGAACTGCCGGATCTCCGCGCCGACTTCATCCTCGCCAATCCGCCCTTCAATATCTCCGACTGGGGCGGGGCCAAGCTGCGTGAGGACGCCCGCTGGAAGTACGGCACCCCGCCGGTGGGCAATGCCAACTTCGCCTGGCTGCAGCACATCCTGCACCACCTGGGACCCAACGGCACCGCCGGTGTCGTGCTCGCCAACGGTTCCATGTCATCCAGCCAGTCAGGGGAGGGCGAGATCCGCCGGGCCATGGTCGAGGCCGACGTGGTGGACTGCATGATTGCGCTCCCGGGTCAGTTGTTCTATTCCACCCAGATCCCCGCCTGCCTGTGGTTCCTGGCGAAGAACAAACGCAACGGCGGCCTGCGCGACCGCCGCGGTGAGACCCTCTTCATCGACGCCCGCAAACTCGGGCATCTGGTCGACCGCACCCGGCGGGAGCTTGCGGATGAGGATATCGAGCGGATCGCCGGCGCCTACCATGCCTGGCGCGGTGAGATGGACGCGGGCAGGTACGCCGACGTGGCGGGCTTCTGCAAGGCGGCGACGCTGCCTGAGATCGCCGGGCATGGCTTTGTGCTGACGCCCGGGCGCTTTGTGGGCGCGGCGGAGGTCGAGGAGGACGAGACGCCCTTTGTCGAGCGGTTCGCGGCGCTGCAGGAGACGCTGGATTCTCAGTTTGCGCAGGGGCAGCGGTTGGAGCAGGCGATTCGCGAAAATCTCGGGCGGGTAGGCTTGCAAGCCGGGCGGTCGACGCGGAGAACATCATGAACTGTGCGATATGCAGGAACGGGGAGACGGCTCCCGGGAGTGTTACCTTGTCCCTGAATCGAGGTGAAACCGTGGTCGTCATCAAAGACGTGCCGGCCGAGGTCTGCGTCAACTGCGGCGAATATTACCTGGACTCAGCCGCTGCGCAGCGGGTCTACGTACAGGCGGACGCCGCTGTGGCTCGCAATGCCGAGATCGAGGTCTTGCGCTTTGCTGCGTGAAGCGCAGTCTTTCGGCTTTCTGGCTCCCACGCTCCAGCGTGGGAGCAAGTCGCGACGCTCCAGCGTCGCGTGGCCTACCCACTGCGCAGCCCGGCCAACCGCAAGCGGCTGATGGATGCGATTGCAAATGTTCGGCAAGGTCAACTGGTTCAGACGTCATGATCGACTATGATAAGCTACGAAAATCGCTCAAGCACCTGGAATTGCAATATGCCAATCACCATGCGGCAGCCGCGCGCCCAGAGCTCTCCATCATCGACCGCGAGGCTATTGCGGAGTCGGTGATCCAGCGCTTTGAGACGTGCTATGACACCCTGTGGAAGACCCTCAAGCAATATCTTATCAATGAATTGGGATTGCCGGAAGTCCCCAATAGCCCGAAGCCGATACTCAAGTTGGCAGGCCAGAATACTATTCTCCCCTCGCCGGTCGGGCAATGGCTGGTCTATGCAGATGCACGCACCGCCACCGCCCATGACTACAGCGGCGAGAAGGCACAACAAACGCTGTTAATCATGGGCGCGTTCATCACCGACATGATCGCACTTTACCAGACGATGACCGGAGAACCCTGGGAATGAGTGCCACGCTTTCGATCGACCCGCAGCAGCGTGAACTGTTGCTCACACTCTTGCGCCAATGGCTGCCCGGAACCGCGGTCTGGGCCTATGGGTCCAGGGTGAACGGCACCGCCCGCCCCAATTCCGACCTCGACCTCGTTGCCTTTGCCCCGCCGACCCGGCGCCAGTTGCTACCGGCGGCGCGCGAGGCACTGGACGAGAGCAATCTGCCGTTTCTTGTCGACCTCCATGGGTGGGATGAATTACCGGCACGCTTTCACGACAACATCCGCAGCAACTATGTCGTGCTGCAAGCAGTGGGACCCCCGGAGTTGCAACGACAATGACTGATAGCCGCATTGCCATCGTGGATCGCATCTACGATTCAGACAGGTCCGAAGAACCTTTCGGTAAGCGCTGGCGAGACGAATGCGTGACGCTCGACGCGGCAACCCTGGCGGCCTTGCAGCAAGGCAAGATCCTCGCGCTCGATGTCCAGGGTGAATATGTGATCTATGTTCGTGCCGGGGAAATCGCAGGACCGGCGGGCGGCAACCAACCGGCAGACAGCGACGACGCGCAAGCGACGGGCAGGGGTTCGGATTGAAGAATCTGCCGCTGCGGACCAACCCTTCCGGCTCCCACGTTTCTGGCTCCCACGTTTCTGGCTCCCACGCTCCAGCGTGGGAGCAAGTGCCGACGCTCCTGCGTCGCGTCGGCATGCGGGAAGCTGCCGCGGCCAAGACTTCATTTCCACGCGGAGCGGGGGAACGAGAAACGGCGGCGACTCTGAAAAGCCCAGCGGGGATTGCGGTCAATGGATGAGTGGTACAGGACGACCCTCGGCGACTTATGCGCGGTTGGGATTTGCGAGCTACAAACAGGTCCTTTTGGCTCGCAGTTGCACGCCCATGATTACTTGCCTGATGGCGTAGCAGTGGTGCCGACCGAGGCGATTCGGGCGCGACGTATCGACCACTCGGTGCTGCCAAGAATCGCTGAAGAAAAGGCGACTTCGCTTGCTAGGCATCGACTCCAAAGCGGTGATATTCTGTTTGCCCGCAGGGGTGTGCAGGCTACCGGGCATATCGGCGTCATACGCGAAGCAGAATCCGGTTTCATTTGCGGAACAGGTGCTATCCGACTTCGGGTTGAATCAAGAAACGACAAGATAAATACCGAGTTCCTCTCACATCTTCTCGCTGATCCGGCTGCAATCGAGTGGTTTAAGTTCCATGCGATCGGGGCGACGATGCCGAACCTGAACGAGGGGATCATTCGCTCTTTCTCAGTCTTGCTTCCGCCGCTCCGTGAACAACGCGAAATTGCTCGGGTGCTCAGCGCCCTCGATGACAAGATCGACCTGAACCGCCGCATGAACGAAACGCTGGAGGCGATGGCGCGGGCGCTGTTCAAGGACTGGTTCGTCGATTTCGGCCCGACCCGCGCCAAGCAGGAGGGCATGGAGCCGTACCTCGCTCCGGATCTGTGGTCCCTGTTTCCCGAGCGACTGGATGTCGAGGGAAAGCCGGAAGGGTGGCAAGCGTTTCTCTTAGAACATATCGCCGAACACTGTAAGGGAACGGTATGTCCTTCTGATCGCCCCGATAACCTCTTCGAGCACTACAGTTTGCCTGCCTTCGACAAGGGGCAGAATCCAGCCATGGACCTTGGGCAGACCATCAAGAGCAACAAGACCCCCGTCCCCAAAGGCGCTGTCCTGCTTTCAAAACTAAATCCGGAAATCCCTCGGGTTTGGCTGCCGGACGACTTGACGGACACGCCGCAAATTGCATCGACTGAGTTTCTGGTCTTCCTACCGAAGGCCCCATCTGGACGGGCGACCCTGTATTGCTTGTTCCGAGATGCAGGCTTCAAACGGATGCTTGAGGGGATGGTTACCGGCACCTCCAAGAGCCATCAGCGTATATCGCCTCCGGCCTTGCTGAAGCGGCGTGTACTCTGCGGATCGAACTCGGCACTTGCCGCACTGGAGTCGGTACTGGCTCCAGCGCTGTCTCGCTTGCGATCGAATAGAGCGGAATCCCGCACCCTCGCCCAAACCCGCGACCTCCTCCTCCCCAAACTGATGTCCGGCGAGATTCGCGTAGAGGATGCAGAGAAGACCATGGAGGCCCACCTATGACTCAAGATCATCTGCTAGCAGCGACCGACCGTGAAGAGGCGCTGTCGCGTGCCTATGTCCAGGCAGTCGCAGCCGGTGCCGGCTATCTGGTCGCAACCCGCGACTTCGACCGCGACGGGATCGACTGCGAGATCAAGGCCGGCGGCCACATGCGGCCGGCGCTCGGCATCCAACTCAAGGCGACGGTGAATCTCGGCGAGTGCCGCGACGGGTGCTACCGCTACCCCCTCAAGCGCCGCAATTACGATTGGCTGCGCGGTCCCAGCCAGGCACCGCGACTCCTGGTGGTGCTGGCCCTGCCCGAGCAGGAGACCGATTGGCTCAGTGTTTCCGCGGCGCAACTCGTCATGCGGCGCTGTGCCTATTGGGTCTCGCTGGCGGATGCACCGGAAACCACGAACCAGACATCGGTCACCGTGCTGCTCCCCGAGGTCAATCGACTCGATATCGCGTCACTGCGCAAACTGATGGATCAATCCAGAACAGGTTTCATTCGATGAACATAAAGATCGTCGACGCTGCGGCCCTGCGGGCCATTACCCCGGCGGCATTGGCCGCCTACGCCCGCGGCGAGGGTTGGATACGCACCGGGACCTATGGAAAGTTCGCGGATGTCTACACCGCGGCGGAGCGTCCTGAACTCTTGATTCCCCGCACCGACCTGGTGGCAGACTATGCCAGCGTGGTGTTGGAACTGATCACGCTCCTGGCCGCATCATGCGGCCGGGACCAGTTCGCCCTGTATCGCGATCTGATCGGCGCCGATCGCGACCTCGTGCGCGTTCGTGCCCGCGGTGCGGACGACCACGGAAGCCTGAGTATCGACGCGGGTGTGGGGCTCGTCAGCTACGCCCGTGAGCTGCTCTTGGCCGCCGCCTGTGCGGCGAGCAATCCGCAGTCGCTCTACCGGGCGGGGGCCAACAGGGAGGCCAGCGACTACATGAACCGCGTGCGGCTGGGTCAGACCGAGCAGGGCAGTTTTGTCGTGACCCTCCTGGCGCCGGTGCCGCCCCTGTTGCAGGCCCCGCTCGATGCGGCCTGGACGGATTTCGAGGACGAGCCCTATGACCGTAAGGTCACACGCCGGTTGATGGATGGCTTGGAGGCGTGCCGATCCGCGGCGGAATTGGCGAGCGCCGGCAACGGTATGGTCGAGTTCGAGCGGGGGGTCGACCGCGGGGTCAGTGCCAATCTATGCGAGGCGGTCGCCAAGTTGGTCGAATACTCGGCCGGCCTGGAAGTCGGCGTGACCTGGGCGCGGACTCGCCCGGGGCCGCAGGTGCACCGCAAGGTGAGCTTTTCAACCAGTGACGCCGAGATCCTGAAAGAGGCGGCGCGCACCTTTCGCGCGCACCGCTCGCGTCAGGATGTGGAACTGTTCGGAACGGTGTATAAGCTCCAGCGTGACCAGGCGCAGTTGGCGGGACAGGTGACACTCAAGGCGCTGGTCGACAAGCGAATCCAGTCCGTCAAGGCGATGCTGGATCAGGCAAGTTACAGTCTGGCCGTGCAGGCTCATGACCGCAAGCTGCCGGTCGTCGTGCGCGGCGATCTGGAGCGGGTGGGCCAACGTTGGCAACTGAGCGGTGCGGAGTTGCTGAATGTGGGCACGGAGGACGAGAACGAGGACGACGCTGTCGGCGAGGTGACCTGAATGAGCTATCTCTCGGAAGCCGATCTGGAGGCTGCCCTGCTGGACCAGTTGCACGGCCTGGGCTATACCCGCACCACCGACGCCCGGATCGGCCCGGACGGCAGCGCCCCCGAGCGCGAGGCGTACTCTGAGGTACTGCTGCTGGGGCGCCTGAGGACCGCGATCGACCGGCTCAACCCGCAGATCCCCGCGCAGGCCCGCCACGATGCCTTGATGCAGGTGGTGGCGACCAAGTCGCCCTCGCTGATCGAGGAAAACCGGCGCCTGCATAGGCTCATGGTCGAGGGGGTCGGGGTGGAGTTCTACGCCGAGGATGGGACCATCCGGGGCGACCGGGTGCGACTGGTGGACTTCGCCGACCCGGACGCCAACGACTGGCTGGCGGTCGCCCAGTTCACCGTGATCGAGAACGGGATCAAGCGGCGCGCCGATGTGGTGCTGTTCGTCAACGGCCTGCCGCTGGCAGTGATCGAATTGAAAAACGCCGGGGACGGGCAGGCGACACTGCACGGCGCATTCAATCAACTCCAGACCTACAAGGCGCAGATTCCCTCACTGTTTCGCACCAACGCGGTCCTGGTCACTTCCGACGGGCTGAGCGCGCGTCTCGGCTCGCTGACGGCGAACGCGGAACGCTTCATGCCCTGGCGGACCACCGATGGGCGCGGCATCGCGCCGAAGACGGCGCCGGAACTCCCGGTCCTGATCGAGGGGGTCTGCGAACGCCGCCGCTTCCTGGACCTGCTCCAGTCATTCATCGTCTTCGCCGACACCGGCGGCGGCCTGGTCAAGATCATCGCCGGTTATCACCAGTTCCATGCCGTGCAACTCGCCGTGGCATCCACGGTGCGGGCCATTGCCCCGGCCGAGCCGGGCATCGGCGAAGACCCCGAAACCTATGGGCTGCGCGGGGTGAGAGACTACCGGCGCGGGGATCGGCGGGTGGGGGTGATCTGGCACACCCAGGGCTCGGGCAAGAGCCTGCTGATGGTCTTCTATGCCGGGCAACTGGTGCGCCGCGTGGAATTGGAGAACCCGACCATTGTGGTCATCACCGACCGCAATGACCTGGATGACCAGTTGTTCGGCACCTTCGCGCAGTGCGCCGAGCTGATCCGCCAGACGCCGATTCAGGTGAACAGCCGCGAGGACCTGCGCGCGGCGCTGAACCGCGCCTCGGGCGGCGTGATCTTCACGACCATTCAGAAGTTCGCGCCGGCCCCGGGGGAGACGGCCTATCCGCTGTTGAGCGACCGGCGCAATATCGTCGTGATCGCCGACGAGGCGCACCGCAGCCAATACGGTTTCAAGGCCCGTCTGGACCGCCGGAGCGGTGAGATCGGCTACGGCTTCGCCAAGTACCTGCGCGATGCCCTGCCCAACGCCTCCTTCATCGGCTTCACCGGGACGCCGATCGAACGGGACGATGTCAACACCCCGGCGGTGTTCGGCGACTATATCGATATCTACGACATCAGCCGCGCGGTCGCGGACGGCGCCACGGTGCCGATCTATTACGAGAGCCGCCTGGCCCGCATCGAACTGCCGGAGGCCGAGAAGCCGCGCATCGACGCCGAGATCGCGGACCTCACCGAGGACGACGCGGAAACCGAGCAGGAGCGCCTGAAGCGCAAATGGTCCACGGTGGAGGCCCTGGTCGGGTCCGAGCGGCGGCTCGCGCTGGTGGCCGCCGACCTGGTGCGGCACTTCGAGGACCGGGTGGCCGCCCTGGACGGCAAGGCGATGATCGTCTGCATGAGCCGGCGGATCTGTGTCGCACTCTACCGCGCCCTGGTCGCGTTGCGGCCGGACTGGCACGCCGACGACGACCAGGCCGGGCTACTGAAGGTGGTCATGACCGGATCGGCCGCCGATCCGCTCGACTGGCAGCCGCACATCGGCAACAAGGCCCGCCGTGACCTGCTCGCCAAGCGCATCAAGGACCCGAATGACCCGCTGCAACTCGTGATCGTGCGCGATATGTGGCTGACCGGTTTCGACGCGCCCTGCCTGCACACCCTGTATACGGACAAGCCCATGCGCGGCTCCGGGCTGATGCAGGCCATCGCGCGGGTCAACCGGGTCTTTCGCGACAAGCCCGCGGGCCTGATCGTGGACTACATCGGCATCGCCCAGAATCTCAAAGAGGCCCTGGGCCAGTATTCCGCCACGGATCAGGGCCAGACCGGTATCGACGAGGCCGAGGCGGTCGCCGTACTGCTGGAGAAGTACGACGTGGTGGCGGCCATGTACAACAGTTTCGACTATCGCCGGGGTCTGGCGGGGACGCCGCACCAGCGCTTGGTGGTGATGGCCGAGGCTATCGAGTGGATTCTGGCGGGGCAGCACCAGGCGGCCGAGCGGGAACAGACCGCGGAGGCCAAGAAACGCGCCCACCGCCGCTATCAGGACGCCGTGTTGGCACTGTCGAAAGCCTTCGCGCTGGCCGCGGCGAGCGATGAGGCACGCGCCATCCGCGACGAGGTTGCGTTCTTTCAGACTATCCGCGCCGCCTTGACGAAGTCGGCCGGCGGATCGGGCCAGGGGGGCGGGGCGGATCGGGATTTCGCCATCGCCCAGATCCTCGACCGGGCGGTGGTCTCCACCGAAATCGTCGACATCCTGGCCGCCGCCGGGCTGACCACGCCGGACATCTCCATCCTCTCGGAGGAATTCCTCGCCGAGGTGGGGCAACTGGAGAAGAAGAATCTGGCCCTGGCGGCGCTGCGCAAGCTCCTGAACGATGAGATCCGCGCGCGTTCCCGCTCCAACCTGGTCGAGACCCGGCGCTTCTCCGAGCGCCTGGAGGCGGCCATCGCCCGCTACCACACCAACGCCGTCAGCACGGTGGAGATCCTCCAGGAGTTGATCAACCTGGCGCGCGACCTCCGCGAGGCGCGCCAACGGGGCGAGGCCGCGGGCCTGTCGGCGGATGAGATCGCCTTCTATGACGCCCTGGCCGAGAACCAGAGCGCCATCGAGGTCATGGGCAACGATCGGCTCAAGGTCATCGCCCACGAACTGCTGACCAGCCTGCGGGGCAGTGTCACCGTGGACTGGTCCCACCGTGAAAACGCCCGCGCCCGGATGCGCATCCTGGTCAAGCGCATCTTGCGCAAGTATGGCTACCCGCCGGACCTGGAGAGTGCCGCCGTGCAGACCGTCCTGGCCCAGGCCGAGGCCCTGTCGGCGCAGTGGGCGGCCTGAGGCGAGCGTTGAGTTAGCCGCTCGGGTCTTGATCATAACCGCGGCCACGCATCCTGGCGGCAACCCGTCGCGGCCGGGGGCCGCTCCTACGCCGTAGGAGCGGCCCCCGGCCGCGACGGATGTCACGCGCGTGCCGGATGCAGCTGGCAGCCCTCCGCGGACGAGGCCGTCACGCACTTGGCCAACCCGGCCTGGAGCGGCAGATCCCCATCTGACCGTTCGCTGACGATCCCGCTCAGCTTGTGCCTAACCGCCCGGCCTTACGCTGTGCCCAAGGTCGCAATCGTCCGCGGCCTGGTCACGCCAACACAGCGTCAGGAGTATCAGTAATGTACAGCTACCCAATCCACTGCCGGAACCAGCGTACCATCTCCAAGGTCCGCGCCCGGCGGCCGTCCCGGTCGGCTACCCGCTACCGCATCGAGCGCGACCTGAAGGTTGCCGATATGATCGCCCGCGCCATTGCGGACAACGGGTCCCAGCTCTATCGCGGTGCCTGATCCTGACTTCTGGACGGGCGCCCTTCAGGCGCCGGTGCCCGGCGGCCCCGGCGGCTCAATCGAGGAACAGGTTGTCGCCCCCCGGGCGGCGCGGGGCCGGCGCGGCCTGGCCGCCCGGCGGTGTGCCGCCGGTGCCGCGGCCCTGGCCCGCCCCCGACCGCGCGCCCCCCGCGAAGGGCTCCCAGCCGAGCCGGGTCAGTTCCGGCTTGGTCCAGGGGCCGGTCATGCGGTACTGATAGCTGGCCAGGCGGTCGAGGGCGCCGCCGCTGAGCCGGTCCACCAGGTAGACCGCCGCCCCCACCACTGGGCCGCCGGCGACACCGCTTGCCAGGGCGACACTGGTGCCGATGCTGGGGACGACGGTGACCGTCTGGTCATAGGTGCGGGTGCGCAGGTCCGCGAAGCCGCTGACGCGGATGTCGCTTGAAGGTCCCGCGATCTCAAAGGTCTGCAGGCGGGCCTGGCCGCTGCCGACCGCGATGCGGCCGGTGATGCGCTCGAAGCCGAACCCCTGCTCATAGAGGTCGGTGAAGTCCAGGGACAAGCGGCGCCGCAGTTCACCCAGGTTGAGGAACCCGAGCACCCGGCCCATGCCGGGGTCCACGTCGAGCAGCCGCCCGGGTCCCACGTTCAACTCGATCCGGCCGGTCGCGCGCCTCAGGGCAAAGGCGGCGAAACCGCCCGGCCAGGTGAGCCGCAGGCGCGCGTCCACCGGGGCGCGGCTCAACAGCGGGGCATAGTCCAGGGCGCGCAGCAGGGGGCCGGTATCCGCGGACTTGAGATCGAGGGCGAGCCGCCCGCGCCCGCCGCCGGGCGCGGCCAGCCAGTCGGCGTCCCCCGTGAGCCTGGTGTCGCCGGGGCCTTCGAGGTTGATGCGGGGGACCCGGACCCCGGCGGTGTCGGAGCGGACCTCCAGGCCCAGGCGGCCGAGCCCGGCCGCGCCCCAGCGCAGGTCCGCGACCCGCAGATCGAGCGACGGCGGGCGGCGGGCGGGGGCGGCGCGCGCGGGGGCGGGGGCGGGGGCGGCGTCCGGGTCGTCGGCGACGGGTACCAGGGCCTTCAGGTCCAGACGCTCCAGGTTGAGGTCCAGGGGCGAGGCGGGGGCGCCGCGGCCGGGCAGCCGGACCTGTCCCGCGAGCTCGCGCGACGCAACGCGCAGGTCCCAGCCGCCGCTGTCGGTGGGGGCGGCCTGCACCCGGGCCTCGGTAAGCGTGGCCCCGCCCAGGTCCAGGCGGCCGATCCGCAGGTCCGTGGACACCGGACCCAGGGTGTCGCCGGGGGCGCCCGGCGGCCCAGCGCCGGCCCCCAGCCGGACCGCGACGCGCTCCCACCAGTCCGACCAGGCCGGCAGGTCGAACGCCGGCAGGGCGCCGTCGATGACCAGCCCGGGCGCCGTCGGTGGCGTCGCCCGCGCCTCCCCCAGGGTCACCCGGGCGCCCTCCAGGCGCGGGCGCGGCCCGGCCAGATCCAGGTTCAGGTCCCAGGCCAGGGGCTCCATGCGGCCGGTGATGGACAGGCGGCGGCCCGGGACCAGGGCGCCGGTCAGTTCCAGGGGGCGCGGCGGCGCCGCGGTCTTGCCCAGTGGGGCCGGCAGGTCCAGGGTCAGGCCGCGCAGGTCCGAGCGCAGGGTGAAGCCGAGCGGCAGCGCGGCGGTCTTGACATCGGTGTTGCGCACCTCGATCCCCAGGTCCCAGTCCAGGTCCCCGCTCGCCAGCCGCCAGAAGGGCGAGGGGAAGCGGGCGGCCAGCAGCGCGGCCGGCATCCGGGCGCGGGCCTGGATGCGGGTCGCGGCGGACTCCGGGTCGCCGGGGTTGCTGGTACTGATGGCGAGTGTGAGCGGCCGGCCCCAGAGCTTGGCGCGGATGGCCGGCGCGCTCACTGAGTCGAGCGTAAACCGCAGGTCCCCCGCGAGCCCGGTCAATTGCACCGGCGTGCCCCGCAGGGTGAGGCCGGCGGGCGCGGGCCAGGACAGGCGCCCGTCCAGGCCCAGGGTCCCGCCCGGCTCCAGGGGTACCTCCAGGTCCAGGGCCAGTTGCGAGTGACCCGTGACCTCCAGTGACCGCCCCAGGGGTCCCAGGTGCTGCGCCAGCGGCGTGTCCGTGAGGACCTTCAAACCGTCGGCAAAGGGGCCGCTCCCCTGGGCGTGGATCGCGAGCCGCCGCGGGTGCCAGAGGTCGGGGATGCCGGCCCGGCCCTGGCTCAGCGTGGTCTCGTAGATGCGCCCGCGGTCCAGTTGGATCTCGAGCCCCTCATCGAGGAACCGCAGGTGCCCAGTGGCCGCCGTGATCGGCGGCCAATCGGGCAGGTAGTCGAGCACCATGGTCCGGTAGTTGAGCAGCAGCTCGAAGATTCCTTCCTGGGCGCGAAAGGGATAGTGTTTCAAGGGGCCGCGCAGCACCAGGTCGCCCCGGGTCACGGTGCCGGAGACCAGTGCCCGGGTAAGCCAGTCAATCAGTTGCGGGTGCAGCACCCCGACCGGGAGATAGCGCCGGGTGGCGGCGACATTGGCGTCCTGGATGCTCGCCCGCAGGTCGATGACGGGGCCGTCGGACGCCGTGTCCGCGGGTCCGGGCAGCACCAGGGTGAAGCGCGCCTGCCCGGTGAGGTCCGGGTTGGCGAGGGTCAGGTGCGTGCCCGTCAGGCGCCACGCGCCGGTGGGATCGCGCACCCAGGCGAGTTCCCCGCCGAGGCGCTCCAGGCGCAGGGGTGGGTCGAACAGCGGGCGCAGATCCAGTTGCAGCCCGGCGCTGCCGAGCGTCATCAGGCCCCCGTCCTGATCCGCCCGCAGTTGCGCGTCCAGGCCGGTGAGGCCCGGGAGCGGCGCGTGCCGCTCCAGCGCGAGCCCGCGGACCTGGGCCGCGACCTGCCAGGTCGGCGCCCCCGCGGGGGGCATCAGCACCAGTGCCGCCAGGCGCTCGACCCGTCCGCGCGGATTCAGGGCGGCGAGCAGAGTCGGGTCCAGCGGCCCGGGCGCCGCCAGTGACCGCGGCCAGGCGCGCAGCAGCGGGCCGGTCACGGCCTGCAGGTCGAAGCCGGCAGACCCAAAGGCCAGGGCGCGCGGCCGCCGGTCCGCGGACAGGCGCAGATCCAGTTCCAGGTCCGGAAACCCGGCCCCATCCACCGCGAGCCCCAGTTCGGCCGCCTGGAGCCGCCAGCCGCCGTCCTGCGGGGTGACGCGGACCAGGCCGTCGAGGCGGTCCAGGGAGAGCGCGGCCGTGGCGGCAGTGGCCGGGGCCGCGGCGGGCGCCGTGGCTGGCCGGCCCGCGCCCCCCGTCGCCGCGCCGCCGCCGGGCAGGCGCAGGGTGACGGCGCGCATCCCGACCCGGTTGAGACTCTCCCGCAGCACCCCCTGCTCCACCTGATTCCAGCTCTCCAGGTGGACGCTGCGGCTGCGCAGCAGGTCCGGATCGAGCAGGGTCCAGGGTACCAGGGGGGCCAGGTCCGCACCGTTGAGACTCAGATAGACCTGCCCGCCCCACTGACGCGTATCGGCCGCATCGCCGCGCAGGTCGGCCAGCACCCGCAGTCGGGTGTCGTCGGGTGCGGCCGGTGTCGGCGTCGGCGTCGGCGTCGGCGTGGCCGCGGGCACCGGGTGGGCGAACAGCTCGAACTGATGCAGGGGCCCGTCGTTGTGCAGGCGCAGGCGCACCTGGGTCAGCCGGACCACCGCGCCGCCCGCGGCGTCGTCGATGATCAGGATGTCGCCCCCGGTGAGATTGAGCTGGCCCTGGCTCAGGAACACCCGCAGGGCGTCCGGGTCATCCGGGCGCAGCGCGCCGAGTCCGACCAGGCTCAGCCGCCCGTCCAGGGCACGATGCACTGCCAGGTGGGCCCCCACCAGGGTCAGGGAGCGCAGCCGGGGCTGCCAGGCAACCAGGGAGGCGATAGGGTCCAGGTCCAGTTCCAGGGCGTCGAGGCGCAGGAGATCGGCCCCGGTCTGCGGGCAGGAAATGACCACATTGTCCAGCACCAGGCGCGGCGACCAACCGGCGAGACGCAGCCTCAGGGTGGCGACCTGGAGCGGGTAGTGGAGCTGCCCGGACAGGGCCCGGGTCAACTCGTCGCGATACCGGTCGGCGACCGGCAGGGCCAGGCGCAGCACCGTCATGAGGACGGCGAGCAGGATCAGGCCGAGCAGGCCGAGCCGCAGGAGCCAGGCGAACAGCCGGCGCGTCAGTAATTTCATTGCAATGGGGAAATGGACAGGATTAACAGGATTTACATGATTTTGGATGGCTTGCAGCGCGACGTCTTCATCCTGTTGATCCCTCAGGGCCGGACGGGGCATTCGCCCCGTCCGCAACGTTTTCTCCAGACCTAGGGGTTCGTATCAAGGCTCGGCATCGAATCAAAGGATGGGGACGGGGCGAATGTCCCGTCCCGCCCCGAACGTTAACCCCTTCTGGCTCCCACGCTCCTGCGTGGGAGCAAGTGCGGGCGCTCCGCGTCCAGGGCCAAGACCGGACGCGGAGCGCCCGCACTGCATTCCCACGCTGGAGCGTGGGAACGAGAATGAGTGCATCGCTTCTCCGATGTCGTTGTCGTTGTCGTTGTCGAGGTTGTCGTGGCGCCCGGATTCTCTCGCACCCAACAGGGCATCGCTTCTCCGATTACGATTACGACAACGACAACGACAACGACAACGACAACGACAACGACAACGATTGGGTTGACTTGATCTTGGTTCGTTGATTAGATGAGCACGATGTCGTACTGCTCCTGGGTATAGAGCGACTCCGCCTGCAGCCGGATCGGCCGCCCGATGGACTCCTCCAACTCCGCCAGGTGGGCGGACTCCTCGTCCAGCAGCCGGTCCACCACCGCCTGGGAGGCCAGCACCAGCAGGGTCTCGACGTCGAACTGGCGCGACTCGCGCATGATCTCCCGGAAGATCTCCGAACAGGTCGTCTGCGCGGTCTTCACCGACCCGCGCCCGCCGCAGCAGGGACAGGGCTCGCACAGGACGTGCTCCAGGGATTCGCGCGTGCGCTTGCGGGTCATCTCCACCAGCCCGAGCGAGGAGACCTCCGTAATGTGGGTCTTGGCGTGGTCGCGCGCCAGGGCCTTCTCCAGCGCCCGCATGACCTGCCGCTTGTGCTCCTCCTCGGTCATGTCGATGAAGTCGATGATGATGATGCCGCCCAAGTTGCGCAGGCGCAGTTGTCGGCAGATCGCCTGGGCCGCCTCCAGGTTGGTCTTGAAGATGGTCTCTTCCAGGTTGCGGTGTCCGACGAAGGCCCCGGTGTTGACATCAATGGTGGTCATGGCCTCGGTCTGGTCGATCACCAGGTGCCCGCCGGACTTGAGGCTCACCTTGCGCTGCAGGGCCTTCCTGATCTCCTCCTCTACCCCGTAGAGGTCGAACAGCGGGCGCTCCCCCTGGTAGAACTCGATGCGGTCCTTGATGTCGGGGATGTACTTGGCGGCGAAGGGGACGGCCTTGTCGACCATGGCGCGGGAGTCGATGCGTACCCGCTCCACCTCCGGGGTCACCAGGTCGCGCAGGGCGCGCAGGGCCAGCGGCAGGTCGTCGTGGATCAGGCCGATCGCGGTGGCCTGCAGGCAGCGCTCCCGGACCCCGCGCCACAGCTTGGCGAGGAAGTCCATGTCCTTGAACAGCGACTCCTCCCCCACCCCCTCCGCGGCGGTGCGGGCGATGAAGCCGCCGTGACCCGGGTGGGTCGCCACATAGCGCTCCAGGATGTCGCGCAGGCGGCGGCGCTCGTCTTCCTCGTCGATCTTCTGGGACACCCCGGTGCTTGCGAGTGCCGGCATACACACGAGATAACGCGAGGCGACCGAGACGTTAGTGGTCAGGCGCGCGCCCTTGGTCCCCAGGGGGTCCTTCACCACCTGCACCACCAGCTCGTCACCCTCGCGGACCAGCTCGTGGATGTGGTCGCCGCGCGGCTCGCCGTCGGCGCTGATGATGTCGGAGGCGTGCAGGAAGGCGGCCCGCTCCAGCCCGATATCCACGAAGGCGGCCTGCATCCCGGGCAGGACCCGCACCACCCGGCCCTTGTAGATATTGCCCACCAGACCGCAGCGCTCGGCGCGCTCGATGATGAGCTCGTGGACCACCCCGCCCTCCACCACGGCGACCCGGGTCTCCGGCGGGGTGACATTGATCAGGATCTCTTCACTCACCGGGACACCTCGCGCGTGGGCGGGATCAGCTCGATGCCGGCCTGCCCCAGGAGCCGGGCGGTCTCGAACAGCGGCAGCCCCATGACCCCGGAATAACTGCCGGTGAGACCGGCGATGAAGAGTGCGCCCAGGCCCTGGATGCCATAACCGCCGGCCTTGTCGCGGGGCTCGCCGGTGGCCCAATAGCGCAGGCATTCGTCCTGGGTGAGGGTGCGGAAGGTCACGCGGCTCTCGCTGAGATCGGTGCGCTCCCCGTCCGCCGCGATCAGGGCCACGGCGGTCAGCACCCGGTGGCAGCGCCCGGACAAGAGCCCCAGCATCGCGAGCGAGTCATCGAGGTCCGTCGGCTTGCCGAGGATGCGCTCACCCACCACAACCGCGGTATCCGCCCCCAGGACCGGCCGGGGGTCGTCACCCGGGAGCCGCGCCCGCGCCCGCCGGGTCTTCTCCAGGGCGAGGCGCAATACATAGTCCTCGGGGTGCTCCCCCGGGTGGCGGGTCTCGTCGCAGTCCGCCGCCGCGACCGCGAAGCGCACCCCGATCTGGGACAGCAGCTCGCGGCGCCGCGGTGAGCGCGAGGCGAGATAGATCTGGGGCTCGGCATCGGTCATCTTTAACTCGTTAAGGGAATGCTTGTCGCGTCGTTGTCGTTGTCGTTGTCGTAATCGAGGTTATCGTAGCGCCCAGGATTCTCTCGCACGCCGAATTGCATCGTTTCTCCGATTACGATCACGACAACGACAACGACAACGACAACGACAACGACAACGATTGTGTTTCACTTGTTCTTGACTCGTTACTAAGCCCGGTGATAAGGATGTCCCTTGAGCAGCGTCCAGGCCCGATAAATCTGCTCCGCCAGGATCACCCGCACCAGCGGGTGCGGAAAGGTCAGCCGCGACAGTGACCAACACTGATCGGCACGCGCCAGCGCGGCTGGCGCCAACCCGTCCGGCCCCCCCACCAGCAGGGCCAGGTCCCGCCCGGCGCCCAGCCAGGCCTGAAGCTGCAGGGCCAGGTCCTGCGTGCTCCACCCCTGCCCGCGTCCGTCCAGGGCCACCACCCCCGCCCCCTTGGGGATCAGCTTGCAGAGACGCAGCGCCTCGTCCTCCCGCGCCAGGTCCGGACCGCCCGTCTTGCCCCGGCGCAACGGCTCCACCTCGATCAAGTGCAGCGCGCACTCCGGCGGCAGCCGCCGGGCATAGTCCTGATACCCGGCCTCGACCCAGGCCGGCATCCGGCGCCCGACACAGAGCAGATGGATACGCACCGGCGCCGACCCGTGCCGGGCTCAGTCCAGGCCCGGCCCCAAGACCAGGTCCGCGGGTATGCGCAGCAGCCGACAGCGCCGCGGGTCGGCACTCGGCAACAACATCGGTTGATCGGCCATCTCGTCACCCTCCGAGCGCTGGATTCATGGGCCCGCCCCCCGCGGCGGCCGACATGGCCGTAGCTGGCACGGATCATAGCCGCAGAACGCGGTCCCGGCGAATCGGCCTCCGCCGCGACGACCCGCGGGCCAGGATGCGGCGTGCGCCCGCCGCTGGTCTTGTCTTCCCTCCCGGCGGTGTCGGTGTCCCGCGGGTGCTGCGCGGTCTGCACCCCTAGACCAGCCCCCTGCCCCGCCCACCTCGCACACGTCTCGATCCTGCTCCCGGATTGTGATCTTTGCCGGGAGCGGCCTTTTCGGGCTTCCTGGTAAGATAGCGGGCTAGCCCTAAGAATTGAGTATCGAAACCATGTCCGAGACCTTGCGTATCGCCACCCGCAAATCACCGCTCGCCATGTGGCAGGCCGAGCATGTGACCGCCGTCCTGGTGGCCGCCCACCCGGGGTTGCGGGTGGAGATCATCGGGATGACCACCAAGGGGGACCGCATCCTCGACGCGCCGCTCGCCAAGGTCGGCGGCAAGGGGCTGTTCGTGAAGGAACTGGAGCAGGGGATGTTGGCCGGGGAGGCGGACCTCGCGGTGCATTCCCTGAAGGACGTGCCGGTGGAGTTCCCGGAGGGCCTGCACCTGCCGGTGATCCTGGAGCGCGAAGACCCGCGCGACGCCTTCGTCTCCAACCGCTTCGAGACCCTGGACCAGTTGCCCCAGGGCGCCTGCGTGGGCACCTCGAGCCTGCGCCGCCAGTGTCAGCTCGCCGAGCGTCGCCCGGACCTGCGCATCGAGCCGCTGCGCGGCAACGTCAACACCCGCCTGGCCAAGCTCGACGCGGGCGACTACGACGCCATCATCCTGGCCGCGGCCGGGCTGATCCGGCTGGGCTTCGAGGCGCGCATCAGGAGCTTCATCACCGCCGAACAAAGCCTGCCGGCGATCGGCCAGGGGGCCATCGGCATCGAGTGCCGCGCCGTCGACCCGCGCGTTCATGACCTGATCGCCATGCTCCATCACGAGCCCACGGCCCTGCGGGTGCGCGCCGAGCGGGCCATGAACGCCCGCCTGCACGGTGGCTGTCAGGTGCCGATCGCGGGCTACGCGACCCTGGCCGACGGACAACTGCACCTGCGCGGCCTGGTGGGCGACCCGGACGGCTCGCGCATCCTGCGGGCCGAGGCGCGGGGTCCGCAGGACGACCCTGAGGCGCTGGGCACGGCGGTGGCGGACGCCCTGCTGGCCCAGGGCGCGGGCGAGATCCTGAGCGCCCTGCAAGAGCAATGAGCGGCACCCAGCCGCTGGCGGGGATCGGGGTCTTGGTCACCCGACCCCAGGCGCAGGCGCAGCCGCTGTGCCGCCTGATCGAGTCGGCGGGCGGTCGGCCGCTGCCCTTTCCGACGATTGAGATCTGCCCGGTCGCCGACCCGGAGCCGGCCCGCATCCTGCTTGGCGAGGACTGGGACCTGATGGTCTTCACCAGTCGCAACGCCGTCGAGCTGGCCCTGGCACTCGGGTTCGAGGGCGCCTGGCCGCGGGTGACACGACTGGCGGCGATCGGGCGCGCGACCGCCGCCGCCCTGACCGCGGCCGGGCGCGCGCCCGACCTGGTCCCGCCCGAGCGCTTCGACAGCGAGGCCCTGACGGCCATGCCCGAGTTGGCGGCGATGGCCGGTCGGCGGGTCCTGATCGTGCGCGGGGAGGGCGGACGCGCCCTGCTCGGGGAGGTGCTCGCCGGCCGCGGGGCCCGGGTCCAGTTCGCGGAGATCTACCGGCGGGTGCGCCCGGCGGTCGACGCCCGCGCCCTGGTCGCCGACTGGCCGACGAGGGTCGGGCTCGCCATCGCCACCAGCGACGAGGTCCTGCTCAATCTGGTCGAGATGCTGGGTGCCGATGGGCACGACCTGCTGCTCGCCACCCCGCTCGTGGTGATCAGCGAGCGCACCGCGGCGACCGCACGCGGTCTGGGCTTCCGCCGGGTGCGGGTGGCCGAGCGCGCCGAGGATCAGGCGATCGTCGCGGCGCTCGGTGAGTTGGCGGGGGGCGCCGCGGCGTATTCCGACGAGTCATAAGGGGTTCGCCTACCCGGACGAACCCGAGGGCGATGACCTTGGCCCACCGCGTGGCCAAAGACATCATGCGCCCGCCATCGCAAATCGCTCCTGATGTACCACCGATCAGACCCTTGCCGCGTTCGATGCCTACCTGGCGGAACTGGGCCGCAATCCGAGGTGTCCACGACCAGGATCTATACGCAGGTGCTCGATCGCGGGGGTCAGGGGGTGCAGCGTCCGTCGGATGCGTTGGGCTGGGGAACAGTTCACGGGACTGTGTTCAAGGCCGCCTCCGGGTCTATTGGTGGCCATGCGCGTGCTTCTCGTCGGGGATGACGCGCGCCTGCGGATTGGGGAAGCGCTCGACCACCCAGGCCGGCAGTTTGGCTTGGTTGGCGTGATAGAGGGCGTCGGATTCGGCGATCACGAGGATCAGGACCGTGACCATGACCGGCAGGATGCCGGTGCCGACGACGATGGCGATGGCGGCCTCTTTCATCATGCCGCCATAGGTGTGGGCGCCCCAGCCGAGCGCGATGATTGCGAGCAGCAGGAGCAGCATCAGGATGAAGATGTGGGCGCGGCGGGCGCAGACCTGCCAGTGGCACATCACGTACCAGTGGTCGGTACTCTGGGAGCGCTTGGCCCGCCACAGGATGTAGCCGAGCAGGCTGAATGAGATGAGGGGGATGACGGCCATCACCCAGGGGAAGGAGCCGGCGATGCCGCCGAGCCCGACGGTCATCAGGATGTGATTGCCGATGAGGTTGGTAAGGAAGACCTCATGGGGGACCTTTGCCAGGTTGATCTCGTCGGGGCTGACGGCGAAGCGCATGTGGGGTTATTCCGAGCGGGAAGGGGGCGGCAAGGCGGACGGTGGCCATCAGGGCGGCTCCGAAGGGCGTGCGATCAGTCGATGTGGTGACCGAGATCCCGGGTACGTTGTCGTTGTCGTAATCGAGTAATCCGACCACGATTACGACAACGACAACGACAACGACGCCCGATCCGTGAGAACGTCCGGTAGCTGTAGGGTACGCATCGCGTACCCGGCTGCGGCGGTCGTGGCAGCTGGGCGGGTACGCGATGCGTACCCTACGACATGTGCGTTAACACATCAGTTCTGATCGGTGACGGATTGTCACGCGCACTGCCGAGCGGGTGCCCGGCGCTCCCGGGGCGGATCAGTTGATGAGCCAGCCGAAGTTGAGCCCGACTTCGTATTGGTGCATGGAGAGCGAGGGGGACTGGCCGCCGGTGAAGGCGCCGGGGCCGCTGACCGTCTCGGTCGGGGCGTAGATGCCCCAGAAGATCACTTCATACTGCTTCTGAAAGCGATAGGTGCCGCCGAGGGCCCAGTGCTCGCGGATGACGGCGGGGGCCAGGGTGTTGAAGGCGATCTCCTGGGCACTGATGATCTGGTTGCCGCGGCTGTAGCCGGCCCGCAGGGTCAGGTTGTCGGTCAGCGCGTACTGGACGCCGAGCTTCCAGATGGTCATGTCCTTCCAGCCGAACCCGGCGCCGTTGGCACCGCCTAAGCAGTAGCTCGAGTCATAGCTGGAGCCCTGCGTAGGTCCGAAGGCGGCGTTGAGGTCGCATTTTCGTTCGAGCTGATTGGGGTTGCCCATTGCAGCCACGTCGCTGTACCAGATCTGCTGGACGTCCACGGCCAGGGCGAGACGTTTGGTTGGCTTCCAGGCGAGCCCGACGCAGGCGACCGGGGGGACATCGAGGTCGCCGCCCTCGGCGAAGAGGTCCGAGTACTTGCGGAAGCGGTTCACGTACACCCGCGAGCGCAGGGAGACCCCGAGCGTCAACTGGGGGGAGAGGTCCCACAGGGCACCGAGCTGGACCCCATAGCCCCAGGACGAGTCGGCGCCGCGGTCGGTCAGATTGCTCGGCGAGGCGCCGGAGGCCGTACCGCTGGCGATCATGCTCTGGGTGAAGGTCTGGGTGAAGCCCTGGAAGGCCCCGACGCCCTGCACCTCGATGCTCTGGCGGGCGAGCAGGAAGCTCGCTCCGAGGGTGAGGGAGTCCAGAACCTGGTGCGAATAAGCAAAGACGATGCCGATCTGGGTGAGATTGGTGCCGGTGTCGCCGCCGCCGACCTGGGAGGTCCCGGGGACCTGTCGCCCGAAGCGCGGGTCGCGCGGGTCGCTGTAGTGCGGCGGGTTGGCCATGGCGTTGTTGCCGCCGTAGGTCCCGAGGTTCTGCAGGGTATCAGTGCTGCGGTAGTCGGTGCTCATGCCGCCGTTGCCGAACAGGGCCACGCCGATGGCGCTTTTGGGGTTGAGTAGGTGGATAAAGCCAAAGGTCGGGAGCACGAAGTAGTCGTTGCGGCTCTCGACCGTGCCGGTGCCGGTGGGGCCGCTGCCGATCGGGGCGTAGGCGCCGGTGGCCCCGTTCGGGCTGATTCCCTGGTACTCGCGGTGCGGGCTGAACAGGGCGAGCCCGAAGTCCAGACGCTCACCGACCCGATGCAGCCCCGCCGGGTTGCAGATGACGGTCAGGGCGTCCTGGGGCATGGCGACCTGGCCGGACCCGGCCATGCCCTTGGAACTGGGGGAGAAGGCGGAGGGCATGTAGCCGTTGGTGGCCTCAGCGGTGGTGACGGCTAGGACGGAGGCGAGGCCGAGCAGGGCGGTGGTTCTTGACTGTGACATGTTGTCCTCGTGGTTATAGTGGATTCGGTCCAGGGATGGCGCACTTGTGTGGGTCTTCGTCCACGTAGCAAAATTATCATAAAACTTTCGTAATGTGACCCGCTTGGTCCTGAAAATAACACTGTGCATGTCTGCGTGAGCAAATCGGTCCATGCGCGTACCAGCGAGGAACCGCGGCTGTCGAACGCTTGTCGCCCGCGTGCGACGGCACGCGGCGGGCTGTTGTGGGAAAGGCACGCAGCCCCGCATGGGGCAACCAGCTGCCGCGGGGCGGCAGCGGCCGGCCGCGGTGGTGCGGGCCCGCGCCACCACCGCGGGGGGCGGCGGTGCGCTGCCTCAGGTCGGCCGGGCCGGCGCCCGCCCGATGGACAGGTAGGTGAGCCCGGCGGCGGTGGCCAGGCGGGCGTCCAGGACGTTGCGGCCGTCGAAGATCACCGGGTGCTTGAGCCGGGCCCTGATGTCCGTGAAGTTGGGGCTGCGGAATTGGCTCCACTCGGTGAGGATCGCGAGCCCGTCGGCCCCGTCGAGGGCCTGCAGCGCGTCCTTGGTCAGGGTGAGATCCGGCCGGTCGCCGTAGAGTCGGCGCGTCTCGTCCATGGCAACCGGGTCGAAGGCGCGCACCCGGGCGCCAACCGCCCACAGGGCCTCCATCAGGGTGCGGCTGGAGGCCTCGCGCATGTCGTCCGTGTTGGGCTTGAACGCCAGGCCCCAGAGGGCCACCGTCCGGCCCTTGAGGTCGCCGCCGAAGTAGTCCGAGATCTTGCTGAACAGGACCTCCTTCTGGCGGAAATTGACCGCCTCCACGGCGGCCAGCAGCTCGGCCCGGTAGCCCAGGGCGCGGGCGCTGTGCTCCAGTGCGCGGACATCCTTAGGAAAACAGGAGCCCCCGTAGCCGCACCCCGGATAGATGAACTGGTAGCCGATGCGCGGGTCTGAGCCGATTCCGATGCGGACCTTCTCGATGTCCGCGCCGACCGCCTCGGCGATGTTGGACAGCTCGTTCATGAAGCTGATCTTGGTCGCCAGCATGGCGTTGGCGGCGTATTTGGTCAGTTCAGCCGAGCGGATATCCATCAGCATCACGCGGTCATGACTGCGGTTGAAGGGGGCATAGAGCGCCCGCAGCAACTCGCCGGTGCGGGGGTTGTCGGTGCCGACGATGATCCGGTCCGGGCGCATGAAGTCCTCAATGGCGGCCCCCTCCTTCAGGAACTCCGGATTGGACACGACATCGTATTGCGCCGCGACGCCGCGTGTCGCCAGGGTCTGCGCGATCTGCGCCGCCACCTTGTCCGCGGTACCGACCGGGACGGTCGACTTGTCCACGATGATGCGGTAGGAGTCGATGTGCTCGCCGATGGTCCGGGCCACCGCCAGCACATACTGGAGGTCCGCGGACCCGTCCTCGTCGGGCGGCGTGCCCACCGCGATGAACTGAAAGAGCCCGTGCCGGACCCCGGCCGCGGCATCCGTGGAGAAGTTCAGGCGCCCGGCCGTGCGGTTTTTTTGGACCATATCGTCGAGGCCGGGTTCAAAGATCGGTACCCCGCCGCCGTTGAGCAGCGCGACCTTGTCCGGGTCGACGTCGATGCACAGGACGTTGTTGCCGACCTCCGCGAGGCAGACCCCGGTCACCAGGCCGACATAGCCGCTGCCGAATATCGTGACGTCCATCGTAGACTCCTGTGTTTGTTCAGTAGGTTAACATCTGGCACTCCGGCGTCGCGCGGGCGCCCCGGGGGGCGGCTGCCGGGGTTTGGCCGGGGTCCCGGGGCTGAGCCGTCGTCAGCATCGTTCGCGGCGCGGTGCCTGAGGGTAAATATAGCAGTTCGGCGGGGGCGCCCGGTCGACCAGGGTGCGATCAGAACTGATGTAGTGACCGAGATCCCGGGTACGCTGTCGTTGTCGTTGTCGTTGTCGTAATCGAACAATCCGACCACGACCACGACCACGACCACGACCACGACCACGACCACGACCACGACCACGACAACGACAACGACAACGACGCCCGGACCGTGGGAGCGTCCGGTAGCGGTAGTACCCGGCTCCGGCGGTCGCCGCAGTTTGGCGGGCACGCGATGCATACCCTACGATATATGCGTTAACACATCAGTGCTGATCGCACCCTGTCGATCAGGTCGGGTTGACGAGAGGGTACAGGTGACCTATACTGCGCCGCTCGATTCGGAGGGGTTCCCGAGCGGTCAAAGGGATCAGACTGTAAATCTGACGGCTCAGCCTTCGGAGGTTCGAATCCTCCCCCCTCCACCATCAGCAGGTGAGTCGCAAGCGCGCAGACGGTTGCAGCGCGGCGTTTTCGTGAGGTGGCAGTCCGGATGATCCGCGTCAGGAAATTCCTGCCTGGCCGGGCCGTTAGGGCGCCGAGAGATCAGTCCGGAAGGCGCTACGCGGGTGTAGTTCAATGGTAGAACCTCAGCCTTCCAAGCTGATGGTGTGGGTTCGATCCCCATCACCCGCTCCAAGATATGGTTTTTGCCCATGTAGCTCAGTTGGTAGAGCACACCCTTGGTAAGGGTGAGGTCATCGGTTCGACTCCGATCATGGGCTCCAGTTTCGCGTAGCCGGCGTCGTGCCGGTCGGCTTGTCGTTGCCCGAGCCCGGTGCTTGCCGGACTTAAGGCCCCGGACCTTTGCCCATCAGAACTTGGCGGAGAGCAGTTCATGTCCAAAGAAAAATTTTCGCGCACCAAGCCGCACCTGAACGTGGGCACGATCGGTCACGTCGATCATGGCAAGACCACGCTGACGGCCGCCATCACCATGCACCAGGCGAAGAAATTCGGCGGTGTGGCGCGCGCCTATGACCAGATCGACAACGCCCCGGAAGAGCGCGAACGCGGCATCACGATTGCCACGGCGCACGTCGAATACGAAAGCAAGGCGCGCCACTATGCGCACGTCGACTGCCCCGGACACGCCGACTATGTGAAGAACATGATCACCGGCGCGGCGCAGATGGACGGTGCCATCCTGGTCGTGTCGGCGGCCGACGGTCCCATGCCGCAGACCCGCGAGCATATCCTGCTGGCGCGTCAGGTCGGCGTGCCCTATATTGTCGTCTACATGAACAAGGCCGACATGGTCGACGACGCCGAGTTGCTGGAACTGGTGGAGCTGGAGGTGCGCGAACTGCTCCAGAGCTACGACTTCCCCGGCGACGACACCCCGATCATCATCGGCTCGGCCAAGCTCGCCATGGAAGGGGACGCCTCCGAGTACGGCACCCAATCCATCGACAAGCTGATGGACGCGATCGACAGCTATATCCCGCAGCCGGTGCGCGCCATCGACGGCCCCTTCCTGATGCCGATCGAGGACGTGTTCTCGATCTCCGGGCGCGGCACCGTGGTGACCGGGCGGGTGGAGCGCGGGATCGTCAAGGTGGGTGAGGAGGTCGAGATCGTCGGCATCCATGACACCACCAAGACCATCTGCACCGGTGTGGAGATGTTCCGCAAGCTGCTCGATCAGGGGCAGGCCGGGGACAACATCGGCGTGCTGTTGCGCGGCACCAAGCGGGAGGACGTGGAGCGCGGCCAGGTGTTGGCCAAGCCCAAGAGCATCACCCCGCACACCCACTTCGAGGCTGAAGTGTACATCTTATCCAAGGAAGAAGGCGGGCGTCACACCCCGTTCTTCAACGGTTACCGTCCGCAGTTCTACTTCCGCACCACCGACGTCACGGGTGCCTGCACCCTGCCGGAGGGCATCGAGATGGTGATGCCGGGGGACAACGTGAAGATGGTGATCAAGCTGATCAACCCGATTGCCATGGAAGACGGGCTGCGTTTTGCCATCCGTGAGGGTGGCCGTACCGTCGGCGCCGGCGTGGTTGCGAAGATTCTCGAATAGTCATTAGTCGTCATTCGGCTGTAAGGTCGCGCCGCGAGGATCATCGGTCCTCGCCGCCCGGCCCCCGGCCTCTCTTTCTTAGGCCAGTAGCTCAATTGGCAGAGCAGCGGTCTCCAAAACCGCAGGTTGGGGGTTCGAGTCCCTCCTGGCCTGCCATTCAACCATCGCCCCTTACTCCACCCCGAGGCGACCCGTCACCCCATGACATCAAGCGTTGAGGTCAAAGGCGCCAGCTTGGATACCGCCAAGCTGGCTGGTGCCGCATTGTTGCTGATTCTCGGCATCTTTGCCTTTTATTACTTCGCGGCCTGGTCGGGGCTGCTGCGGGTCGGGGGGCTGCTTATCATCAGCGGCGGGGCGGCGGCGCTCGCGTTGCAGACGCAGCCGGGGCGGGCCCTGTGGCAGTTCATTGCCGACGCCCGCATGGAAGTGCGCAAGGTCGTCTGGCCCACCCGCCAGGAGACAATCCAGACCACTTTGGTGGTGATGGCCATGGTCGTGGTGGTCGCCCTGGTGCTGTGGCTGTTCGATTCCGTATTGATGGGAATCCTGAGGCTCCTCACCGGCCAAGGAGGCTGACAGTGTCCAAACGTTGGTATGTGATTCACGCCTATTCCGGGTTTGAAGGTCAGGTCAAGCGCTCACTCGATGAACGGGTCCGCCGTGCGGGTCTGGAAGACCTGTTCGGGACTGTGTTGGTCCCGACCGAGGAGGTCGTGGAGATGCGCAACGGCCAGCAGCGCAAGAGCGAGCGCAAATTCTTCCCGGGATATGTGTTGGTTCACATGGAGATGACCGACGAGACCTGGCACCTGGTCAAGAGTGTGCCCAAGGTCATGGGTTTCATCGGCGGTACCGGTGACCGGCCGGCCCCGATCCCGGACAAGCAGGCGGACGCGATCCTCAAGCGCATGCAGGACGGCGTCGAGAAGCCGCGTCCCAAGGTCCTCTATGAGCCCGGTGAGGTGGTGCGCGTCGTCGATGGACCCTTCACCGACTTCAACGGGGTCGTGGAAGAGGTCGATTACGACAAGAGCCGGGTGAAGGTTTCGGTCCTGATCTTCGGCCGGTCGACGCCGGTGGACCTGGAATTCTCCCAAGTCGAAAAGGGCTGAGACGGGCCCGCGGTGCCTCGCCGTTGGATGGTCTTGGAAGAAGAATTCAGCCGCAAATGAACGCAAATGGACGCAAATAATCATTTTGGCTGCTGTTGCGGGTCGGTTGCTTCACGGCTTTCGACCCGGTTTCCGTCGATAGCGGAATCATTTGCGTTTTTTGCGTTCATTTGCGGCTAGACAGTATTTCGGCCCCGGCATGGGGCTTAACACGGGGAGCCGGGGTGTGAACCCCCGGCGCTACTACCCAACCGGAGATAAAGCATGGCGAAAAAGATAAACGCCTACATCAAGTTGCAGGTCAAGGCGGGGATTGCCAATCCAAGCCCGCCGGTGGGTCCTGCACTTGGTCAGCACGGCGTCAACATCATGGAGTTCTGCAAGGCATTCAATGCCCGCACGCAGGAACTCGAGCAGGGTATGCCGATTCCGGTGGTCATCACCGTCTATTCGGACCGCAGCTTCACCTTCATCACCAAGACCCCGCCGGCCTCGGTCCTGCTGAAGAAGGCGGCCGGGATCCCGAAGGGCAGCGCGGTGCCCCATGCCACCAAGGTGGGCACGGTGACGCGCGAGCAGCTCGAGGCGATCGCCACGACCAAGATGCCGGACCTGACGGCGGCGGGGCTGGACGCGGCGGTGCGTACCATCGCGGGCAGCGCCCGTTCCATGGGTCTGGACGTCGAGGGGGTGCTGTAATCATGGCCAAGCAGAGCAAGCGGCAGACCGAGATCCGCACGCGCATCGAGCGGGGCAAGGCGTATCCGGCCGAAGATGCCTTTGGCCTCCTGAAGGAGGTCTCCCGCATCAAGTTCGTCGAGAGCGTCGATGTGGCGGTGAACTTGGGCGTCGACCCGCGCAAGTCCGACCAGGTGGTCCGCGGTTCCACCGTCCTGCCTCACGGGATCGGCAAGACCGTGCGGGTCGCGGTCTTCGCTCAAGGCGCCAATGCCGAGGCGGCGACCGCGGCCGGCGCGGATCGCGTCGGCTTCGAGGACCTGGCCGAGGAGATCAAGGGCGGCAAGATGGACTTCGACGTGGTCATCGCCTCCCCGGACGCTATGCGCGTGGTCGGTCAACTCGGCAAGATCCTGGGTCCCCGCGGCCTGATGCCGAACCCCAAGGTCGGTACCGTCACCGCCGACGTGGCCGAGGCGGTACGCAATGCCAAGGCGGGCCAGGTTCGCTACCGTACCGATAAGGGCGGCATCATCCATTGCCCCCTGGGGCGGGTGGACTTCGAGCCGGTCAAGCTGCGTGAGAACCTGGAGGCACTGCTGACCAACCTGATGAAGGCGAAGCCCAGCAGTTCCAAAGGGATCTATATGCGCAAGGTCACGGTCTCGACCACCATGGGGCCGGGCCTCGTGGTGGATCATCTGCCGCTCCTTTAGTTCTTCGGGTCCGGCCGCGGACGGCCGGACACATCTTTGGGGCCCCGACCTGGTCGGGGACCGTCAAAGACCGCAGGTGGCGCGGTGACCGGGAGGAACCCGGACGGTGCGCCTTAATGACGTGAGATGCCTGCGCAGACGGTGCTCCCGAATCACATTGTTGATGACGGCGCACTGCACAGCGTTTCGGTTGGCCGGGAACTGGCTGACCAATGACGCAGCCTGACCTTGCGGTCGGGTGGACCTTTGTGGAGAGGTGACGACAGTGGCGCTGAATCTTGCGCAGAAAGAAGCAATCGTCGCCGAAGTTGCGGAAGTCGCACGGGGCGCCTTCTCGGCCGTCGGGGCCGAGTACCGGGGCCTGACCGTCGGGCAGATCACGAAATTGCGCGTCGAGGCGCGCAAGGTCGGGGTCTATGTCCGGGTGGTCAAGAATACCCTGGCCCGGCGCGCGCTGGAAGGCACGGATTTCGCGTGTATGCAGGAAGGGCTCAAGGGCCCGCTGATCCTGGCATTCGCGAACGAAGATCCGGGTGCCGTGGCGCGGGTCGCGGAGGCCTTTGCCAAGGAGCACGACAAGTTCCAGGTGCGCCTGGTGGCTGTCGGGGGCAAATTGCTCGACCCCTCAAAGCTCGGTGATCTGGCTAAGATGCCGACCCGCAATCAGGCCTTGAGCCTGTTGCTGGCGGTGATGAAGGCCCCGGTCCAGAAGCTTGCAGCGACGATCAACGAGGTACCGGGCAAACTCGTCCGCACCCTCGCCGCAGTTCGCGATGCCAAAGAGGCCGCCTGAAGCGCGCGCCTCGTTCAAATGCAATGTGATTTAAGGAGACAGGCAAATGGCCGTTTCGAAAGAAGAGATCCTTGACGCGATCGGTAACATGACCGTGCTGGAGGTCGTTGACCTCATCAAGATGATGGAAGAGAAGTTCGGTGTCACCGCCGCCGCGGCGATGGTCGCCGGCCCCGCCGCGGCTGCGGCCGAGGTCGTCGAGGTCGAGGAGCAGACCGAATTCAACGTGATCCTCACCTCCTTCGGTGCGAACAAGGTGGGCGTGATCAAGGCGGTGCGGGCGCTCACCGGTCTGGGGCTGAAGGAGGCCAAGGATGCGGTCGAAGGCGTGCCCAACACCATCAAGGAAGCCGTCTCCAAGGCAGATGCCGAAGAGGCCAAGAAGCAGCTCGAGGAGGCCGGCGCCACCGTCGAAGTGAAGTAACGGCGCATTGCGTCGCGACCGTTCTTCACGGACACACTAGGCTGGCGGCGATTTGCCGCCGGCCTTTTGCCGTTTGCTTGAGAACGGCAGTCCACTGCTAGTCCGCGGGCGATCTGTCAGGCGCCGTGGTGACTCTGCCCGCAGGCCCCCGAGGCCATCAGACGGCCCCGAGTCCCGCGTGGTCGACGCTCCGCAATCCGGTCCCCATCCGGGTCCGATCAAAGTTTTTCGAGGGAAGGCATAATGGCTTATTCGTTCACCGAAAAAAAGCGCATCCGTAAAGACTTCGGCAAGCGTCCGACGATCCTGGACGTGCCCTTCCTCCTGGCGACCCAGATCGAGTCCTACCGCGAGTTCCTGCAGGCCGATGCGGCGCCCAAGAAGCGGCTGGACGAGGGGCTGCATGCGGCCTTCAAGACCGTGTTCCCGATCGAGAGCTACTCGGGCTACGCGGTGCTGGAATATGTGAGTTACCGTCTTGGGGAGCCGCCCTTCGACGTGCGCGAATGCCACCTGCGCGGGGCGACCTACGCTGCACCCCTGCGCGTACTGCTGCGCCTCGTGATCTACGACAAGGAGGCGCCGGCCGGCGCCAAGGTGGTGAAGGACATCAAGGAGCAGGAGGTCTACATGGGCGAACTGCCGCTCATGACCGAGACCGGCACCTTCATCATCAACGGCACCGAGCGGGTCATCGTCTCCCAGCTCCACCGCTCCCCGGGCGTCTTCTTCGACCACGACAAGGGCAAGACCCACTCCTCGGGCAAGCTCCTGTTCTCGGCGCGGGTGATCCCCTACCGCGGGTCCTGGCTGGACTTCGAGTTCGACCCCAAGGACAACGTCTTCGTGCGTATCGACCGGCGCCGCAAGCTGCCGGCGACCATCGTCCTGCGTGCCCTGGGGTACGGGGTCGAGGATATCCTCGAGCGCTTCTTCGAGACCGATACCTTCCGTTTCTCGGGCGAGGACGTCTCCCTGGACCTGGTGCCCGAGCGGCTGCGCGGCGAGACCGTCGGTTTCGACGTGAAGATCGGCGAGCAGGTGATCGTGGAGGCCGGCCGGCGCGTCACCGCCCGGCATATCCGCGAGTTGCAGAAGGCCGGTGTGGAGCGCCTCGAGGTGCCCCCGGACTTCATGGTCGGCCGTGTGGTGGCGCGCGCCCAGGTGGATAAGGCGACCGGCGAGGTTATCGCCGAGGCGAACACCGCGCTCACCCGCGAGCTGATGGCGCTTCTGATCGCCAAGGGCATCGATCATGTCGAGACCCTGTTCGTCAACGATCTGGATCAGGGACCCTATATCTCCGAGACCCTGCGCATCGACCCGACCACCACCGAACTGGAGGCCATGGTCGAGATCTACCGGATGATGCGCCCCGGCGAGCCGCCCACCAAGGACGCGGCCCAGAACCTCTTCCACAACCTCTTTTTCACCCCGGACCGCTATGACCTGTCCGCGGTCGGGCGCATGAAGTTCAACCGCCGGCTCGGGCGCCCCTCCGAGGAGGGCCCGGGCGTGCTCTATGACGGGCGCTATTTCAGCGGCCGGACCGACGCCTTCTCGGTCGCCCTGCGCAACGAGAACGGTGACACGTCCGACATCATCGACGCGCTCAAGATCCTGGTGGAACTGCGCAACGGCCGCGGCACCGTGGACGATATCGACCACCTGGGCAACCGGCGCATCCGCTGTGTCGGCGAGATGGCGGAGAACCAGTTCCGGGTCGGTCTGGTGCGGGTCGAGCGCGCGGTCAAGGAGCGCCTGTCGCTCGCCGAGTCCGAGGGTCTGATGCCCCAGGAGCTGATCAACGCCAAGCCGGTGTCGGCCGCAATCAAGGAGTTCTTCGGCTCCAGCCAACTCTCTCAGTTCATGGACCAGAACAACCCGCTCTCGGAGGTCACCCACAAGCGGCGCGTCTCCGCGCTCGGCCCCGGCGGACTCGCGCGTGAGCGCGCCGGCTTCGAGGTGCGTGACGTGCATCCGACCCACTATGGCCGGGTCTGCCCGATCGAGACCCCGGAAGGCCCGAACATCGGCCTGATCAACTCGCTCGCGGTCTATGCCCGCACCAATCGCTACGGCTTCCTGGAGACCCCCTACCGCAAGGTCGAAGGCGGTCGGGCCGGTATGGAGATCGATTATCTCTCCGCCATCGAGGAGGGCAATTTCGTCATCGCCCAGGCCAATGCGACCCTGGACGCGAATGGTCTCCTGACCGACGCCCTGGTGTCCTGCCGACACTTGAACGAGTTCACCATGAAGGCCCCGGACGAGGTCCAGTATATGGACGTCTCCCCGCGCCAGATCGTCTCGGTGGCGGCCTCGCTGATCCCCTTCCTGGAGCACGACGACGCCAACCGCGCCCTCATGGGGTCCAACATGCAGCGCCAGGCGGTGCCGACGCTGCGCGCCGAGAAGCCCCTGGTGGGCACCGGCATGGAGCGGGCAGTGGCCAAGGACTCGGGCGTGGTGGTGCGGGCGCGCCGCGGCGGTGCCATCGAATCGGTCGACGCCGCGCGAATCGTGGTGCGGGTCAACGACGAGGAGGCCGAGCCGGGGGTGCCTGGGGTCGATATCTATACCCTCACCAAGTACACGCGCTCCAACCAGAACACCTGCATCAACCAGCGTCCGCTGGTGAAGCCCGGGGATAGCGTTGCCAAGGACGACGTACTGGCTGACGGCCCCTCCACCGACATGGGCGAGCTGGCCCTGGGCCAGAACCTGCGCGTCGCCTTCATGCCCTGGAATGGCTACAACTTCGAGGACTCGATCCTGATCTCCGAGCGGGTGGTCCAGGAGGACCGTTTCACCAGCATCCATATCGAGGAGCTGACCTGTCTGGCCCGCGACACCAAGCTGGGGCCGGAGGAGATCACGAGTGATATCCCCAACGTCGGCGAGTCGGCCCTGTCGAAGCTCGACGAGTCGGGCATCGTCTATGTGGGTGCCGAGGTCCGCGACGGCGACATCCTGGTCGGCAAGGTGACCCCCAAGGGCGAGACCCAACTCACCCCCGAGGAAAAGCTGCTGCGCGCCATCTTCGGCGAGAAGGCGTCCGACGTGAAGGACACCTCGCTGCGGCTGCCCTCCGGCATGACCGGCACCGTGGTGGACGTGCAGGTCTTCACCCGCGACGGGGTGGAGCGCGACAAGCGCGCCCAGCAGATCCAGGACCAGGAACTCGACCGGGTGCGCAAGGACTTCGCCGACCAGGCGCGCATCATGGAGAACGACACCTTCCAGCGGGTGGAGCGGATGCTGATCGGCAAGGTCGCCGACGGCGGCCCCGGCACCCTCAAGCCCGGCTCCAAGATCACCAAGACCTATCTTGCGGACCTCATCGAGAAGGGGTCGCGTGACCGCTGGTTCGAGATCCGCATGCACAGCGAGGAGGTGGCCGTGCAGCTCGAGGCCGTCGCCAACCAGATCAAGCTGCAGCGTGAGGAGTTCCGCGACCGCTACGAGGTCAAGAAGCGCAAGATCGCGAGCGGCGATGATCTCGCCCCCGGCGTGCTCAAGATGGTCAAGGTCTATGTCGCGGTCAAGCGGCGTATCCAGCCGGGCGACAAGATGGCCGGGCGCCACGGCAACAAGGGTGTCATTTCCAAGGTCGTACCGGTGGAGGACATGCCCTTCTCCGCCGACGGCGAGCCAGTCGACATCGTGCTCAACCCGCTCGGTGTGCCGTCGCGTATGAACGTGGGCCAGATCCTGGAGACGCACCTGGGCTGGGCGGCCAATGGTCTCGGGGTCAAGATCGAGCGCCTGCTGCGCTCGCAAACGGCGGTGGCCGAGTTGCGCGAGTTCCTGGACAAGGTCTACAACACCAGTGGACGCAAGGAGGATCTCGCGAGCTTCACCGACGAGGAAATCCTGGAACTGTCGCGCAACCTGGTCAAGGGCGTGCCGCTCGCGACCCCGGTCTTCGACGGCGCCACGGAGGACGAGATCCGGTACATGCTGGCGCTCGCCGAGCGCGACAACACCGCCCAGGGCATCCCCTGCGGCCAGAGCCTGTTGCGTGACGGCCGCACCGGCGACCCCTTCGAGCGCCCGGTGACCGTCGGCTATATGTACATGCTGAAGTTGAACCACCTGGTCGACGACAAGATGCACGCCCGCTCCACCGGCCCCTACAGCCTGGTGACCCAGCAGCCCTTGGGCGGCAAGGCGCAGTTCGGCGGTCAGCGCTTCGGGGAGATGGAGGTCTGGGCCCTGGAGGCCTATGGCGCGGGCTATACGCTGCAGGAGATGCTCACGGTCAAGTCCGACGATGTGAACGGGCGCACCAAGATGTACAAGAACATCGTCGATGGCGACCACCGCATGGAGGCCGGGATGCCGGAGTCCTTCAACGTGCTGGTGAAGGAGATCCGCTCGCTCGGGATCAACATCGAACTGGAACAGGACTGAACGTAGGAGCGGCCTAACCCGCCGCGACTAACGCGACCCATGGGCCCGCGGGCGGGCCTCCTACGTCAAGCTGGGAGATCGTGAATTGAAAGACCTTCTGAAGATTATCAAGCAGCAGGGCCAGGCCCTCGAATTCGATGCGATCAAGATCGGGCTGGCCTCGCCCGAGATGATCCGTTCCTGGTCCTTCGGTGAGGTGAAGAAGCCCGAGACCATCAACTACCGCACCTTCAAACCGGAGCGCGACGGGCTCTTCTGCGCCAAGATCTTCGGCCCCATCAGCGACTACGAGTGCGTCTGCGGCAAGTACAAGCGCCTGAAGCACCGCGGCGTGGTGTGCGAGAAGTGCGGCGTGGAGGTGACGCTCGCCAAGGTCCGGCGCGAGCGCATGGGTCACATCGATCTGGCGAGCCCGGTGGCCCACATCTGGTTCCTGAAGTCGCTGCCCTCGCGCATCGGGCTCCTGCTCGACATGACGCTGCGCGACATCGAGCGCGTGCTCTATTTCGAGTCCTTCGTGGTCATCGACCCGAACATGGTGCCGAACCTGGAGCGCAACCAGTTGCTGACGGATGAGCAATATCTGGAGGCCCTGGAGGAGAACGGGGACGAATTCGACGCCCGTATGGGCGCCGAGGCGATCTATGAACTCCTGCGCACCATCGACGTCCAGGCCGAGGTCCGGCGGATGCGCGAGGAGATCGAGACCACCAACTCCGAGACCAAGATCAAGAAGCTCGCCAAGCGCCTGAAGCTCATGGAGTCGCTGATCGACTCCGGCAACCGGCCCGAGTGGATGATCCTGACCGTGCTGCCGGTGCTGCCCCCGGAGCTGCGCCCCCTGGTGCCGCTCGACGGCGGGCGCTTCGCCACCTCGGATCTCAACGACCTCTACCGGCGCGTCATCAACCGCAACAACCGCCTGAAGCGGCTGTTGGACCTGGTGGCGCCGGACATCATCGTGCGCAACGAAAAGCGCATGTTGCAGGAGGCGGTCGACGCCCTGCTGGACAACGGCCGCCGCGGCCGTGCCATCACCGGCACCAACAAGCGCCCGCTCAAATCGCTGGCCGACATGATCAAGGGCAAGCAGGGGCGCTTCCGCCAGAACCTGCTCGGCAAGCGCGTCGACTACTCGGGCCGCTCGGTGATCGTGGTCGGCCCGACGCTGCGCCTGCACCAGTGCGGCCTGCCCAAGCGCATGGCCCTGGAACTCTTCAAGCCCTTCATCTTCAGCAAGCTGCAACTGCGCGGCCAGGCGGCCACCATCAAGGCGGCCAAGAAGATGGTGGAGCGGGGCACCCCGGAGGTCTGGGACATCCTGGAAGAGGTGATCCGCGAGCACCCGGTGATGTTGAACCGCGCCCCCACCCTGCACCGCCTGGGCATCCAGGCCTTCGAGCCGGTGCTGATCGAGGGCAAGGCGATCCAACTGCATCCGCTCGTCTGTACCGCCTTCAACGCCGACTTCGACGGCGACCAGATGGCGGTGCATGTGCCCCTGTCGCTGGAGGCGCAGATCGAAGCGCGCGCCCTCATGATGGCGAGCAACAACATCCTCTCGCCCGCCAACGGTGAGCCGATCATCGTGCCCTCGCAGGACGTGGTGCTGGGGCTCTATTACACGACGCGCGAACGGGTCAACGCCAAGGGCGAGGGCAGCGTCTTCTGCGATATCGACGAGGCGCGGCGCGCCTACGAGACCGGCCACGCGGACCTGCAGGCGCGGGTGCGGGTGCGTATCCGCGAGGTCATCAAGGAGGAGGACGACACCCTGCGCGAGGTCGTGAGCATCAAGTCGACGACACTCGGGCGCGCGCTGGTGTTCGCCATCGTCCCCGATGGCCTGCCCTTCGACCTGGTGGACCGGGCGCTCGGCAAGAAGGCGATCTCCAAGCTCATCAATACCTGCTATCGCCGCCTGGGGCTGAAGGCGACCGTGGTCTTCGCCGACCAGATCATGTACATGGGATTCCGCATGGCCACCCGCTCGGGTGTCTCCATCGGCCTGGACGACATGGCGGTCCCGGAGGAGAAGCCCGGCATCCTGGCCGAGGCCGAGAAGCAGGTCAAAGAGATCGAGGAGCAATATGCCTCGGGCCTGGTCACCAACGGCGAGCGCTACAACAAGGTCATCGACATCTGGTCCCACACCAACGACCAGGTGGCCAAGTCCATGATGTCGAAGCTGGGCAAGCAGATGGTCCCGGATCGTGAAGGTACCTTGGTGCAGCAGGACTCCTTCAACTCCATCTACATGATGGCTGACTCCGGCGCCCGCGGCTCGGCCGCCCAGATCCGTCAGCTCGCCGGGATGCGCGGGCTCATGGCCAAGCCCGACGGCTCCATCATCGAGACCCCGATCACGGCCAACTTCCGTGAAGGACTCAACGTCATCCAGTACTTCATCTCCACCCACGGCGCCCGCAAGGGCCTGGCGGATACGGCGCTCAAGACCGCCAACTCCGGTTATCTGACCCGCCGGCTGGTGGACGTGGCCCAGGACATGGTGGTGCTGGAGACCGACTGCGGGACCGAGAAGGGACTCCTGATGTCGCCCATCATCGAGGGCGGCGACGTGGTCGAGCCCCTGCGCGAGCGGGTGCTGGGGCGCGTGGTGTCCACGGATGTCTATGTCCCGGGGACCGACGAGCTGATCTGTGCCGCCGGGTCAATGCTGGATGAGTCGATGGTGGAGCGCTTCGCGGTGGCCGGTATCGACCAGTTGCGGGTGCGCTCACCCATCACCTGTCAGTCGCGCATCGGCGTCTGCGCCCAGTGCTACGGGCGCGATCTGGCGCGCGGACACCGGGTCAACATGGGTGAGGCGGTGGGGGTCATCGCCGCCCAGTCGATCGGCGAGCCCGGCACCCAGCTCACGATGCGGACCTTCCACATCGGCGGCGCCGCCTCCCGGACGGCCGCCGTCAGCAGCATCGAGATGAAGAACGGCGGTTCGATCCGGCTGCACAACATCAAGACGGTGCGCCACCACACCGGCAACCTGGTCGCGGTGTCGCGCTCCGGCGAACTGACGGTGGTCGACGACAAGGGCCTGGAAAAGGAGCGCTACAAGGTCCCCTACGGGGCGACCCTGCGGGTGGCCGACGGCGACATCGTGGTCGGCGGCCAGGTGGTCGCCAACTGGGACCCGCATACCCACCCGGTGGTCACCGAGGTGGCCGGCAAACTGGAGTTCGAGGACTTCATCGAGGGCGTGACCGTGCAGGCCCAGGTCGACGACGTGACCGGGCTGACCTCGCGTGTGGTCATCGACCCCAAGCAGCGCCCGGCCACCGGCAAGGACCTGCGCCCCATGATCAAGCTGTTGGGCGAGGACGGCAAGGCGCTCAACCTGGTCGGCACGGATCTGCCCGCCGTCTACTTCCTGACGGCGAACGCCATCGTCAGCGTCGAGGACCTGGCGCACGTCGGGGTCGGCGACATCCTGGCGCGCATCCCGCTGGAGTCCAGTAAGACGCGCGACATCACCGGCGGTCTGCCGCGGGTCGCGGATCTGTTCGAGGCGCGCAAGCCCAAGGAGCAGGCGCTGCTGGCGGAGGCCAGCGGTACCATCGGCTTCGGCAAGGACACCAAGGGCAAGCAGCGGCTGGTGATTACCAAGGACGACGGCGAGACGGTGGAGGAGTTGATCCCCAAGTGGCGCCACGTCAACGTCTTCGAGGGCGAGCGCGTGGAGCGCGGCGAGGTGATCGCGGACGGCGAACTCGCCTCCCACGACATCCTGCGGCTCAAAGGCGTCACCGCGCTGGCCGAATATCTGGTCAAGGAGATCCAGGACGTCTACCGGCTCCAGGGCGTGAAGATCAACGACAAGCACATCGAGGTGATCGTCCGCCAGATGCTGCGCAAGGTCGAGATCATCTCCCCCGGCGACACCCGTCTGCTGCGCGGCGAGCAGGTCGAATACAGCCACATGATGGACGAGAACGCGCGGGTCATCGCCGAGGGCAAGGAGCCGGCCCTCTATGAGCCCCTGCTGCTGGGCATCACCAAGGCCTCGCTCGCCACCGAGTCATTCATCTCGGCCGCCTCGTTCCAGGAGACGACCCGGGTCCTGACCGAGGCCGCGGTGCGCGGCTCCAACGACCGCCTGACCGGCCTCAAGGAAAACGTCATCGTCGGCCGCCTGATCCCCGCCGGCACCGGGCTCGCCTACCACAACGAGCGCAAGCGCCTGCGCCGCGAGCAGGACCGCGCCTCCGGCAAGATCGAGATGGACACCGAGGAGTTGGAAGAGGCGCTCAAGAAGGCGCTCAATACCTCCGAGGGCTAAGGAGAGGAGCGGGGGCGTCCCGCCCCCGCGCAATTCCGGCAGGATGTCGGCAGCGAGCCGCCAGGGACGGCCTTTGCATCATTCCGTGACACCGCGCAAGAGACTGTGCAAGAATCCCCGTGCGACTTCGGCGCTGCCGTCCGGCTGAAGCCTCGACCTCCGGTTCGGGCGTGATGACACAGGAGGTCGAGGCTTTAGCCGGTCGCGTGCCCACTTGCGGGCGCAGTCTCGGCGATTACTTTCACAATCTCGGCATTGCCGAAGTTCCTGCCTATAAAGCCCTCTGGCCTGCAACGCCAAAGTAATCACTTCCTCCAAGAAGCCTGGTACCCGGTTTTAGCTTCTCTTGCGTATCGACCCCAACGGGGTCGAACATACCAGCCCAGGGCAACGCCCTGGGTATGGGTTATCGCAGCGCTTAGCCCTGAAAGGGCGTGACATAACGGCGTGGCTCCTTATGTTACGCCCTTTCAGGGCTAGGCCGAATAAACAACGCTATCCCAGGGCGTTGCCCTGGGCTGGTATATCGCGCCCCTTCGGGGCTTGAACAGGCGCAAGAATAGGTCTGTAGGCTGGGTAGAGCGCAGCGAAACTCAGCAATCAATGTCTTATACGTACGCCTGCGCTACAGAGCACGACATTCGTACCGAGAAAGATCTTAGCGCTCATGGGTCTCCTCGCGCGTCATCCGTTCGCCGGCGCTAAAGCCTTGGGCGCGATCCAGCGCGGCGAAGAGCGCTGCCGCAGGATTGGGCTCACCCTCGCCAGGGTGCGCAAAGGTGCGCAGACAGTCGCCTACCAAGGCGCTCACGGTCGTGTTGCGCTCGGCGGCGGCGATGCGCGCCCGCTGGTAGGTCTCCTCATCGACAGAAAGCGTTATGTTCTTCAACGCTCCAGGTCCTCAAGCCGCGTCGGCCGTCACGGGATAGATGACATCCTCACGCAGGGCTTGGGTCGCAAACGCCAGTGCAGCACGGATATCCTCGGGTCCCAGTCGCGGTTTGGCCTCGATGATCTGCTCCTGAGATTCCCCCGCGGCAAGCCGCTCCAGGATGGACTCGACCGTGATCCGGGTACCGGCGATAGTCGGTTTACCCATCATCACGTTCGGATTTGACACGATAGCCATCAGAATGCACCTCCAAGGAAAGTCGGTCTGGAGCCGGACTGTCTGCCGGGCGGTGCCGCGAATTGTAGGCCAACGACTTCGGCGGTGGGAGACTGGTCCGCTACCGGCGCAACACTCCCGGCTAGATCCCCCCGCGCTGCCGGTCCAACCAGGCGGCCAGTTCAACCCGCTGCGCCGGGGTCAGCACCGTCAGCCTCAGCACCAAGTCGGCCAGCCAGTCGTCTTCGCAGTAGAAGTAGGTCACCGAGACCCCGAGGACCTGGGCGAGCTTACGGGCCGTCTCGAAGGGCGGCTCGTGTACGCCCGTTTCGTAGCGGCTGATCCGCGCGCTACTGCACCCCTCATCCAGCCCGATCAGAACGCCCAACTTGTCTTGGGCCAGTCCCGCGCGCTCGCGGGCCTGACGCAAGCGCGCACCAAAGCAACAAGGCGTCTGTAAGGATTTCTTGACCATCCGGGGATGGTCGCGACATCCCCTTGCACCGACTCTACGAAGAACGTAGACTCTCGTCCAAATTTGGGTGTTGGGGGAAAAAAGCGTCCGTGCCGGTAGGTTCGGCATTGCGAGGCCCCGCATGACCGAGAAGCCTGGTGCACAACCGGAACTAAATTGAGCCTAGCCCCTTTATCCCCCCTTTTTTGCCAACCTAAAACAATAACGTCCTAGGGAAGGCTATGAAATAGGCGTTCTAGTTTATGCTAGAACATATTAGGCACGTGAGAAATTTGAGAAGAGGATTATCGCATGACCGTCAAGACGGTGTGGGGCATCATCATCATCGTACTTTCAGTTGCCGCTGGACTGTACGGCTTGTATAACCTAGTGCCGGCAGTTCGTGGATATTTTATATTAGCAACCGATAAGGCCCCCCAATTCCTAATAGCGCCCTATGAGCAGGCCATCGCGGTATCCGCTTTTATCGTTATCGTTGCCGTCGCTGGCGCAATCGGTGGCACCATAATGTTGAAAAAGAAGGAAGTATAGAAAACAGGGTTTCCGGGTGCTTAAGGATTTGCCAGGGGATAAAGATGTCAGTTGAATGGCCTTGATAATAAGTCCGACCAAAACCAGCATGCCGGAAGGCCGGACGGCGCGTACGCCTTCGTTCCGTCGAGCCTTGCGCGACGTGCGGCTGAAGGCGTGGTCGCTCTTAGGGTCACGCTCAGCTGACGTTTCCTGGTTCTGAAAGAGATTCAGGTTCCCCTTAGGGGTATCGATAATGTCTGCGGACTATTTTACTCGCGTACTGGTTACCTTTCTTGCCTGCAGCGTAGGTGGGTGCGCTCACGTTGCCGAACAATACCAATTAGCCGAAATAAAGGTCCGCCAGGCCGAGGCACATCCTCCTCGTCTCACGACTTGGACTGAAGACGATATCTCTCCGAGCATGTATGGCCCACTAAACCCGGACTTCATTCTCTTGGACTGCAACGAGGTACTCGATGTCAGGGGCGACACTTGTCCGATATCCGCTGTGTTAATGCCGACGGTGAGGAAGGCCCTAGAAAACGTCGTGAGCGGATCCGCGGGTCCAACGATCGAGTCCCAGGGGATTGTCGACGATAAGCTGCTTGAGATGCAACTTCAGCAGCATTTTCCAGCCGCCCGGGGCTACACTGGCCCAGCTGTTCGGGTCATTCGCAGCAATAGTAATGAAATTGTGTTCTGGTTCTATCCGGGGCACGCTACCCTGGAGCAGGCGCAGTCCGCTGCAAACGATTGGTGCGGCAAGAAGGGGCGCCGCGCATCGTTTGTCGGCGGATCTCTGGGATGCACGCAGATCGCTGCCAATGAACGCGAGTACAAACTAGTCCACGCGAACAATCCATCAGCGATGAGTAACCAGGACAGCCCGCTCGTCAGTCGGTCTGGCAATACGATTTCTCTTCAAGTTTCTGTTTCCACGCTTGCCGATGCGGCCCGGGCTGGACAGGAGGTTCGCGATACCCGTGCAGTTGCCGCCTATTCCTGTGTGGAATAGGAAAAAGAAAAAGGAGGGAAAAGGGGTGGTGAATAGGCGCCAGTGCGGCTCGGCAAGACCAAAAGGGGCAAGGCTCAATTAAGCTGGCACATTAGGCTCGGTGAGTCGAGTCGCCGAACCGCAATCGATATCAACAGGAGAATCCAGTAATGATGTATCGCTATGCAACAGCACTCTTTGTGGGAGCAACCTTTCTCATTTCCGGTTGTGGGGATGGCGCGCCAACAAACGCAGATATCCGAAATGCGATTGAGAAGAAGATGGAAGATGCAACCAAAGTGGCTGGCAACGATCCCACGGTTATTGCGATGATGAAAGCGTTAATGCCGGACATGTCCAAGTACGAGATCAAGGAAACAAAATGCACTGAGTCAGGGAGGGACTCTTACGATTGCATTGTCACTGCGGTCTATATGAATCAGACCGAGTCCAAGCAAATGAAATTCGTGAGGCTCAGAGACGGCTGGAGCATCGTAGACTGATGGTTAAAAGAAGGCAAAAGGGGCTAGAATTAACTCTTATACGGCCCCTCATCCTATGGCTCCTTATCCTGGGCCTTTTTTTGGGCGGGGTCAAGTCTGGCGCCGCAGGATCGTAGCGAGCGTTATCGCGCGTTTCCATGAATCGGAGTCAACCATGAATCGCTTGCTAAGTCTCATCGCCGGATCATTACTTGTTTGCATAACTGGCGAGCTTCATGCCGCTACACCAAGCTTTGACTGTGCCAAGGCCACGCAAACGGTTGAGCGACTTATCTGTAGAGACGCCGACCTTGCGAAACTCGACCGAAGAATGGCCGACTTGTATGTCTCGTTGCGGAAGAGTGTCGCAAAGGATCGTCGTCAGACCCTCAAGTCCGAGCAAATCGCCTGGCTCGCAAGCCGCAACGACTGCGGCTCAAGCCGTGACACGCGCCGGTGCGTGGCAGATGCAATCACAGACCGGATAAGCGAACTCACTCCGACCATGAAAGAGAGCAGTTCAGGTCCCAAGTCAAGGGTGAGGCGGTCAGGACCAATTGCCGGGGCAGAAGCTCTTGCGGCTGCGAACCCACTCCCGCGCGGCAGGGGCGATTCGTCCTCTCCGGACTACGGTGCTGTTTATCGTGCATCTATCGGCAGCGACAGCGACGTGCTGATTTTCTTAAGTGCTCCCCTTGACGGCGAGGTCATCGGCACAATACTCTATGGGAAGGACGGCGGCGACTTAACGATTAAAGGCAGAGCGAGTGCTACAAGCAGCTTCCGATGGGAAATCGAAGGCGCCAGCCTAGCCGGAACCCTCGCCGGAACCCTGTCCGCGAACGGTAAGACCGGCGAAGGCACTTGGACCAAAGCTGGCGGCACCTTGCAATTGCCCTTGACTCTAAGCCGCGTCGCAGAAACCGTGATAGATCTGAACGATAGCAGGTTTGCGGCGAGCGTATCCTATCCTCGACTCGACGACCCGCATTATACGCAGGTTAATGGCCGAATCGCCGCGGAGGCTAGAGATACTCAAAAGTCTCAAGTCGCTATGCTCAAGGATTTGGTAGGCCATGCAGAGGAAAAATACTCTCAGTCCCAGACGCAATGCGAGCTGGTTGGGTTAACCTCCGAGATCGCAAGCATTCTCTGCGAGAATTCCACAAGCACCGGCGGTCCTGCCTATGCCGATGTCTCGACGTATAATTACGGGGTTGCCAAGGATGGTTCTGTGCGCGACCTGAAACTCTGGGACTTGCTGCAGAGATCCCCGGAAAGCGCAAAAGTCCTCTCGGGTTTGATCTTGAAGCACTTGCAGCGTCAGGGCGCAAGCTATTCGACGGACCGGGAATTGGGCGAGCAATTGTCCGTCTATGTCGAAAAAACACAGGGGTCAAAAAATCGCAAACAGCCCACCTTCACGGAGCTTCTGGAGAAAGGCCGGATAGACGCCTTCGTAGTAACCTCAGCCGGGCTTGCGTTCTATTTCGAACAATACTATGTTCTACCAGGGTGTTATGACTGTCCGGTCATACTGCCGTACGACCAGCTCGCCCCGCTTATACGGAGAGATAGCCCCTTGTGGGGGAGCCGGGGGCAGGTCTCACATTGAACATCGGGAAAAGTGGTCAGTACCTGAGGTATCATGGGCAAGTTTCCAGGGTAAAGGGGTCAAAGGGTAAAGGAGTCAATACCCTTTACGGTGAAACCCAATGAGGGCGCCTGTGCGGTTCGACAATGCCGGGCGCTTCGGGGACAGTTTATTCGACCCGTTCGGTTATAAAACAAGCCTGATCTTCGGCTGAAAAGCGAGCGCGCCCCAGGATCGTCGTGCTAATTCGCTGGGGCATCAGATGCGCGCGCCGCTATAAGCAAAGAGCTATTGGGAGCGGAAAGATCGATCAGCGCCATTCTCCATGAGAGGCAAGAAAGAACAAGCATGGCGAATAAGCTTCTCATCGCACTGATAGGCTTGGTCGGCATCTTAGTCATGCTTGCCGGACTCGACCGACATATCTTCAGTAAGAGAATCTCCGCTGTTGATCCCAAGGCGCTTTATTACAATGTGAAGTCTGTGATCGCGCAAGCCCAGATGCAGTCAGTGGAGACCGCCCTGTCCGGCAACGCCGATGCGGCCGAGTTTGGGTCTTACCGGGTTGTTCTGGCAACTGATCGTCTCGTGATTCTCTATACGGCCAGCCTCACATCAAGTGCTTACCTGGCATTTAATCGCATCGGCAACAGTAACGCTTGGGCAGTGGGCTGGCTACGGGGCGCGCGATTCTCGCAGATCGGCACTTTCAGGTTTTGACGTGGTACGGCCGCGACTGGTCGATGCCGGACATCGGCGTCAGTCATAATTGCGGACACCCGGCGCCGCGCGCGACGGGGGATTCGCCCCGTCCTGAATGCTTATTCCGTTGCCGGCCGCTGGCGCGAGTCGATGGGTCCGGAAAAAACGTTGCCGACTTGGTGAATGCCCCATCCGGCATTTGGCCTTGATCATCGTTTCGGCCGCTGCCCCGAGGTCTCACGCCGGAAGTCGAGGCTTTAGCCGGACCCGGGGCGCGCTGACGCGCCGTCGACCGGCTATAAACCCTCGACCTCCTGTCCCCTGCGGCCGGAACGACGATCAAGGCCCGGCATTTGAGCGTGCCCGCCCCGCCAGGTGCGAGCGCTCAATGCAGAACCTCATCGACGTCAGTGGCGGTGAAGGTGCGATCCAACCAGTCCAGCAGCGTATCGGCGTCGGCGGCCAGGATGCGGCGGCGCTGCTGATCCGACACGGTGCCGAATTTGCCCTCCAAGAGTCGCAGGAGCATAGTGGCTTCACCAATCTGCTTGCCCCGCTGCTCGCCGATCTGCTCAAACCGCGTCTGGAATGAAACCATGGCTTTCGTCTCCTCGGGATAGTCACGTTGATAGTGTTCGCGCTCAGCATCGCTCAAGGCGGCATAGATATCGACGAACTGAACGTATTTCAGTCGCTTTTCGGGGTCCGGTTCGAGGGCCAGGAGACCGCGTAATGCCCATGCATACACGGCGACCCGGTCCTCGCCCCGATAGCGCATGTTGGGCAGGTTTAGCCGTGCAACCAGGTTGTCGCTGTCTCGGTAGTTCTGCCAGTCGAGGTCGAACAGTCCACAGGACAGGTAGCGAAACGCGAGATAGTGCTGGCGGTCGCCGCCGAGCAGCAACTCGGCCGGTCTTTCTCCTTTGCGCAGGAAGATCGCGACCGGCACGACGCGCTCGGTGCCGAACAGTTCGGCCAGATCGAGACAATAATGGGCGAGGCGATGGATCGAGAACCGGCGTGATTCGGTTTCTTCCTCGAGCACGAACAGCAGGGCCTCGCGGCGACCGTCCGGCCACTCGACCAACAGCGGTACGTCCAGTTCACGAAAGCGCTCGCCCAGCCGCTCCTTCAGTTGCTCCTCGCGGATCGGAATGATCCGGGCCCGTGCGTCAACGCCCGCGGCCTCGTCCGCGGCGAAGAACTGCAACGACTCCCGCGGATAATCAACGATCAGGTTCTTGAAGTTCTGGTCGTGGTCCATGGTGGTCCCCAAGCGTTTGCGGCCGAGTTGTCCTCCGGCTTTGTCAGGGGAGGATTCTGCGGACAAGTGGGCGTGGCTGCAAGGGGCTTCGCCCGGTCCTTCGGCAAGGAGGAGGACGACACCCTGCGCGAGGTCGTGAGCATCAACTCCATCTACATGATGGCCGACTCCGGCGCCCGCGGCTCGGCCGCCCAGATCCGTCAGCTCGCGGGGATGCGCGGGCTCATGGCCAAGCCCGACGGCTCCATCATCGAGACCCCGATCACGGCCAACTTCCGTGAAGGGCTCAACGTCATCCAGTACTTCATCAAGACGGTGCGCCACCACACCGGCAACCTGGTCGCGGTGTCGCGCTCCGGCGAACTGACGGTGGTCGACGACAAGGGCCTGGAAAAGGAGCGCTACAAGGTCCCCTACGGGGCGACCCTGCGGGTGGCCGACGGCGACATCGTGGTCGGCGGCCAGGTGGTCGCCAACTGGGACCCGCATACCCACCCGGTGGTCACCGAGGTGGCCGGCAAACTGGAGTTCGAGGACTTCATCGAGGGCGTGACCGTGCAGGCCCAGGTCGACGACGTGACCGGGCTGACCTCGCGTGTGGTCATCGACCCCAAGCAGCGCCCGGCCACCGGCAAGGACCTGCGCCCCATGATCAAGCTGTTGGGCGAGGACGGCAAGGCGCTCAACCTGGTCGGCACGGATCTGCCCGCCGTCTACTTCCTGACGGCGAACGCCATCGTCAGCGTCGAGGACCTGGCGCACGTCGGGGTCGGCGACATCCTGGCGCGCATCCCGCTGGAGTCCAGTAAGACGCGCGACATCACCGGCGGTCTGCCGCGGGTCGCGGATCTGTTCGAGGCGCGCAAGCCCAAGGAGCAGGCGCTGCTGGCGGAGGCCAGCGGTACCATCGGCTTCGGCAAGGACACCAAGGGCAAGCAGCGGCTGGTGATTACCAAGGACGACGGCGAGACGGTGGAGGAGTTGATCCCCAAGTGGCGCCACGTCAACGTCTTCGAGGGCGAGCGCGTGGAGCGCGGCGAGGTGATCGCGGACGGCGAACTCGCCTCCCACGACATCCTGCGGCTCAAAGGCGTCACCGCGCTGGCCGAATATCTGGTCAAGGAGATCCAGGACGTCTACCGGCTCCAGGGCGTGAAGATCAACGACAAGCACATCGAGGTGATCGTCCGCCAGATGCTGCGCAAGGTCGAGATCATCTCCCCCGGCGACACCCGTCTGCTGCGCGGCGAGCAGGTCGAATACAGCCACATGATGGACGAGAACGCACGGGTCATCGCCGAGGGCAAGGAGCCGGCCCTCTATGAGCCCCTGCTGCTGGGCATCACCAAGGCCTCGCTCGCCACCGAGTCATTCATCTCGGCCGCCTCGTTCCAGGAGACGACCCGGGTCCTGACCGAGGCCGCGGTACGCGGCTCCAACGACCGCCTGACCGGCCTCAAGGAAAACGTCATCGTCGGCCGCCTGATCCCTGCCGGCACCGGCCTCGCCTACCACAACGAGCGCAAGCGCCTGCGCCGCGAGCAGGACCGTGCCTCCGGCAAGATCGAGATGGACACCGAGGAGCTGGAAGAGGCGCTCAAGAAGGCGCTCAATACCTCCGAGGGCTAGAGAGGAGCGGGGGCGTTCCGCCCCCGCGCAATTCCGGCCGGATCGCCGACAGCGAGCCGCCAGGGACGGCCTTACTTCTCGTAACACCGCTCCAGCGGTGTTACGCCTGTGCTGGGCGCTGTGCGCCCCGCGGCCCCGCGGCCCCGCGGCCGTATCTGCGCTTTCTCGCCCGCAGAGTCGGTCCGCCCCCGGCGGTCGCATTGCCGAAGCCCCTGCCTTGACACTCCACGACCAACTCGCATAGACTCGTACGCTATCCAATCAATCACTTGGATATCCCGCCATGACCCGCAAAGAAGCAGCAGAAAATATCCGGAGCATGCGCGAATACCGGCGCAAGGTCACTTCTTCCAAAGAAGCGGCTATCGCTGCGCTGAAAAGGGCAGGAATTTTTACCAGCACCGGCAAAGTTGCTGATCCCTACAAAGCCCTCTGGCCTGCAACGCCAAAGTAATCACTTCCTCCAAGAAGCCTGGTACCCGGTTTTAGCTTCTCTTGCGTATCGACCCCAACGGGGTCGAACATACCAGCCCAGGGCAACGCCCTGGGTATGGGTTATCGCAGCGCTTAGCCCTGAAAGGGCGTGACATAACGGCGTGGCTCCTTCTGTTACGCCCTTTCAGGGCTAGGCCGAATAAACAACGCTATCCCAGGGCTCGCAGGGCTTGGGCCGCAAACGCCAGTGCAGCACGGATATCATCCTCGGGTCCCAGTCGCGGGTTCGCCTTGATGATCTGCTCCTGAGATTCCCCCGCGGCAAGCCGTTCCAGAATGGACTCGACCGTGATCCGCGTACCGGCGATGGTCGGTTTACCCGTCATCACGTTCGGATTTGACACGATAGCCATCAGAATGCACCTCCAAGGAAAGTCGGTCTGGAGCCGGGCTGTCTGCCGGGCGGTGCCGCGAATTGTAGGCCAACAACTTCGGCGGTGGGAGACTGGTCTGCTACCGGCGCAACACTCCCGGCTAGATCACCCCGCGCTGCTGGTCCAACCAGGCGGCCAGTTCAACCCGCTGCGCCGGGGTCAGCACCGCCAGCCTCAGTACCAGGTCGGCCAGTCAGTCGTCTTTGCAGTGGCGATAAGGGCTCCGATAAGGGGTCAGGCTCAATTAGACTACGGGGCAAGGTTCAATTCCTGACGTGTCCGCATTATTGCTTCGGCCCCTTTTTCTCTTTAACGAAACGAATGAGCCATGCAAGCAGAGCGAGTCGCGACTTAATCCTTGTTGATGGACAAGCCCGGCGGGTTGGCACGGAGGCAAGGAAATGGAGTCAATACCCTTGTCCAGAGACGCAAGATTGAAGACCCGTTCCAGATGAAGAGAATAGCAAATTGGCTTCTCGTCGGACTGATTAGCATAGTCGGCATCTTAATCATGCTCGGCGGACTCGACCGATATATCTTCAGTAAGAGAATCTCCGCTGTTGATCCCAAGGCGTTTTATTACAATGTGAAGTCTGTGATCGCGCAAGCCCAGATGCAGTCAGTGGGGACGGCCCTGTCCGGCAACGCTGATGCGGCCGAATTTGGGTCTTACCGGGTTGTTCTGGCAACTGATCATCTCGTGATTCTCTATACCGCCAGCCTCACATCAAGCGCTTACCTGGCATTTAATCGCATCGGCAACAGCAACGCTTGGGCGGTGGGCTGGCTACGGGGCGCGCGATTCTCTCAGATCGGCACTTTCAGGTTTTAATACCTATGAAATACGAAGCAAGAGTGACGCTAACAAGAGTGGAGTACCACGGGGACAACTTAGGGAGCAATATCCGCATCAGGGTCACTGTATCAGGAAGATCGTCGTCGTTGCGAATCCGTATCTCCACGAGTCGCAGGAGCATGGCGGCTTCACCAATCTGCTTTCCGCGCTGCTCGCCGATCTGCTCAAACTGCGTCTGGCATGAAGCCATGGCCTTCGTCGCCTCGGGACAGTCACGTTGATATTGTTCGCCTTCAGCATCGCTCAAGGCGACATAGATATCGACGAACTGAATGCGACAATAGTGGGCGAGCCGATGGATCGAGAACCGGCGTGACTCGGTCTCCTCTTCGAGCACGACGGTGACCCCCTGCCGGCTTGATCTCCCGTCCACTCAGTCAACAACGAAGATGCCGGTGCCTGACCAATGACCCAATCCGGTAACGTCGAGCTTGTTGAAGGGCAGCGAGCCCCAGATGTGAACCATAGTGCTCAGGCGGATGTCATCGACAACAAACAGCTTGCCAGCGAAGATGTCACGTTCCTTGGCAATTAGGTCAAACAGTTTCGCTTCAAATACGCCGTCCTTTGGCCCGTCGATGAAAAACATGTCGCAAGCCGACAACCTCTCCCGATTAGCCTCGAACTGCTCAGGGGCGCTCAGGTCCGCGAGCACTTGGCGTAATCGGCCGCCGATGAAATCCTCAGTCCGGAGGAAGGTCGCCTCGAGTCTGTCCCATTCGACGATGTCGTAGGTCAACACGGTGGCGTCAGTATTGTCCAGTAGGCATCTTGCGGACGCGCCCATGAAGGTGCCAATCTCGCAAATCCGGCGGTGGCCGAACGCCCGCGCAATGGCCGGGAGTAGTCGATAGTGCTCGCCGATGTAGAAGTTGTTATATTTGTCCCAAGGCGTGCCGGTGGTTGCAGAGAAACGATAATCGTCACGCAGGTATTCTGCGATGATATCCTTGAGTTTCTCCACCAACGTCCGCTCGTTGAACGCCGACGATCCGTATTCTCTGAAGTATGTGAGCTCCATTGATGTTTCAGTATGGGTATGTAGGGCAAGCCGTTGCTTGCTGATGATTGGAATCATTCGGCGAGTAAATGCTTCGCGGAGGGACCTGCGTAGCTTTCCCCGTAGTTCATAAACGTTGTGCTTGAGTTCAGTGAGCATCTCGTTTTTCCTTCGGTAATTCATCAGCCCCCAGACTTGGGCATACTTTGTTCTTATCCGGGCCGGTCCGTGCTGGCCGCGCCCTTGGAATCGCCCTTCACCGGGTCGGTCATGGCCTTCAGCACCGGCACCTTCCAAAGGACTCAGCAAGTTGCGGCAAGAGCCTGGATGCCGCGGCGCCCATCCGGTCGGCGGCAAGCGCCAGCGTCGGATACTAGCCTGGTTTCATGGTGGCGTCACCAAGCGCAAGGGCGATGAGACTTGACCCATCTCGGCGGGACCAGGGCCGTTTCGGCAAAATGTCGGCCGCGTCCGGCGGCCGGGTTGCCGTCTCCTGAACGGCCTGTCGGGGTCCGTGGACCGGTGGAGGTGTCGGCCGAACTAAGCCACTCGGGGCGCTCCGGCTTGGGCAGAGAGGCTGCGCTCGAGCGCTGCGGTCAGGGTCTCGGGCGGCGCCATGGTGCGCGCGGCGCACCCTACGGCAGCGGCGCGGTCAAGGGTCCGGGCACTAGCATCACGCGCTACTAGCCGCCGCGATGCCGCAGGGTCTCGATCAGGATCTCGCGATTGCGAAAGCGCACGTCCTTGCCCTCGGCGACATAGATCACCTGCTCGGCGATGGCGCCGGCGTGACGGCCGATGTACTCCAGGGCGTGGGCGATGATGAAGAGCGGGCCCAGTTTGGCCGGCGGCAGGGGCGGGTCCAGCGGTGCCAGGAGGGCCTGGTGCATGGTCCGGGTAGCGTTGATCAGCGCCGGCTCGTCCTCGAAGATGCCGACGGCCAGGTCGCAATCGAACTGGGACACCGCGGCGATACTGCGCTCGAAGGCGCAGCACACCAGTTCATCCTGGGCGCGCAGGGCGTGCGCGATCCCGGCCGGCAGGGCGCTGTCGCTGTCGTCGGCGCGGAACTCCAGGGCACTGCGCGCGATGCGGGCGGCCTTGTCGGCACCGCGCTCGGCCTCGCCGGCGATGCGTGCCAGGGCCAGCACGATGCGCAGATCGACCGCGGTCGGCTGGCGGCGGGCGATGACCCGGAACACCTCCTCGTCGGCGTCCAGGGCCAGAAAGTCGATCTGGGGCTCCCGGTCCAGCACCCGGTAGGCCGGGCTCAGGTCGGCGTCTAACAGGGCGGAGACGGCCGCCTGGGTCTGCTCGACCACGCGCTCGCCCATGTCGAGGATGAGACCGCGCAGGCAGGACAGCTCGCGATCATAGGCACGCACCGTATGGGCGTTGGCCAGGTGGTTGCGCACGCTCGGGGTCGCTGGCTGGTCCATCAGCCGAAACGCCCGGTGATATAGTCTTCGGTCAACTGGTGCCGGGGATTGGTGAAGACCTGGTTGGTCTCGCCGACCTCCACCAGATCGCCCAGGTGGAAATAGGCCGTCCGTTGCGAGACCCGGGCGGCCTGCTGCATGGAGTGGGTGACGATGGCGATGGCATAGTGCTCACGCAGTTCGTCGATCAGTTCCTCGATGATCGCGGTGGCGATGGGGTCGAGCGCGGAGCAGGGCTCGTCCATCAGGATCACCTCCGGTGACACGGCGATGGTGCGGGCGATGCACAGGCGCTGCTGCTGGCCGCCGGAGAGCCCGGTACCGGGTTGGTCCAGCCGCTCCTTGACCTCGTTCCACAGGCCCGCCTTCTTCAGGCTGGTCTCGACCAACTCATCGAGTTCCGCCTTGCTGTTGGTGAGTCCATGGATGCGCGGCCCGTAGGCGACGTTCTCATAGATGGACTTGGGGAAGGGATTGGGCTTCTGGAACACCATCCCGACCTGGGCGCGCAGCGGCACCGGGTCCACGCGTTTGTCGTAGATCTCCTGACCGTCGAGCCGGATGGAGCCCCCCACCCGACAGCCGTCGATGGTGTCGTTCATCCGGTTCAGGCAGCGCAGGAAGGTCGACTTGCCGCAGCCGGAGGGCCCGATCATCGCCACCACCTGGTTCTTGCCGATGTCGAGGCTCACGTCCCTGATCGCCTGTTTGGCGCCGTACCAGACATTGACCCCCCGACACACCATGCGCGGGTCGGGGGCGGTGATATCGCCGATGGTGCCGCTCACCTGGCCGCCGCGCGCCAGGTCCGCGGCGCTGATGGCGCCGGTGTCGCGTACGATCTCGCTCGCTAACGCACTCATAATGAACCTCGTGGGTCCCGGTCCGCGCAGTGAGTGAGCGCGAGCCGGGGGTTACCTAAGAAGAGCAGTCATCCACAGATGAACACAGATGAACACAGATGAACAGAGACAATTCATTGTCTTGCGCTTGGCCGGGGACTCACCTTGCCGATGACTGCGACAATTGCGATAAACGCATGATGACTCCAAGAAAATCTGTGTTCATCTGTGTTCATCTGTGGATTATGGAATTACCACCGCCGCTCGAAGCGCCGCCGCAGGAGCACCGCGGCCAGGTTCATCAGGACCAGGAACCCGAGCAGGACCAGGATGGCGGCGGAGGTGCGTTCCACGAAGCCGCGCTCCGGGCTGTCCGCCCACAGATAGATCTGGACCGGCAAGACCGTCGCCGCGTCCGTGAAGCCCTGGGGCACGTCCACGATGAAGGCGATCATGCCGATCATCAGCAGCGGGGCGGACTCGCCCAGGGCGCGTGCCATGCCGATGATGGCCCCGGTCATGATACCGGGCATGGCCAGCGGCAGCACATGGTGGAACTGGGTCTGCAAGGGCGAGGCCCCGACGCCCAGGGCCGCCTCCCGGATCGAGGGCGGAACCGACTGGAGCGCCGCCCGGCTGGCGATGATGATCACCGGCAGTGTCATCAGCCCCAGCACCAGGGCCGCCACCAGGGGCGTGGAGCGCGGGACGCCGAAGAAGTTGATGAAGACGGCGAGCCCCAGGAGCCCGAAGACGATGGACGGCACCGCGGCGAGGTTGTTGATGTTGACCTCGATCAGGTCCGTCCAGCGGTTCTTGGGGGCGAACTCCTGCAGATAGAGTGCCGCACCGACTCCGAGCGGGAACGAGAAGAGCAGCGTCAGGACCAGGGTGTAGAAGGTCCCCGCCAGGGCCCCGGCGATACCGGCCAATTCCGGCTCCCGGGAGGTGCCGTTGGTAAAGAAGCCGGTGTTGAAACGCTTCTCGATGCGCCCATCCGCCGCCAGCCGGTCGATCAGGGCAATGGAACTGTCCTTGATATGGCGATCCGCCTCGGGCATGGCGCGGTCCAGGTGGCCCTTCATCAGCATGTCCACATCGGCACCGGCGATCAGCCACAGGTCGCGGGTGGTCCCGATCACGCTCGGGTGCGCGCTGACCATGGACGCAAGTTGCCGCGGCGCCCCCGCGCTGATCAGGGCATAGGCCTCACGCAGTTGGCGACGCTCGGTCAGTTCCGGAAACAACTGACGGACCGATGCCTTGACCAGTGCCTGGTAGTCCGCGCCCGCCAGGGTCTGCGGGTCGGGGGTGCCCGTCGGTTCCAGGATCGCGGGATCGAAATACACCGGGACCTGGATGTAGGTCTGCTGGAAGGCGCTATAGCCCTTGCTTGCAATGTCCGCGAACAGGACGGCCACGAACAGCAGGCCGAGCGTGACCGCCGCGGCGCCCATGAAGCGGAAGCGCGCCTCGCGCGCATAGCGCCGCTTGAGGCTTGCATTGACGATGTCGATGGTGCGCCGCGGGGCGCCGGGTGCTGAAGGCGGGGCTTCTATCTGCATGAGTCAAATCCAATTCATTAGCGAACGCTTTTTGCGTCGTTGTCGTTGTCGTTGTCGAGGTTATCGTAGTACCCCGGATTCCCTGGCATCCCAAATTGCATCGCTTCTCCGATTACGACAACGACAACGACAACGATTGTGGATTATTCGCAGAGCGCAACCGGGCTACTCATACTGCTCGCGATACTTGCGCACGATGTGCAGGGCAATGACATTGAGTGCCAGGGTGACCAGGAAGAGCGTGAGGCCAAGCGCGAAGGCGGCCAGGGTCTTGGCGCTGTCGAACTCCTGATCGCCGGTCAGCAGGGTCACGATCTGCACCGTGACGGTGGTGACGCTGGCGAGTGGGTTGGCGGTCAGATTGGCCGCGAGCCCGGCGGCCATCACCACGATCATGGTCTCACCGATGGCGCGCGAGACGGCGAGCAGGATACCGCCGACGATCCCCGGCAGGGCCGCCGGGATGACCACCCGGCGGATCGTCTCGGACTTGGTGGCGCCCAGGGCATAGGAACCGTCGCGCATCGCCTGGGGCACGGCGTTGATCACGTCGTCGGAGAGTGAGGAGACGAAGGGGATGATCATGATGCCCATCACCAGGCCCGCGGCCAGCGCGCTCTCGGAGGCGACCGCGAGCCCCAGTGACTCGCCCACCGCACGAATCATGGGGGCCAGGGTCAGGGCGGCGAAGAAGCCGTAGACCACGGTCGGGATGCCGGCCAGGATCTCCAGCAGCGGCTTCGCGGTGGAGCGCACCCCGCGCGGGGCGTATTCGGACAGATAGATCGCGGCCATCAGCCCGATGGGCACCGCGACCGCCATCGCGATGAAGGATACCAGGAGGGTCCCGGTGAACAGCGGCACGGCCCCGAAGGCGCCGGCCGCGGCCACCTGGTCGGTGCGCATGGCCGTCTGGGGGCTCCACAGGGTGCCGAGGAAGAACTCCGCTGGGTTGACCTTGGTAAAGAACTGGTACGACTCGAAGGCGACCGAGAGGATGATCCCGAGCGTGGTCAGGATGGCGATCGAGGAGCACAGGATCATCACCGCCAGCACGATCGACTCGACCCGATTGCGCGCGCGCAGGCCCGGCCTGGTCTGGCCCAAGGCCAGGGCCAGGCCGCCGAGCGCGACCGCCAGGACCAGGAGCCACTGGGCCCAGCGGGCCAGTCCCTGGAGACGGCCGTACTGATCCGCCGCCGCCTGGATCGCCGGGGTGACCTCGCCGGAGACGATGCTGCCGGCGGCCAGGTTTTTCACATCATTGAGCATCAGCCCCAGTTCGCCCGGGCTAAGCCCCGCCGCGACGGCCGGCGGCAGGTCGGCGCTCACCAACTGGGTAATGACCTGATCCTGGACGCCGGTCCACAGCGCCAGCAGGAGCAGGGCCGGAATGCCGGCCCAGAGGGCGGCGTAAAATCCATAGTACGCGGGCAGGGAGTGCAGGGTGTTGATGCGGCCCGCGCCGCCGGCGCTCGTGATCGCGCGCTTGCGCCCGGCCTGATAGGCCAGCGCCATCACGGCGAGCAGGACGAGTAATAGGGTCCAGGTGTGCATGGGGTCGGCTCTTCGCCAAGGATTCGGAGATGGGTCCGCGCAGAACGCGAGAGGTGCGCCGATCCGCACCGCGGACCCGACGTAGGGTCCGCGGTGCGGACCGGCCGCCCCACCCACCGTTAGTTATTCGCGTCGTGCCCGGACCGTGTCGCCTTGGCGAAGGGCTCGATCGTTGCTCAATGCGCCGGCTTCGCCATCGGTGTCAGGGCCTTGGCACTCGCCGCCATCGCCTTGCGGTCCGCATCCGGGAGCGCGATCAGGCCCTTGTCCGCCAGGTAACCATCGGGACCCCAGGCCTTGTCGCTGGTAAACTCGGCCACGTACTGCTTGATCCCGGGGATGGCGTCCACATGCCCGTTCTTCACATAGAAATACAGCGAGCGCGAGATGGGATAGGCGGCGCTGGAGATGCTGTCGTAGGTCGGCGCCACACCGCCGACCTTGCTGCCCCGGACCTTATCCTCGTTCTGCTCCAGGAAGCTGTAACCGAAGACACCGACGGCCTTGGGGTTGGCGACCAGCTTCTGGACGATCAGGTTGTCGTTCTCGCCGGCCTCGATATAGGCCCCGTCTTCACGGATGGCCTGGCACACCGCTTGGTGCTTCTTCTCGTCGGACTTCTTGAGGGCCTTGAGCGCCGGGAAGCTGTTACAGCCGCCGTCCATCGCCAGTTCGGCGAAGGCGTCACGGGTACCGGAGGTCGGCGGCGGGCCCAGCACCTCGATCTTGGTGTCCGGCAGGGCCGGGTTCACGTCCTTCCAGGTCTTGTTGGGGTTGGGGACCAGGTCACCCTTGTCGTTCGGGACGTCCTTGGCCAGGGCGAGGAAGATGTCCTTGAGGCTCAGGTCCAACCCTTGACCGGCCTTGGACTCCGCGAGCACGATGCCGTCGAAGCCGATCCGCACCTCGGTGATCTCCTTGACCCCGTTGCCCACGCATACCTCGAACTCGGACGCCTTCATCGCGCGCGAGGCGTTGGCGATGTCCGGGGTATCGACCCCAGAGCCGGCGCAGAACAGCTTGATGCCGCCGCCGGTCCCGGTGGACTCGACCTTGGGCGTCTTGAAGCCGCCGCGCCCGAAGTTCTCCGCCACCGCGGTGGAGAAGGGAAACACCGTCGAGGAGCCGACGATGTTGATGCTGTCCCGGGCCAGGGCCTGGGCGGACAGGGACGCGGCCGTCAGGGCCAGGACCGCGGCGAGTGCTTGCTTGGACATAGGGTGTCGCTCGTTGGGGGGTAAGAGACCAAAGGCGCCCATGTTAGGCGCCCCGTCTTACCCCCGGGTGAAGATCGTGTGACGTTATGGCGAACATCCTAGGTCGCGAAGATGACGGCCGTGTGACAGGAAGCGGAAAATTCACCGGTACCGGGGTCGGCAGGGGCGGCGGCGCGGTCTCATGAAGATGTTGAGCCCCGCCGCGGCTTGGCCTTGGCAGCGGCTCGACCTGGGCGGGATTGGGCCCAACATCCTCGCCAAGCGACGCGCGACACACCTGGGGCCCCGGTCAGCCGCCTTGCTCAACCCCCGAAACGAGACCCCTGGATGCGGCGGCGCCGGTGACCGGACTGCGCAGCAACTTCGCCCAACTCGAAGCACAGGACGTGCAACTCCTCTTTAGTCGGGCTGATGCTCCAGCGCAAGCGGCGGCATCTGAGCGAGGCCGCCGCCCGCGACTTCGAGACCTGCGCCGGTCTGACCCCCGGCCGCCACCCAGGCGTCCAGCACCGGAGGTCGAGGCTTTAGCCGGATCAGGGCCGTGCAGACGCGATGTCGACCGGCTAACGGTCATGGCACCCGCGCCACCCCGGAACATGAAAGTCCTCTCGACCGCTCGCTCGATGGCCAGCGTGCGGGGCAGCGTAGTCAGGGCTTCCAGCCCTGACTGTTCCAGCCCCGACACCGTCAGGCCAGGATGGCCTGACTACGCACTTTCACGGTAAAGCCTCGACCTCCGGTCTCCTTGCGGCCGCAATGACGATCAAGGTGCGGTTTAAGCCAGAAGGGCCTTGCATACCAGTCCAGGGCAATGCCCTGGGATCGCGCAATCGCGTCTATCAGCCGTCAACACGGTGAACTGCGGCGGCGTGATGAGGGTATTGCTCTGCAATTCAAGAAGCGAGCGCCTGACTCGCGCCAGACGCGGCCCACTCACTCGGTCTTGCCCTTGGCGCCCTTCCCCGCCGCGCCCTTCGCCTTGGTCCGCCCGAGTGAGCGGATCAGGCTCATGGTGGCGGTGAAGAAGTCGTCGCCGGGGCGGGCCTGGCAACGGGCGTGGATGCTGGTGAGCGCGGCGTCCAGTTCGGCACCGGCCAGGACATCGGCGGCCGTGGCCAGGTTCAGACCGGTGACGAACCCGGCCAACCACTCGCGATAGCGCAGATACTCGGCCCCGCTGACCGCCGCGGGCGCCGCATCGCCCGGGGCGGCGGCCAGGAACTCGCGGCAGGGCTTGACGCCGTAGCCCCAGAGGGCCGGACCGGCGCCGGCCGCGACACTGCACAGGCCCAGACCGAGCGCCAGGGCGGCGAGGCAGGGCGCACGTGGGGGGGTGCCGCGGGGAGTTTGCAAAGGGGCCATGTCATGCTTCCTGTGAGACGGGGGTGGGGCGAGACGTTACCATGGGGGGATTTTACCGGCGATTCGGGGCGTCCCTCCATGCGCGCGTCGATCGAGCGCCGGACCGCAAGTCCCGCGGGTCAAGGCGCAGGGCTGTTATCGGACTGGTAGCGCCTTCATCTTCGTTCTTGCGCTTGCTCGATCGCCGCACCGGCGTCGGCAACTGCGCTTCGCGGCACTCGCCTTGACCCCTGGGTTCGGTCTACTTTGGCCCTGGCCCGATCCGTCCGCAACCTGGCGCCATTGATATCCGTGTCGACTGTCGAACAGATTGATCTGAGTTCTCATCCGGGCCGCGTCTTCGTGCTCGGCGACCTCCACGGCATGGCCCACGCGCTGGAGCGGCTCCTGGACCTGGCCGGCTTCGACCGGGCCTGTGACCTGGTCTGGTCCCTGGGCGACCTGATCGACCGCGGACCCTACTCACAGCGCTGTCTTGAGCTGCTGGACGAGCCCTGGTTTCGGGCCATCCGCGGCAACCATGAGCAACTCCTGCTCGATGCCGCCGACGACCGTGACGCCTGGCTCCAATGGACGGTCAACGGGGGGGATTGGTCCTTAGGCTATGCCTGGGACGACCCGGCGCTGCGCGCCCGGCTCGCGGCCCTGCCGTGGGCCTGCGAGTTGACGACCCAGGTGGGGCGGATCGGCCTGGTCCACGCGGACGTGGATCGCACCTGCGATTGGCCGCAACTGCTGGCGGCGCTGGCGGCGGATCGGGGACTGACCCGTCAAACGGCCCTGTGGTCGCGCAGCAGCGCCAATCAGGCGATGCGCGGGCTGCCCGGCCGGCAGGTGCCCGGGGTCGATCTGGTCCTGGTCGGCCACACCATTATGACCCGGTCTTTCCAGTGGGGAAATCTGTGGTTCATGGACTCGGGCGCGGTGGTCACCGATGACCCGAGCGCTGCCTTGTCCATGCTGGAGGTCCATCCGACCCTCAAGCTGTGGTCGCTGCCCACCGCCCACGACCCCATAACCTCCCAGTGGTGGTCCGGGCAAATGGACCGGGTCGCCGCCGCCCAGGCGCGGCGATCGTCAGGGAGCGGCGCGCGCGCCCCCGGATCGGTTCCCGGTGACCAGGAAGGCGATCAGGCCCGCCCGCCGTAGGGTCCGCTGTGCGGACCAACAACCGCGCTAAGACTTCGGCAGCGTCACCCCGCGCTGACCCTGATACTTGCCGGCGCGATCCCGATACGAGGTCTCGCATACCTCATCGGACTCGAAGAACAGGATCTGCGCCACCCCTTCATTGGCATAGATCTTGGCCGGCAGGGTGGTGGTATTGGAGAACTCCAGGGTTACATGGCCTTCCCATTCGGGTTCCAAGGGCGTTACGTTTACTATTATACCGCAACGCGCATACGTTGATTTTCCAAGACAAATTACCAGAACGTTACGTGGTATACGGAAATATTCGACGGTCCGCGCCAGGGCGAATGAGTTGGGCGGAATGATGCAGACATCCGACTTCAAATCCACGAAGCTGTTGGAATCGAAGTTCTTGGGGTCGACGATCGCCGAATTGATGTTGGTGAAGATCTTGAATTCATCGGCGCAGCGCACGTCGTAGCCGTAGCTGGAGGTGCCATAGGAGATCAGGCGCCCGGTCTCGCCCTCGCGCACCTGTCCGGGCTCGAAGGGCTCGATCATGCCGTGTGCGGCGGCCATGCGGCGGATCCAACGGTCGGACTTGATGGTCATCAGGGCTGCTCATGCGTGCGAAACAACGTCAAGGTTACAACGACTCGCGCCACGCGGCAAAATCCGGCCCATGGAGCCTGAGTTCATCGCGTCCGGCAGGCGCACGGCGGCGAGCGGAGCACGTTGCCAGGTTCGTAGCGATCACCCTCGCGCAACTGATCGGCACGGAAGTGCCCGGTTCGGACCTGAAGGCGGGCAGTATTTTAACGCCTGGTGTCGGCTCGGGTGGTGCCCTGGGTTCCTTCGCGCTAACCTTAAGGCCCGCAAGCGATCGCGTCCAACCTGGAGGCGCGGCGCCACGCGCGACCCGCAGCCCCGCGTCGCCGGGTAAGCACTTCAATGCGACCGATAACCGTGGAGGGTCCCCATGACCGCCCCGATCAAGGAAAAACACCTGGACCTGCTCCAGGGCATCGTCAACCGTATGGCCGGCAACTCCTTTCTACTCAGGGGCTGGTCGGTGACCCTGGTGTCGGCCCTGCTGACGTTGGGCGCAAACCACGCCCAACCGCTGGTGGTGGCCATTGCATTGCTCCCGGTCTTCACCTTTTGGGGCCTCGACGGCTATATTCCTGGCCCAGGAGCGACTCTTCCGCGACCTCTACGCCAAGGTCATCGACCCGCACCAGCCGGTGCCGGACTACTCCCTGAGGATCGCCCCCTGCACCTTTCCCCTCTGGTTCAGCACGGTGCGCCGCCCGCTCCTGTTGGTCCTTCACGGCGCCGTGCTCACGGTTACCGTCTGCGTACTGGCGTATCTGTGGAGCGGCGGGGCGATGGCGCCGGCCCTTCACTGACCGCCTGCGGCGCCACACGAGTGGATCGACGCGGAGATTCCGAGACGGTCTCGCGTAGGGTGCGCCGTGCGCACCGGACGCCGCGCTGGCCCCGCCTGGAAGGTGCGCACGGCGCACCCTACAAAGTGCGGTTTGACGGTCCGAGGACTTCCGCTGGCCGGCACCAGGGTTCACCTCACGGACCGGCACGGGCTGGCTAACTGTGCGGCGGCTCCTGTCCGGACGCGAGGGCCCAATCGCGCGGGAGTTGCGGACGATGAGGCGTTCTGCCGGTCGGCGAGGGCATCCGCCGCTTCACGGACCGCCTCGTCGGCGATATGCTGGAGCAGGTCAACACCAGGCTGATCCCCCGTGACCGCCCTACCCGGACGGCGGATAACGTCGCCGTGGTCCATCGCCTGAGCGTCGGAACAGCGTCCGCAGGCCAGCTACTTCCACCCTTCGGACGATCCTCGCCGCCATGTAATCGCTGATCCCCCTGGCCATCATCGCGCTTGCCCTGGTGCCCATGTTTCTGCTGGTTGGCGCCGTTTGGGCCTGGAATGTGACATGGACCGAGCGCTCCGAGGTCCTCGCCATCTACCCGAAGGCCTGCGGCTTCATGCTCAAACCCCTCCCTGGTGATTCGCCACTCGCCACCGACACCATCCGGCGTATCGCCTATCAGGTCGAACAACTCTGCCGCCTGCCGGACCCGAATCAGGCCACCGGTAAGCAGCCCCGTAGCCCGGATGGAGCGCAGCGAAATCCGGGGGCGGCCTCGCGGATACTCAATAAATCAGTAGGTTGCCGCGAGAACCTGGATTGCGCTGCGCTCCATCCAGGCTACGACCTGACGCGATTCTTCTCTGCGTCGCTGCGCCTCTGCGTGAGATTCTTTAAAGAGGTCTCAGGCAGAGGCGCAGAAACGCAGAGGCGGTGACCCGCGCGCGACGCTTGGTTAACCCGCGAGGGCTCGTCGCGGCTGAAGCCGCTCCCACGGCGTCGCTGCGCGATCTGTTGGGTCGGCGTCCGGGATGCCTCAGTCGAACAGGCGGGCCGGGTCGGTGATCCGCGCGGCGGCCAGCAGCCAGGTCTTGAGCTGGGCCAGGTCGCGGCAGGCGGCGATGCGCTCCCGGGCGGCGGCCGGGACCTCCAGTTGGCGGTCCGCGAGCAGGGCCAGGATGGACTCGGCGATGCCCTTGCGCAGCCCCTCTCTGCGCGCCTCGCTGCGTCCCTCGGCGCGTACCGCGTCCAGCCCGTCGTATCCCGCTCGTTGGAGCAGGTTACGCATCACGGTACGGTCGGCCGCCGCCCGGTCGAACAGCGCATCCACGGGGATCGGGTTGCGCAGGATACCGGGGGTACTGAGGTCGTCGCCGCTGCCGTAGACCTGCACCGGTTGGCCGGGGCGGTGGACCTCGACCCGGCGCGGACCCGTGAGTCGGGCCACCCAGGCGTAGCTGGTCCCGCCCGCGAGCAGTTCGCCGATCTTCACCCGCAAGTCGGCCTCGTCCCGGCCGACGCCCGCGTATTCCACCGCGAGCGATGGGGCGCCCTCGCGCCAGCCGCGAGCGTCGGTCGGGGCCGCGACCGCAACGTCGGGGGCGCGCAGGGTTCGCGGGGTCAGCGCAAACCCGGCATCGATACCGGCCCATGCCACCTCCGGATCGCTCGCGATGACCGCTGCCCCCGTCAGGGTGCGGCTGGCGTCTTCGGGGTCCGCGGGTGGGCAATAGATCGGGTGACCGTTGGACAGTTCGTAGCGGTCGCCGTCCTGCAACTGATCGGCCCGGAAGGGGCCAGGGGTCGGTTTGGGGTCGGGACTGCCCATGGCGTTGGCCTTGTGGATGACTCGAAGAAAGCGGATCTCTAAGGACCAGTCCTCGGGATCAGGCTTACGGCATCTTGACCAACGCCGCCAGGGCGCCGACCTGGGCGAACATGAGGGGGATGAGCCACATCAGCAGGCTGAAGCCTTGGACTCCAGGGGGCGCGGGCTGTCCTGGTGATGCCGCTCCAGCGGTGTCACGGGAATGGAGCGGGGGCGTCCCGCCCCCGCGCGGGGCGGGACGCCCCGCCTCCGATCAGTTGTTCTGGATCACGATCCGCGGGAACTTGGCCGCATAGTCCTTGGTCTGGAGCGACAGCTTGGCCGCGGTGCGGCGCGCGATCTCGCGATAGATGGCGGTGATGCGCGAGTCGGGCTGGGCGACGACCGTGGGGCGGCCGTTGTCGGTCTCCTCGCGGATGTGGATGTCGAGCGGCAGTGAGCCCAGGAGGTCGATGCCGTACTGATCGGCCATGCTCTGACCGCCGCCGGAGCCGAAGATGAACTCCTCGTGACCGCACTTGGAGCAGATATGGGTGGACATGTTCTCCACGATGCCGAGCACCGGGACCTCCACCTTCTGGAACATCTTGAGCCCCTTGCGGGCGTCGAGCAGCGCGATGTCCTGGGGCGTGGTGACGATCACGGCGCCGGACACGGGCACCTTCTGGGCCAGAGTCAACTGGGTGTCGCCGGTGCCCGGGGGCAGGTCGATGATGAGATAGTCCAGATCGCTCCAGTTGGTGTCGTTCAGGAGTTGCTCCAGGGCCTGGGTGACCATGGGGCCGCGCCAGATCATCGGGGTCTCCTCGTCGATGAGGAAGCCGATGGACATGGCCTGGAGTTCGTAGGCGACCATCGGCTGCAGGCTGTTGTCGCCCGTGAGCTCGGGCTTGCCGGTGATGCCCAGCATGCGCGGCTGGGAGGGGCCGTAGATGTCGGCGTCCAGGAGACCGACCCGCGCCCCCTCGGCGACCAGTGCGAGTGCCAGGTTGACCGCCGTGGTGGACTTGCCGACGCCGCCCTTGCCGGAGGCCACGGCGATGATGTTCTTCACATTGTCGATGGGCTTGAGCGACTTCTGGACCGAGTGGGCCTGGACCTTCCAGCCGACGTCGACCTGGGCCTGCGCGACCCCGGGGACGGTCAGCACCCGCGCCTTGACGGCCTCGGCCAGGGACTCCTGAATGCCGCGGGCGGGGAAGCCCAAGACCACCGTGACCTTGACCTGGCCGCCCTCGATGACGATCCCCTTGACGCTCCCGGCGGTGACCAGGTCACGCTGGAGGTGGGGCTCGACGTAGCCCTTGATGGCCGCCTCGACCAGTTCTTTCGTTACTTCAGCCACATTCTGCTCCTGGTACGACTGGGCACCGGCAGGGCCGGCGCTGGACATGGGTGGGCTTGGCGCGCCTGACAAGCGTTGCACCGGCCGCCGCCCGCAAGGCCCGGAAGTTTGTCCCGAAGCGCGCCAAATCAAGGGCGCCGCCGTTGGTCGGCCCGCGCTCGCTCGTGAGATACTTGAAAACTTTGCCCTGCCCGCCCCAGCACGCCCTTAGAGAGCCCGCCCATGAGCGACCCCCGCGAGATCCTGATCACCAGTGCGCTGCCCTACGCCAACGGCCCCATCCACATCGGCCACCTGGTGGAGTACATCCAGACCGACATCTGGGCGCGCTTCCAGCGCATGCGCGGGCACCGGTGCTGGTATGTGTGCGCGGACGACGCCCACGGCACCCCCATCATGCTCAAGGCGCGCCAGGAGGGCATCAGCCCGGAGGCCCTGATCGCGCGGGTCAGCGCCGAGCACCAGGCGGACTTCGCCGCCTTCCGGGTCGCCTTCGACAACTATCACTCCACCCACAGCGATGAGAACCGCCACTACGCGAGCCTCATCTACGAGCGCAACCGCGACGCCGGCCACATCGCCCGGCGCACCATCACCCAGGCCTATGACCCGGTCGAGCAGATGTTCCTGCCGGACCGCTTCATCAAGGGCGAGTGCCCCAAGTGCGGTGCGCCGGACCAGTACGGCGACAACTGCGAGGTGTGCGGGGCGAGCTACTCGCCCAACGAGTTGAAGAACCCGCGCTCGGCGGTCTCCGGGGCGGTGCCGGAGCAGCGCGAGTCCGACCACTACTTCTTCAAGCTCGCCGACTTCGACGAAATGCTGAAGGCCTGGACGGGCGGCGGCAGCCTCCAGAAGGAGGTCGCCAACAAGCTCGGTGAGTGGTTCGCGTCCGGGCTCCAGGAGTGGGACATCTCGCGCGACGCGCCCTATTTCGGCTTCGAGATCCCGGACCACCCGGGCAAGTTCTTCTATGTCTGGCTCGACGCCCCGATCGGCTACATGGCGAGCTTCCAGAACCTCTGCGACAGCCCCAAGGGGCAGGCGGCCGGGCTCGACTTCGACCGCTTCTGGTCCCGGGACTCCAAGGCCGAGCTGTACCACTTCATCGGCAAGGACATCATCTATTTCCACGCCCTGTTCTGGCCGGCGATGCTCCACGGGGCGGGCTTTCGGGTCCCCAGTGCCATCTTCGCCCACGGCTTTCTCACCGTGGACGGCAGCAAGATGTCGAAGTCCCGCGGCACCTTCATCAAGGCGCGGACCTACCTGGACCATCTCAACCCCGAGTACCTGCGCTATTATTTCGCCGCCAAGCTCGGCAGCGGGGTGGACGACATCGATCTGAGCCTGGAGGACTTCGCGTTCCGGGTGAACGCGGACCTGGTGGGCAAGGTGGTCAATATCGCAAGCCGCAGCGCCGGCTTCATCACCAAGCGTTTCGCCGGGCGCCTGTCCGCGGCCCTGCCCGCCCCCGCCCTGTTCGCCGAGTTCGTCGCCGCCGGCGGCTCCATCGCCGAGGCCTACGAGCGGCGCGAGTACAGCCGCGCCGTGCGCGAGATCATGGCCCTGGCCGACCGGGCCAACCAGTACATCGACGAGCAGGCCCCCTGGGTGGCGGCCAAACAGCCGGGGCGCGAGACCGAACTCCAGGACATCTGCACCCAGGGGCTCAATCTCTTCCGCCTCCTGATCGGCTGGCTCAAGCCCATCCTGCCCGGGACCGCGGCCGACTCCGAGGCCTTCCTGCAAGTTCCGCCGCTGACCTGGGCGGACCTGGACCGGCCGCTCCTGGACCATCAGATCGCCCCCTTCAAACCGCTGATGACCCGGGTGGAGCCGGCCCAGGTCGCGGCGCTCCTGGAGGCCTCCAAGGAAGACCTGACGGGCGACGGGGCGTCGCGCCCCGGCGCCAGCGCGGACCAGAGCGTACCCGCCATCGACACGGCCACTCCCGCCACCCACCTGGCCCGCGACCCCCTGGCCCCGACCATCGACTTCGACACCTTCGCCAAGGTCGACCTGCGGGTGGCGCGCATCGTCGCCGCGGAGCGGGTGGAGGGGGCGGACAAGCTCCTGGCGCTCACGCTCGACCTGGGCGGGGAGACCCGCCAGGTCTTCGCCGGCATCCGGGCCGCCTATGACCCGGCTGCCCTCGTGGGGCGCCTCACCGTCATGGTCGCCAACCTGGCCCCGCGCAAGATGCGCTTCGGCGTCTCCGAGGGCATGGTCCTGGCGGCCGGACCGGGCGGGGCGGATATCTTTATCCTGACGCCCGATGACGGGGCCGAACCGGGGATGAAGGTCAAATAGCGCGGCGAAACCCATCGCTCGCGCCGTGCGCCGCGAGGTGGCTGAACCGCCGTGGCCGCGGTTATGATCAAGGCCAGTCCTATAGGGTTGGATAAGGCGCGCGGCACGGCACCTGGGACGGGCACGACGTCGGACCGCGCCGCATCCATCGACCCCGGGCCGGGGGTCACTGCCGTTAAGTTAAGCCGCGACGGCTACTGGGAGCGCCGCACCCCAGTGCGGCGCGGTCTCTGCTCAAGCCGCACCGCCGCGGTTATCTGCGAGATCGCGCCGCACTGGGGTGCGGCGCTCCCAGGCCGGGCCGGACTGGAAGTGAGGCTTAACTTAACGGCAGTGAGGGCCGGGGGTGGATGCGCTACGCTTACCCACCCTACGCACTTAAAATCCCGGGATCGGGATAAATCCCCATACGCCTTAAGGACCGGACCGCCATGCCCCAGGTCTTTCTCTCCCACAGCAGCGCGGACGATGCCCTGGTCCGCCGGCTGCAACAGGCGCTCGCCGACCTGGGCGAGGACCTCTGGATCGACTCGCGTGAACTGCGCGGCGGCGACCCGTTGTGGCCCGCCATCCAACAGGCGATCGAGTCCGCCGCCGCCTTCGCCGTGCTGGTGAGCCCGGACGCGCTCCAGTCGCGCTGGGTCGGCAAGGAATTGCGCCATGCCCTGGACGTCCAGTCGCGACGCGGCCGCGCGGGCTATCCGGTCATCCCCCTCACGATCGATGACACGCGGCTCGGGGTCCTCGAAGGCTATTTCGAGGACGAGCCCGCCTACATCCCCATCAGCAGCGCACCCGACGGCCTCGACGCGGCACTCGACGCCATCCTGACCGCGCTCGGCCGGCGCCTGCCGTCCGACCGGGCACCGACCGCGCAGCCGGCACCCGAGCCGGTCGGAGAACTGGTCCTGGAACTCACCGATCTGCGCTTCGATGACATCGGCGCGGGGGTGCGCCGCCCCTCGGCCCGCGCCCGGCTGGTCCACGAACCGGGACCCGGTCCACAGGGGGCCGGGCGGCGCGAGGTCGCGAGCGCGCGCAGTTGGCGTCTCACCGCGCCCATCGGACCCATCGAGGCCGATGACATCCGCTGGTACCTGGAGAAATATGCCGTCTGGCCCGGCACCCAGTTCCGCGACCGCGCCCGGCGGATGGAGGAGGGCCTCATACGCTGGGGCCAGGACCTCCACCGCGCCGCCCTGCCCCCGGAGCACACCGCCAACGTCATGCAGTCCTGGTCACGCATCGCCGACGGGGCCGGCCGGCGCTGCTCGATCCTGGTGGACGCGGAGGCCACGCTCGAGGCCGGGGCCGCGGAGGACCAGGTCCGCACCGCCCGCGAGGCCGCCACCGCGCTGCTGGGGCTCCCCTGGGAACTGCTGCACGACGGCACCGGCTTCCTCTTCCAGGGCGGCAAGCCGGTGCGGGTGCGCCGGCGCCTGCCCAACACCCGGGTGCTGGACCTGCCGCTCCTCAGCCCCCCGATCCGCTGCCTGCTGGTCAGCCCCCGGCCCGAGGACGACGCCTGCGGCTACATCGACCACCGGGTGAGCGCGCTCGCACTGGTCGAGGCGATGGAGGGGTTGGGGGGACTGGTGGAATTGACGATCCTGAGTCCGGCGACCTTGCCGGCACTGAGCGAGGTACTGACTCGCGCGCAAGATGCGCGCGCCCCTTTTCACATCGTCCACTTCGACGGGCACGGGGTCTACGACCGCCAGGCCGGGCTCGGCGGGCTCTGCTTCGAGGACCCGGCCGATAGCGACCGGTTGGACGGCCGTCGCCACCAGACCGTCTACACCGACACCCTCGGGCCGCTGCTGCGCGACCACCGCATCCCGCTGGTCTTCCTCGAGGCCTGCCAGAGCGCCCAGGCCGAGCAGGCGTCGGAGTCGGTCGCCTCGGAACTGCTGAAGGTCGGAGTCGCCTCGGTGGTGGCGATGAGCCACTCGGTCCTGGTCGAGACCGCCCGGCGCTTCGTCGCCGCCTTCTATGAGTCCCTGGCCGCCGGCCGGCGCATCGGTCAGGCGATGCTCTCCGGCCAGCGCGCCTTGGGCGACGACGACTTCCGCGGCCGGGTCTTCGGTGCCGGCGAACTGCGGCTCAAGGACTGGTTCGTCCCCGTCCTCTACCAGGAGCGCGAGGACCCCGCGCTCTTCACCCGCACCCCGGCCCCGAGCACCCGGGAGGGCCTTCAGGAGCGGCTCCAGCGCCGGCTCGGCGACCTCCCCGCGGAGCCGCCGACCGGCTTCATCGGGCGCAGCCGCGAACTCCTGGCCCTGGAGCGGCAGCCGCGCCCGGCCCACCGCGGCCTGCCGCGCGAGCGGCGTTGGGCGCTGATGACTTCGCCACCAGTGTCCGTACCTCACCGCATCCTACGGCCCAATCGCACCCCAGGCCCTATGGACGAAGAGAAGAATCAGGGGGAAAGCGTCCTGGCCACGCGGAAGCCGAGAAAGGGCCAATCGTCGTCGTTCGGCCTACGAGCACGGCTGGCCGAGCGCAGATCATGTGAATCGTTGTGAAAGGCCCCGCCGCGCATCACGTTGGGACGGTGATGTTTTTCAACCCATGCACTACCGTCCGTAGGAGCTCCCCTGTAGTCCGCATTCCAATCGTCCTCGCAATATTCCCAAATATTGCCGTGCATCTCATGCAGACCCCAGGGGTTCGCTGGCAGGCTGCCCACTGGCACCGTAAGCTGGCCCCCCCCAACAACCTCGTGCCATCTACCGTAGTTGGCTTGGGCGGTGGAGATCGTCGATCCGAAATGGAAGGCAGTGGCGGTCCCCGCACGGCAGGCGTATTCCCACTCCGCCTCGCTCGGCAGGCGATAGGTCTGACCGGTCTGCCCCGACAGCCACTGACAATAGGCCACTGCGCCCTCTATCAAAACGTTGGCAAATGGTTGACGCCCTCGCTCCCGACAAAAAACGTTCGCCTTGCCCCAACCCATCGCCGCACAGCGGGCGTCGTAGTCATCGAAGGTCACGGCATAGCGCCCCAGGGCGAAAGGCCGAGCGATGGTGACGCGGTGCTGTGGTCCCTCGTTGTAGTGCCGACCCTCCTCGCCCTCGGGCGAACCCATGAGGTAGCTACCTGCGGGGACGACGACCATCTCCGGCCCGTGGCTGATGATCTCTCCCTTGCCCAGCAGGCCGGGCAATCCGCCCGCCTTGACTTTAACCGGGGTCTGCAATGGATCGCGAAAGACCACCGCCAACCCAAGCGACCGGGCGGCATCCCGCTGGAGTGCCTGCACCCGGTCCGCCGACCAGCCGTGGATGTCGGGAACCTCCGGGGCGGTGGCCGGGCTCTCGCGTCGGGTCGCGGGCGAAAGGCCATCGTCCACCCCCAGCACCAGCGCCCAGGTCTCCACGGCCCAGCGCGCAGGCTCCGGGGCCAGGCCGAGGTCGTCTTCCAGCCGCCGGGTCAGCCGGTCGATCTGGAGCGACGGGGGCGCCTGGCGCGCGCTCAGTAAGTCCTTCGCCACGCCCTGCCGCAGGGCGCCGATTAGGACGTTGATCTCGCGCTTGTGCGCAGCGCATTGGTCGTTCAGCAGCGCTTCGCATCGCGCAGGATCCTCGGTCAGACTACAGCCGTAGCGGCGGATCAGATCACGCAGGTCGTCGCGGACTTTGGCGTCCATGGGGGCTCTCCCGTGGGGGTGTCGGTCTCAGGTTCCACCCATTGTAACCAGACGCGATAGCGGAACCGCCGCACGCTCCGCCCCACCGCGCTATGCCGCCGCTTGGACCTCGACGGCCAAGCGCCGACCCACGGCAGCCAAGGCCCGCTCCAACGCCGTAGCCTTGCTCCCGTGGCGGGGGTCGAGCAGCCGTCGTGCCTCCTTCTCATGGACGCCTAAGCGCCGTGCCAGCTCGCTGGTACCGATGCCCGCTTCTCGCACTGCCAAGTACAGCGCCGCTTTGAGCGCGGTGGCGATGGGCACCGCCACCGTCTCCTCACCGGCCCGTGGCGAGGATGGCAACGCAATCTCCGCACGGTCATCAATGCGTGCGGCAACGGCCTCTTCCAGACAATCGGCCGCCTCTTCCAGCGCTTGGTCGCGGGTCTCGCCCTGGGTGATGGCTTCCGGCCAATCGGGAAAGGTCACCACAAACCCGCCATCGGGGTCCGGGGTCAAGGTTACTGGATAAACGAAATTCATCGGGGCGTCTCTCTAGAGATCGGTCAGCGTCAGGCCAAGCTGCTTGAGCATCGCATGGAGGGTGCCGGTCTTCAGCTCGTCCTTCGGATTGCGCACGATGGTGAGGGTCGTCCCCAGGTACAGGGTGACATGACTGCCCTTGCCACGTTTGTGGTCCACGCGGCAGGCCAAGTCGTGCGCCTTGGCGTAGCGTTGCATGCGATGGATAAACTCGGAACCGGTCATGCACCGCAGTATCGGACAATTCTGTCCGGGCGCCAAGCCTCTCGGAACTTTAGGTGCCGACTCAGAGGCTCTTGGTCACGATCCCGGGCAGGTCACTCGCGCCCCGGGTCTTCGAGCCAGCCGATGCGTTCCGCGCTGCCGGCCGCGACCGGCGCGACGGCGACTGCGAGCCGGACGGTGCATTCGCCCCTTCCGTAACCGTTTGAATCTAATCGCGGCTCCACCATGCACGCTGGTCCCAAAAACCTTCGGGACGGGGTTGCAAACCCCGTCCCGCCCATTTGGCGTTAAGCTATCCCCGCGCCCAGGGACGACTTGGTCCATCCTCGCCAACATCGAGAGCGCCGCCGCCAACCCCGCCGCCGCCGCGGCCCGGACCCGGGCGCGCGCGGCCTTCATCGACTACCGGCGCGACGGCGGCGAGAACCACTCCCCGGCCGGCCGGCTCGCGCTCGCCGTGACCGAAGGCTTAAGCGCCAGCGACCCGGCCGCCGCCCGGTCGCTGCTGCGACAGGTCGCCGCCGCCCCCAACTGGCAGACCGACGAGGCCCGCCCCTTCATCCAGTCCCTGGACGCCATCGCCGCCGGCAGCCGCGACCCCGCGCTCGCCGACACCCCCGGCCTGACCTACGACCTGGCCGCCGAGGTCCTGCTCCTGCTCGGGACCCTGGCCGCCGCCGACACTTGAGCCCACCCCGGCCCCCGACGCTTCAGCCGCAGGATGGGTAGAGCGCAGCGAAACCCATCGCTTGCGCCGTACGCCGCGAGGTGGCTGAACCGCCGTGGCCGCGGTTATGATCAAGGCCGCACAGGGTCTCGACCAGCGGTCCGGCCGGCGGCGCCCGGTCCGCACAGCGGACCCTACGGGTACCGCGCCCGTAGGGTCCGCTGTGCGGACCAGCGACCTCTGGCGCGCGGGGATCCTGACGTGCGATGATTTGGGTTGAGCGAAGCGATGCCAAGCCGATCGGCCAACCGATAGCGGAGCAACAGCGCAGTGTCCATTCGAGCAAGTGTGGCGAGGTTCACCCTGACCCTGCTGGTGTCGGCCCTGCCGACCGTCCAGGCCGCCGGCATCTACCGGTGCACCCAGGCCGACGGCAGTATCACCTTGTCGGACCTTGCCTGTCCGGCGGATACGCTGACCCGTGAGTATCAGGGGGAGGCCACGGGTTCACGCGGATCGAAGGCCCCTGCCCACGACCCCTACTCGATCATGGAACAGGTGCGGGGGATCGAAAAGAGAGAAAAGGCCGCGCGCAAGGCGGCGGCCAGGGAGCGCAAGGAGCGCGACCAGGAGGCCCGCGCCGCGCGCTCGAGACAACCTTCGCAACGGGTACTGACGTATCAGCAGGCCAGGCAACAGGCCTTGGATGCAACCGGCTACCAGGATTATGAAACGCTGTCACAGGCCCAGCGCGACCGGGTGCAGGAGGAGATGGCGAAATACCGCCATGGCCCGCCGAAAGCCGAGGCGAAACGGGCAAACGCCAGTGGCAAGCGACGCACGAGCCGGGCCGCCAAAGGGGGCACCGGCGAGGGTTGCCCTCCGGCCGGCAAGGGTGATGGCAGCGGAAACCTGAGTTCCTGTGCGCCCGCCGGCCATGGCAAGAGCGCTACGACCAACGGCGAGGTGGTCTCCGGTCGCTGGTGATGGGCAGCGGTGGCGCGGGCCTCGATCATGGTCGCGGCGGTCCCGTGAAAGTCGCGCAGCGACGCCGTGGGAGCGGCTTCAGCCGCGACGAGGTCTCGCAAGGTGCCGCAGTGTCGCGGGTTGCTGCGACCTCGCGGCGCGGACGCAGGCCGCTCCCACAAGGAACTTTCATGTTCCCGGGGTGACGGACCAGCCCTCATGGCCGTTCGCCGGTCGACATCGCGCAGTTGTCGGCGATAATGCCCGCCAACTCATCACCGTGCCCCGAGGACGCGGCCGTTGCGCCGGCAGTCATGAAGATCCTGTTCGTGTTGCACAGTCACTCCTACGGGGGGGCGGAGATGCACCTGTCGGAGTTGGCGTGCGGCCTGACTGCCCACGGGCACTCGGTCGCCTTTGCCGGGCCGGGGGATTCGTGGCTGGCGCAGCGCTTCCGGGCGGCCGGACTCGCCTGTTACCACTTGCCTATGCACGGGTTTTTCGACGCCTGGTCGCTGGTCATGCTGGCGCGCGCGGCCCGGCGCTGGGGGGCCGAACTGATCCACGGCCATCTCACCCGCGGTGCCTTCTATGCCGGCCTGGGCGGGCGCCTCGCCGGGGTCCCGGTGGTGGCCACGGCCCATTCCACCAATGCCGGCAAGCATTTCGGCCGTGCGGACCGGATCATCGCGGTGAGTGCCGCGGTGGCGGAATTTCTGGTGGCGCAGGGCTATGACCCGCGGCGGATCAGCGTGGTCCACCATGGGGTGGCCGATCCGCTGCGCCTGCCGCCGCATCCGGTCTTGCGGGCCGCCCTGGGGCTGCCCGCCGGGACCGTCCTGTGCGGTATCGTGGCCCGGCTGGTGCGCGCCAAGGGGCAGGACCTGGCCATTGATGCGCTCGCCGACTGTCCGGACCTGGTTCACCTGGTCCTGATCGGGGACGACTCCACGCCCTGGGGTAAGGCGATGCGGGCGCGCGCGGCGGCCGTCGGGGTCGCGGACCGGGTACACTTTCTGGGCTTTCGCGATGCCGCACCCCAGTGGATGCGCGAACTGGACCTGGTGCTGGCGCCCTCGCGGCGCGAGGCCCTGTCGCTGACCCTGGCGGAGGCGGCGGCGGTTGGCCTGCCGGTCATCGCCGCTCGTGTCGGGGGCATCCCGGAGCTGGTCGCGGACGGTGAGACCGGGCTCCTGGTCCCGGCCGAGGACGCGGCGGCGCTCGCCGCCGCAATGGTCCGCCTGGCCGCCGACCCCCGGCTGCGCGGCCGTCTCGGGGCCCAGGGCCGGGCCCGCTATCTGAGTCACTTCTCGCTGGAGACCATGGTGGACGGGACCGAGGCGGTCTATCGACAGGTCTTGACATGAACGGCATCTCCATTCTGATGTATCACCAGGTCGGTGACTTCCGGCGGGTCAAGGCCCACCGCGCTGTCTTCTGTCACCAGCGCCGCTTCGCCGCCCAGATGGCCCTGCTCAAGCGGCTGCGGTGCAGCGTCCTGACCATGGATCAGGTCCTGGCCTGTGTCGCCGGGGACCTGGCGGTGCCGCCGCGGGCGGTGGCCATTACCTTCGATGACGGCTATCGGAATTTCTATGACACCGCGCTGCCGCAGTTGCAGCGCCACGGCTTCCCGGCCACGGTCTATGTGGTCGCCGCGCTCGTCGGGCGCACGGCCGCCTGGCTCCCGGCCGACGGTCTGGCCGCGGCACCGCTCATGGATGCGGCGCACCTGCGCGCGATCCGCCGCGCCGGTATCCAGGTCGGCTCGCACGCCATGAACCACCTGCCGCTTGCCGGGCTGGCGGCCGATCGGCTCGCGACTGAACTGGCGGGCAGCCGCGCCGCGCTGGAGGATCTCCTGGGTGAACCCGTCCGGCATCTGTGCTACCCCTACGGCAGCCATGACCTGGCCGCGGTCGAGGCCGCGGCCCGCGCCGGTTACGCCTCCGGTGTCACCTGCCAGCGCGGGCTGGCGACCCGCGCCTTCGACCCGCTGGCCCTGCCGCGCAAGGCGATCTCACTGGGTGATGACCTGCTTGGCTTTTGGTGGAAGGTCGGGTTCAAGCACCGGCCGAAGGGGGTTGCGGTGAGCCGGCCCCTGAGCCTGGAAGGAGGCGTCATCCACAGATGAGCACAGATTATCCCAGGAAGATCAGTTGTCCACAGATGAACACAGATGAACACAGATGAACACTGATTATTCATTGGCTTACGCTTCGTCTGGGAGGCCTTGATCATCGCTCCGGCCAGCGACGCTTGCAGGTCGGCCCTCAGGCCGACCGACTGGGAGCGCCGCACCCCAGTGCGGCCCGGCCTATCGGCAACATGCGACGCCGCAGTTGTTTGAGAGATCGCGCCGCACTGGGGTGCGGCGCTCCCAGTGGCCGGGATCATGATCAAGGCCGTCTGGGACTCACCTTGCGGGTGATTGTGACGGTAGCGATAAGCGGATGACAATTTGAAGAAAATCTGTGTTCATCTGTGGATCTTGGGATGATGGGTTTCGCTGCGCTCTACCCATCCTACGGGATGGTTGGCCGCGGCGCCGGGGGACGCGAGGTCCAGTCTGGGTCACGCGGCGCTCAAGTTGACGGCATTGGCCCCTGGTCGCGTTCTTTCGCAGGCAAGGCGTCTTGCGAAGACTCCGGGTCGCCGTATCCGGGGTCCGCGTCCAGGGGCCGGAAATGCCCCGGTTCGTCGGCCAGGTGGCGGCGCCATTCGACCAGGGCGGGCGCCGCCTTAGGCCCCAGCAGGAGCCTCCACCAGTAGGCGAGCAGGCGGTCGCCGAATGAGATCGCCAGCCGCGGCAGGGCCAGCGGGTGGTCCGCGACCGTCGCCAGGCCGCGCAGGCAGGTGGTCGCGCTGGCATAGCCGGCGCGCGCGGCGGCGTGCACGGTGGCGCGGTCGAAGCTGTTGTAGGGGTAGCTCAGGTGCCGGACCTCGTCGCCCAGGATGTCCTCCAGCGCCGCCTTGCTGTCGCGCAACTCCTGGCGCAGGACCAGCCGGCTCGCCCGGTGCAGTCTGGTGTGGCTGGCCGTATGGGAGCCGATGGTGATGCCGGCCGCGTGGACCTCGCGCAGGCGCTGCGCGGACATCAGGTCCGGGATGGGCCGGCCGGGCTCCGCGGCAAACCACTCGGCGCGGCGCCCGAGCCAGCCGCTGATGGCATAGACGGTGGCCGGGAAGCCGTGGTCCTGCAACACCGGCAGTGCCTGTTGCGCGAAGTTCTCGTAGCCGTCGTCAAAGGTCAGCACGACGGCGCGCGTCGGCGCTGCCTGCGCACCCGCCAGACAGTCGAGCGCCGTGTCGAGATCCAGCACCCGGTAGCCGAGCCGGGCCAACAGGGCCATCTGGCGGGTGAAACGGCGGCGGTCGCAGTAGTTGGCGCGGTGCCTGCGCATCGTCTTGAAGTCGCCCACCTGGTGATAGACCAGGATGCCCACGGCCGGGTGCTCGGTCATGGCGCTGATCACCCCAAGAGCTCCCGATAAACGCCGAGATTTCCCTCCACCATGGCGTCGATGGAGAATTCGCGCGCCATCAGGGCGCGGCCCCCGGTGCCCAGGGCGCGACGGCGCGCCGGATCGGCCAGCAGGGCGGCGAGCGCCGCGCCCAGGGCCGCCACGTCGCCGGGCGGGACCAGGAGCCCGTTCTCCCCGTTGCGCACCGCCTCCGGGATGCCCCCGGCGCGGCTCGCGACGATCGGCACCCCGGCGCTCGCCGCCTGGAGCAGTGAGACGCCCAGCCCCTCCATCAGGGCCGGGTGCACCAGCAGATCCAGACAGGGGAGCAGCTCATCGAGGTCGTCGCGAAAGCCGGCCAGGGTGACATGAGCGCCGAGCCCCAGGGCCTGGATCTGGCGCGCCAGGTCCGGCCCCTGCGGACCCTGGCCGAAGAAAAATACCCGCAGGTCCGGGTGCGCCGCCACCAGGGGCGGCAGGGCGCGCAGCAGAAACCGATGGCCCTTGCGCTCGATCAACTGGGCGACCACGGCGAGCCAGGGGCCGGTGGCGGGCACCCCCAGGCGCGCCGCCGCTGCCGCCCGGTCGCCGGGCCCGGCATAGCGCTGCCAGTCCACGGCGCTGCGTACCACCCGCAGCTTCTCCGGGGGCAGGCCCTCGCCGCGCAGCACCCGGGCGATCCCCTCGGAGATGGCGATCACCCGGTCATGGAGCCGGTACTTGAGCGCGACCAGCCATCGGGCCTCCGGATTGTCCACCCGCCGCGTGTGCACCACCGGCACCCCGGTGAGACGCGCCGCGATCCCCCCCATCAGGTCCGCCCCGATGCGGCTGTGCAGGTGCACCAGGTCCGGGCGCTCGTCACGGATCAACCTGGCCAGGCGCGGCACCAGCAGCAGGTCCGCGTCCCCGTGCATGGCTAGTCCCCGGACCCGTGCGACCGGCGCCGCGGCCTCCCCCAGGGCGCAGCCCGCGGGGCAGGCGAGCAGGTTCTCGTGACCGCGCGCGTGCAGGCCGCGCAGCAGGTGCAGGACCTGGAAGGCGCCGCCGTAGAGGTGCCGGCCGCCCTCCACATGCAGGACCCTCAAGGCGCGGTCCCGAGCACTGCCTGGGCGGCGGCCAGGACTTCGCCGACCCCCAGGGCCTTCATGCAGGTGAAGTCCCCGTTGCAGGTAGGCCGGCGCCGACACGGCGAGCAGGGCTGGCGATGGTAGAGCACCCGGGCGTTGGCGCGGGTGGTCTCCAGATAAGGACAGGTGGAGCCGAAGAGCAGCACGGACGGGGTGCCGGCGGCGATGCCCATGTGCCCCAGCCCGGTGTCGACCGCCACCACCAGGGCGGCGCGCTCGATCAGGGCGGCGGCCTCGCCCAGGCTGGTCTGGCCCACCAGGTTGACCAGCGGCGGCCGGGTCGCGTCGCGGATCCCCCTCAGGCCCCCGTCGGTGCCCCCCGCGGCCGCCCCGTCATTGATCCGGTCCGCCGCGGCCCGGTCCCGCGGCCCGCCGAGCAGCACTGGGGTCAGCCCCAGTTCGCGGCGCAGGCGGATGGCCAGGTCCGCCCAGCGGTCCTCGAACCAGTGCTTCTGGGGGCGGGTGGTGAAGGGGCACAGGATCGCGAAGCCGCTGGTCAGGCCCTCGCGGACCAGGGTCGCGTCGGCGCTGCGGGCGGCCGCCGCGTCATAGTGGACGACCATCTCGAAGGGGTCGGTCGGCAGCCCCAGCGTCTGCGCCAGGTACAGGTATTCGGAGCCGATGCGCCGCGCCTCCCCGCCGCGCGCGACGGTGCGCGTCATCAGCCAGGCGCTGCCCTCCCGGGAGCCCAGGCCGATGCGCTCGCGCGCCCCGGACAGCCGCGTCAAGAGCCCGCTCTTGCCGAGTCCCTGGAGGTCCAGGGCCAGGTCGAAGCGCTGCGCGTGCAGCGTCTCGCGCAGCGCCCGCAGGCCCCGCCCCAGCGCGATGAAGCGCCGCTGGCGCCACAGCCGCCGCCAGTGACCCATGGGGCAAACGATCACCTCATCCAGGTCCGGGTGGTGGTCCAGCAGGGCCCGGCACTCGGGCTGGACCAGCCAGGCGATATGGGCCTGGGGGCAGGCGCGGCGCAGCGCCGCCACCAGGGGCGAGGCGAACACGACATCGCCGATGGCCGAGAGGCGCACCAGCAGGATGCGGGCGTCCGGGGCGAGGGCGGGGGGGCGGGGGTCGGGCATGTCGGTTCCTGAAGTAAAGTACGATTGTGTTTAACCTGTCATTGTCTCGTTACCTGACGTAGTCTCCTGAATGACATGCAGATCCCGCTGCGGGAAGGGGATGCTGATCCCCGCCGTCTGGAAGCCGTACCAGATGCGCCGGTTGACCTCCGAGCGGACCGCGGTGCGCCCCACCGGCCCCAGAAAGTGCACGCAATACTCGACCCGCAGGATCACGGCGGAGTCCCCGAACTCCCACAGACTGACTTGAGGCCCGGGCAGGCGCAGCACCGGTTCGTAGCCCGCCAGCAGGTCGCGGATCAGGGTCATGGCCCGGTCCGGGTCGTCCTGGTAGCCGATCCCGACCGTCAGGACCGTGCGCAGGATGTCGTCGCCGTGTGTCCAGTTGATGAAGTCGCCGCTGATCACGGTCCCGTTGGGGATGAAGACCTCCTGTTTGTCGAAGGTGCGCACCGTCAGCGAGCGGATACCGATGCGGGTGACCTCCCCCTCGTGGCTGCCCACGGTCACGACGTCCCCCACCCGCAGCGGGCGTTCCACCAGGAGCAGAATACCGGAGATGAAGTTGTTGACGATGTTCTGGAGGCCGAACCCGATCCCCACCCCCAGGCTGGCGGTGAAGACCAGCAGGGTGGTCAGATTGAGCCCCGACACCTCCAGGGCCAGCAGCACCCCGCACACCATCACCACATATTGCGTGAGCGTGGCCAGGGCCTGGCGCAGCCCGCGGTCGCGCACCCGGCCATAGGCGAGTTGGAAGCTGACCTGTTTGACCCAGGGTCCGGTCGCGACGGCCAGGGCCACCAGCAGGACCGAGAGGGCCAGGTCCCAGGGGGTCAGGCTCAGGTGCCCGGCGGTGACCAGGGGCTGCGCCAGCCAGTCCAGCAGGGCGCGGATCGGCGGGGTATGGTTGTCCCAGCCCCACAGCCGGATCAGACCCAAGGCCGCCGCCAGCCAGGCCAGCAGGACCGCCAGCCCGTGGCCCGGGAGCAGGAAATAGCGCCGCCAGAAGGCGCCGCGCTCACCCGCGAGCCGCCCCGCGGTCCGGTCCCGCAGGTCACCCAGGGTGCCGATGGCGAAATACAGCAGCGCCCCCACCAGGGCCAGCCAGCCCAGACGGCTGGCGATCGCCCAGGCCAGGTTGGCGTATCCCAGCAGGCCCAGCACCCCCGCCGCGACCAGCGTGAGGGCGACCAGCCGGGACAGTTCGCTCAGCAGCCGGGTCCCGCGCCCGACCGGGCGCATCTGCCCCCCCGCCGCGTCCCCAGGCACCGGTCCGTCGGTCGCCGCCGTCCCCCGCCGACGCTGCGCCAGGTGCAGGATCAGGTCGCGCAGCCCGAAGGCCGGCACGGCCAGCAGCAGCAGCCCGATCATCGCCAGGCGGTCCAATACATCGCCCAGCAGAGGTGAGACCCCCAGTGACCCGGTCACCAGATAGAGCGCGGCCACCAGGGCGGACAACAGCAGTCCCCAGCGCAGCCGCCGGTAGAACTGCCAACGCGCCGGTGAGTGGGCGTGCGCCGGGTCCCGATCGAACAAGGCCGCCCGGGCGAGTGTCAGCACAAAGACGGTCACCGGCAGGATGCCGACCAGGAGCAGGACGGGCACGAACTCGTAGCCGGGCAGGGTGAGCCGCGTGCCGACCCAGGTCCAGACCGCGGCGGGGATGGCCAGGGGGAGCGCCGCGGCCAGGGCCGCGGCCGGGGCGGCCACCCGCCGGGTCGGGTCCGGCGTGACCAGCCCCCGCCGCAGCGCCCGGCTCAGGACCAGGGCGCCGAAGACCAGCAGCAGGGCCCCGCCGAGCAGGAGCGGCCCCCGCGCCGGCCCCATGGCGGCGGCGCGGGTCCGCAGGTCCTGCGCCAGGCGCGCGAGGCCCCGCGCCAGGAGCCGCGGCAGTCCGCCCACCCCGGCGGCGATGCGTCGCCACTCGGGGCCGGTCAGGGGGAAGGGGTGTCGGTCGGTCAGTGACCGGGCATAGACCTGGGCTGCCAGCGCGTTGAAACGGGTGCGCTCCTCGCCGGCCCGGTGCAGCAGGTCCGTGACCTCCCGCGTCTGGCGGGTGAGCACCGCGTCCAGGTCCGTATCCGGTGCCGCCGTGCCGTCCGGCGCCGCCTGACCGGCCGCCAGGGTGCGCCGGGTCGCCAGCACTTGCCGCTGTACCTGCAAGGTGCCCTGGTAGCCCCGTAGTCGGGTCCGCAGGGCCCGGACCTGGTCCGCGGCGCCCGCCAGCAGACCGGCCGGCATGGACGGGTCCTCCCGCAGGACCGCGAGTGCGTCCAGGCGCTGCCGGATGCCGATCAGTTCCAGGTCGTTTTGGGCCAGATTGCCGCGGACGGCAACCTCCTGCAGACGCGCATCGAGCGCCGCGCGCCGCGCGATGGCGTCCAGGTCATCACCGCTGACGGCCGCCGCCTCGTCCGACAGCCGGCTGGCCGCGCGCAGTGCATCGGTGACCGCGCGTTCCTGCGCCTTGACCTGGGCGTCCGCACCCAGCGCCAGGCTGCCCGCGCCGGGACCGGCCAGGTCATCGATGCTCTCCAGGCGCACCCGTGCCTGGAGCAGGCGCAGCCGTTGTTCGTCGAGGGTCAGCAGGCGCCCGATGGCCGCACCCAGGCGGCCCATGGAGTCCCCCAGGGACCTGATGGTGTCCGCCTGCTCGCGCAGCAGCCGCAGTGCCGCCAGTCGGCGCGGGCGCGCCAGGTCCGTGTCCGGGTCGGGATCGGGGGTCTCGGCCAGGGCCACGATACCCTCTTCGAGCTGGGTCAGGGCGAGCCGCTGGTGCGCCGTCTGCTCGTTCAGCGTGTCGATGCGCATGCGCGCGGTCTCCAACTCCAGGCGCGCCGCCCGCAGCAGGTCCGGGCGGACGTCCCGGGCGCGCAGCCGCACCTCGTCCAGGGCGAGCCGCTCCTCCAGGCGCTGCGCGTCCAGCAGCCGCCGCGCCACCGCCGCCTCCAACTCGGTGCCCACCTCCTGCAGGCGCGCGGTCTCGTCGCGGATGTCCGTGAGCGGCGGGATCGGCGCGCCCGCCGCCAGCGTCAGCCCTGACGCCAACGCCAGGACCAGGAGCAGCGCCCAGCCCAGGGCTGGGCCGGCCAGCGAACGGATCAGCCTGCGCCAACAGGGCATGGTGACACTCATGGTGACACTCGATGAATCTCGGTCGCGGTCGGTGGTGGGACTGGGCGGCCATCTTAACCCAGGGCGCCCGCCCCGGACCCGCCTGACGCCCGCTCTGCAAGCCCCTCCGTCGCCCGGATGGCGCCTGGCGCGATGCGGGGACGGCCGCGTCGACCTGTAGGATGGGCAGAGCGAAGCGAAACCCATCGTTTGCACCTCGCGGTACCAGGGCCGCCCCATCGCCCCGCCTGTCGTAGAATCAGCAGTGTACCGAGTCCACCCGCAACCCCCGGCCATCCCCATGAGCGACCTGCAGACCGCCGTCGATGCACTGATGAACCTGGTCCTGTAAGGCGGCGCCGAGGCCGCCAAGCAGTTGTTCATGGCCCGGGTCGGCGAGGGCGCCCAAGCGGTCAGAGACACCTGGCGCGGCGTCTTCGAGCAGGCGCCGGACGCCTATCCGCTGGCCGACCGGGTGGCGCGCAACCCCACCGACCCGGACCTGAACGCCGAGTTGCGCGCCCTGCTGGTGCGGGTCCTGCAGGAGCACCCGGAACTGCTGCCGGCCGGCGGCCTGGCGGTGCAGACCGGTGACATTCGGGCCGAGCACGGCAGCGTGGCCATTGGGGCTATGCAGGGCGGCAGTATCGACATCAACAACAGCAAATGAGCAAGGACGGGCGGGAACCGATCATCGAATCGAACGGTAACGTCTTTGCGGACCTGGGCTTTCCGCCGGATGAGGCGGCCATCCTGCTGCTGCGTGCGCAACTGTTGGCCGGCTTGCGCGAGACCCTGAGCGAGCGGGGCTGGACCCAAGGCGAGGCCGCCGAGCAGTTGGGGATCGCCCAATCCCGGGTAGCGGACCTGGTGCGCGGCAAGCATGACAAGTTCAGCCTGGATATGCTGGTGCGGCTCACCGCACGCACTGGCCGGCGGGTGGAATTCTCGGTGAACTAGCGGGCCAGCCGCACCGCGCCGTTCCCTGTTTCCACGCGTCGCGTCACTGCCGTTAAGTTAAGCCGCAACGGCTACTGGGAGCGCCGCACCCCAGTGCGGCGCGGCCTCTGCTCAACCCACACCGGCGGGGTTATCTGCGAGATCGCGCCGCACTGGGGTGCGGCGCTCCCAGGGCGTGCTGGACTGCAAGTGAGGCTTTGCGCGCCGCCCGGCACCGGAGAAACATTGCGGTCGGGGCGGGACGCCCCGACTCCTACCGCCCCATCGCCGCCCGCACGCAGCGCAGCAGGCCATAGTCGTATTTGCCCTCGAAGGCGTCGAAGACCGGTTTGAGGGTGAGCGGCGACTCCGGGGCCAGTTGGGTGAAGGCGTATTCGATGGCCTGGAGTTCGTCGTCCGCCAGGGTGACGATCTCGGCCAGGGACAGTTCGTCCTCTTCGATACAGCGCGAGAGGTGCGTATAGATGGTGCTGGGCTTGAGCTCCCGGCGCTCGGCGATCTGGGCGGGTGAGAGCCCGGTGCGCAGGAGCTCCAGGGTGACGCGCGTGGTGTCGTTCAGGCCCTCCTCCCAGACGCGTCCGTCGGCGGGGGCGGCGGGCGGGGCCGGGGCGCGCATGGGGGTCTCGGGCAGGGGCGGTACCTGGGCGGGGCGGCCGTGCTCCTGGGCGTGTGCGGCCAACTGGCTTAAGAAGCCGGCGCCGTAGCGCTCCAGCTTGACCACGCCCACCCCGCTGATGCGGCTGAACTCGTTCAGATCCCGCGGTCGGTAGCTGACCATCTCGCGCAGCGTTGCGTCGCTGAAGACCACATAGGGCGGGACTGCCTGTTCTTGCGCAAGGTCGCGCCGGTAGGCGCGCAGGCGTTCCCAGAGGGTCTGCGCCTCCGGGTCGAGCGGGGTTTCCACCCGTACGGGCCTGGGCTCGCCCCGGGTCTTGGCCGGGCGCCGCTCCGGATCGCGGCGCAGGCGCAGCACCCGCTCGCCGCGCAGGACCGGGCGGCTCGACTCGGTGAGTTGCAGGGCCCCGTGGCCCTCGATGTCGACCGCGACCAGGCCGGCGGCGACCAGTTGCCGGTAGACCGAGCGCCACTGCTCGACGCTGAAGTCCGCGCCGATGCCGAAGGTGCTGATCTGGTCGTGGCCGTAGCGGCGGATGCGCTCGTCGTCCTTGCCGCGCAGGACCTCGATCAGATAATTGACGCCGAAGCGCTGGCCGGTGCGGAAGATGCAGGACATGGCCTTCTGGGCGGCCAGGGTGCCGTCCCAGCTCGCCACCGGGGTCAGGCAGGTGTCGCAGTTGCCGCAGGGGGCGGGGAGTTGCTCGCCGAAATAGTTGAGCATGACCTGGCGGCGACATTCGGTGGTCTCGCAGAAGCCGAGCAGGGCATTGAGCTTGTGCAACTCCACGCGCTTGAACTGCTCCTCGGCCTCCGACTCCTCGATGAAGCGCCGTAGCGCCACCACGTCGCCCAGGCCATAGGTCATCCAGGCGTCGGCTGGCTGGCCGTCGCGCCCGGCGCGGCCGGTCTCCTGGTAGTAGGCCTCCAGGCTCTTGGGCAGGTCCAGGTGGGCGACGAAGCGCACGTCCGGCTTGTCGATGCCCATGCCGAAGGCGATGGTGGCGACGACGATGACCCCCTCGCCGCGCAGAAACTGCGCCTGGTGGGTGCGCCGCTGCTCGGCCGGCAGCCCGGCGTGGTAGGCCAGGGCCTTGAACCCCTGGACGCACAGGTGCTCCGCCGTCTCCTCGACCTTGCGCCGCGACAGGCAATAGACGATGCCGGCGTCCTCGGGGTGCTCGGCGCGCAGGAAGGCGACGAGCTGTTGGCGCGGCTCGCGCTTCTCGGTGACGTGGTAGCGGATGTTGGCCCGGTCGAAGCTGGAGACGAACTGGGCCGCCTGCTCAAGCGCCAGGCGGGTGACGATCTCGCGCCGGGTCGGGGCGTCGGCGGTGGCGGTGACCGCGATGCGGGGTACCGCCGGCCAGCGCTCGTGCAGCAGGTTGAGCTGGATATACTCAGGGCGGAAGTCGTGGCCCCATTGGGAGACACAGTGCGCCTCGTCGATGGCGAAGAGCGCGACCGGCACCCGCCCCAGCAGATCCAGGAAACGCTCGGTCAAGAGCCGCTCCGGGGCGACATAGAGCAGGTCGAGCCCCCCGGCCAGCAACGCCCGCTCCACCCGCGACTGTTCGTCGCCGGCGAGCGAGGAGTTCAGAAAGGCGGCCCGCACCCCGAGTTGGCGCAGCGCATCCACCTGGTCCTGCATCAGGGCGATGAGCGGGGAGACGACGATCCCGGTCCCCGGCCGCAGCAGGGCCGGGATCTGATAGCACAGTGACTTGCCGCCGCCGGTCGGCATCAGGACCAGGGCATCGCCGCCCTGCAGGACCCGCTCGATGACCTCCTGCTGGGCGCCGCGAAAGTGCGGGTAGCCGAAGACTCGGTTCAATACCTCAAGCGGGTCTGGGTTCATCGGCGCGTGTCGTGACCTCGGCGGGCCGCCGGTCGGGCCTTCCGGCAGGGTTGAATGGTCAGGGTCCGGCGACCCTGGTGCATTCTAACCTGAGCGCGTCCGACAGACGCACCTCAGCGCGGGGCCTGGGCGCCCGAGGTCCAGGCATAGAGCTGGTTCGCCGCGCGCTCTGCCCACAGGTTGATCGCATTCTCGGCATCGCCCAGGGTCCATTGCGCGGCGGCCTTGATGTGACCACCACCGACCTGGCGATCCGCCAAGGCCGCAAGCAGTTCGCCGCTGCGGGAGTCCAACACCTTCGCCGCTCCCTCGGCCGCGCCCACGAAGGGAAAGCTGCCGGTCGCCAGGTAGCCGACGGTACTCAGGGTGCGCGCTTGGGGCACTGCCATGGTAATAGTTCGCAGCCCCGGGGTCGCCGCTCTGGCATCGGTCAGTGCGACCTGTATCCTCATGACACCGGCCCCCGGCTGATCGGTGAGTTTGAACCTGGTACCCAACTTCTCCTTCAAGGCCGCATCGAAGTAGTTCGCGAGATGCTGCGCAGCGGCCGGGGGGATCTGCGATTCGGCGCTGGAGACGATGATCACCGGGTCCACGATGACCTTGCGGTACTGACTCCAGCGGGCCCCGGAGTTGACATAGCGCAGATAACTCTGGCCCTCTCCGCCAGGGGTGAGTTTTCGGCAGACGGGGCCCAAGAAGCTGCAGATCGCCGTGCGGTCGCCGATCGATGCCTGAAGGGTCGCCGCGCAACCCGTCAGCAGCAAGGACGCCCCCGCGATCAGGGCGAGGCACCCGCAGAGAGCCAGGAAGGCAACGCGCATGGCGGGCCGAGTCGGGTCGAGTCGAAGGTGATTGAACATTGCAGGATAACGCGCGGTACGTGGCAAATATGGTAAACGATAAACTATAAATGATTCGGGTGCAACAAATCGCGATCCCAGCCCAACCTTGACATCTGATAGAATGCGCGTGTTGTTCGCAATGCGCGTCCTGCGACCTTTATGAAAAGCCCTACAGGATGACGAGCGAGATGCCTAGCGAAGCGAACAGAATTTCAGGCGGGTCGACTGGCGCCGGGTTTGCAGCCGGACTACTGGGCGCCTCGCTGCTATTGGCAGATGCAGTATACGCGGCGGGGCCGACGCCCGCCCCGACCGCGGTCAATCCGGAGGCGGACCCGGTCGCCACTCACTTGGCGCTTGGCCAGTCGTATTTGGAGCGCGGCGAGCATGCCCGTGCGGTCCTCGAATTTGAGCAGGTGCTGCGTTTCGACAACTTGCCGCCGGATCTGCATGAACAGGCAGCGATCTATGCGCGCAGCGCACGGGACTATGCGGCCGGGCGGCGGCTCTCCGGATTCGGCTACGCGGAGACCGGCGGCGGCTATTACCGCGAGAACGTCACCCGCTCTACCAATGCCGCGGGCGGTAACCCGGCCCGCGACTGGTTCTGGAGGGCGCGCGCCGGCGGTGGCGTAAGCTATATTGCCCGCAACGACATCACCATCGACGGGACCCTGGACTACCGGTTCCGGTATTACGACAATCCCGAGCGGCGGGACGACTCGGACCTGCGCTGGAATGCTGCGGTGAACCAATCGCTCCCCCATGGCCGCCAGGCGATCGGGGTCCGCGGCCGGGCGAGCTACCGGGGTCAGCCGGGCTATCGCAACGACTACGGCCTATACCTCGATCGAGCATTCGACATCAATGCGGACAATCGGATCTCATTGGCGGGCGAATGGCGGACACGCCAATACCCAACCGACCTGCGTGAACGCAGTCGCGACATCGCCGAGGTCACCGCCAGTTGGACGCGCGCCTTCCTGGACGGGCGGGCGTCGCTGACGCTGGCGGTGAACGGCGGCCGGGAGTGGGCGACCCATAACCGACCCGACGGCGACAACAACTTCTTCGGGACCGAGTTCAACTTCGGCATCGACTTTACGCCAAGCCTCGGCGGCTTTCTGTTCGGACTCTGGGAGCACAACGCCTATCTTGGCGACCGCACCCTGACCGACGCGGATTTCGAGCCGGTTGCATTCTACACGCGCAGCGACGATATCTACGAACTGGGCGGCGGACTGACCTACGGCCTTGGCCGGGGGTGGTCACTGCGCCCGGAGGTGCTGTATCTGCGCGACGAGAGCAATACGGTGTGGGGTAATTACAGATCGACGGAGCTGTGGTTGATGATCCGCAAGGCGTTCTAGATTCAAGAGTGATCATGTTAGAACTCACCACGCGCGCCGCCGCCCGATCCAATTCCCGGAAATGGCTCAGCGAGGAATGCCTGCGTATCCCAGCTCGACGTATGTCCGAGCCGGTCGCCAATTTCGGCGCGGGAGAGCGTCCGGGGGCGCCGATCGATCTGAGCATCGGCCTCAGCAGGGGATCAACTCCAGACACTGATCCAGGGACACGCGCCAGTCCGGCATGTGGAGCCCGAAGGTCTCCTGGAACTTGCGGTTGTCGAGCACCGAGTAGGCGGGGCGCCGGGCCGGGGCCGGGTAGTCGGTGGAGGGGATGGGGATCAGGCGGCAATTGAGTTCGGCGCGCTCCAGGATGGCCTGGGCGAAGCCGAACCAGCTTACCTCGCCGGAGCCGGTCAGGTGATAAAGGCCCCCGACCTGCTTGAGATCCAAGTCCCCGCGCAACACCCGGTAGAGGACCAGCGCGGTCAGCTCCGCGAGCATGCGGCTCCAGGTGGGGGAGCCGACCTGGTCATCGACGATGCGCAACTCGTCCTTCTCGCGCAGCAGGCGCAGCATGGTGAGCAGGAAGTTGGCACCGCGCGCCCCGTAGACCCAACTGGTGCGGAAGATCAGGCTGGGGGCGCCGGAGTCCAGCAGGGCCAGTTCGCCGCCGAGCTTGGTCTCCCCATAGACGTTCAGGGGGGCGGCGACATCCTCCTCGGTGTAGGGGCGTTTGCCGGTCCCGGGAAAGACGAAGTCGGTGGAGTAGTGGATGATCGGGATGCCGCGCTCGGCCAGCAGCCGGCCCAGTTCACCTACCGCATCGGCGTTGATCCGCCGGGCGACGTCGCGATCCGTCTCGGCCTTGTCTACGGCGGTGTAGGCGGCGGCGTTGACCACCGCGTCCGGCCGGGCCTCGGCCACCAGTCGGGCGAGCAGACCATGGTCCAGGAGGTCGATGATGGGGCCGTAGCCGCCCTCGATGGAGGCGGCGATCACCTCGCCCAGGCCCGCCAGGGTGCGCCGCAGCTCCCAGCCTACCTGGCCGTTGGCGCCGATCAACAGGATTCTCGGCCGCTGGCCGCTGGTCTTCACGGGGGCCGCAGGTTGCTGGGGGGTCATGGGTAGTCCTCGATGGCTGGCAGCCGCTGCGCCGGGATGTCCGAGAGGCTTGGGGCTGCCTGATCTTTTTGGGAGAGTTCGGGAGCGGATTGGCCCGTCAGGGGCCAGTCGATACCGATTGCCGGGTCGTCCCAGCGCACGCTGAACTCGGTCTCGGGGTGATAGTAATCGGAGCACTTGTAGCCGAACAGTGCGGTCTCAGTGGTGACCAGGAAACCGTGGGCGAACCCGGCCGGGACCCAGAACTGCCGCTGGTTCGCGGCGGACAGGGTGACGGCCACCCAGCGGCCGAAGGTCGGCGAGCCGCGGCGCACATCCACCGCCACGTCGTAGACCTCGCCCGCAAAGACCTGCACAAGCTTGCCCTGGGCATGGGGATGCTGGCAGTGCAGGCCGCGCAGGACGCCGCGGCGCGAGAACGACAGGTTGTCCTGCGGCAGGGACGCGGGGATACCGAGACTGGCGTAGCGCTCGCCGCGGTAGGTCTCAAGGAAAAAGCCGCGCTCGTCGCCCCAGACCTTGGGCTCGATGATGAGGGCCCCGGGGATGGCGGTTGTGATGACCTTCATGCGATCCACCCGCGCCGCAGCAACCCGAGCAGGTATTCGCCGTAGCCGCTCTTGCGCAACTCCTCGGCCATCGCCCGGAACTGCACCTCGTCGATCCAGTGGTTGTAGAAGGCGATCTCTTCCGGGCAGCAGACCTTGAGGCCCTGGCGCTTCTCGATGGTCTCGATGAAGGCACCGGCCTCCATCAGGGATTCGTGGGTGCCGGTGTCCAGCCAGGCGGTCCCGCGCCCCATGCGCTGCATCTGGAGTTCGCCCCGCGCCAGATACAGGTTGTTGAGGTCGGTGATCTCAAGCTCGCCGCGGGGCGAGGGCGCCAGGGTCCTCGCCCGGTCGCAGACGCTTGCGTCGTAGAAGTAGAGCCCGGTGACGGCCCAGTTCGACTTCGGCTCCCTGGGCTTTTCCACCAGGCCGATGACCTGGCCCGCGGCGTCGAACTCCGCCACCCCGTAACGCTGCGGGTCCGCCACCCAATAGCCGAAGACGGTGGCCCCGTCCCCGCGCGCGCTGACCTCCTTGAGTTGCTCCCCAAGCCCCTGACCGTAAAAGATGTTGTCCCCCAGGATCAGGCACGAGGGGGCACCATCGATGAAGTCCCGCCCGATCAGGAAGGCTTGGGCCAGCCCGCCCGGGTGGGGCTGCGCGGCGTAGGCGAGACGGATACCCCACTGGGACCCGTCGCCCAACAGCGACTCGAAGAGCGGCAGGTCGCGGGGCGTGGAGATGATCAGGATGTCGCGCAGCCCCGCCAACATCAGTGTGGATAGGGGATAGTAGATCATCGGCTTGTCATAGATCGGCAGCAGTTGTTTGCTGACCGCCCGGGTGATCGGGTAGAGCCGGGTACCGGAGCCCCCGGCGAGGATGATGCCTTTACGATTCATCGCAACTATCTCTGATCAGGCGGCCGTGCCCAGACGCTCGCCCCGATAGCTTCCGTCCAGCACCCGCGCACACCACCGCGGGTGCTCCAGATACCATTGGACGGTGCGGCGCAGCCCGGTCTCGAAGGTTTCCTGCGGCGCCCAGCCCAGCTCACGCTTGAGCTTGTCGGCGTCGATGGCGTAGCGCCGGTCATGGCCGGGGCGGTCGGCGACATAGGTCTTGAGGGCCGCGTGGGGACGCCGGGGCGAGTCCGGCAACAAGTCGTCCAGCAGGGCGCACAGGGTGTCGACCACCGCCAGATTGGTGCGCTCGCTGTCGCCGCCCACGTTGTAGACCGCGCCGGGGGTCCCTGCCTCCAGCACCCGCAGGATGGCGCGGCAGTGGTCGCCGACATAGAGCCAGTCGCGGATGTTGCCGCCGTCGCCGTAGATCGGCAGGGGCTCGCCGCGCTGCGCCTTGTGGATCATCAGCGGGATCAGCTTCTCGGGGAACTGATAGGGGCCGTAATTGTTGGAGCAGTTGGTGGTCAGCACCGGCAGGCCGTAGGTGTGGAACCAGGCCCGCACCAGGTGATCGGAGGCCGCCTTGGAGGCCGAATAGGGGGAGTTGGGGGCATAGGGCGTGGACTCGGTGAAACGCCCGGTCGCCCCCAGGGACCCGTAGACCTCGTCGGTGGAGACGTGCAGGAACCGGAAATCCCGGCGCGCCGTCGCGCCGAGTTTGAGCCAGTAGGCGCGTGCCGACTCGAGCAGGTTGAAGGTCCCCACCACGTTGGTGCTGATGAACGGCGTGGGGCCGTCGATAGAACGATCCACATGGCTCTCGGCGGCGAAATTCACCACCGCGTCGACTGCATAGTCCGTCAGCAGTTGCCCCACCAGGGCACCATTGCCGATGTCACCCTGGACAAAGATGTGGCGCGGATTGCCGGCCAAGGGGTCCAGGGTGTCCAGGTTGCCCGCGTAGGTCAACTGGTCCAGATTGACGACCCGCCAAGGCGTCTGCGCCATCAGCAGGTGGACGAAATTGCCGCCGATGAAGCCGGCACCCCCGGTGACCAGCACTGTGTGCATTCTAGAGTTCCTCCTGGTCGCGATGGGCGCCGGCCCGGCGGGTTGCCGTGCCCTGGTGGGCGGCCCTGATATGCAGGGGCGACGCGCGCTGACGCAACCGCCCCCGGGGTGGACGTGATGATACCGCGTCAGGCGGCGCGACGCAGGGTGAGCCGTGTCTTTACCAGGGCCGGACGGGGCGCGGCGGCCTGCTAAAGCGTCGGCCTCGGGGCGCGTCCTCAGGGTACGACGTCTTGCGGAAATCGCCTAAAGGGCGGCGAGATAGAGCTTCAAGAGCCCCGGACGCAGTTGCGCCAGGGCCTTACGTCGGGGCATGTCGTCCGCGCCGCTCACCATTGCGTGCAGCAGCCGGTAGGCGTCGCCGGCGGTGCCGGGCGGGGCCAGGTCGGGGGGCACGGCGCCGGCCGTGCCGCGGTCGGCGAACAGGAGCCAGGCGGGGAAGTCCGCGGTGGCGAGTCCCAGGTCGGCGTCACCGAAGTGAATCCAGAGGCGCCGCAGCCGGGCGCCCGCAAGGTCCTCGGCGTCCAGGTTGTGCTGCGCCTCCTGCGGATGTTCCCAGCACAGCAGTGCCCAGTCACGGCGGGCGGCGGCCGGGTCGAGCATCCGTTGGCACGCTTCCAAGTGCGCCAGGACAAGCGCTGGTCGACTGCGCCAGGCGGGCTGCGACTCGATGGCGTTGCGCGCCGCCGGGTGGCGCCCGGCGCGCGCCCAGGCGTAGCCGGCGTGCAGCCGCGGGGCCGCGGGGTCGAAGGGGCGCTCGGCCAGCGCCGCGGCCAGCGCCGCCCACAGGGGGGCCAGGAGGTCCCGGGCGCGGTGGCCGAGCAGGTCCCGGGCCTCGGGCTCCATCGACTCAAGCGCCTGCAGTTGCTCCGCCGGGGGCAGGGCGGGCAGGTCCTCCACCGCCTGCATGAGGTGCAGGTAGCGGCGCAGCCTGGGGTGGCGGGGGTCCAGGGCCATCAGCCGGGTGAGGGCGGCGTGAGCGGTGTCGATGCGGCGTCCGGTCAGTGCCGTGCGCACCGACTCCTCGAGGATCTGGTCCTGGCTGTCGTGGAACAGGTCCAGTTGCCGCCGATCGGCGGCCGGGGCGAAGGCCGTGGCGCAGCCGCGCATCAGCCCCGGGTGGGCCGCCTCCGCGGGGCCGATCGGGATGATCCGCTCTGCGGCCCCCCAGGCGCGGTGCTCCAGGGGCTCCGCCGCCAGGCCCTGGGCCGCCGCATAGAGACCCGCGCGGGCCAGAACCTCCGCCGCCTGATCCGCCGGGACGCGCAAGACCGCCTCCAGATGGGGCACCCGGCCGAGCCGCCAGGACTCGTAGTCCGCATAGCTCAGGTCGTCGCAGGCCATCAAGAGTTCCAGCGGGTCCAGGCGGCCCTGCTCCAGGATCAGTTGGTCCACCAGGGCGGTAAGACCTTGCTTTGAGAGTGGTTCATTCATTGGCGCCAACTGAAAACCCTTGTGTATAGATCGAACTCAGCCACCCGCAGCGGCACCGGACAAGGACCCCGGGACCAGTCGCCCCCATGCTAGACTCATGCTGCCCGCGCCGACCCGGCGCACCCCTGCCGCGAGGGCCCCACGCCATGGGCTATACCCAGGACCTGCCGCGGGTGGACCTGCATGTCCCACCCAGTATCCGCCTGGACGATGACCTCTTTTTCGCCCTCTGCCAGGCCAACCGCGACTGCCGCATCGAACGCACTGCCGAGGGAGATATCCAGATCATGCCGCCGACCGGGGGACTGACTGGAAAGAGAAACTGTGATCTCATCGTCGACGTAGGGCTTTGGGCCAGGCAGGACGGCCGCGGCCTGGCATTCGACTCATCCACCGGCTATACCCTGCCCAACGGTGCCGTGCGCTCGCCGGATTGCTCCTGGGTGCTGCGTGAGCGCTTGGCGCGATTGACCGCGCAGGAGCAGCAGAAATTTTTGCCCCTGGCCCCGGATTTCGTGATCGAGCTGGCCTCCCCGACCGACGAGCGCGCGGACCTGATCGCCAAGATGCGCGAGTATCAGTCAAACGGGGTGCGGCTCGGCTGGCTGATCCTGCCGGTGCAGCGGCAGGTCTACAGCTATCTCGAGCGCGGACCCGGGCAGCGCCTGGACCATCCCGACACCCTGACCAATGAGGCCATCCTGCCGGGCCTCACGCTGAGCCTCTCGGGGATCTGGGCGGCAGGGTTCTAGACTTTCAACTGCTCCGGAACTATGCCCAATCAGGTCCCGATTTCAACCCCGGTGGGCCACGCCGGTTTGCTCGCCCTGGTGCTCCTGCTGGCCTGGCTGCCGACGCGGGCGGAGGTCTTCAAGTTCCAGGACGCCGACGGTCGCTGGCACTTCACCGACCGGCCGCCCCCGGGCGCCGCTGTGCCCGCGCCCCCGCCGGTGTCCGCCGCAGCGGCCGTCCCGGCCCGGGACCTGGCCGCGGCGCTGGCCCAGCGCTTCAGCGCCCGCACGGCGGTCCAGCAGGCCACCCTTGCCACCGTCGCGATCGAGGCCGTGCTCGGTCAGGGCGCCGGCTTTTTCATCACCGACGACGGCTATATCCTCACCAATCGCCATGTGGTCCGCCCCATGCCGACTGACCGGCGCGAGGAGGAGGCGCGCTTGCAGCCGGCAGAAGGGCGGTTGCAGGCCCAGGAGGCGGAACTCGCGCGGCGGCGCACGCTGGCGGCCGGGGCGGCCGCCGACCTGGCCCGGCTCAAGGCCCGGGGCCAGGAGCAGGGCCCGGTCGCGCGCCGCCTCAAGGATCAGTATGACTATTACGCGGCGGCCGTCGCCGAGCTGGCCGACCAAGTGGCGCATGGGCGGCAACGCGTGGACAGCGCCAAGCTGGAGCAGAGCCTCAAGACCGACCACGCCATCCTCCAGCAGGACTTTCCCATCGTCCTGAAGGATGGCGAGCGCCTCACCGCCCGGCTGATCCGTGCCAGTGACGACCATGACCTGGCCCTGCTCAAGCTCGACGGCTACCGTACCCCGGCGTTGCGCTGGGCCACGGGTCAGCCCCTCGGACAGGGGGACCCCGTCTATGCCATCGGCAATCCACTGGGTGTCTCCGACAGCGTGACCGCCGGACGGGTCACGCGGCTCGCCCCGGATCAGATCATGACCGATGTCCAGTTGCTTCCCGGCAACAGCGGCGGCCCGCTGGTCGATGAGGCGGGGGAGGTCGTCGCCATCAACTTCGCCAAGCTGGCCAAGGGCGGCGATGCCAACTACCAGGGGTTCGGCCTGGCGATCCCCGGCGCCATCGCCCGGGCGGCGTTCCCGGAATTGCGCTGAACCCGCGTTAAATTGCGGGCATCCCCTGGTCCCGGCTCAGCCGCAGGCGCTCTCCATGCCGACCAGCGAGAAGTAGACGCGGGCGAACTCCCGGTCGCAGCCGACGATGTGACCGAGCAGCCAATCGCGCACCCATTCCTGGCCGATGTCATCGAAGACCAGGATGCCCCGCGCGCGGCATTCGCGCACCATGGTGTCGAACTTGGCCATGAGGACGATGTGTTGCTCCTCGTGTTCCGCCCGCCGCGCGTAGCCGATCGCGCGCATGAACGCCTCCTCGCGTCGACAATGGGCGCGGGCCTTGTCGCCGAAGGCGGTGAGGGCCTCGGCCAACCCTCTCGGCCCTGAAGCGGCGCCGGTGCCGGGGGCCGGCACCCCGCGGGGAAAGGCGACCGGGGCCGCTGCCTGCGGACAGTAGCGCAGGCTGATATCGATCAGGGCCTCGACCAAGGCACGGTGATCCGCATCCAGGGCACCGATGCCCAGGCACCATTCATTACGCCAGGTCAAGAGTCTAGACATCGGGGTGTCTCCCGTGGGCGGCGCCGCTCCCGGCAAGGGGCGCGTGGGTTGGGTCGGGGCACCGCGGGGCGCGTGTCGGCGCCGACGGTGCACCCCGTCAAGGCTCCATTGTGGGGGTCTACCGGCAGCGGATTCCAGTCCCAGCCGACGGCCCGGCCCGCCCGCAAGCAGGCGTGGCCGGTGTCACCGATGGGTCCCGGCGGTCGTCCAGACTGGAATTTACGCCCTCCCGCCCGTCGCGTCACCCATTCACTGACATATACTGCGTTTCCCTTTGTTTCGGACCTGGACCCGCCCCGCCCGCCATGCCCCATCAGACCGACGACCTGCGCATCCGCACCATCACCCAGGTGCAGCCCCCGCGCGCGCTCCACGAGCGCTTCCCGGTGTCCGAAGCGGCCGCGGACACCGTCTTCGACACCCGGCGGGCGATCCAGCGCATCCTTCACGGGGAGGACGACCGGTTGCTGGTTGTGGTAGGCCCCTGTTCGGTGCATGACCCTCAGGCAGCCATGGAATATGCCGAGCGCCTCCTGCCGGTGCGCCAGGCCCGCGGTGCCGAGCTGCTGGTGGTGATGCGCGTCTATTTCGAGAAGCCCCGCACCACCGTGGGCTGGAAGGGCCTGATCAACGACCCCGACCTGGACGAGAGCTTCGCGATCAACAAGGGCCTGTCCCTGGCCCGCAAGCTGCTCTTGGACCTGGCCGCGATGGGGATGCCGGCGGGGACCGAGTACCTGGACCTGATCAGTCCCCAGTATATCGCCGACCTGGTCAGTTGGGGGGCCATCGGGGCCCGCACCACCGAGAGCCAGGGCCACCGGGAACTGGCCTCCGGCCTGTCCTGCCCGGTGGGCTTCAAGAACGGCACCGACGGCGACGTGAAGGTCGCCATCGACGCCATCCATTCGGCGGCACGCCCCCACGTCTTCATGTCGGTCACCAAGGAGGGACAATCGGCCATCTTCTCCACCGCCGGCAACGCCGACACCCACATCATCCTGCGCGGCGGGCACCGGCCCAACTACGACACCGAGAGCGTCAACATCGCCGCCGAGCAGATCGTCGAGGCGGGCCTGACACCCAAGATCATGATCGACTTCAGCCACGCCAACAGCCGCAAGAAACCGGAAAAGCAGATCCAGGTGTGCCAGGACGTCGCGGGTCAGATCGCCCGCGGTGACCGGCGCATCATCGGCGCCATGATCGAGAGCAACCTGGTCGGCGGGCGGCAAAACCTGGACACCCCCACCGGGCTGGTCTACGGGCAGAGCGTCACCGACGCCTGCGTGAGCTGGGCCGACACCGAACCCATGCTGCGCGAACTGGCCCAGGCCGCGGCGCGGCGGCGCGGCTGACGGCGGGACCCAGGACGGCCAAGGGTTCCCCGCAGAGCGCCCGGTCGAAGCGGCTAGTCCCAAAAAGAGTATTTGGCCGCAAATGAACGCAAATAAGCGCAAATAAATCTGCTGGTTAACATCGTTCCGGGCATCACCCGGACGGTGAACACGCAGTGAATCCCAAGTCTGTGATTATTTGCGTTCATTTGCGTTCATTTGCGGCTAAACTACTTTTTCTGGGTCAAGGGGTCGGCAGTTTCCTCGTCTTCTTCCGGATCAGGTCGGCCAGCAGGCCGATCAGGACGCCGCCGCCGCCCACCAACACCCACAGCGGAAGCCCGATACCGCCCCCCAGGGGCACGATGCCGGCCCCCGCATTGCCGACCGCCACAAAGGTGCCCACCACGGCCAGCACGCCCAGTCGCAGCTTCCAGGAACGGGCGTCCCAGGCAACGATCTTCAGGGCCCGGCCCATGACCTTGGCGAGCGGCCACGCGGCCTTGCTGTCGCGCAACAACGCAAGCTGCGCCGCCGCCTTGTGGCGCCCGCGCAGCTCGCCTTGTCCGATCTCGCGCAACCCCCGCATCCAGCCCATGAGCAACTGCGCCTCGCCCGGAGGGGCGCGCAGCAAGGCCTGTTGGATGGCGGGTACGGCCGCGTCTTCTTGCTCTTCGGACACTGACATCTCCTGAAAAACCAAATAAACCCGGTCGGCGGCTCAAGATTCCGGCACGCTGGCCGCGACCTTCACGGCGATTTTATCGCGTTTTGGGTCCTGGGTTCGGACAGTCCTCGCGGTCCGGGTGCGATCAGAACTGATGTGCTGACCGAGATCCCGGGTACGCTGTTGTCGTTGTCGTTGTCGTTGTCGAATAATCCGACCACGATTACGACAACGACAACGACAACGACGCCCGGTCCCTGAGAACGTCCGGTAGCGGCAGGGTACGCATCGCGGACCCGGCTCCGGCGGTCCCGCCGTCATCCTCCCCCAGCACCTCGATTACATCGACATCAATGCTGCGCCGGACCAGAATGAACGGCAACCAGAGCACCCGGACGAGGCCGCAACCATGAGCACTGACGAGACGATCGGCGGGCACCGGTGATGGGCGAGGTACGCGCCACCGCGCGGCTGCGCAACTTCCTGGACGTGGGACTGGCCGAGCGCGGTCAGGGCAACCTCGCGGCCATCCCCACCAGCACGCTCGATTGCCTGGTGGACACCGGGGCGGTCATGGTCCTGTTGCCGGAAGATGAGGTGGGGAAGCTCGGGCTGCTGAAGGGCGGGCGGGTCATCGTGACCTACGCGGACGATCGCAAGGAGGAACTGCCTACGGCCCGCGGCCTGGAGGTCGAGATCCTCGGGCGCACCATGGTGACTGATTGTGTGGTCGGCCCCCCCCTGTGCGAACCACTGATCGGCCAACTCGTGCTGGAACAACTGGATCTGGTGGTGGACTGCGGGCGCAAGACGCTTACCCCCAGGCCCGAATCGCCCAATCTGCCTCTGTTGAAGCTCAAGTAGGCATCCCCGCCCCGTGACAGCCGCCGCCCTTGCTGCGAAGATCAACGCCCTGGAACCCTGAGCACCACGCCGCCACCCCGCGGGCCCCAACGAGACCCCCATAGAGCCATGAGCACCAAAGACCACCTGATCATCTTCGACACCACGCTGCGCGACGGCGAGCAGTCCCCCGGCGCCTCCATGACCCGCGATGAGAAGGTGCGCATCGCCAAGGCCCTGGAAAAGCTCAAGGTGGACGTGATCGAAGCCGGCTTCCCGATCGCGAGCCCCGGCGACTTCGAGGGTGTAAAGGCGGTCGCCGCGGTGATCAAGGACAGCCGGGTGTGCGGACTGGCGCGCGCCATGGACAAGGACATCGACCGCGCCGGTGAGGCCCTGGCCGGGGCCCGGGCCGGGCGTATCCACACCTTCATCGCCACCTCGCCGATCCACATGGAGAAGAAGCTCGGCATGTCCCCGGATCAGGTGCTGGAGCAGGCGGTCCATGCGGTCAAACGGGCCCTGCGCTACACCGACGACGTGGAGTTCTCCCCGGAGGACGCCGGACGTTCGGAGATCGACTTCCTGTGCCGCATCCTGGAGGCCGTGATCGACGCCGGCGCCCGCACCGTGAATATCCCCGACACCGTGGGCTACAACATCCCCGACCAGTTCGGCAGCCTGATCCGCACCCTGAAGGAGCGCGTGGTCAATGCCGACAAGGCCATCTTCTCGGTCCACTGCCACAATGACCTGGGGCTCGCCACCGCCAACTCGCTCGCCGCTGTGCGCAACGGGGCGCGCCAGGTGGAGTGCACCATCAACGGCCTGGGCGAGCGCGCCGGCAACGCGGCCCTGGAGGAGATCGTCATGGCGGTGCGCACCCGCCAGGACCTCTTCGACTGCGACGTGGGCCTCGATACCACCCACATCGTCCCCTGCTCGCGCCTGGTCTCGAGCATCACCGGCTTCCCGGTCCAGCCCAACAAGGCCGTGGTCGGGGCCAACGCCTTTGCCCACGAGGCCGGCATCCACCAGGACGGGGTGCTCAAGAACCGCGAGACCTACGAGATCATGCGCGCCGAGGATGTGGGCTGGAACGCCAACCGCATGGTCCTGGGCAAGCACTCGGGCCGCAACGCGCTCCGGAGTCGCCTGCTGGAACTGGGGGTGGTCTTGAGTTCGGAGGAGGAACTCAACGCCGCCTTCTCCCGCTTCAAGGACCTGGCGGACAAGAAGCACGACATCTATGACGAGGACCTCCAGGCCCTGGTCAGCGATGCCAACCTGGACGCGGCCAAGGAGCGGGTCAAGCTGGTGTCGCTGCGGGTCTGCTCGGAGACCGGGGAGACCCCGAGTGCGGACCTGGTGCTGATGGTCGACGGGGCCGAGCGGCCCGGGACCGCCACCGGCGGCGGCCCGGTGGACGCCACCTTCAGGGCCATCGAGTCCATCGTCGCCAGCGCCACCGTGCTCAAGCTCTACTCGGTCAACGCCATCACCAGCGGCACCGATGCCCAGGGGGAGGTCACGGTGCGGCTGGAGAAGGGCGGGCGCATCGTCAACGGGCAGGGGGCCGACACCGATATCGTCATCGCCTCCGCCAAGGCCTATCTGAACGCCGTCAACAAGATCCTCCAGCCGCTGGCGCGCGCCCATCCTCAGATCGGGGACGTCTGAGCCGGGCCGCCGCCGGGACAGACCCGATGCTTGACGAGACCCGCCGCCGCGCCTACCTGCACGCCATGGGGATCGACCTGTGGGTGCCGCGGCTGGCCGCGCCGCCGGTGCAGGCGCCGCCACTGGCGCTGCCGCACCCCCAGCCGGTACCAGCGGCGGCGCAAGCGGCGTCGCCGGTTCCGGTCGCGCCGCCCCAGCCGCCGCGACCGGTCGCGCCGCGCCCCCAGCCCGCCGCCGATGCGCCCCAGGCCCTGCCCGAGCCGCCGCCCGGGCCCGACCTGGGCTGGGACACGGCCTGGGAGCCGGTCGGTGACCCGGTATGGGAGCCGGTGTGGGAACCGCCGTCGGCCCCGGCGGGACCCACTCGCGCCCAGACCCCGCCGCGGACTGCGCACGCCGCCGCGCCGCCCGCCAAGGCCCCCGCGGTCGCCCCGCCGCCCCTGCTCGACGACCCCGCTACCCTGGATTGGGACGCCCTGGCCGCCGCGGTCGCCGCCTGCCGCGCCTGCGCACTCTGTGAGACCCGCACCCGCACCGTCTTCGGGGTCGGTGACCGCCAGGCGCGCCTGTTGGTCATCGGTGAGGCCCCGGGGGCGGACGAGGACCGGGCGGGCGAGCCCTTTGTCGGCCGCGCGGGCCAGCTCTTGAACCAGATGCTGGCCGCCATCGGGCTTACGCGCGCTCAGGTCTATATCGCGAACATCCTCAAGTGCCGCCCGCCGGGCAACCGCAATCCGCACCCGGGCGAGGTCGCGCACTGTCAGGGCTACCTGGCGCGGCAGGTCGAACTGATCCGCCCCCGGGTGATCCTGTCCGTGGGCGCGGTCTCCGCCCAGAACCTGCTCGGCACCGACACCCCCGTGGGCCGTCTGCGCGGGCGCTGGTTCGACTACGGCCCCGCGGCCGTCCCCCTGCGCGTCACCTACCACCCCGCCTACCTGCTGCGCTCACCCGAGCACAAGGGCAAGGCCTGGGAGGACCTGATCGAGGTGTCGCGCCGGCTCGGCAGGGGTGCCTGAGAGGGTCTACACTTTGCGGAGTCGATCGCGAGAAAAATGTGTTTGCTAATTTAAGCGACTACTAATATACTTTTTCCCGTGGGTGGTGCTGTACGCGCCCCGCTAGCTGCCAACAACACAATCGAATCTTCGGAGATCAAGATGAAAAAGCTTGCTACTGCTGTCGCCGTCGCCGCCCTGCTGGGCCTGTCCGCCTCCGCCTCCGCCTGGGGTCCCTGGGGCGGCGGTCCCTGGGGCGGTGGTCCCGGTTACGGGAACAACGGCTGGGGTAACAACGGCTGGGGCAACAATGGCTGGGGCGATGGCTCGGGCGACTGGCTCGGCGACATGTTCGGAGACGGCGACTTCAACATGAGCATGAGCGGCGGCGGCAATGGCCGCGGCTACGGTCGCGGGCGCGGCAATGGCTACGGCAATGGCTACGGCTATGGCCGCGGCTATGACGGCTACGGCTACGGCGCCCCCTACTACGGCGGCTACGGCCCCTACGGCGGCGTTCCCTACGGCTATGGCGCCCCCTATGCCGCCCCTTACCCGGTCCCGATGGCCCCCCCGGCCCCTGCGGCCGCCCCGGCCCAGCAGGCCCCGGCCAAGTAAGGCCGCTGCTCGGTACGACCTTGGGCGCGCAGGGATAGCGCGCCGGATCAAGGCCAGGCATTCGCCTGGCCTTTCCATTGGCGCAGGGCGCGCTGTCAGTCCACCCGATGCCGCGTGACGGCCTTGATCGTCATCCCGGCCCATCAGCCGACGGCGAGGGCTGTGGTCCGCACAGCGGACCCTACGGCACCGCGCCCGTAGGGTCCGCTGTGCGGACCAGCGACCTCCCGTGCAGCCGTGTGGCCGGAGTTATGATCAAGGCCCGCGTGACCCGGATCGGGGTGGCGATGCGGCCTCATTTCAGCCACTCGTCAAGCCTCTCCCAACGCCGCTCCGTCACCATCACAAAGCCGCAGCGCCCGTTTGAAAGACCGGCCCAAAGTCCGCCGATCAAGCGGTCATCCGCGGCCTCCTGCCAGCGATCGGCGCCCTTATACTCCACCGCGAGAATGGTCCCCGGCAGTTCCCCGGACGGCGGCAGTCGGCACAGGAAGTCCGGATAGAAACGGCCATCCGCCTTTTGCAGGAAAAAAGAGGCGCCCTCACGCCGCACCAGGTTGCGAACCCAGAACTGGATGCGGCCCTGCGCCGCCGCGATATCCAGTTGGCACGCGCACTCGAACTCCTCTTTGCTGTCGAAGTCGCCGATCCGCCCATAGAAGTGGTGGCGGAACTCGAAGCGCCCGAAGCGGCCGTCGTAATCGCGGCTGGGGGCATAGGCCTGGGCCTGGAACTCAAAGGCATACTCGTCGCTGACCGCTATGCGCGATGCGGCCTCGTCGCCGAACAGGGTCAACTGAAACGCCTTCCCGACCGCCTGCCTGCGCAGTTCCCGAATACGCGCCTCAAGCAGATTGCGGATCATGAACTGCTGCAGATTGGCGCGCGCCAGGGTGAAGCCGTCGCGCCGCAGCAACTCGGTAAGCCAGGCGGCCACGAAGGCCTGCTTGCCGGCATGGGTCAGGGATGGCTCCGGCAGGTTGGCGCACAACCAGGCGGCCAAGCGCACCTCATCGCGATGTTCAGGCCGGTAGACCAACCCCAGGTCGCGTTGCAGCGCCGGCAGGAAGCTGGACACCAACTTGCCGCTGCCGTCATCGATATCGATCTTACCGCTTTCCGACACCTTCATGCCGGCACCCAGGGTCCTGATGTCGTCGGCCGTCGGCGCCGCAAGGTAGTGTGACAGGTCCCACGGATAGTCCAGGACCTCCGGGTCATCAAACAGCTTCAACTCACCCTGCACGCGCAACGCCAGTTGCGGTATCCGCAATCGCTCCCCAAGTTCGGCCGGTGTCTGGAAGAACTCGATGGCCGTGGTGCGGCTGACCTCGCCCGCCGCGACGATCGCCGCCGCCGCGGTTGGCGTCGTCACCGCGGCCTTGAGAACCTCGGTCTCTTCTTCCGTCAATGGCGTGGTGATGGTGAGCGTATTGAGCTTGCCGTCCCACACGACCTTGTCCCGGACGGGTTTGGGCACCTCCTTGAGGTTCGGCTTCTCCGACAATGTAATAGCCACTGGATGCACGAACACGCGCCTGGCCTGTCCTTCCAAATCCAGCCTGGCCTGCTCGTCCTTGGCCGCCTTGACGAACTCACTGACCTCGCGCCGCTCGAATCCGGCGCCACTCACCAGGCGGTCACGCAATGCGCCGGCCGTTTCGGCAAAGTTACGGGAGACGACGAAGGCATAGGATTGATTGAGTTCGCGGGCCGCGCGCCGGCTGGCATTGGGCTGGCGCAAGACCCGGCCGAGCAACTGTTCCACTGCTGTTGCCGAATGCAGCGAGGCCATGCTGACCAGGATATAGGCAAAGGGACAGTCCCAGCCCTCGGCCAGGGCGCGCTGCGTGATGACGAACCTGACCGGACAGGCGGGGTCGGCGATGCCCAGCTTATAGTCAGAATCGATCTGCTCCAGTCCCTTCTCCTCCCCGGTCGCCACCAGGATCTGGTCGGCAGGGATGCCGTGGTTGGTGATCAACTCCTTGCGGACGCGCTCGAAATCGAGTGTCTCCACACCGCTGCGGCGCGGCTCCGACTGGATCAGCACGATGGGCCTCACATAGGGCGCGCCGGTTTGACGCTCATCCTCGGCCAACTGGTGCAATGCCTCCCGCCGGCCGATGGCGTCCGCCAGACATTGCTGCCAGTTCGGCTCGGTCTCCAGCACCACCGGCAACTTGATCATCTCCTCCGCCTTCAATTCGGCGGCCGAGACGCTGTGCAGGACATTGCTGGGGGTGCGCTCCAGGTCGGGCGTGGCGGTGAGTTCCAGTATCCCGCTGGGGCGCAAGCGCGCCAGCATGTTGAAGGCCAGTTCGGTGCGGCTGTTGTGCGCCTCATCGACGATGACGAAAGGCCGACGCAGGCGCAGCACGTTGGCCAGCGAACAGGGCCTGGTCTGGTCCGCGCCGTCGCCCTCGGTCAAGAGTGCATCGCGCTGGGCGGGTGACAGGTTGTCGAAGTGGTGCATCAGGGCGCCGCTCGACTGATAGACCTTGCGGCATTCCTCTTCTTCGACCTGGAAGGCCTGGCGGGTGGCGACGATGATCGTGGTCGAGGTGTCCAGCGTGGCGCGGGTCACCGCCTTGGCCTCGTCCAGGTCCATGACGGTGAGCGGGCCCGCCTCGCGCAGCGCTGTGTGATAGGGATGCAGCCGGCCCTTGAGCGCGCGCAAGGTCTGCTCGCGGATCGGCTTGCTCGGCACCAGCCAGAGGATGACACTGTGCTCGCAGCGCAGCAGGTGCGTGTTGACCAGGGCCACACTCTTGGCCGCGAGCCAGGTCTTGCCGCCGCCGGTCGGCACCCGCAGGCACAGGTAGGGCATGTCCAGCGGGAAGCCCGCCAAGGGGTTGTAGGCCAGGGCCCGCCCCCACAGACGTTCGGTCGTGGCCGTATAGGCAATCGCCGGCGACGGCAACTCATGGCACGCCTTGAAATAGGTCTCCAGGCTGTCGAGCACCTGCGACTGGTAGGTCTTGGGGGCGAAGGTCGTCATGGCTCACAGGTCCAGCGCGTAAGGGGTTTGCTTGAAGGTGATGCCCTCGCGCGCGGTGCGGGTGCCCAGGCGATTGGCCGCAGCGTAAATGACCTTGGGGCCGGCGAATTTGGGCAGTGAGTCGAAGACCGGCCCGGTGAGTACATTGCCGCCGGCCGCCGATTGGTCCTTCAGGATACCGTTGTAGAGCAGGTAGATGGCGCGTCCCTCGTGGGTGCCGATCAGGGGGCCGTCGGCCGTGCCGGTAAAGCCGGTACCGGTCTCGGCAAACCAGACGAATTCGGCGAGTTGGGCAAAGGTTACGTCGGCGCGGACCTGGCCGGTGGGATCGAAGAGCGGTTCGGCGGAGAGGCGGCAGAATTGGAAGCCGCCGCCGAGGCCGTCGATGCTGTTACCCTTGGTGTTGGTGTAGCCTTGCGCAACCCGCTTAACCCGCTCGGCGGTAACGTTGCAGGCGATCTCCGGTTCCATTTCAACCAGGATAAAACGGCGATTGCCGCCGTCCTCGGCGTTTTGTTTCAGGACCGCATGGCCGGTCGTGCCGGAACCGGCGAAGCTGTCGAGGATCAGTGAATCCTTGTCTGTGGCGATTCCCAAGATGCGCTGAACGAGTCTTGTGGGTTTCGGGGTACCAAATGCAGCGCGACCGTCAAGAATATCTTTAAGTTCAATGCTGGCATCTTTCGCCGTCGCGAATTCTTCATGTCTCCACCAGGTCGTGGGCGTCAACCCCTGTGTGATCTCGTCTCGGTATTTCTTCAGCATAGGGCGGCCGGTCCCGCCGACTCCGAATGTAATGCGTTCATCGGCCAACCAGGTATGGAATTGCGCCTCGTTGCAGCGCCAATACCTTCCTGGGGGAGGTAAGAACTGCTTTCCGGTCGGGCCGGTTATAGGGAATTGTCCAGCAGAATAAGGCTTGCCAGCCGATAGGTTTTCAGCTTTCCAAGGTCCGCGTCGATCGTTGTCCGGATTCTTGAATTTCGCCACTTGTTCTGCGGTACGGTCCCACTTGCCGATCACCGCGGCATCGAATCGTTTGGCATAAATGAAAACGAAATCCGTGGTCTCGGAAATATGTTTCGCGGTTTGATTCGCCGTATAGGAGGTTTCCCAGGCCGCGATTGCGATACGATTTGCGGCACCAAAGACCTCATCCATTAGCAGTCCAAGGTTGGCGAGTTCGTCCGTTCCGATGTTCACAAAGAGAACGCCATCCTCGCGTAGTAATTCCTTCAGCAACACCAGCCGCGGATACATCATGCACAACCAGCGGTCATGCCGATCCAGCGTCTCGCCCTCCTTGCCGACCACGGCGCCGAGCCAGCGGCGGATCTCGGGGCTGTTGACGTTGTCGTTATAGACCCACCCCTCGTTGCCCGTGTTGTAGGGCGGGTCGATATAGATGCACTTCACCTGCCCGGCATAGCGCGGCAGCAGGGCCTTGAGCGCGTGCAGGTTGTCGCCCTGCACGATCAGGTTGCCGCTGTCGGCGCCGCCGCAGGACAGTTCCGGCACCGGCTCCAGCAGACGGAACGGCACCTCCCGGTGGTGTCTGACGACGGCCTCTTTGCCGATCCAGTTCAAGGTGGGCATTCATATCCTCGGGTGTATTCTATGGCTGTCGCCGACGGGCAGTGCAGTGCAATGCCGTGCAGTCGAACCCTTCCGGCTCTTCTGGCTCCCACGCTCCCGCGTGGGAGCAAGTGCGGGCGCTCCGCGTCCAGTGCCAAGACCGGACGCGGAGCGCCCGCACGGCATTCCCACGCCGGAGCGTGGGAACGAGAAGCCCCGCCGTCGGCGCTCAACTTCCGGTCATCGTCCACAACAGCGCTTATATTTCTGCCCGCTGCCGCAGGGGCAGGGTTCATTGCGCCCGGTACCGGCATACTTCTTGACGGCGCGTCGTGGTGCCGGCGGCGCGATCTCGCGGATCGGCGCGCTGCCGGACGGTGCCATGGGACCTCGCCGATTCAATCCCGGGAACATCTCCTGGTGGCGCTTGATCATTGGCGTGACGACCGTCCGCTTGAATGCCTCAAACTCGTCGTCATCCATATGCAAGGTCGGCTGTAGGCTGGCCAGGAACTCGTTCCGGCTCTGCGGTGGCGTCACCGCCAGGTTCCAGCAGAGTTGGCTCAGCGTGAACGCCTTCTGCAACTGTTCCGGCGAGCCGTCGGTCGCATCGATCAGCGGTTGTGCGAATTTCGAGAGGGCATCGGCAAAACCTCCCATAATAAACCTCCGGTTAGTGGCGGCGCGGAATTCGGTGGACTGGGCTATCGCTTGTCCACCCTACGGCCGGAATCTTGATCAAGGCTGAATTTTGGCTGTCCTTGTCGAGCAGACAAGCCCTCACTCCCACTAATACCTCCTCAAGGCTCCGGCACTCAAGCACCCGGTCGGCCCACGCCTCAAGCTGCGTCTCGCCGGCTTGCTCCAGGCGTTGTTCGGCCCATGAGGGCAACGGGCCGAAGCGGCGGGTCAGCACGCGGCGCAGCAGCTTGCCTTCGCCTTGCTGTACCCCGTAGGCGCCCAAGGCTGAAGCCTTGGACTCCAGGGTGTGCGCCGAACGTCGGCCCTACCTGACCACCGTCAATCGCGCCGCCCGCGGCCGTTCGGGCTCCGCCGGCATCGCCGGCAGGGTCCCGCGCTGGTAGCAGACGCTCACCGCCTCGTTGCCGAGCAGGCGGCGCAGTTGCTTCAAGAGCGCATCGCGCGGCTGCACGCGCCAGGCGTCGCCGCATAGCAGCCGCGCGCGCACCCCGGCGCGTTGATAGTCGAGGAGGATGCGCGAATCGCCGCCGCGGAAGGGTTCCAGGATCGTTTTGATCTGTTCGACCAGTTCCAGATCGCAGACAGGGCCGGGGGCGGTCCCCAGGGTCAGGGCCAGGTGGTCGGCCTGTGACTCGCGCGCCTGCTCGAAGGTGCGCACGTCCTCGGCGCGGAAGGTCCAGTCGTTGCGGAAGTCGTCGAAGCTCAGGGAGCCGGTGACGGTGATCATCTGATCCGGGATCAGCAGGCTGCGCGTCGTCTCGTACAGTTCGGAGAAGACCGTCACCTCGATACGCCCGGTGCGGTCGTCCAAGAGCACCGAGCACATGCGCCCGCGCTGCGTCTTGCCGGGGCGCACGCTCACCACCAGCCCGGCGATGGTGCGCCGGTCGCGCTCGCGCCGCTTGTTGTCCCAGCGGTTCTCGGCCTCCGCGGGGTCGCGCTCGGTTTCCTTGAGACGCGCGATACGGTTGGCGGCCCCCACCATGGCGTCGATCTCGCCGGTGTAGCGGTCGATCGGGTGGCCGGTCAGATAGAGGCCCAGGGTCTCGCGTTCGCCGGCCAGGCGCTGTTCGTCGTCCCAGTCCTCGCGGGTTTCAGCGGCGATCTGCGGGTCCGGCGCGGCGGCGGTGGGCCCGCCGCTGTCGAGCAGGCCGCCGAACAGGTCGAATTGACCGGCCGCCTGGGTCGCGCGGTGCTGCTCGGCGAACTTCAGTGCCAGCGGCAACTGGGCCATCAGGGTGGCGCGGTTGGGGGCCAGCCCGTCGAGTGCCCCGGCACGGATCATCCCCTCCAGCACCCGGCGGTTGGCCTTGTGCAGGTCGATGCGGCGACAGAACTCCCAGAGATCGCGGAAGGGGCCGCCGGTGCGCCGCGCCTCCAGCATGGCCTCGATCGCCCCCTCGCCGACCCCCTTGATGGCCCCCAGCCCATAGACCACGGTGTCGTCACCGGCGATGGTGAAGCGGTATTCGGAGTGATTGACCGCCGGTGGCTTCACCGCCAGTTTCATCTGGCGGCATTCCTCGATGAGCGTGACCACCTTATCGGTATTGTCCATATCCGCGGAGAGCACCGCGGCCATGAAGGCGGCCGGATAGTGGGTCTTGAGCCACAGGGTCTGATAGCTGACCAGGGCATAGGCGGCGCTATGTGACTTATTGAACCCGTAACCGGCGAACTTCTCCATCAGGTCGAAGATGTGCGCGGCAATCCCACGGTCCACCCCGCGCTGTTCGGCCCCCTCCTGGAAGCCGACGCGCTGCTTGGCCATCTCCTCGGCCTTCTTCTTGCCCATGGCGCGGCGCAGCAGGTCCGCCCCGCCCAGCGAATAGCCGGACAGGACTTGGGCGATCTGCATCACCTGCTCCTGGTAGAGGATGATGCCGTAGGTGGGCGCCAATACCGGTTCCAGGTCCGGGTGCGGATAGGCGACATCGGCGCGACCGTGCTTGCGGTTGATGAAGTCGTCCACCATGCCGGACTGCAGTGGTCCGGGGCGAAACAGGGCGACCAGGGCCGTAATGTCGCCGAACGAGTCGGGCTGGAGCTTCTTGATCAGCTCCTTCATGCCGCGCGATTCGAGCTGGAAGACGGCGGTGGTCTCGCAGCGCTTGAGCAATGCGAAGGCCTCCGGGTCCGCCGGGTCGATCTGCTCGATGTCGATGGGCTCCAGGCCCGCCGGCCGGTGGGCGTTGATGGTCTTGAGCGCCCAGTCGATGATGGTGAGGGTGCGCAGCCCCAGGAAGTCGAATTTCACCAGGCCTACGGACTCCACGTCGTCCTTGTCGAATTGGGTGACCAGGTTGTCCCCGCCCGGTTCGCAATACAGCGGCGCGAAGTCGGTGAGGCGGGTGGGGGCGATGACCACGCCCCCGGCGTGCTTGCCGGCGTTGCGGGTACAGCCCTCGAGCTTGCGCCCCATGTCGATGAGGTTGTGGACCTCCTCGTCGTCCTCATAGGCGGCCTTGAGATCCGGGTTGTCTTCCAGCGCCTTCTCCAGCGTCATGCCGAGCTCGAAGGGGACCATCTTGGCCACCCGGTCGCAGAAGCCATAGGGGTGGCCCATGACCCGGCCCACGTCGCGCACCACCGCCTTGGCCGCCATGGTGCCGAAGGTGATGATCTGGGACACCGCCTCGCGCCCATAGCGGTCGGCCACATAGTCGATCACCCGGTCGCGGCCCTCCATGCAGAAGTCGATGTCGAAGTCGGGCATGGAGACGCGTTCGGGATTCAGAAAGCGCTCGAACAGGAGATCGTGCTGGATGGGGTCAAGGTCCGTGATCCCGAGTGCGTAGGCGACCAGCGAGCCGGCACCGGAACCGCGGCCGGGGCCGACCGGGATGCCGTTGCGCTTGGCCCAGGCGATGAAGTCCGCCACGATCAGGAAATAGCCGGGAAAGCCCATCTGGCAGATGACCCCGAGTTCCAGGTCCAGGCGCTCCGTGTAGAGTCGGCGGCGGTCCGGATGATCGGCGGCCGCCCGCAACAGGCCGCGTTCAAAGCGGCGCTTGAGACCCGCCTCGGACTCGGCGCGGAAGAACTCATCGATGGTCAGCCCCGCCGGCACCGGGAAGTCGGGCAGGTAGTTCTTGCCCAGTTCCAACTCCAGGTTGCAGCGCTTGGCGATCTCCACCGAGTTTTCCAGGGCCTCCGGGCAGTCGGCGAACAGCTCGACCATCTCGGCGGGGGTGCGCAGGTATTGCTCCTCGCTGAAGACACGCGGGCGCCTGGGGTCGTCCAGGGTGCGGCCCTCGTGGATGCAGACCCGCACCTCGTGGGCCTCGAAGTCCTCGCGGGCGAGGAAGCGCACGTCGTTGGTCGCCACCACCGGCACGCCCCGGGCCAGCGCGAGATCGACGCACTGCTCCACCAGTTCCGCCTCCTGCTCCCGCCCGGTGCGGATCAGCTCCAGGTAATAGCGGTCGCCGAAGACCGTGAGCCACTGGTCCAGCAGGTACTCGGCCCCCGTGCGGTTACCCGCCAGCAGGGCGGAGGCGACATCGCCCTGGGGCCCGCCGGAGAGCGCGATCAGCCCGTGTGGCGCCGCCGCGATCCAGTCGCGCTCCACCTGGGGCACGCCTAAGTGCTGCCCCTCGACATAGGCGCGCGAAATCAGCCGGGTGAGATTGCCGTAGCCCTGTTTGTCCTGCACCAGCAGCACCAGGCGGTGCGGCTTGTTGGGGTCCGCGGGGTTCTTCACCCACAGGTCCGCCCCCGCGATCGGCTTGATCCCGGCCCCCAGTGCCGCCTTGTAGAAGCGTACCAGGGCGAAAAAATTGCACTGATCGGTGATCGCCACGGCCGGCATCCCGGCCTTGCGCGCCGCCTTGACCAGGGGCTTGACCCCCACCAGTCCGTCGACCAGGGAGTATTCCGTGTGCAGGTGCAGGTGGATGAAGCGGGGGTCCATGGCGGGCTCGGCTGTGGTGTTGGATGGCGGGCGTCGGGGGCGGGAGTCTACCAAGTCGGCGGGGGCGGCGTGCGGGTCGCTGCGGGGATCCTGGGAGCGCCGGGCGTCCGCCCGGCGCGAGGGCAAGCCCCGAAGGGGCGCAACATACCAGCCCAGGGCAACGCCCTGGGTGGCGCGGTTTCTGAGGTCCAGCCCTGAAGGGGCGTGACATCCATCAGGGCTCAACCGTCACCGGGTGCGGCCCTATGTCACGCCCTTTCAGGGCTAAACCTCATCCTGCGCCCAACCCAGGGCGCTGCCCTGGGCTGGTATGTAACGCCCCTGCGGGGCTGAGGATGCCGGTGGCAGGCCGTGCGGACACACGCTGGCGGCGACTGTGGATACGGATTGCGCTGCGCTCCATCCAGGCTACGCGCTGGGATACACTGACCCCCGAGACGACTGACGGGCGAGGGGCGCGGGCATGGGTACCACGGCGGATCGAATCTTCGCGCAGGCGAGCCGGCTCCCGGAGCCGCTGGCCCGCGAGGTCCTGGACTTCATCGGCTATCTGGAGGCCAGGCACGGACTGCGGGATTTGCTCAGCGAAGACCTCAAGGCGGCCCAGGACGGCGCCATGCGCCGCGTCTGGGAAAATCCAGACGACGAGGTCTGGAATGACGGTTGACCGGCAGGGATATTTCTCGTTCCCACGCTCCCGCGTCACTGCCATCAGGTTAAGCCTCATGTCCAGTCCGGTCCGGCCTGGGAGCGCCGCACCCCAGTGCGGCGCGATCTCGCGGATAACTCCGGCGGTGCGGGTTGACCAGAGGCCGCGCCGCACTGGGGTGCGGCGCTCCCAGTAGCCGTTGCGGCTTGACTTAATGGCAGGGCCTCGGCGCCTGGGAACGAGACAACGAGACCTGGGGGATGGGCGGCTTGGATATCTTCATCAGCTATGCACGCAAGGACTTGAGCCGGGTCGAGCCCATCGCCCGGGCGCTCGAGTCGCTGGGCTATGGCGTCTGGTGGGATGCGGACCTGCGTGCCGGGCGGCGCTTCGACGAGGAGATCGAACGGGCACTGGCCGCGGCGCGGTGTGTGCTGGTGGTCTGGACCGCGACCTCGGTGCAGCGCCAATGGGTGCGCGCCGAGGCGGCCGAGGCCCTGGACGCCAACAAGCTGGTGCCGGTCTTCCTCGAGCCGGTCAAGCCGCCGCTCTATTTTCGCCATGTCCACGGGGTGGACCTCGGCGGCTGGGACGGCCGACCGGAGCACGGCGGATTCCAGCGGCTCAGGCGTGATATCGCGGAATTGGCTGGGCCGGGCACCGATGCTGGCGACGCAGGTCCGGAAATGGTGTGGGCGGCGGCCTTACCACCACCCAAGGTGGGAGAGCCCGGCAGTGTCTTCCACGACCAGCTCAAGGACGGCGGTCAGGGTCCGCAGATGGTCTGGCTGCCGCCCGGGGGCTTCCTGATGGGCTCACCCGACACGGACAAGGTGGCCGACGCCGACGAGCGCCCCCAGCACGAGGTACGCATCGCCCGGCCCTTCGCGATCGGCCGCTTCCCCGTCACCTTCGCGGACTATGACCGGTTCTGTGTGGTCGCCGGGCGGGAAAAGCCCGGGGATCGGGGCTGGGGCCGTGACCGCTATCCCGTGATCAATGTCTCGTGGAAGGACGCCGTCGCCTATTGCCTCTGGCTCAGCGGACAGACCGGCCGGACCTATCGGCTGCCGAGCGAGGCGGAGTTGGAATATGCCTGCCGGGCGGGGACTCAGACCCGCTGGTCCTGCGGTGACGACGAGAAGGCCCTGGCCGATCACGCCTGGTTCGATGGGAACTCGGGGGGCAAGACCCACCCGGTTGGAGAGAAGGCCGCCAACCCTTGGGGGCTCCACGATATGCACGGGAACGTCTGGGAGTGGGTGCAGGACCATTGGCACGACAACTACCAGGGCGCCCCGGACGACGGCCGTGCCTGGGATGACATCTCAGGCGGGTGGCGTGTGCTGCGCGGCGGCGGTTGGATCGACGAGGTGCAGAGCCGGCGCTCCGCGTGCCGCACCCTCGTCGACCCCGGCCTCCACTTCCCCGATGCCGGTTTCCGGCTTGCCCTAGGTCTCGAGCCAGCCAGCCAGCCCGGATGAAGCGGAGCGCCATCCGGGGTCAGGAAAAGGCTGGCCGGCTTGCGGTGAGCGGCCGGAATCGCCCCGTGCAGAGCGTAAATCAATGAATCATCTGTGATAATCTGTGTTCATCTGCGCGTTCGTCGGCCAACGGCCTGGACTTTACGCACTGGCGCCGGCCGTGGTCACGGAGCTGGCCGGCCGCGAGTTTGGCGACGCACTGAGCAAAGTAGCCAAAGTAGCCTTGGCTAAACGCGCAGACGCGCTGTTGCGGCAACTGCAGGGTGGCCCGGGGCTCGATAATGACGATACCGGCTGGGTGCTGCGCATCAACCGCAAAGGCCGCGCCAAAATGGGGGACAACCCTGACCTGACGGCGCTCGAATCGAAGGCGGTGGCCGGGATCGAAGCGCTCGTAAGGCGGGCGGTCCTGACCGAGACCCACCCTGATCTGGCGCACCACAACCCCCAGGTGGCAGAGGTCCATCGCTTCTATGCCGCGCTGGTGGTGGACGGGGTGCTGTACCGGGTCAAGCTTACCGGTAAGACCTTCGTACCCCGGTTGGGCCAGACCAGGGTGTTGCACGCGCTGTCCGCCGTAGAAATAGAAAACGCCCCGCTGGGAACCTTGCCTGCGCATGGAACGCCAAAGGCGTCAAAGCCGCAAGCTCAACCAACCACGGGGCGCATCATCAGTATAACCGACTTGCTGGCGGGCGCTACACTGTGGGACGGAACACCCTTGGTGCGACCATGACCCCCATCACCGTCCAAGTCCCGGGCGATCGGCCTCGAACCGGCGGTCGAGGCTTCAGCCGCCCGGCGCCGCCAGCGAGCGGAAGAACTCCAGATAAGCACCGGCGGCGGGGATGAGCCGGTAGGGTTGCGCGGCCTCACGCAGTTCGTCGCGGTCCAGGGTGTCGGCGGCGAGCCAGCGCAGACTGACATCGATGGCGTCGGTCAGGCCGTGCAGGTCGCCGAGCCGCACCAGAGGCCCCAGGCGCCCGTCGCGCAGCAGGTCGCGCACGCCGCTCGCGCAGTCGGTGGCGACCACCGGGGTGCCCAGGGCCAGGGCCTCGACCAGCGCGTTGGGCAGGCCCTCGCGGCGTGAGGACAGTACCAGCAGGTCGGCACGGGCGAGATACGGGAAGGGGTTGGCGATGAAGCCGGGCAGGTCCAGGCGGGCGCCGAGGCCGAGTCCCTGGGCCAGTTCGGTGAGGTGGGGCCGCTCCTTGCCCTCGCCGATGATGATGAGCCGCGCCGTCGGCTGGTGCGCGCGGGCGAAGGCGCGCAGCAGGGTGGCGAAGTCCTTGACCCGGCGCAGCCCGCCGAGCGCGATGACGACCGGGGGCCGGCCCGGGCCCCGGGGTTGCGCGAGCCAGGGGTGGGGGCAGGGGGCGGCGGCCAGGTCCGCCAGGTCGTCCGGCAGTATGGGGTTGTGCAGGACGGCGAGGGGTACATCGGTGACCCCGAAGACCTGCCGCAGGTCTTCGGCGACCGCCGCCGAGACCGCGGTGATCCCGTCCAACTGCCGGTAGCAACTGCCGATGCGGCGGGTCTCCCGGCGGGTCTTGAGCGGGTTCCAGCGGTGCGAGTGGAAGCGCCCTGACATCAGGGTGCCGACCGCGGCGACCAGGCGCGTGGCGCCCCCGGCCTCCGGTGCGAGCCCGGTGCGCGCCGCCAGGGCGGCCAGGTCGTCGGCCAACTTGCCGGTGACCAGGCAGTCGGGGCGCTCGTGCTGCATGAAGGCGCGCAGGAACCCGGTGCGGGGCTCGGTGACGTGCAGGACGCACAGGCCGGGCTCCGGGTCTTCCAGATACGCGTGCTCGGGGTCGCCGACCAGGAGCCAGGTCCTGACCCCCAGCCGGGCCAGTCCGCGGGCCAGGTGCGTGAGGTTGCGCTCGACCCCGCCGCCCTCGAAGTCGGTGACCACCAGGGCGATGCGCTCAGCCGACATGATCCGAGAAAGAGCAGTTATCCACAGATGAACACAGATGAACACAGATTATTCATTGACTTACGCTTGGCCGGGGACTCACCTTGCCGGTGATTGTGACACTAACGATAAGCGCATGACAATTCAAGGAACATCTGTGTTCATCTGTGTTCATCTGTGGATTTTAGGATGATTGACCTCGCGCGGACCCCAGCATCAGCGCGAGATAGCGATCGGCGTTGCGCTGCGCCTCGTAGCGCTCGCCGCCCTGGCGCAGGGTGGCGGCCGGGAGCGGGTCGGCCAGGGTCCGGGCCATGGCGTCGGCGAGTGCCCGCGGGTCGCCGGGCGGGACCAGGGGGCCGAAGCGCCCGTCGGCCAGGATCTCCCGCGGGCCGGCCCCGCACTCGGTGCTGACGACCGGGGTGCCGAGTGCGAGCGATTCGATCAGGACCGTCGGCAGGGCGTCCCAGAAGGAGGACAGCACCACCAGGTCGGCCCGGCGCAGATAGGGGTAGGGGTTGGCCGCCCAGCCGGGCATGTCGACCGACTCGGTGAGCCCCAGGTCGGCGCGGACGGACTCGATCTGCGGGCGCAGCCGCCCATCGCCGATGATCAGGAGGCGGCAGTCAAGTCCCGCGCGCAGGCGGGCGAAGGCGTGCAGGAGGGTCGGCAGGTCCTTCTCCACCTCCAGCCGGCCGGCGAAGACCAGGACCGGGGGGCGCGCCCCGGACGGGTCCGCGCGGAACCAGGGGTGGTCGATCGGCGCCTGGGCCAGTTCCAGCATCCGCGCCGTGACGATGGGGTTGGGGATGGTCGTCACCGGGGCCGCGGCCCCCAGGAGGGCGTGCAGGTCCTGCGCCGTGTCCTGCGAGATCGCGACGAGGCCGCGGTTGCGGCGGTACCAGTGCAGGACCTCGGCGCGCCGACGGCGGCCCTTCCAGCCCTTGAGATGATCGAGCTTGACACTCATGCGTCCGTGCACCGTGACGAAGACCGGGGTGCCGGTGCCGGACAGGCGCGCCGCCTTGAGGGTGAAGACGTCCTCGCGGATACGGTGGGTGAGGACCGCCGCCGGGCGGTGTTGGCGCAGATACAGGGCCATGGCCGGGACTCGGGTCCAGGGGCCCATACGGCCCATGGCGAGCACCCGCACCCGGGGATCGGTCGCCTCGGGGATGGGGGCGCGCGAGGCGGTGACCAGCAGATCCGTGGGGGTGCCGCGGGCGACGAAGCCGTTGGCCAGGCTGGCGGCGATCTTGGCGGTGCTGCCGCCGTCGAAGGGGCCGCAGTAGATGGCCAGGCGCGGGGGCTTGGTCATGATCCGCCGGACCGCTGCCCGGCGCCCACGGGGCGCAGTTGGACGCTGTAGAGGATGCCGAGGAACAGGATGAAGAAGAACCGCAGATCCAGGTTCATCAGGCGGAAGTCGTAGAGACAATAGAGCAGCAGCATGACGGCGCCCAGGGTCAGGAAGGCGCGCAGGTCCGGCGCCGCCCGGGGGTCGGACCACAGGGTGCGGTAGGCGCGCCCCAGGACCGCGAGCAGCGCGGCGGCGATGAGGACGCCGACCAGGCCGAAGCGGGCCAGGGTCTCGATCGCCGCGCTGTGCAGGTGGGAGGCGGCCGGGGCATGGGCCAGTTGGTAGTCGGAGACCGCCAGGATCCGCCTCGGTATCAGGAACTCGGTGGTGCTGGTTCCCGGGCCGAAGCCCAGCAGCGGGCGGGCGCTGAAGGCCTGGAGCCCGACCTGCGCCAGATTGAGCCGGATGGCGACGGACGCCGCCTCGTGGTAACTCAGTTCGCCCTGGCTGCCGCGGGTGAGTTCCCTGAAATCCGCCAATTGACGGCCCCTGGTGGTCCACAGCAGGGTCCCGGCCAGGGCGACGAACAGCAGCGCGGAGGCCAGGGCCAGGCGCGCCTGCCGCGGTGCCCGCCCGTCCTGGCGCCCCGGGTTGAGCCATTGCAGCAGGGCGTAGAGCACCCCGACGACGGCAAGCCCGACGGCCGCCCCGCGGGACTGGGTAACCACCAGGACCACCAGCAGGAAGGCGAGCCCCAGGCCCCAGAGCGCCCAGCCGAGCAGGGGCCGCGCCCGCCCGCCGATGCGCATCCCGGTGATCCGGGCGCGGAACAGAAAGAGCCCGACCAGCATCACCGAGGCGATGAAGGCGAGCCCCAGGGCGGCGTAGCCGAAGTGGTAGCGCATCCCGGCCAGCACCTGCGGTGTCAGGGACCAGTCGGTCTTGTGCAGGACCCCGAACACCAGCCCCAGGAAGGCCGCCCCCAGCAGCGGCCAGACCTGGTCGGGGTCGCGGCGCAGCCACCAGGCGGGGATGACGAAGAGCAAGGGTGTCACCCAGGCCGAGACCGCCCGCCACTGGTCCGCGGCGGTGTCCGGGTACAGCCAGGCGGCGCGCAACGCCAGCGCGCTGGTGATGGCCAGCACACCGAGGACCAGCAGCAGGGCCGGCTCCCGGCGCAGTTGCCGCCAGTGACCAGGGACCTCGGTCAGGAACAGCGCGGCGAGCAGCGCGAGCGCGATGTTGGCCGGCGCCGTGAGGGACCAGGCGCAGAAGGCGAAGATCAGCAGCAGAACCCGGGCAATCGCGGGCTTGCGGGTCAGGATGGGACTGAAGGTCATGCGTGGCGGCTCGTGGCGGGGGAACCACCGGCGGCGGTGGGGCTTGGTCTTGTGACCTGCGGGGTCGGGCGTGGCCGGCGGCGCTTCACCGGGTTTGGCCGGGGCCTGGTGCAATGGTAAAGCAAAGCGTGCCTGACTTGCCGGGGAACCGATGCGCCTGGCTGCCGGCGGCCGCCGGGGCGGCCGAGGTGTGCGGCGGTCGCACACGAGTTGCGTGCTATCACTGCGGTCCTGATGGCCTTGACCGCACTTACGATGAAGGCCCCGGCAGCGCACAGAAAATGGTCTATCCTTGGTTGGCAATGATCCGGTCGGTACCACCGCGGAGCAACCGTAACTCAAGCTGGAGAGTCCTGATGAAACTGTCGATGTTGGCGCTCGCCTTGTGTCTGGCCGTGATATCCCAAGGTACCTGGGCATCGCCATTCTATTGTCGAAATGTGCTGGTATATACCGGCGACACCATGCGGCAGGTTTATGACAAATGCGGGGAGCCTTATCAGCGCGACAGCCGTGTCGAATATCGAAGAACGATCCTGAACTGGGTGCCCTCGCGTGAAGCGATATTGCAGGATCGGGGGATAGCCTACCTGCCTGGTGTGGGTTATGTCTACGATCAACCGATCAACATCGATGAATGGGTCTATAACTTCGGTCCCAGCAGTTTCATGCAGTTTCTGCATTTCGTGAATGGTCAACTGACTGACATCAAGGATTTGGGGTATGGCAACTGATTGCGGGCGTCAGGAACGGTTCATTAATAAGTGAACCAAGTACATCAGGAATGCTCTCCGCACCGTTGTCGTTGTCGTTGTCGTTGTCGTAATCGAGGTTATCGTAGCGCCCAGGATTTCCTCGCAAGCCGATTTGCAGCGTTTCTACGATTAGGATTACGACAACGACAACGACAACGACAACGACAACGACAACGACAACGACACGATTGTGTCGTGTTTAACCTGTTCTTGACTCGTTACTCAGGCGCCTCCACGGTCCCTGTTCACCCCACCCTGATCGTCTCCCCATACCCGGTCATCTCCAGATACCCCCGCCCGACCTCCCGGCCATCCTCCTGCGCCCGCACCGCGCCTTCCCAATAGACGGTGCCGGTGGAGCGGCGGCTGTCGAGTTCCTGGTCGTCCATGAGGGGTGCGAGCCGCAGGGTCCGGGTGCCGATCCGCACCCGCCACTCGATCGGGTACTCAATGCCGGTGCGCGGCGAGCGCCAGCGGCGCAGCGGCTCGAAGGCGACGGCATCCGGCGGCAGTGCCTCGGCAGCCCCCCCGGCCGGTCTTAGGGTGGCGGCGGACCAGATGGATTGACCCGCGGCGCCGCGCATCCGAAAGGCCATCAGGGCGCTGCCGTCATTGAGGTTCAGGGCCATCCAGTCCCAGCCCTTGGCGCCGGGGGGCAGGTACTCGCTCGACCATTCGTGGTCCAGCCAGGCCAGGCCGGTCACGGCTTGGCGGCGGCCGTCCAGCGTCACGGTGCCGCTGACCTGCAGGTGCGGGCGGCTGTAGTAGTAGCTGGCATTGCTGGGATCGGGGGCCTTGCGGCTGAACCCGGCGGCGCCGTTGAGCATCGGCGGGCCGTCCGGGACCAGCGTCAGGTCATAGCCGAATCCATCGCCGTCGATCCGCGCCCGATAACGGTCCGCGTCCTGCTCGAAGCGCCAGTCGCCGACCCAGACCCCGGTCTGTCCGGTCGCGCACCCGGCGCGGCCCAGGCCGACCCGGGCGGCGCGCTGGTCGTGGCGCAGACGCCCCAGACGCGGGTCGGCGATGGCCGCGTGGGCGAGGATCAACTGGCGCGGCGCGAAGGCGCTGGGGTTGTGCTCCCCGATACCGGTGCGCACGCGAAAGAAAGTGCTCTGGAAGCCCAGCGGGCTGCCGTCCGGCAAGGTCAGCCAGCCGGTGGCGTACCACCACTCGGTGCGAAAGCCCGGGTGGGCGCCGTGGTCCGACGGGAAGCTCAGGGTGCGGCCGGGGAGTACCGGGTCGAAGACGACCGGCGGGGTCTGATCCGATTCCGAGGCCCGATTCGACTCCGGGACCTGGTCCGGCTCCGGTGCCGCCGCGGCCCGCAAGACCGGCAGGCTGGCGAGCGTGATAAGGAGGGTGCGTCGATTCATCGCTCTAGACTTCAATGGCCGTGAGCCCCGAAGGGGCGTGACATACCAGCCCAGGGCAACGCCCTGGGTTGACCGTGCAATTCAGGCCAGCCCTGTAAGGGCGTGACATCAAGGGGTGGGGCCGTAACCCCAAGAAAGAGTATTCGGCCGCAAATGAACGCGAATAAGCGCAAATAAATCGGCTGGTTAGGCATCGTCGCGGGCGTCACCCGGACGATGAACCTGCAGCAAAGGCGAGTCTTTGATTATTTGCGTCAATTTGCGTTCATTTGCGGCTAAAACTGCTTTTCCTGGGATCACCAGTCCTCCCGCACCGCCAACACCGCCTCCTGCCGCATCGCCTGGCGGCCGGCGAGCACCGCGGCCAGGGCCGCCAGGGCGGTCAGGGCGGCGGCGAACCAGGCGAGCGAGCCCCAGGGGACCCGCAGGTCCATGCTCCAGTGGAAGCTCTGCCGATTGACGACCTCGATCAGCACCAGGCCGATGGCCCCGCCCGCCAGCAGGCCGCCGAGTACCCCGACCCCGGCCGCCAGGGCCCCCTCCAGGGCGAGCATCCAGCCGATCTGGCGGCGCGTCAGGCCCAGGTGGCGCAACATGCCGAATTCGCGCCGCCGCGCCGCCGCCAGCGCCGCGAAGCTGGCCGCCACCCCGGCCAGGCCGATGCCCACCGCGACCGCCTCCAGCAGATAGGTGACGGCAAAGGTGCGATCGAAGATGCGCAGCGTGATGCCGCGGATCAGCCCCGGCTGGGCGGTCTCCAGCGCGCCCGGCCCGGCCGCGGCCTTGAGCGCCTCGGCCACCTGATCCGCCGCGGCACCGGGGGCCAGGTCGATGGCCGCATCGCTCGCCAGGGGGTCGCCGGTGAGACGCCGATAGTCCCCCAGGTCGATCATCACCGTCCCGGTCTGGCGCGCATAGTCGCGCCAGACACCGGCTACATGCAGGGCGACCGGCCGCCCGGCGAGCGGCACCTCCACCCGTTGGCCGGGCCGCCAGCCGTAGAGGTCCTGCACCGCCTCGGAGACCCAGATGGCCGGCTCGCCGCCGCCGGGTCGGGTCGCCCCGACCAGGGGCAGTTCGTGCCCGTCGGCGGACACCGGCCGGGCCAGCAAGGCGACCGGCGCCTGCCCGGGGGCCAGGCGCAGGCTGTCGTGGCGCGTGAAGCGCACCTCCCCGACCCCGGGCACGGCCCTGATCCGCGCCTGCAGCGCCTCATCCAGATAGCCGCTGGTCTGGACCTTGCCGGGGCGCAGGTAGAGGTCGGCGGGCAGGACCTGGTCCAGCCACTCGTCGACCGAACCGCGGAAGGAGGCGACCATGATCGCCATCGCCGCCGCCAGCGCGACGCTGGTCAGGACCCCGGCCGCCGCCACCACCGCGTGCCCGGGTGCGGCGCCGAGCCTGGCCGCGGCGAGTCGCGCCGACACCGGGCCGCGCCGCGGCAGCAGCCGGGCGACGCCGGCGGCCAGCACCGGCAACAGCATCACGGCCCCCGCCAGCAGGCACACGACCGCCAGATAGCCGCCCAGCGGCAACCCGTTCACGGGCGCGATCCAGCAGGCGGGGAGGCTCGCCGCCACCAGGGCCAGCCCCAGGCGCGGGTGCCCGTGACCGCCCAGCAGGGCCGCCTCGTCGCCCGCCTTGAGCGCCTGGGCCGGCGACACCGTGGCCGCCTCGCGCGCCGGCAGCCAGGCGCCGGCGACGCCGGCCAGCACGCCCAGCGCCACATAAAGGGCCGTGACCCCCGGTTGGAACTGGAGCCGCGGCGTCAGCCCGGAAAAATACCCGGCGCCCAGGTCCCCGCCCAGGACCGCCAGCAGCCCCCAGGCCAGGCCATGACCCAGGGCCACGCCAAGCAGGCCCCCCGCCAGCCCCACCAGCGCGCCCTCCGCCACCAGCCAGGCGAAGAGGTCGCGCCGCGCCAGGCCGATGGCGCGCAGAAAGGCGAACTCGGTGCGGCGGCGTACCACCGAGAGCGCCTGGGCCGAGAAGACGAGGAAGCCGCCGGTCAGGAGCGCAATGGCCGCGAGCATGGTCAGATTGACCCGGTAGGCGCGCGACAGGTTGGCCGCCTGGTCCTCCGCGGCCCTGGGTTCCTCGATCAGCACCCCGGCCGGCAGCAGGGCCTGCAGGGCGGCCTGCGCCGCACCCGGTGCGACCGACTCGGCCAGCCGCAGGTCGATGCGCGTGAGCAGCCCGAGCTTGGCGAACCGCGCCTGCACGGCGGCGATGTCCATCACCGCCAGTCGGCGGTGGTCCGGGCTGCCCGGCAGGTCGCCGGCGATGCGGACCTCCAGAGATTCGGTACCGGCGTGCAACTGGAGCCGCTCGCCCGTCTTGAGACCCAGGGCGTCCTGTGCTGCCGCGCTGAGAAAGAGGCTGTCCTCGGCCAGGGCGGCGAGCGACCCCGCGTCCCTGCCCGCATCCGCAGCGGCTGCCTCCGCCGGCCGGGGCAGCAGGGCCGGTGTGACGGGCGCCAACCGGAATACATCGACCCCGAGTAACTGCAGCGACTCCAGCCGCCCCACGATCTGCGCATCCACCTCGACCACCGGGCTTGCCTCCGCGACCTCGGGGCGCGCGGCGAGCCGGGCATAGAGTGCCTCGTCGAAGCCCCCACGCGGCCCCACCACCTGCAGGTCCGCCTCACCGGCCATGGTGCGCAGGCCGCGGCCGAACTCGGTCAGCGCCGCCTCGTGGACCGCCTGCACCGCCATGCCCAGCGCGACCCCCAGGACGATGGCGATCAGCGAAAACAGGGTCGCCACCCGCCGCCGGGCGAGCGAGCCGAGAAAGACCGGCGCCAGCCTCACCCGGCGAGCCCCGCGGCCGTCAGGTGCAGCACCCGGTCGGCGGTCTGCGCCCCCGCCGGCGAATGGGTCACCAGGATGCCGATCGCGCCCGCCCCGCGGATGCGCGCGGCGAGCAGGGCGAGCACCATCGCCGCGTTGGCCGGGTCCAGGTTGCCGGTCGGCTCGTCCGCCAGCACCAGGCGCGGGCCATGGACCAGCGCCCGCGCAATCGCCACCCGTTGCAGTTCACCGCCGGACAGCTCCCGCGGCCAACTCCCCGCGCGTCCACCCAGCCCCACGGCCTCCAGCAGCTGCTGCGCCGGTCCCGCCGCCGCCGCGCCGCTGTGCCCTTGGAGCCACAGCGGCAGGGCCACGTTCTGCAGCACCGTGAGGTGGGGCAGCACATGGAAGGCCTGGAAGACAAAGCCCAGCTTGTCGCGCCGCAGCCGCGTCAGCGAATCCTCATCGAGGTCGGCGTAGTCGGCCCCGTCGAGCGCCAGCCGCCCGCCGTCGGGCCGGTCCAGCCCGGCGATCAGATTGAGCAGCGTCGACTTGCCGACCCCGGACTCGCCGACGACGGCCACATACTCGCCAGGGCGCAGGCGCAGCGAGAGGTCCTGCAGCACGCGGCGGCCGTTGAACTGGCGGGAGAGGTTGGCGATTTCGAGCATGGGGCGGGTGGGGCGGCGGTTGGCGGAGCGGTTCCAGTCACCCGGATGTGGGGGCGATCGGGCAGCCCGGAAGGCAGGCGCGTTTGCGCGGGGGCGACCGATCCGCACGGTGCACCCTGCAGCGACCGGATCTTCTCACGCGCCGGGCGTCGTTGTTGTTGTCGTAATCGAACAATCCGATCACGACAACGACAACGACAACGACCAGGACAGCGTACCCGGGATCTCGGTCACCACATCAGTTCTGATCGCACCCGCGTTCCGCCCGGCCCTTGACACCCGCACCCCTCCCGGGCTTAGGCTGCCCAAGCAGCCACACCAGGAGCGAACCATGACCGCCATCACCTTCGACACCCTCAAGTATGCCGAGCGCCTGGAAGCGGGCGGATTTCCTCCCCAGCAAGCCAAGGCCGAAGCACAAGCCCTGGCTGATGTGCTGTCCTCATCTTAAGGTGGCCAGCGCGCGCGACATCGAGCGCCTGGAGGGGAAAATCGACCTTTTGCGCAATGATCTGGACGCCAGGATAACGCTGCTTCGCAGCGACTTGGGCACTGGTTCAGTTTAATTCCTGTTTACAAGACATTGAAATATATGTAATATATCTAGTTCGGCGCGGGTTTCCGTCACTTTTTGAATAAGTGAGAACTTCTTGAACGGACAATGGACATGCCCTCATTGCAATTCACAGAATTGTCGGCATCACAAGACGTATCAAACCGGTCATAACGGTACGCGTTTGCTGTGGCGATGTCAAAGTTGCAATAGGCTCTTTTCCGAGACCAAAGCCACCCTTATCGAGGGGCTCAGGAAACCGACCAGCTTCATCATTCAAGTGCTCAAAACGCGCACTGAGGGGATCGGCTTGAACGCCGCCTGCCGGGCCTTCGCGATTGCGAAGAATACGTTGCTCCTATGGGAGCGTCGCCTGGCCGATTGCAAGGATGTGCTGGTCATATATGCCCTGACGCACACCTTTATTGAGCAACTGATCGAAGGTGATGAGCTTTATACGAAAGTGAATAGGAATGTCCCCCCGGAGGATTGTGAAGGCTGGACGATCGTACTGATGGAAAGGGCAAGTCGATTTATCTGGGCGCTTCAGTGCGGGAAAAAGGATCGCAGCCTATTTTCATATGCCATACAAATACTTAGAGATGTCATCCTGCGTACTGGCGATGTCACTCTAGTCACCGACGGGGAACGTCGGTATGGCAATCTCCTGTTTGAAATTTGCCACGAAGTATTGCGAACCGGAAAACGCGGCCGCCCACCGAAAGTGCTTCGTCGCGGTGTGAAGGTGCGCCTTAAGAATAAAGGGAAAGGAACTGATAGAACGGGGCACTCGCGTCCCAAATACGAAACCCCTCATCCGGAGCATCCAGAAACCGATCAAGATGTGACGCCAGCCGATATTCATGCTAATCATTTGGAAGCATCGAACGCTTCATTTCGGCGAAAGAATTCTGCTTATCGCCGCCGAACGAATACGTACGCGAAGAGCATTTCTGGTTTGCAAAGAACATTGGATATGTTGTGGATTGTCCATAACTTTATTCGCAGCCACTTCACGACAAAACAGGTTCCTGCGGTGGCTCTGGGGATTCTCCAGCAGGGACTCTCGTGGGATGAGGTCCTTAGAGTTCGACAGCCCAGGTTATAAAAATACTACAAAAACATAAGGATAAGGAAGAACCAAACTGAACCAGTGCCGCGACTTGACCGGCAAGTGCACACTGCTTCAATGGATGCTCGGCCTGATGTTGGCCGGCGTGGCTTCGCTGGTCATCAAGTCGTTCTTCTGAGGCTCGACGCCCGCACCCCTTCCGGGCTGCGGCCGAACGACCGAGGGCCGGGTGAGGGGAGCGCCCACCGAGGGTGGGCGGCAGGCGATCGGTTGGTGCGCTGACCGTTGGACGAACTGGCCCGACAGTTGATCACGCTGGAGCTGGCCGTGCCCGGTCTCTATGCAACCGCGCTGTGGCTGGTGGCCGCCGAAAAGGCGACGGTCGCCGCCAGCCCCGGACTCTATGCCGCCCTGGCCTGCTGGGGTCTTGCCCTGGTGCCCGCTCTCGTGACACCGCTCGAGAGACTGGGCAAGTATTCGAGCCTTTTTTATCAGTTACATAGCGCTTAGTCGTGATACGGTTTCGAGAGAAAAGCGCCGAAAATTGCTATTTTGTGCCGATTTCGCCCCGATTTCGCCTCGGGGCGCTGAGCAATCTCTATGATTTACCATAGCATAATACTTTCACAGTCTCTCGAGCGGTGTCACGCCTGTGTCAGGCGCTGTGCGCCGCGAGGCCAGGGCGCTGATCGCGACCGTGGCAAGCGCCCGTTGGTCCGGGCCGCACAGCGGCCAACACATGGGTGACACCGCTGCAGCGGTGTCACCAGCGCAGAGTCCCGAGAGCGCCTCGAGCTGGCCCCGCCCCGCAAGCCTGGCGGCCTGCGCGCCGCGCTCTCCCGGCTGGTCGGGCGCATCGGCAAACTTCTTCGCATCAGGCGGCTCGGATTTCAGCGGCTTTCCGGGGCCGCACAGGTTATCAAACGCCGAGGGCATCTTGTCCTCCCATCAGCCAGATCTTGGGCTGCGACAACACGCGCGTGACAAAGGCGTTATCGTCGCTCAACCGCGCGGCCAAATCCGCGCGCGATAAGATCGTCGGGTTCACCGTCCGGCCCAGACGGGCGCTGGCGCCCTCCAGCGCCCCATAGGCATCGGCGTAGCTCAGCGTGTCGCTGACCAACATCAGATCGATATCGCTGGTCGCGGTGTCCTGTCGTTTGGCCACCGACCCAAACACAAAGGCGGCGTCGATCCGCGGCGCTAACGGCTGTAAGGCCGCACGCAGGGGCTCCGCCAGGCCGACCGTCTTCTGGGCGAGCCCGCACAGCTCTGCGAATACGGGCGAGTCCGGGTTGGCCTGGTAATGCTTGCGGTTGCCGACGGGACGGACGCTCAGCAGCCCGCCGTGGGCCAGGCGCGCCAACTCGCGCTGCACGGCGCCCGAGCCGCAGCCCGCCAAGCCGATCAGTTCCGTGGCGTAAAAACTCCGATCAGGCTGGCCGAACAAGAGCCCCAGCACCCGCTGCTGGGTGCCGGTGAACAGTGCGTCAGCAAGGCCCGCGCCGCGCGGCGCAGATGGCGACTTCGAGGCGGCTGGAGATTTTGTGCCCATATTGGGTATGAGCATACCCAAAATAGGTATACACAAACAAGCCCCCGGCTGCGATTTGTCTGAAAAATACTTAACAATTAGCCCCGTAGGGTCCGCTGTGCGGACCGAGCACCGCTCGAGTGCCTACATGCTTGAGTTGCGCACTGGACCGGGGTAGCCTCTGTGTCCACCGCTGCCGAGGAGGACGCCATGCGGAATCCCGATATGTATCAGCGGACTCTTCTGCGTCGGCATCGACGCGGCGAGCTGGAGCCTGCTGTGATCGGCCCCGCTCAGCGTTCCCTGACAGTCGCGCAGCGACGCTGTGGGAGCGGCTTCAGCCGCAACGAGGCCTTGCAAACTGCCCCAGCGTCGCAGGTTACCGCGGCGTCGCAGCGCGGCCGGAGACCGAAATAGACCAGACCGTCTAAGTCGTCCACGGGGATTGATGCTCGATGCAATAGTCCTTGGCGATCTTACTAAGCTGCATTGCCGGAGGTGACCAGTGGAGGCGCTGAAGCTCAAGACCATCGATGACCTGTTCCTGTCCCCGCACGAGCGTTACGCTGAAAGGTCAGGGCCGCGCCCGCATCCCACCCTTCGAGGCCGCCGAATTGGACCTGGACGCACTGCTTGGCGGCGGATGACAGGGCCGCGCCCTTGGCCTGTCGGCTCCGGCGCCCAGGCACCGGACCGAACGGCGCGGCGGCGGGGGTGCCTGCGACTGCATCGCCTGGCCGTCGGGCGCGCTGTGGCGATGCAGCGGTGGTGCGTTGCGGCGATGAGGGGTGCGGGTCGCTGCGTGCGGGCGAACGGCCGCGATCCCGATTGGCTTCCAGGCGGGCATTCGGTTGGTTCCGGTCGGTGATCTGTAGTATGTGTCCTATTTCCCCGATGCCGATTGAGTCGACCACGATCGATCAATATGGACTAATACGGCGATATCCCTGCACCGGGTCAGTATCCTCCACCATCCTGCGCGCCTGCTCATCTAGACGGAGCACGGCCGCCGGCAAGCGACGGACCGGCGGAGTCTGCCCGCACCGCTGTGCCCGATGGACTTCAATGACGAGGCGATTCCAGAGATTGACCGGGCTGTCGGGCAAGGCGGCGCTGATCTTGAGGCTGCGGGTGAAAGCATCACATGCCGCCCTTTGTCTGCCTCCGGCCTGCCACTCCAGTACGCCGATATCGCGCCAGACGAGCTCGCCCGGATGACCAACGAGGCCGTCGGCACGGGCGCGGAGTATGCGCAGTAGCCTCATGAGACCCCCGGTCGGTGCCCCGCTGTTCAACAAGGCCGCGTCCGCCGCTGCCCGCGCGGTGTGCTGCAACGCGAACGGATCATTGTGACGTTCGATCAACGCTTCGGCCAGTTCCAGGGCATCGGCGGAGCGCCCCTGATGCACCGCGTGCCACACGCGATAGCCGAACAGGCGCGACCGGTCTGACTCGTTGAGCGTCTGTGCGTCGATCTCGTCCAGCCGTGTGCCAGCCTCGACCAGGTCAGCCGGCTCCCGCGCGAGCAGCAGCGCCCGGATGAGCGTCATCCGCGCCCTGAGCCAAAGCCGCGACTGCACGAAGCCGCTCAGCCGCGGCGCGTCGTCCAACTGTTCCCAGATGGTTCCGTACTGTTTCGTCAGCCGCAGATGATTGCGTGCATGGCGTTGCGCCGCGGCGAAATCGAGTCGCAACTCCTCGGTCAACGTGCGCAACACCTGTGCGTCCAGCATCAGGTGAAACAGGCTCGGGTCCATAGCGGTCGCCGTGGACAACGCGGACTGCCCAGCCAGCATCCGCTCGGCGGTTGGCAGGTCGCCCATCTGGTTCGCGACCTGGTGCATCAGGTTGTGCAGCCGGCAGAGCTGGGCAGGTGGTCCGTTGGTGGCGAGCAACGCGGACTCGATTCGTGTTAGCGCGGCGGCCAGCAAGTGGTGGTCCTGGGGCGCCTTGTGCGCACGCCACAGGCGCTCGAGTACGGCCTCCAGCGTCGCCATCGGCCCCGCTGTGCCGCAGCCGAGCACCCGGCGCCACAGGTGCGCGAGGGCAGTCGCGCGGCGCCCGTCGCAGTCAGCCTGCGTGCCGCAGTCGAGCAACGCCCAGCGTGCCAGGGCCGCGGCCAGATCGCCGTCGCGTTCGGCGATCCGCGCCCGCCGCTCGGCATAGCCGCCGAGGCCCTCAAACAGCCGCAGCCGATCCCGCTTTACCAGCGCGGCGAACAGCGCACGGCTCTCCCGACAGCGGCGGTTGTAGGTCAGATTCGCGATGAAGTCCGCGACCGCGAGACCGGCGGACTGCGCGGCTGGCCAGATGTGCATATCATGGGCATCGAGCCGCGCGAGCAGCCCGCGCGCGGCGAGTCCGACCTCCACCGAGTCCTCGATGCGCAGCACCACGTCGGCCAACAGGTCCTCGCGGGTCGACATCAGCGTGCCGTCACGCCGCTGGCGCCTCGCCACGATGACCTGTAGCGGCGCATCCTCGCGGTCCTCCGGCAGTGCTGCATCCGCCAGGGCCAACAGGTCCAGCAACATCAACCGATAGGTGCGCTCGCTATCCTTCAGTCCCGCGCCGCGGGTGTTCTCGACGACAAGCATGCTGGTCACGACTCCGGAGCTCCAGACCGCAGCGAGCACGGTGCGAGCGATGTCGGTCGCCTCCGTGTTGCCTCGCGTCTTTCGCAATTCGGTCAGGTGCAGGTCCGCGACGGTCGGGATGCGCAAGCGCTGCAGGACTGGCTCCAGTGCCGCCGCGAGCCGTTTCTCCGCGACCTCCGGTGCGCCGGCACAGAGAACGCCGCTGACGACCCAGCTCAGGCTCCTGGTGAAGTCACCGGATTCATCAATGAACAGGGTCCGGCTCACCGTGGCCATGGCGGTTTCCTCTGGTCGTAGCGTCTATCGAATTCATCCGGCCCGGGGTCTTCACTGGCAATGGGCATATAATCGCCGCAATGGGGGCAGCAGATATTGTAGGGGTCGAGCGGATGGGTCTCGTGGAAGGTCCAGTAGCCCCCTAACTTGAACAAATGGGTTCCACAGCCGGCGCTGACGTTCCAAACCAGCATTCGACCGCAAGCGCGACACCAACAGGCGCGACCGGGACGATCGGTTTCGGGCGTACCTGGCGGCGGCCGATCCATCATTTCTGTACCGCCGCAGGCTGGGCAGATCAGCGGATACCTTGGCGACCGATTGTCGTAGGCGCCCAGGCTGTCGTCGAGCCCGAGATACAGGTGCATCAGGATCAACCGGGCGAGTGGATCGGAGACTCCCGGCCGCAACAGGACTGCGCCATGTCGGTGGTCCGGGTTCTCTTGATCCCAGACCGGACGGGTTTCGGCTTCCGGAACCAGATGAGCCCCGCCATAATGGCAGTATGCGGAGCCCGCAGCGCCGGAATCGGCCCCGCGGCCAGGGTGGAGCACGAAGACCCGATTGTCGCCGGGCTCCCGGTACCCGCGCCGGGCAATGAGCTCATCCAACTCGTCGATGAGGCTCGGCCCGGCGCCTTTGTCGCCAATCCAGCCGAACGGCTTGCACTTCGCGTCGAGGATGAGCCGTGGATGTGCAGAAGCATCCGCGTCCCAACGATTGCCTGACCAGGGTTCGGTGTCTGTATCCCAACCGCTATGCGGTAGCACCGTGAGCGCGAAATCGGGTCTGGGCCATTGTGATTCCGGGCGGTCGGTACGCGGCAGCCCGGACTGGTATTCAAACAGCAGGTCGCGTCCGGTCGCAGGTCCCGCGAATCGCAGTGACAAAGTCCCTTGGCCGGTAACACAGCCGAGCAGCCGGTCCCGAAAATCCGCGGGCGGCGTCAGATGGAAGTGCTCGCGCAACACCGCGACGATGCGCAGCAGGCACCAACGCTCGTAAATCGTCGGCAGGTCGAGAATGCCAAGGTCTTCCAGCCGCAGGAGACCGTCGAGCTGGGAACTCGTCAGCCCCGCCGCGTCCAGGGCGCGTCGATAGGCACCCAAGGCGGCGCGATAGTCGGGATTCAGTACATAGGTCATTGAGCCGGTGAAGGCCGAGTGACGGGCGGTGCGAACGCTGAGCTTCTTCGCGCGTGTCTCAAGGGTCGAAACCTGATGGGCCAGGGGCGTCAGTTGTTCTACCATCCCGTGCCAAATCGCGCTGGCGGCACGCAGTCGTTCTGCTGAGCGCTGGGCCTCTTCGATATCCCGGCTTTGATCCTGAGCGTCGCGGCGGTTCAGGAATTCCAAGAAATCCCGCTGGGCAAGAGAGGCTTGCCGACCGCGGAGCGAGTCGATCTCTCCCCGCAGTCCCGGCTCCAGGTCCGACTCGATGCTGTTCAGAAATCGAACTTCCCAGATACTCCAATCCCCGGCATCAGACTGTCCATGATTGACGTGCTGAAAACCCCCAGAAAGCCGATAGCAATTACGCTTGCCATAAGGATTCTTCTTCCAGAAGACGGATGCAAGAGTTCCCGTGTCGCTTGAGAAATTCAACCGAACTCGCTCGCGTTTACCATGACCCCAAACGCCGATGCCCCAGAAACCGGGTTTTCCACGGGCAGCATCGACCATCGGGTTGTCGATGACGAGCAGTTCTGCGCCTTGAGCAGAGCCTGAACCAATGAGAAGTTGGTTCTTTGCTACACCATACAAACCGAGTCGTGACTCCAACTCTGCGATGAATCGCTCCAGCCCTCGCGCGTCAACCTTTGATCTACCAAGCGTATCGGTCATCAAGCGCGTTCTATCATCGTCTGCTAGTGCCCGGCGGATGAAATCGCTCGCCGCCCCCTGGGCACCCGCGTTCAGCGCCCGCAATGTGCGGCCAAGGCGCCCGCACATCGCCAGGAGTTGCCGGTTCTCGGGTGTGTCGAAGCTTGCGACGTGCCCACGCCCGCTGACCCGCCGAGGTGCGCCACGCGTGGCCAATTCCCGGAAGGTGCCGGTATGGGGCCGCACCCGCTCGATTGGCTGCAGCTCACGCACCTCGCGCAACTCGCGATGCGGCTGGTCCAGCGCCCGTCCGGCATAACGGATGAATGCGGAAACCGCCTCCAGAAAGACCGGATCGACGCCGCCGTCCGCGCGGCGATCGGTCCCGCGCGTCGGGCTCGAGGGCTCCAGGATCAGTTGCCAGGCACCATTGCGGAACTCATCCAGCAATGCATCGAAGTCGCCGCCCTCGAAGCCCGGCGCGTAGACCTGCAATCGGATCCGATCATCGCCCACTTGTAGCCGCGCATCGCCGGCGTGGCGGCACAGTGGGGCGTCATGGTAGTTCCCGTTCTTCGCGTTTCTCCATTTGCCCTTCTCGATCCACCACTCAGGCCCATCAGGCGCGCGGATCGGCACCATCGGGACGGGTCGATCGTCAGCCGCGATCAACACCGGCGCCGGGGCACCGGGCGGCAATTGAACTGCCAATTGACCGCCACCCGCCGACGGCAGGACCGGATAGGCTGCAATTTCGGCGATCCAACCTGTACCGTCGGGCTGCAATGGAATGGGATACTGGGCGACCTCGACAGCAAGCGGGATGTCCTGCTTTGCCCAGGCCACCCGAATGATCCGCAGTTCAAAAGAGGGCGAGTTGTCCATCAGGCCCAATAGTTGAAGATGCCGTCGTTGGCCTCGGCACGGGCGACCAATACGTCGAGATCGCGTTTGGCATTGAAGGGCTTAAAGTCCGGCAGATCATCGGCAAGCCGGCGCCGCAGCGCATCGACAATCGCGGCACAGCTTTGCTCGCCGCGACCCCGAGCCCGTTGCTTGCCATCGAACGATAAGCGGGGCAGCAGCTTTTGACGCAACAGATTGTTCAACGCAACCTGATTCAATCCGTTAGCCTCGTAGAGTTCCGCCAGCCGGTCGCGATAGAGCATCGCCTGGCGCATGGGTCGCATGCCGAGTTCGATCCCCAGCGGCGCGAGAAATTCCTTCGCATACTGCGTCAAAGATGCAACCAACGGATCGGCTGCGTCATATTCAGGGTACGCGGCTCTATTAGGAAACCGGGATGCCGGAATGCGAATACCATGCGGCGAACGGTCCGCTCCGCCAACCTCCTTCCTGACTTGGTCCCAATATTCAAGAGGACTTTGAAACTGAAGCACATGGGCGCGGTCGAGCACTTTTGGCGACAGGTAGTGTGTGGTATCGTCCATATTGACGGCGCCCACGAAACGCACGTTGCCGGGGATGGGTAGCCGTGAGGGTACCGTCAGTGCGCCGGAGAGCATGCGGCGGATGCGTGCGTGCAACTGAGGAAACGACTCGCCATCGGCAAGCGCCAGGCGCTCGGCGAGCAGCGCCATGGTCGGTCGGTCGGCGAGCAGGGTCTCAAGGCTTGCGGCATTCAGGTCCAGTGACAGGCCCAACAATGCCTGAACGAGCACGCGCAACTCAGTCAGTACGTGTCCGGCCTCGTCGTCCGGATAGAGATCAATGCTTGGGTCTTTACGCTCCTCCAACTGCGACAGAAAGTCGGCAAAATAGTATTCGACCCGGGCCAGGTTCATCTCGTCCAGGCAGATGATGTACAGCCGCCCCGGATCGCGGCTGGCCGCGAACAGGGCCTCGATAAAGGGGGTTCCGGTATAGGCGCGTTGTAGCGGGTTGTAGAATCCAATCAAGTCCTCCGCACTGGTCCAGTTGGGCTTGACCGAGATGATCTTCGCCACATTGCCGGTCGCCTTGGCATAGGACTTCACCAGATTCGTCTTGCCCGACCCGGACAGGCCGGAGAGGATGATCAGATCGCCGGTGCAGAGCAGCGCGTGGAAGTTGGCGAGCAGGTCCCAGGGATAGCCGATCCCGGTGCCGAAGAGATAACGCTGGATATGACAGATTGCGCCTGGGGTGTCGCCGTCGAATTCCGGCCAGTCCGCGAGCGCCGGGTCTACGGGTGCATTGTCATTGGGAAATAGTGCATGCCGCTGGGCGTCGGTGATCAGTTCCAACCGGCGCAACAGGTCGACTTGGGGCTTCACATAGGCCCGTAGTAACCGTTTAGCCCCCCCTGGGTGCTGGGTGCCAAGGAGTCCCGGCGGGTCGCGGCGGCCTTGATCATAAATCCGGCCATCAGCCCTTGCGGCGGCCCGTCGCGGCCGGGAACCGCTCCGACGCCGTAGGAGCGACCCCGGCTGCGACGCGTGCCAGCCGCGGCCGGGCCGCAATTATGATCACGGCCGGTCGCGGCGATCGGTCAGATGGCAGGTAAGGGCAACGGCGGGGCCTGAAGCCCTTGGCGGCGCTGGCGGACTACCTCGGCCAGATACGGCCAGGGCGAGACGGCGCGTTTGCGACAGGTCTCGATGACGCTGGCCAGGTGGGCGAAGGCGCGGGTGCCCTGCGCGGTGCGGGTCCCCATGCCGATGCGGCGGGCGATGACCCAGTGGCGCAGGGCGCGCTCGGCTTCGTTGTTGGTCAACGGCAACTCCGGATGGTCGAGTACCACCCAGAAGGTGTCCCAGTCGTTGAACAACTCGCGCGCCAGCGCGCGCATCTTCTCATGCGGCGCATCGACCTGACGCAGGCACTCGTCGAGCAGGGCGTTGAGCATCCGCGCATGCCGTGCGCGCAACACCCCGACGGGGGGCGGGGCGCCGCGGGCGTCGTAAACGGCGGCCATCACCGTCGCGATGACCGTCAGGATCTCGCTGCCAAAGCGCTGGGCCGCCGGTTCCAAGCCATCTTCCAGCGCCTGGGCCTTGCGGATCAGGTGGGCCAGGCAGCGCAGCCGTTGGTCCAGGTCGCGATAGGCCCAGAAGCCGTCGCTCATCAACCAGCCGTTGAAGGTCTCGCCGAGCACCTGGCGCACGACCTCCACCGAGCGCTTGCCAACGACGAACAGCGTGGCGGTGGCACAGGTGAACACCCACAGCCACCGCAGCCGACCATGCTCCTTCCAACTGGTTTCATCGGCATAGCGCAGTTCGACATTGCGCACCGCCGCGTAGAGTTCCGCCTCGACCACCGGGGCCACCGCCCGTCCGGCTTCGTGAAGGCACTGGTTGATGGTCGCGCTCGACAACTCCAGACCCAGCCAATCGGACAGAAACTCACGGACCCGCGCCCGCGACAACCGCATGCGCTGGCTCAAGGCGCAGATGAAGGACACTAGCAACGGTCCGGCCAAATGCCACTCGGTCAGGGCCACCGTCCACTCGACCTCGCCCGCCGCGCGCCCCGGCTGCGCCTGCGTCCAGTGGCCGCAATCGCAGCAGCATTCAAAATAGATGTGCTTGGTCTGGCGCAGGAGCAGTCCGGTCGCGCCGGCACCGGGCTGGATCAGCTCGATTTCGTAGCGGGCGTTGTGTGCCCGCGCCACATGAGCATCCGTCAACGCCTGGCCGCACCCCGCACAGCAGGTTGGCCGGTGAGGCTGCTCGGCGTCCACCGGCAGGTGCTGGGTGCGGCTGTGCCCCGGGCTGCCCGGGCGCCGACCGGGGGGCTGGCCGGTGACCGTCCGGTGCGAGCCCTGACGGCGCGGCCGGGGCGCCGCCGGCCCCGCCGGCTCAGCGTCGCCGGGGGTGTCTGCCGCAGCGGCCCCGTCCTGCGACCCCGCGGGGACGTCGGGCTGGCCAGCGGGCGTGTCCTGACCGCCCGTGCCCTCCCACGGCAGCCGCGTGCTCGGTGGCCGCGAACTGTTGGAGGGGTTCTGCCCCAGCCGCTCGCGCGCCGCCTTCAGGTCCGCCAGCGCCTTGCCCAACAGCACCCGCGCCTGCGCCGACGTGAGCGTCTGCAGGTAGGCGTCGTCGAATTGTCTGAGGTCGTGATCGCTCAGGTGCATGGCGGGGGCGTGGCGGCGCTGGCGCACTCTCGTATAGAAGCTTGGGCCATAGTTTGCCAGGACCGTCGAGCTTTGTCGCGTAGGCTTATGATCGTCGGCGAGGCATTCATCCGACTCCCGGCCATCCCGCTGGCCGCGCGGTCGCTGGTCCGCACAGCGGACCCTACGGGCGCGCAGCCTCCCCGTAGGGTCCGCTGTGCGGACCGGGCGTGGCTGGCCGAAACTACGTCACGCCGTCCGCGAGGGGGCTAAGAACAGGGGGGGGCTAAACGGTTACGGCCCGTAAGGCGCCGGTCTGGCTGCTGATCTCATCGCGTTTCCGATCGCGCTCCTTGCGAGCCACCGCGAGTTCCTCCTCGATGGCTTCGAGTTCTTGCTGTATCGCGAGTTCTTGCGCATGGTAGTCGGCTGCAAGTTCCGCCTCCCGCGCACGCGCGTCCTGCTCATGCTGCTCACGCTTGGCAGCGAAGTCATCCTCGACCTCTTGGGCCAACCGTTGATGTTCTTCCTTGATCTCGGCAAGCTCCTGGCTAGCGGCATCCCGCTCCTCCTGCACCTGTTCGCGCTCGCGCCGTTTGGTGTGGAGATCGGTGGCAACGTCGGCCGACTTCTGCTTGAGGTGATCGACTTGTTCAGCTAGCCGGTCCAACTCGACCTGGGCCGCCGAGCAATGCTCGTTGATGTAACCCCGACAGAGTGTTTCCTCGAGTTCAATGCTGCCGTCTTGGTTGTGATAAACATTCTCGGCTGAAATCCGGGTTAGCCGTTCGATCGAATTGGGGTCGGCAGCGATCCGTATTGGATTCTTCCGATTGCGTCGCTCATGAGTGGGCGCGAGACGCACTTGGGCACTGACTTCGCTGTTCGGCAGGCAGCCGTTAAGGACAGCATTCGCATCCGTGCAGACAAAGACCTCTCGGTTTCCCAAGCCTGGTTCCGATTCAAAGTCCGCCAACGGATACCTCAGTAGCGTACCATCCGCGGACCTGACATCGGTCAACCACCAATGGTCATTGTGTCCTTTCTCCAGTCGCCCACGAACGCGAAGATCGTTAATCCCCCATCGCTTCTTCAGATAGTCGGTTCGCCGATTGTCGTTCAGCGGTTCGACCTCTGCAATGGTCTTATATGTCTCGTTCTCGTCTTCCATGGTCTTGACGGCTTCTCCAGCTACTTGCTAGTGATTCGATCCTAGCGCCTCTTGGGGGTCGAGCAGATGTACGGCCTGGGCAAAGTCAGTGCAATCCGCGGTGAAAGTCAAGGATAAGGCGGTCTTTCCGACAGTATACCGGGCTCCCGGTCGGTCGCCTAGGACCTGTACCTCCCTGCTGACCAAGCCCATCACGGCTCAAGACTCGACTTTGCTCCCCGTGGCCGAGACTTGCCGAAATCTGCCGGATACCTGCCCTCGGTCCGCGCAGCGGACCCTACGGGCCGGAGGCCGCTCCCCCGGGGACCTCGCAAGCTGCCGTCGTCCCGTCGCGGCTGAAGCCGCTCCCACGGCGGGACGGGGCATTCGCCCCGTCCCAACCGTTTATTCCGTCGCCGAGAGTACGGCAGACCCGCGGGTCCCGAGCAAACATTGCGGACGGGCGAATGCCCCGTCCGGCCCGGAATCGGGCGTATTGCGGGTCGCCAAGGTCAGGTCATGAGCCCAGGCCGTGGCGGCAATCAGCATAATAGGTCACGCCCGTCCTCCTCCAGCGTCTGGACCAGGGCGTTGGGCCTGGTAGAGCGCGGCGCCAGCACCAGTGCGTAGTCCTCCTCGTCCATGATCTGACGCAGTTCGGCCAGTTCGTCTCCAAGGGTGCGCCGGTTTGCCTGTTCCGACCATTCCTTGAACGCCTGGTACTGCGCCGCATCGATTACCGCGGCCACCAGGCGCTTGCGGTTGTAGATCAGTTGGGGTTCGACGACCGCCCGGCGCACCAGATCGGAAAACTGTTGTTTCGCACTCGCGATGTTCCAAGGCATAGCGACCTCGCTGATCTTCTCTTCTTTGCGTTCATTTGCGTTCATTCGCGGACAAGTCCTCTTTCCAGCCCGTGCCCTCAATCCCCCGTCACCACCCGAAAGCTGCTGCCCCCCATGCGGTCCTCGGGCAGGCCGTCGAGCCGGAAGTCGGCGCGGGCGAAGCCCATGTTGACGCGCCAGGAGCCGCCGCGCAGGACGCGCGAGCGGTCGGGGTCGGCGGCGATGATCTTCGGCTTGTCATAGCGGTTGCGGCACCATTCCCAGGTGTTTCCGGCCAGGTCGTAGACGCCTTGGGCGCTGCGTCCGGCCGGGTACATGCCGACCGCGGTGGCGCGCCCGACCGCGCCTTCATCGGTGTTGGCGTGGTCCTCGCGCCAGTCCCGGCCCCAGGGATAGATGAAGCCGGGGCGCGCGCCCTGGGCCGCCCATTGCCACTCCCACTCGTCGGGCAGCCGCACGCTGTAGCCCAGACGGGCGCTCAACCAGCGGCAGAAGGCGGTGGCCTCGAACCAGTTCACCTGGGTGGCGGGATAGTTGCCGTGGCGGCGCGCGGGGCCGCTGACCGGGGGGGTCTGGCGCAGGTCCGTCCACCACTTGGGTGAGGCGAAGCCGTCCGCGGCCTCCAGGAAGGCGGTGAACTGGCACTGGGTGACCGGGTAGGCGGCAATCCGAAAGGGTGCGACCGCAAAGAGCCCGTGACCCTCGATCAGCACCTCCCCGGCCGGTATGGCGCACCAGCGGATGGCGGGGAGGCCGTCGGCCACCCCGACCCCGGGACGCGGATCGCCGATCTGGGCCAGGCGCAGACCGATCTCCTCGCGCTGCACGGGCTCCACCCGGGAACACAGGATCTCGCAGAGCAGCCACTCGGGCTCCGGGGTCAGGAAGGAGGAGAGGTCCAGGTCGCGCTCCAGTTCGTCGAGCAGGCCCGTCTCGGCCAGCAGGGTGCGGGCCGACTCCAGCACCTCGTGGTGCCACCGCAAGTCCGGCGGATAGCCGATGGCCGCCCAGGTGCGCGCCTCCACCTCCAACTGCTCGCGCGCGCGCAGGGCCTCGCGGCGGCGCTCGATCCAATGGCGCAGGGCTAGCCACTCCTGCAGCAGGGCCTCGTGGACGATCTCGACGGTGGCGCGCTCGCCCTGGCCGATCTTGACCAGCCGGGTGTCCGGCGCCGCCAGGGCCTGTGCCAGGGCCGCGGTCTCGGGTTGGGCGGCGAGCTTGACCCACTCCAGGCGCCGCCGGGCGGCGGTGCCGTCCGGCGCCACCGCGATGAGTTGGGAGAAGAGCCGGTTCAGGGTCGTGCGGGCCGCGGGCCCGCTGCGGTCCAGGGCGCGCTCCGCCCGGCGGGCGATCACCGCCTTGAGCCCGCCGTGGCGGTGTCCCGCGTAGAGGTCCAGGGCCATCACGGCCGCGCTTCCCCCCCGCCGGCTGGCCTGATCGTAAGTGTCTTTGAGCGCATCGGCCAGCAGCGCCAGCCCGCCCGGCTGGCCGCTCGCGTCGCGCAGGAGGTGCTCCACCAGCGCGGGCTCGATCTGCATCGGCGCGGCCAGTTCCAGTTCGGTCAGGGGCCCCAGGATCATCCGTTCCAGGCCGGACCGCGATGGCGGCGCCAGGCAGTAGAGCCCGCCGGCATTGAGGGCCCGCGCCAGGTCCGGCAGGGCGCAGCAGCGGTGCAGCAGGTCGACCCGCAAGGTGCCCAGGAGGCGCAGGCGCGGCTCTTCCAAGGCCTCGATCAGGGTTTCCAGGAATTCACCGGCCAAGTCCTCGTCGACCGCGGTGAACAGTTCCTCGAACTGGTCGATGACCAGAAGCCAGCAGGCGTCCGCCGGCCGTCCGGCCAGGACGCGCGCTAGCAGTTCGGCCAGGGCCGGGGCGCCGTAACCCTTGATGGCGGCGGCCTCGGTGGGCGCATCGAAGGGCGCCACCCCGGGCTCGCGCGCCAGCCCGTAGGTCAGGGCCAGGAAGGGGTCGCCCCCGTGTCCGGCCGGGACCATGCTGCTGACCTGCCAGTGCGCGGCCGCGGGCAGGCGCGGCAGCTCGCCCGCCGCCAGTCGCCCCGCCACGCCCGCCTGGACCAGGGACGACTTGCCGCACCCGAGCAGTCCGGCGACCAGGATCAGGCGCGCGCCCGCGGGGGCGCTCAGGCGGCGCAGCAGGTCCCGGGTCGCGGCCCGGCGGCCGAAAAAGAGCGGGGCCTGCCAGCACTCCAGCGGCCGCAGCCCGGGATAGGGCTCCCCGGCCCAGGGCCTTGGCGGCGCGGCGTCCGCGAGCCCGGCGGCCAGTTCGGCAAGGACCAGTGACCCCGCGGCACCGTCCGCCCCCAACTCACGCAGGTCTTCGAGCAGGCCGCGCATCCCGGGGCCGCTGGATGCGGCCAGGGCCAATTCGATCAGGCGCTCCGCCGCGTCCGCGGGGGTCGGCGGGATCGGCCCGGGGTCCCGCGTGGTCAGGTCCCAGGTCAGGTCCGCATACAGGGCGCCCCGGGACTCCCGGCCACCCCAGCGGGGCAGGCGGACGATCAACTCGCGCAGGCGTTGGCGGTCGGTGGTGTGCATTGCGGCAAGTCCTTGGGATCCCGGAGCGGACTGGGAGGCCAGGGAGCGCCCCCCGGCTAAGGGCATACATCTTAGCCGCTTGCCCGCGTCCTTGTCCGCGTCCCGATGGTGCCGGGACGCGATCAGAGCTGATGTGTTGACGCCGATCCCGTACCCTACAGCGACCGGACCTTCTTACGGACCGGGGGTCGTTGTCGTTGTCGTTGTCGTAATCGGACAATCCGATCACGACAACGACAACGACAACGACAACGACAACGACAACGACAACGACAACGTACCCGGGATCTCGATTACCCCTTGATCCGGGGTCCGTGAACCCAAACACTTGTCTCCCTTAGGGGAGACGCGCTATCGTTGACGGCTTCACCTTTTCGGTCACGGCGGTTTCCCGCGTGGAGAAGCCGCCTTTTTGTTTTTCGGACGTGGCATGGCGCCCGTCCCGGAGCCAACACGGTGGGGCCTGCCCTGATGAGCGAACCCTTGATGACGACCTACAAGCGGCTGCCGGTCACCTTCGCGCGGGGCGAAGGGGTCTGGCTGTGGGACGATGCCGGCACGCGCTACCTGGACGCCCTGGCCGGGATCGCGGTGTGCGGTCTGGGCCACGCCCACCCGGCGGTGCGCGACGCACTGTGCGAGCAGGCCGGGCTGCTGGTGCACACCTCCAACATCTACCGCATTGCCGAACAGGAGCGTCTGGGCGCCCTGCTGACCGACCTCGCGGGCATGGACCGCGTGTTTTTCGGCAACTCGGGGGCCGAGGCCAACGAGGCGGCGATCAAACTGGCGCGGCTCTACGCCCATCAGCGCGGGGTCGAGCATCCGGCCATCCTGGTGATGGAGAACAGCTTCCACGGCCGCACCCTGGCGACCCTGACGGCCACCGGCAACCGCCGGGTCCAGGCCGGCTTCGAGCCCCTGGTGCAGGGCTTCGTGCGCGTCCCCTATAACGACATCGGGGCGGTGGAGACCGCCGCCGCCAATCGCAAGAACATCGTCGCCATCCTGGTGGAGCCGATCCAGGGCGAGGGCGGCATCAACATCCCCGGTGACGACTATCTGCCGGCCCTGCGGCGCATCTGCGACCGCGAGGGGTGGCTCCTGATCCTGGACGAGATCCAGACCGGGATCGGCCGCACCGGGCGCTGGTTCGCCTTCCAGCACACCGAGATCGTGCCGGACGTGATGACCCTGGCCAAGGCGCTCGGCAACGGCGTGCCGATCGGCGCCTGCGTCGCGCGCGGGGCGGCGGCGGAGGTCTTCGGCCCCGGCACCCACGGCTCCACCTTCGGCGGCAACCCGCTCGCCTGTCGGGCGGCGCGGGCGGTGCTGGAGACCATCGCCGCACAGGGCCTGGTCGAACATGCCGCGACCCAGGGGGCGGCCCTGCGCGACGCCTTTCGGGCGTCCCTGGCCCGGGTCCCGGGGGTCGTGGCGGTGCGCGGTCGGGGCCTGATGCTTGGCATCGAACTGGACCGCCCCTGTGCCGAGCTGGTGATGTCGGCCCTGAGCGCGGGGCTGCTGATCAATGTCACCGCCGAGCGGGTGATTCGGCTCCTGCCCCCGCTGATCATCGAGCCGGACCAGGCGACCCACTTGGTCGAGGTCTTGAGCACCCTGATCCGCCGTTTCCTCACCGCCCCTTGAGCGCGCGCCCGATCCCATCCCCGGAGCTATGGACCCCCGATGCAAGCCACCTGTCGGCACCTACTGTCACTCAACGATCTGACCGCCGAGGAGGCCCGCGCCCTGCTGGCACGCGGCACCGAATTGAAGGCGATGCACCGCCGCGGGGAGGACTACCGCCCCCTGCGATACCGCACGCTCGCGATGATCTTCGAGAAGTCGTCCACCCGCACCCGGGTCTCCTTCGAGGCGGGCATGGTCCAGCTCGGCGGCCACGCCCTGTTCCTGTCGGCGCGCGACACCCAACTCGGGCGCGGTGAACCGGTCGAGGACGCCGCCCGGGTCCTCTCGCGCATGGTCGATGCGGTGATGATCCGCACCTTCGAGCAGACGACGGTCGAGCGCTTCGCGGCCTACTCCCAGGTCCCGGTGATCAACGGCCTGACCAATCGGCTGCACCCCTGCCAGGTGCTGGCCGACCTCCAGACCTATTTTGAGCACCGTGGCGACATCCGCGGGCGCCGGGTGGCCTGGATCGGCGACGGTAACAATATGTGCCAGACCTACCTGGAGGCGGCGCGGCTCTTCGATTTCGAGCTGCGCGTGGGCTGCCCCGCCGGGTTCGAGCCGGATGCCGACCTGCTGGCCGCGGCCGGCGAGCGCTGCACCGTCCTGCACGATCCCCTGGCGGCGGCGGCGGGGGCCGATCTGATCGCCACCGACGTGTGGGCGAGCATGCACCAGGAGGGCGAGCACGCCGCGCGCGCGGCCCTGTTCGCCCCCTACCAAGTCAGCGAGGCACTCATGGCCTGCGCTGCCCCGGACGCCCTCTTCATGCACTGCCTGCCCGCCCACCGGGGGGAGGAAGTCGCCGCCGCGGTTATCGACGGCCCCCAGTCGGTGGTGTGGGACGAGGCGGAGAATCGGCTGCATGTGCAGAAGGCGTTGCTTGAGTTCCTGCTGGTACCGGGGCCTTGAGCGGCAGCGCCTCTTGCACCGGGCACTGCAAAGGGCGGTTCGCGGCCGGGGCGCGGAGACTGAACGCAGACCTGGTACCGCTCAATGGAAGTGCTCGGACCATTGGCGTAGGGTGCGCCGTGCGCACCTTGAGAGGCTGCGGTTGATCGCCGCGGCCAGGGTTTCGGTTGGCGCCATGGTGCGCACGGCGCACCCTAGGGTCGCGGTGCGGTCAATGGTCGGAGCATTCCCATCGTGCGGTACCAGTAGGTTGCTCCGCCTTTTCTTGCGACCCGTCCAAGCCCCAAAGGGGCGTGACATACCAGCCCAGGGCCACGCTCTGGGTATGAGGTATCGCTGGGCCTAGCCCTGAAAGGACGTGACATAACGATCTTCGGTCCTCATGCCGCATCGGAACCACCCTGCCACCGTCGGTGGCCCTACAACACGTCGTAGCGAGAACGCCCCGTGAGACCATCAGCGCCGTTGCTGCTCGGCCTGTGCGCCGTGCTCCTGACCCCGACCTGGGGCCGGGCCGAGACCCGTTATGTGACCGATGAGGTGCAGATCACCCTGCGCGCCGGCGACAGCACCCGCTACAAGATCCTCAAGATGCTGCCCAGCGGCACCCCGCTGGAGGTCCTGGGGGTCAACCAGACCACGAAATTCGCCCGGGTCAGGACCGCGGACGGTACCGTCGGGTTCGTCCCCGATGATCAGCTCAAGAGCGAACCGGCGGCGCGCAACCGGCTGGCCGAGTTGGAGGCGCGCCTGGCCGAACTGCAACAGAACCCCGACGCGGTCGCCGCCCGGTTCGCCAAGACCCAGACCGAACTGGCGGAGCTCAAGTCGCGTTACCAGCAACTGGAGCGCGACAAGCAGCGCCTGGAGCAGGACCTGGCGACCATCCGCCACGCCAGCGCCAACGTGCTGGAGGTCACCACCGACCGGGAGCGCCTGCGCGTCCAGGTGGCGGCCCTGACCCGCTCGGGCGCCGACCTGGAGCAGGAGAACCGGGATCTCAAGAACCAGGCCAACCTGCGCTGGTTCCTGAGCGGCGCCGGGGTCCTGGCCGGCGGCATCCTGCTCGGTCTCATCCTGCCGCGCCTGCGCCTGGGGCGGCGCAAGAGTGCCTGGGGGTCGCTGTAGTCCACACGAGCGATGTCACGCAAGCTCTTTGACGCGCACATTGGCGGATCTTGGCCACCAAACCGGAGTTTCCGCAGGACCCTTCAAGGGTGGCCGCGGCGCTGCGCTGGTACGGCGCCGGCGCCCTGGAGCCCGGCAATACACCAGCATGACTTGGCTTCAATGCTGTGTCCATACGCAGACGATGCGTTCGATAGCCGGAACGATCACCCCCGGGCAACAAAGCGAGGCAGGCTATGCAGGCAACGATTTCCGTGGATCGCGAGACGGATGCCCGTCTCGATCGCTTGTCATCGACGACCAGGCGCTCCAAGTCGGACCTCGTGCGTGATGCGCTGATTGCGCTTGAGGCAGCGCAATCCGACGAAGCGAGTGAGTGTAGCGCGTTCGACCTGATCGGCGATTTGGTGGGGGTTGGCAAGGACGGACCCACAGACTTGGCGCGGACCCACAAGCAGGCATTTCGGGCGCTTCTGCAAGGACGCAAGACAGAATGATCAGAGCGCGTGTGCTGATCGACTCTCGATCGGCGCGATTTCGAGATCTATCGCCTGCCAAGCCGTCGCGCGCTGAGCATTTTGCCCGAAGTCTGATACAACGACACCGCCGGGACTTGGCGCATCATCTATCGGCTGGACCACGACGCGGTGATTATCGGCGAGGTCTTTCGCAAGAAGACGCCAGCGACACCCGGTCCAGTCATCGACACCTGCAAGCGACGATTTGAAGCCTATGATTAATGTGTTGGACGCGCACATCGAGGTGAACCCAGGGTTTGTCGGCGGCGAACCCCATATCGCCGGCCATCGGATCAAGGTCCGGGATATCGCGGTGTGGCATGAGCAACTGGGAATGAGTGCCGATCAGATCGGCGCTGAATACGACCTCGATCTTGCCGAGTTCTATTCCGCCCTGGCCTATTATTTCGACCACCGGGAGGACCTCGACCGGGCCATCGCGGCAGGTCGGGACTATGCCGGTACGCTTCGCACACACCTGCCTTCTGTCCTTGAACGTAAGTTGAACGCTGGCAGCCATACTTGGAGCGCATCATGATTGTAGTGACAGCGGTCGAGGCCCAAAATCGCTTCGGGGATCTGATCGATCAGGCACAACGGGAGCCCATCGAGATTACCCGGCGCGGTCGGCCGGTTGCCTACGTAGTCTGCGAACACGACCACAAGGCGTTACAGGACTTAAACACGCGCCGCGAAAAAGCAGTAAGCTGGTATGCCAACTATCGGCGAGCCACTGCAACCTCGCTGGAGGCGGCGGCCTTGACCGACGCGGATATCGACCGGTCGGTCCATGAGCTTCGCTTTCGCAACGAGCGTATGGACTTCGACCGTGCTTCGCCCTACATTGACCTTGAGGAGGACAACCCAATGGCAACCGGCACCTCTATGACCCACCTTGACACCCCCATCGGCGCCGACCTGCACGCCATGCTCAAGCGCGCTGCCGAAATCCGGGGCGTTGCCATGGCGGACTTCGTCGTTGCCGCGGTCCAGGAGGCCGCCCAACGGACCATCGCGGAGGCCGAGGTTATCCGCCTCTCCTTGGCCGATTCGGAGCGCTTCGCCGCGGCCATCCTGTCCCCGCCGCCGCCGTCTCCCGCCTTGGAGCGCGCCTTCGCCCGCCGTCGCGATCTGCTCGGCGGCGAATGACCCGTTGCGCGCTATTACACCCTCGCCTCGGCAAGCCTGGCGCTGGCCACGCTTCCTCCCGAGACCGCGCGTAAACTGCCTCGCTACCCCACGATTCCCGCTGTCCGACTGGGACGCCTGGCCGTGGACAATGTTTTTCGCGGCCAGGGGCTCGGCGGCGCTATGCTCGCCGACGCCTTAGCCCGGGCCGTGCGTTCCGAGATCGCGGCCTTTGCCATGACCGTGGGCGCCAAGGACGAGGCCGCATTGACGTTCTACCTTCACCACGGGTTTATGCCCTTGCTTGACTCGCCGATGACGCTCTTTCTGCCATTGGCGACGGTATCGCCTTAGCGCGGCGCTCTTTCGCGTCATTCGCTATTCCACCTAAGTATCCGTGGTGCGTTCCCTATTTCCTCCAGGACGCGCTGGGGGTGCTGACCCGCGACCCTGGGGACCCGAAGGGGCTACGGGATGCCGCCTTGGCGGCGGTCGGCCACGACACCAAGGCGCGCCGCGCCGAGTTGGTGACCATTGATGTCGCGGACCTGGCGTTCGCCGACGGCGACGGTGCTCCGGTGATGCTGCGGCCGACCAAGCGGCGACTGGAGGTGGAGCCGCAGCCCCGCTAACCGGCGCCGCTGACCGCGGACCTGCTGCGCACCTGGATGGCGCGCCACCGCCGTTAAGTCAAGCCTCAGGTCCAGTCCAGTCCAGCCCGGGAGCGCCGCACCCCAGTGCGGCGCGATCTCGCAGATAACCCCGGCTGCGCGGCTTGAGCGGAGGCTCGCCGCACTGGGTTGCGGCGCTCCCGGCGGCCGTGCGGGTGATGCCGCGGTATGCGGCGCCCTTCTCCGGGCACTCCCCGCGGGACGGCGCGGCCCAGGACCTGGCGGCGGCCTCACCGATCTTATGACATTTTTCTTGTGAGACTTCGAGTTTACCACTTACAATCCGAATGCCGTATCAACTGATCCCGCCACATGACACGGCGCGAGCGCTCTAACGACGCTCGCCGAACTGGCCCCTTTATGTTCGGCTGTTCGTGCGCGACGGTGCGGTGCCATCTACCGTCAGCTAGCGCTGGTGAGACTTGCCATTTTGCATCCGTCCCGCGTCGTCCATCGCCCGTGATTCGCTGTTTTTGCCTGTACGGGTTCTTGGGAATGACCGCGTCCGGCACTCCGGGGGACGGTGATCGCCCCCCGGATCGGGAAGGCCGTGACGATCCGGCCCGCCATCCCACGACACCGACAGTTCCGGCAGAAGATCCTACAGGAGCCCATCATGAGCGGTGAAAAAGAGGTCCGTCTGCGCGAGGGCGAATACCGCCGGCTGATGAACGCCGCGCGCCAAGTCGAGAACAACCAGTCGCGCGCGAGTGCACTCGATGGCCAATTGCGCCAGGCGCAGCAGCAGATCGACGAGCAGCGGCGCGCCGCCGACGGTCGGCACCAGGCCTTCGAGCGCACCATCGGCAATCTCAGCGCGGAGCTTCAGTCCTCCGCCCGCGAGTTCAACGCCCGCCTTTCCCGTCAGCAGCAGACGCACGCCGAGACCATGCGCAGCATGGAGCAGGAGACCGCCCAGCGCTTTGCCGCCCAGCAGCGCGAATTTGCCAGCTCCATCGGTGACCTCGACCGGCGCCTGACCGAGCAGGGTGCCGAATTCTCCCATCGCGTCGAGCAACTAGATCAACGGCTTGCCGGACAGCGGCGGGAATACCTCGATCTGATGGCCGAGCAGACCGCGCAGGTCGAGCAACAGTTTGCGCGGATCGCCGAGCAGCGACACAGTGCCCGGCAGGATGCCGTCCAATGGCTCGCGGACTCGCAGACTATCCTGGACTACATCCAACAGCATCAGCGCCACCAGCAGTTCGCGCCTGGCGAATTCGACCTACTCAAGGGCGAAGCGGCGATGAGCCGCCGCAACCTGGACGCGGGGCATGAGCAGGCCGCCATCGCCACCGGCCAGGCACTCTACGGCAAGGCGCTCAAGCTCCAGGCCGAGATCGAGTTTCGCCAGCAGGAATGGGACACCTGGTACAGCGAGGCACTCACCAATGCCCGCGCCCAACTGGCCGTCGTCGAGGTGCAGCAAGGCGCGCGCTGGGTCTTCGACACCGACCAGGGCGTCCGGGAACTCGACGCCGAGATCGACTACTGGAGCGACGGCGCGCTGAGCGCCCTCAAGGAGCGCATCGCCGGGTCGCTGCAACGACTGGAGCAGGGTGCCGCCGGCCTGTCGCTTGCCGACCTCAAGGCCGAGGTCGAGGCCAACCGTCCCTTGCAGGCGGAGTTGGAGCGCATCGTCACCGACGCCAAGGAGCGGCTGATCGCCTCCCAATTGCGGGTCAATATCGCCGAGGATGTGCTCAGTGAACTGGAGGCGGAGGGCTGGCGCCTGCAAGAGGATGCCTGGGCGGGTCAGGGCGCCGACGCCGGCAAGGGCTGGAAGAACGCCTACCACCTCAAGCTGCGTGACCAGGCTGGCGACGAGATGATCACCATCGTCCTGCCCGAGGAGACCCCCCTTGGCAGCATCGAGAACCGCATCCAATTCGCCTACTATCCCAAGGACAACAACGACGCCCGGTTTGCCGCCCGACAGACCGAGCGCCTTAGCCGCACCCTGGCCAGGCTTGGCCTGACCCAGGAGGGTTTGCATTGTGTGCCGGGGCACGAGCGCACCATCCGCGGTGACGAGGTACGCCGCGATTTCGACCGGGTTCGCGCGTCCGCGCCCGAACGGTCCCGTCGACGCTGATCCCAGCACCGGGCAGAGGCATCGGGAGCCATGACCAGGCTGTTTACCAATCCGACCCAGCGCGTGTTTGCGCTCTACGGCAACACCGGGGATCATTTTTACACCCCGCAACTGCGCGAACTGGACCTGAGTACCTGGCTTTGGGGCCACTTCAAAACGCTGGGTTACGAACGGATCGTCCTGTTTTCGCCGGACAAGAAGCTGCACTTTCTCGATCCGGACTCGGCCCGCTTGTCCGAGCTTGGCGCGGCGGCGAACGCGGCGGCACCGCCGTCCGCCCGCCCCGCCGGGCGGCTGTCGGGTCCCCTGGGTTCGGTTCGCATACGCCCACGCTCGGGCGCTGCCTCGGCTCCCCCAGCCCCAGACCCGCAGGAGCCGCCGCGGTGGGACTATGGCGCGATGTCCGATGATCAGGTCGGCACCTGGCTGAACCGCTTGATGCTGGAACCCCGGCCCACCGCGATCCTGATCCAGAACGGCGAGGACCTGTTCGCCCGGCTCGACGAGGACGCGGTACGCCTCTGGGACAGTCGCCTGGGTGACTGGACTGGTTCCCGGCTGCCGACGCCGAGCCGCAACCTCGCCGTGCTGATCTTCCGCGGCGAGATCGACGGCAACGCCATGCAGCGGCTACCCAGGCTGCATCGGCACCTGTTCGGCAATGGCACCAGCGGGTCGCCGCTGGCCGACCGCGCCTTCCGTATCGGCCCCGCGCGGCCGGACGAGGTCGGCCATCTGCTGCACCGCCTGCGCCTGAGCGGCGGGTTGGGCTGGAGTTCCAGACAGATTGTCGACCGATGCGTCGGCCTGGCCCAGCGGCTGACCCCGGAAAACGCCGACGCGGGCATCCATTCCATGGCCTGGTTGATCCACGAGCTACCGACGATGAACATCACGCAAGAGCCCGATCGGTGGCAGGTCCTGCGCCAGACCCCCACGCTGGCCCGCCAGGTGGAGGACCGGCTGCGGTCACTGGTGGCCCATGCCAAGGAGCAACTGGCGCGCGCGACACCGCCCCTTCAGAGGCGCGGTCCACATGACATCGACCGGCTCAGGGTCGCCCCGCCGGCCAACCCGGACCAACTGGCCAACCTGCACCTGGCCCTGCTCGGCAGTCCCGGCACCGGCAAGACCACCCTGGCGCGGCTGGTCGCCGCCATCTACCGGCAGGAGGGTATCCTCACGACCGGCCACTTGGTCGAGGTCACCCTGACCGAGGAGCATACCGGCGGCACCGTCAAGCGTACCGCCGAGGCCGTTGCCCGGGCGCAGGGCGGCGTGCTGTTCATTGACGAGGCCTACAGCCTCAACGACAACGACTTCGGCAAGGAGGCGGTCGCCGAGTTGGTCAAGGCCATGTCCGATTACAACGGCCAGTTTGCAGTCATCATCGCCGGCTATACGGACAAGATCATTGAATTCATTGATGGCCGCAACGCCAATCCGGGTCTGCCGCGCCGTTTCCCGTCAATGAACCGCCTGACGCTCGCCAGTTACGGTCCTGACGAGCTCTACCACATCTTCGGCGACATGCTGGCGCAACAGGGCCGCGACCAGGATGCGGCTTTACGCGAGGCCCTGCCGACCGCCTTCGCGCGTTGGCACCGGGCCCAGGACCCCGAACGCTTCGGCAATGCCGGCGAGGTTCGCAATCTGGTCGATGCGGTCGTCCAACAGGCGGGCGCCCGTCCTGTCATCGTCCGGGAGGACTTTGCGGCGCTGCCCGGCTGGGGCCAGTACCTCGGCCTTGCGCAGGAGCTCTCGCTTGATGAGGTGCTGCGGCCCCTGGACGCCATGGTCGGTCTGGCGTCGGTCAAGGACGCGGTGCGCGCCCTGGCCGACACCCTGGCGGTCCAGCGTCACCGCGGCCGGACCGACCTGGTGCCGGGCCATTATGTGTTCCAGGGCAATCCGGGCACCGGCAAGACCACGGTGGCGCGGGTCATGGGGGAGGTCTTCCGCTCGCTCGGACTGCTCGCCCGTGGCCATGTGGTCGAAGTCAAGCGCGAGGACCTGGTCGGCCGCTACCAGGGCGATGCCGAGACCAACACGAAGGTACAGATCGACAAGGCCTTGGATGGTGTGCTGTTCATCGACGAGGCCTACCAGCTCGCCGCGGACGAGCACGACATCTACGGTCGGCGCGCCTTCGAGACCCTGCTGGCGAGCATGGAGAACCAGCGGGCGCGGCTCTGTGTCATCCTTGCCGGCTACCCCGCCGAGATGCAGCGGTTGATCGGCGCCAATCCAGGCTTCAGCCGTCGGCTGAACGATCTCATCGACTTCCCTGACTACTCCGCGGAGGAGTTGCTGGTGATCGCCCTCGGCCAATTCGCGGCGCAAGGGCTGCGGCTCACCGACGCGGCCCATGAGAAACTGGCCGCCCATCTGCGCGGCTGGGACCGGCGCCGCGGGCGGCCCGATTTCGGCAATGCCGGCGACGTGCGCAAGCTGGTCGAGGCCATCGTCGGGCGCCAGGCCATGCGCGTCCGCCCGCTGCTCCGCCAACTCTCGCCCGAGGAGAGTGCGATAATCGGCCCGGAGGACATCCCGGACTGACTGGCTGATCCGCCTGCCCCGGGTGCTGGAGCAGGCATTGCGTCAAGAGCTTATTGAATCCGAGGAGGGTCGCAAGATGCCTTATGTCACCAGTTGGGAACGCTTTGCCCGCGAGGAGGGCATCGAGCAAGGTCAAAAAACAAGGTGAGGCCCGCGCCCTGTTGCGCTTGATCCAAGGAAAGTTCGGTCCGCCGGCCCCCGACCTGGCTGCCCGCGTCGAGGGCGCCGAGCTACCCGAGTTGGAGATCTGGCTCGACCGCATCCTCACCGCGTCCAGACCCGAGGACGTTTTCGACCCGCGCTGACCCAATGACCACGGGAAACCGCCCGAGATGACGACCAGGACTTGCCCCGTCTGCGAGCACGAACAGGACCACACCAGGGCGGACTGCGCCCGTTGCGGCTGGGACTTCTCGCCACTGCTCGGCACCAGCGAGCAGGTCCGCGCCGTCCTGTCCAGGCGTCTGGACGAGGCGCGCACTGCTTGGCGGCAGCGGCGCTGCAACCCGGAGTTGGTGCCGGAACTGGAGCGCGACCCATTCGAGACGCCGGAGGAATTCGCCGCACGGCTTTCCGAACGGCCCTGGTATGTCGGCGATGGCGAGCTTCAGAAGAGCGGTTACGACCTTGCGACCCGGCGCTTTCCGCTACGACTACGGAATCTTCGAGCCTGGACGGAGACTTGGCTCAACCCGTCGGATGCCTATTATCTGGACCTGCCGCGCGACCAGGCGCGTTCACTCTATCAGCGTGGCCAGGTATGGCCAGTCTGCGCGACACTTTCTGCGTTCCGGCAGGTGCGGCTGACCGGACTTACCCTGGTTGCGCCCGATCGGGAATTTCCGATTCTGATAGAGACTCCAAGGGGCACGCCGAACGCGCATCCCTCGCCGTGTAGCGACTTGGATGGTGCTGGTGCTGGCGCTCCGGGTGATCCGGGAAGCAACGGCGAGACAGACAACTCGAAAAGGGCATCGTTTGATTTTGTCAGAATCCTCAGCAACCTTCGTTATCGGATCTCCGGATCGCTACGCTATGTCCGCGAGCGATCTATTGTATTTCCGCTGCTTATGCTGGCAACTTTGATTATAGGTATTGTAGTCGCCTTAGACTTACCTGCCTGGTCACTGCAGGTCATAGCCGTTATTGCAAACGCCGTCTTGGTTGTGGATGCCATGAGCAGGGAAACCTCGACGAACAATAGAGCGCTATGGTTTCTATGGAGATTCTTAGTCAATTTCGTTAGATGTCACATTGTCGCGGCCGTCTCGGTATACATTGGCCTTGCGGCTTTTGCCTTATCTATCGCGGGTCCAGGCATCAATCCTGGAATCGGATCTGGACTCGGTCTTGTAGTCAGCTTTATTGTCAATTACTATTGGAATTCTCGCATCAATGCCGCTTCAATCTGAAAGACGATTCCCGGCACAAAAATCGGCCTCGATCATCGTGTCGGCTGGCCGCGATCCATCGGCAACCGGAGGTCGAGGCTTCAGCCGGTGGCGGTTGCCGACCTATCCAAGAGAATTGGCCTCTGCACGCCGGACCGGCTAAAGCCTCGACCTCCAGGAAGCATCGCGCGGGTTGGATGGGGATCGCCGCGCCCTGCCGATCCTACAAACCGAGCGCTCCCCACGACACCACGCCGAAGACCCCGATGCACGATCAAGCAGAGACCACATCGAACCCCACTGAGGCGGCCGCCCCCGCGCCGGATTTCGACTCCCCCTGGAAGGAGGCCATGGACGCCTGGTTCCAGCCCTTCATGGCGCTGTTTTTCCCGGCCGTGCATGACCTGATCGACTGGACCCGGCCCCACGAATTCCTGGACGCCGAACTGCAACGCCTGACGGGGGATTCCGAGATCGGTCGCCGCACGGCCGACCGACTGGTCAGGGTCTACAGCCGCGAGGGCCAGGAGCTCTGGCTGCTCCTGCACATCGAGATCCAGGGCCGGGCCGACGCGGCCTTTCCCGAGCGGATGTTCCAATACTGGTACCGGATCTACGATCGCTACCGCGGCGTCGAGATCTTGAGCCTCGCCCTGCTGACCAACGACCGGGCCCCCGTTGGCGGCGGGGTCTACCGGCGCAAACGGGACGGCTATGGGGTAAGCTTCCGGTTTCGGGTCCATGCACTGCCGGACTGGGATCAGGCCGAGCTCGGCACCCGCGCGGCGAGCAACCCCTTCGCGGTCGTCGCGCTCGCGCAACTGGCCGCGCACCGGCGGGGCACAGACCCGGAGCGCAAAGCGCGCAAGCGCGAGCTCATCGAAATGCTGTACCGTTTCCAATACGATCGTGCAGAGATACTGAAGCTGCTGCGCTTCATCGACTGGCTGATCCGCCTGCCCCGGGTGCTGGAGCAGGCATTGCGTCAAGAGCTTATTGAATCCGAGGAGGGTCGCAAGATGCCTTATGTCACCAGTTGGGAACAATTTGCCCGGGAGGAAGGCCTGCAACAAGGCGAGGCCCGCGCCCTGTTGCGTTTGATCCAAGGAAAATTCGGTCCGCCGGCACCCGACCTGACCGCCCGCGTCGAGCGCGCCGAGCTACCCGAATTGGAGATCTGGCTCGACCGCATCCTCACCGCGGCAACACCGGACGAGGTCTTCGACCCGCGCCGAACGGAGACAAACCGCGATGGCTGACAAGACCTGCCCGGTCTGCGGGCAGGAACAGGAAGAGACGGCACCCGCCTGTACCCGCTGCAACTGGGACTTTTCGCCGCTGCTTGGCACGGGCGAACGGGTCCGGACCGTCCTGTCCCGGCGGCTGGAAGAGGCGCGGACCGCCTGGCGGCAACGAAGGCCGATCGCGACGTCGAATCAGGATGTCACGCAGGGCGGCCAGGGCACGATCTTCACGCCGACGATCATTGTTATCTGGGTGTTAAGTTTTTCGATACCCGCATGGCTGTTCCAAGTGCCCGCAGTCACCGATGGCGGACTTGCAATTAACGCACTCCTGGTTGGTTATCTTTATCAAATCGGCTGCCAGGGAACTGTGATAGCCAGGAGTTTTTCATTCCTTCGCGGCGCCCTTCTCGGCCTGTTATTGCCGGCGGGCGGCATGAGCTTCGGGGCACTGATAGGCGTTGCAATAGCCGGAGCACCGGGTGGCACGCCTGGCTTGATGGTCGGGATGATCTGCGGCGTCCTCTCGACCTATTTCCTTATCGGTGCCTTTTCCGAGAGAGTGGCCGACAACGAGCCGGGGCATGATCGCGGGTAGGATGGGTAGAGCGGGAGCGATGCCCACCATGCAACATCGCGCAACTTGGATGGGCATCGCTGCGCTCTGCCCATCCTACGAATCGACAATGCGACGGCACACAGCATCGGAGACCCCTGGAGATGAGTAGCAACATTTGCCCCGTCTGCGAGCACGAACAGGACCAAGACAGGGCCGACTGCGCCCGCTGCGGCTGGGACTTCTCGCCGCTCCTCGGCAGCACCGAGGAGATGCGGACGGAGTTGGACCGGCGTCTGGATGCAGCACGGACCGCCTGGCAGGAACAAAGGCATTGGCTCCTGCCCGAGCGTATGGCCGAGCAGCCGAGGCTTCAACGAGACCCTTTCGAGACCCCGGGGGAATTTTCTCAACGAATCGGCTCGCGCCCCTGGTATGTCGGCTCGTGTAAACTCGATCAGGGCCATTACAACGTAAAGACTGGAAAATTCCCTTTGGAACACTTGTTTCAAGCAGGCTGGGCTAGTTCTCTGTTTCGACGGGGTAACTACTACCTTTTTACCCTGGCGCGTGATCAGGCAAAGGCGCTATACGAAGAATCGCCGACCGTGCCTGTTCTTGCATGGCTGGAAGCACCCAGAGGCAAGGTCAAGCTGAACCGTCTGGTGCTTCTTACAAATCGAGGCGAGCACCGACTTTATGGGAATGTTGTTCGTAATATTTTGCTGCCGGCGGAGGACCATCCTTTTGGAACCACTTTGCTTTTTCTTGCGGGATTTTTCTTCAGCGCGGTTCTGGCTGGCAACGCGCCGGAATCAATGCGTGGGCTGGTGCTTCTTGGCTTGCTGTTTGTCGTAGTGTTGCCGCTGTCCCTGTATTTAGCCCGATATATCGATTAGTCGAGAGCTATGTCGATCAGGGGCTCGGTGGCATGACGCCTGTCGTGTGGTAGCCCGATAACCCATCCGTTGCTTTCCCCATTTCTAACATGGCGCCTGGCAATAGGCCGCCAGCTGTCGATAAACTATGGTGCGAGATCCTAATGAACTTCGGCATCGACTTCGGCACCACCAACACCGCCATCAGCCGCATGGACGGCGACGAGCCCGTCGCGCTCACGTTCGGCCCGGCCGATCAGCAGCACCACTATGTGCCGAGTGTGATGGCGCTCAGGGGCGGCCTGCGGCCCTCGGAGCAGTACGGTCACGCCGCAAAGGATCGCGTCGGCGAGCCCGGGTTCGAGGTCTACCAGAACTTCAAGATGCTGCTCGGCGAGCCGCCGGCCCGGGTCGCCGCCCACTGGGGCGGCGGACTCTCCCAGACCCCGGAGGCCATCACTCAAAGGTTCATCGCCCGGTTGCTTGAGCAGATGAAGACCGAGCATGGCTTGCGCCCGGCGCGCGTGGTCGTCACCGTGCCGGAGGTCTGGCTGGTGCAGAACCTGCAAACCAAGCGCGAGCACCTGATCGAGGGTTTCAAGCGGCAGGGCATCGGCCGGGTCGAGGTGCGCAGCGAGCCGGTGGCCGCCGCCACCTATTACCTGCATTCCTTCAAAAAGAAAAAAGGTCACCCATTCCAGGGGCACCTGCTGGTCTGCGACTGCGGCGGCGGTACCCTGGACTTCTGTCTGGTTGGGGTGGAGCCCGGCGCTGCCGGCCGACCGCGGATGACCGTCCTGGAGCGCGCCGGCAATGGCATTGTCAATGGCCGTATCGGCAGCGCCGGCGTGGCCTTTGATCAGGCCGTGGTGGACCGGCTCTTTCCCGGTCTGCGGGGGCGCGATCCGGAACGCTATTTTCGCCGCGTGCGCGAATTCGAGCAGCACAAGATCACCCATTCCCCCGCGGTCAGCGAAAACCTGGCATTGCATCGTGAGACTCCGGAGGCGGCCGAAGGCGAGCGGCTGTTTTCGTTGGACGATGGGGAGGTCTCGGTTGAGCCGCAACACCTGGCGGAGGCATTCGCAGCGGTCAGCGAGTCGGCGATCCGGGAGGCGCTGGACGATCTGCTCGCGCGCATCCGCACCCATGCGGTCGCACTCGAGGACCCATCCAAATTCCGCGTCCTTATGGTCGGCGGCTTTTCCTCCTTCTGGCTGGTTTCAGCGGCGATCAAGGACGCCTTCGGCCGGGTGCTGTCGACCGACCAGCGCTTCGAGGAGGTGCTGTCGCTGGCCGACCGGGCGCTCGCCATCTCCAAGGGCGCCGCGCTGCTCGCCAATGACTTGGCCGAGATCGTCGAGACCTGCCCGGCCGATGTGGGGGTGCAGGGGTTCGTTCAGGATAAGGACGGCGGCTTGCAGCGGGTACGATTCGCCATTCTTAGGAAGACCGTGCGGATTCGGGATTATCGCCAGCCGGTCTGGTCATCCCAGGCCTTTCTTGTGGTGAGTACCGAGATCCGTCTTCCGGTCTATGTCGAGCCGATCCCCGATAAGCCCCTGCCGTTGGAGATCGGCGGCGAGACACTGCAAGCGATCCTGCCCGCGGGACTGGGAGTCGGCAGCAGAATCGAGATCGGCTTTTCGGTGGACCAGAACCTCGTCTTCTCCATTCACGTTCGGGATGCCAAGAATAAGAGCCAGGAGAAGACGACGACCCTGGGCAATGTCATGGCGCGGCTACCCGCGCTGATCGTCGATTGAGGAGCAGCGTCCATGGCGAATCGCGATTTCGACCTGCTGCGGCACCAGTTCACCGGTCACTGGCAGGCCATCGAGCAGGCCGCGCCCCACGAGCGGCGAGTCCTGGTCATCGAGCTGGCCAAGGCACTCGCGGACTGGGAGGCTGGCCAGTCCGAGCCCCTGCCGCGCCTGCCGGACCTCCAGCGCAGCGGACACTGGGGCGCGCTCGGCACCCTTGCCGCGGCCGAATCCAGCCGCATCGCGGCAAGGCTCGGCGCGGAAAAACAGGCCCTGCGCACGCGCCTCGCCGACACCGCCGCGGCCATCGCGGCGGCCGAGACTGGCCTGGCCGCGCTGATGCCGGAGGTGGATGGCCTGGACGCCGATCTGGCCGCGACCGCCGCCCAACTGGCGGACTTGACCGCCCGCGAGTCGGCCCTGCGCGAGCGCCTGTCGGCGCTTCAACGGCTGCGCGCCCTGGAGTCCGAGCTGGCCCCAGCCCGCGACGAGCTCACCGCGCTGGCCGAGGGTTTTCTGCGCGACGAGGACCCGACCGGGATGCTCGGGGCGCTGGGCCGCGTGCATCGGCAGCTCGTCGCCTTCTACGACGCCTGGCGGCTCGCGAGCGTCGAGATCGCCGACGCACTGCTCGGCACCGGCGCGGACGCCATGCAGGTCCCGCCGGCCCCGGACCTGCTCGCCGTGCCCGAGCGCCTGGCCGCCCTGGATCGGGAACTGCGCGCCATCGACCAAGCGCTGGCCGGGCGGATACGCGCCCAGGACGCGCTGGATCAGACCCTCAAGGCGCGCGTCTGAGCGCCGGAGACCCATCATGACCGAACCGACCTGCCCGATTTGCACACTGATACAGGCCCCCGGCAGCGGTGGCGATACCCGCTGCTGCCCCCAATGCGGCTGGGACTTTCCGGCCTTCCTCGGCACGGGCGAGGAGGTCAAGGCCGTGCTGCGGCAACGGGTGGAAGCTGCCCGGCTGGCCTGGCAGCGGCGGCAGTTCAACCCGGATGCCGTTCCGCACCTGGTGCGCGATCCATTCGACACGCGGGAGGAATTCACCGCGGGTGTGAAGGCCCGCCCCTGGTATGTCGGCCAGGGCGAATTGCAGCGGGCCGGTTATGATATCCAGACCGGGCGCTTCCCGTTGGGCTTCACCGCGGTCAGGGAATGGGCGGCGGACTGGCTCGGGCGCGTCGCATCCCCCCATGTGCTCTTGCCGCGCGACGCTGCGCGAGCGCTCTACGCCCAGTCCTCGCAATGGCCCGTCTATGCCTGGCTGGAGGCAGAGGGAGACCGCGCGGGATTGATGTCGTTGGCACTGGTCGTCGAGGACCGGCAGCTACCCGTTCTGGGCAATGAGCCCTATTCCGATGCGTATCGTCGGCTGCTGGCGTCCGCCACGGTCGGCAACGCCGATGCGCAATGCGCGCTGGGTACCATGTACCAAACCGGCCAAGGGGTATCCCAGGACGAGGCCGCGGCGATTCTGTGGTACCGCAAGGCGGCCGAGGCGGATCATGCCGAAGCGCAAGGCTTGCTGTATCGCTGTTGCCGCGAGGCCGCTGAGCGGGGGGATGCGGCAGGAGAGCACGGGCTTGGGTTGTGTCTCTTTTATGGTTGGGGTGTCGCCAGAAGCCCAGTCGGAGCGGTGCCTTGGTACCACAAGTCGGCCGACCAAGGGTATGCCGCCGGGCAATACGAGCTGGGCCAGTGTTTCATTTTCGGCCGGGGCCTCGAGCAGGACTTGGCCGAGGCGGTGCGCTGGTACCGCCGATCGGCCGAGCAAGGCTATGCCCCGGCGCAATACGAGCTGGGCATGCGTCACTATCTCGGTGTTGGTGCCGACAAGAGCCTGGAAGAGGCGCTAAGCTGGTATCGCAGGGCGGCGGATCAGGGGTATGCGCATGCTCAGGCAAGGCTCGCTTTGATGCAGATTACCGGCCGCGGTTTGCCCAAGAACGAGGCCGAGGGGCTGCGGATTTTTCCAGTGGAGCCCAAGGACCGGGATGTGCCGGGCGCCCGGGAGTTTGCGATCGGGATGTATTTCAAAGCAGGGCGGAATACCGAGAAAGATGAGGTAGAGGCGGCGCGTTGGTATCGCCAAGCAGCCGAGCATGGGCACGCCGAAGCGCAATACTGGCTAGGGACTTGCTTGGAGCATGGTTCGGGTGTTATCGCGGATCAGGTCGAGGCGGTGCGCTGGTATCGCAAAGCAGCCGAGCAGGGGGATGAGTCGGCGGCATACTTGTTGGGCAGGTGCTTCTATTTCGGTCACGGCGTTGCAAGAGACCAAGCCGAGGCAGCACGCTGGTATCGAGACGCGGCCGAGCTGGGAGATCAATATGCTCAGAAATCCCTCGCGCTGATGTATTTGACTGGTCGCGGTGTCCAGAAGGACGAGGCAGCCGGGCTGCGCATGTTCGCGCGTTCCGATAACCGGCTGGTTGGCCCGGGATCTCTGGAATGGGCGATCGGATTTAGTTTTGATGGATATTTAATCGAAAAAGACGAAGCAGAGTCGGTGCGCTGGTATCGTAAAGCGGCCGATCAAGGGTATGCCGAAGCGCAAGTTTGGCTAGGACATTTTTTCGGTTGGGGTCGTGGTGTCGAAAAGAATCAAACCGAGGCTGTCCGCTGGTATCGCATGGCGGCGGAGCAGGGGAATACCCATGCGCAGCGCGAGCTCGGCGAGTGTTATGAGCACGGTCGCGGCGTCGACAAGGACAACGCGGAGGCGGTGCGCTGGTATCGCCCGGCGGCCGAGCGGGGAGATCATCAAGCCCGGGAGCGTCTCGCCCTGATGTACGCCACCGGTGTTGGTGTCCCCAAGGACGAGACCGCGGCGCTGCGGTGGTTTCCGGTGCATGAGTCGGTCAGCGCGATTCCCGGCGTCCGCGAATTTGAAATCGGCCGGTCTCTCGGGTACAACCGAGGTTTCGGCGCGGGTGTGCAATGGTATCGCAAGGCGGCCGAGCAGGGGTATGCAGAAGCGCAAAACGAATTGGCAGAGTGCTTCGCTCGTGGTTGGGGCGTGGAAAAGAACGAGACTGAGGCGATGCGCTGGTATCGCGAGGCGGCCGAGCAGGGTCATGCCGAGGCGCAATTCGAGATCGGTCATCGCTATTATTGTGGCAGCCGCGTCGAAAAGAAGGACGAGGCCGAGGCGGTGCGCTGGTATCGTCAGGCTGCCGCGCAGGGCAATGGCAAGGCGCAATTGTGGCTGGGTAAGTGCTTCGCTTTCGGCCGCGGTGTCGCACAAGACGAGACCGAGGCGGCACGCTGGTATCGCCAAGCGGCCGAGCGGGGAGAAGGCGAAGCAGGGGAGGCGCTCGCGGTGATGTATTTCATTGGTCGTGGAGTGCCCAGAGACGACGCGGAAGGGCTGCGGCTTTTTCTGGCGCGCGACGCTGCTCGCGATGTCCCGGGCGCTCGGGAGCTTGCGATCGGAAATGCGCTTTATTACGGCATTAGTCTTGAAGAAGACCAAGCCGAGGCGGCCCGCTGGTACCGCAAGGGGGCGGACCTGGGCAATGCCGAGGCGCAATACAGGTTGGGCTTCTGTTTCCGGTACGGCTCCGGCTTGCAGAAAGACCCTGCCGAAGCGGTGCGCTGGTATCGCCGGGCGGCCGATCAGGGTTATGCCGACGCCCAATTCGACCTGGGAAACTGTTTCGAGCGCGGTGTTGGCGTGAACAAGGATCGAGCCGAGGCGATGCGCTGGTACCGGAAGGCCGCGGATCAGGGTAATCAAGAGGCTCAGAAAGCCCTTGCCGCGCTCGACAAGCCCACGTGATGAATGCCAAGACCGTATTGGGTGTCCGGCAAAGCGGCCGGGCTCGCCCCCGATGATCCGTCTCTACGCCAAGCTCCCCCGCACTCGCGCACTGGGTCCTTGCCTGCGCTTCGCCTTCTGGGTACAGGGGTGCCCGTTCCATTGCGCAGGCTGCATGACCCCGGACGCGCATCCGTTCGAGGGAGGCGAATCCGCTGCCATCGACCGGCTGGCCGCCGAGATCCTGGCGGTAGACGACATCGAGGGGCTCACGGTCTCCGGCGGCGAACCCTTCGCCCAGGCCGCCGGGCTGGCCGCGCTGATCCGGCAGGTCCGTGCGCACCGTGACCTGGGCCTGATCCTCTATACCGGCTATCGTCTCGAAGACCTTCAGCGAAAGGCGTCGGACGCCCCCGGGACCGCGGACCTGCTCGGGCGCATCGATCTGCTGATCGACGGCCCCTATGTGGCGGCCCAGAACGACGGCGTCCCCTTGCGGGGCTCAGCCAATCAGCGGGTCATCCCGCTGACTGACCGCTATCTCGCGCACCTGCACTGCTACGACAGCAACCGCCCGCGGGCCGTTGAACTGCATGTCGAGATCGGCGAACGCATGTTGGTCGGTATCCCAAGCGCCCGTCAGCTTGCCTGGTGGAGGTCATCTAAAGAGGGCCCCGCCCAAGCCGCCGCAATGACCGCCTGCCCCAGTGCCAAACCGCCGTCATTGGTGGGCACCTGATGGTGCGTCAGGGGTTCAAAACCGCGCCGCCGCAGATGCCGGCTGACCCCCTCCAACACCAACCGGTTCTGGAAGACCCCGCCGGACAGGGCGACCCGCGCGAGCCCCTGCGCCTGCGCCAGGTCTGCCGCCAGGTCCGCCACCGCGCGGCAGAAGCCCGCATGGAAACGGGCACTGATCGCCCCCGGTGCAACCCCCGCCGCCAGGTCATCGAACAGGCGGCACCATAGTGGGGCCGGGTCGAGCAGGGTGCCGCCGTCCCCCTCGATCAAGCCGCAGGCGTAGCCCTCCCCAACGCCCGCTGCCGCTGCGACCGCCCCCGTACTCCCGTACTCCCGTACTCCCGTACTTCCTGCGACCGCCAGTGACTCCAACTCGATCGCCGCCTGCCCCTCGTAGCTGATCCGCTCGGCACAGAGCCCCAGGGCCGCGGCCACGGCATCGAACAGGCGCCCGGCGGAGCTGGTCAGGGGCGCGTTGAGTCGGCGTTGCATCAGGGTGCGGAGCATCGGTACCGGCCGTTCTTCCAGCCGGCGGGCCAGTTCCAGGGCCGGCCAGCGGCGCCGGAACTCGTCCCAGCCCAGGCACACCTCGATCTGGGCCACCAGGTTGCGCCAGGGTTCCAGGATGGCGCGGGTGCCGCCGGGCATGGGCACCGGCCGCAGCCAGCCGACCCGCTCGAAGCCGCGGTAGTCGGCGACCAGGAACTCCCCGCCCCAGAGGGTCCCGTCCGTCCCGTAGCCCAGTCCGTCGAGCGCGATGCCGAGCACGGGGCCGCCGTCGAGCGGCCAGCCGTTGTCCGCCAGGACCGCGGCGCAATGGGCGTGGTGGTGCTGGACCTGGACCAGTTCCAGGCCCTCACGCGCGGCCCGCCCCCGGCCGGTGAGGCTCGCGCGATAGTCCGGGTGCAGGTCGACCGCGATCCGCTCGGGGCGGTGCTCAAAGAGCGCGAGATACAGATCAATGGTCCGCTCGTACTCGCGGGCGGTGTTGGCCTCCTCCAGGTCACCCAGGTGCTGGGTCAGGATCGCCTGGCCGTCCTTAAGCAGACAGACCGTATTCTTGAGTTCGCCGCCCATGGCCAGCACCGGCGGGGCCTGCGCAAAACCGGGCGGCAGCGCGATGGGGTTGGGGGCATAGCCGCGCGCCCGCCGCAGCAGGCGCGGGGCGGCGTCCATCCAGCGCACCACCGAGTCGTCCACCCGGTTGACGATGGCCCGGTCGTGGAGCAGCACCAGGTCGGCGAGCCCGCCCAGGCGCCCCAGGGCGTCGTCGTTATCGACACACTGGGGCTCTTCGCTCAGGTTGCCGCTGGTCATCACGAGCGGGCGATCCCAGTCGGCCAGCAGCAGCAGGTGCAGGGGGCTGTAGGGGAGCATGAAGCCCAGGGTGGATTGGCCCGGGGCCAGGTCGGGCGCCAGGTCGGGCGCCAGGTCCGGGGTCGGCAGTCCCGCCAGTCGATCCAGCAGGACGACCGGCGCCGCCGGGCTCGCCAACAGGGCGGCCGGCGCCTCCCCCAGCCGGCAGTAGCGCCGGATCACGTCCAGATCCCGCGCCATCAGGGCGAAGGGCTTGGCGAAGCGCCGCTTGCGTTGGCGCAACCGCGCTACCGCCGCCGCGTCCGTCGCGTCGCACGCCAGGTGGAAGCCGCCGATGCCCTTGATCGCCAGGATGCGCCCCTGGGCCAGGAGTCGGCTGGCGGCGGCGATGGCGTCCCCGGCCGCCAGGTCGGCGGGGTCCAGCGCCCGGCCGGCCGCGTCCGCCAGCCAGACCCGGGGCCCACAGACCGGACAGGCGTTGGGCTGGGCATGAAAGCGCCGATCGGCCGGGTCGGCGTACTCGGCGGCGCAGGCCGGGCACTGCGCGAAGACCGCCATGCTGGTATTGGCGCGGTCATAGGGGATGGCGCGCACGATGGAGAGGCGCGGCCCGCAGTGGGTGCAGTTGGTGAAGGGGTAGCGGGAGCGGCGATCGGCCGGGTCCCGGACCTCGGCGGCGCAGGCGGCGCAGGTGGCCGCGTCTGCCGCCACCCCGGTGTGCGCGCCGGTGGCCGCGCTCGCGAGGATCAGGAATTGCGCGGGGTCCGGGGGCGGCAAGTCCAGCGCGCCGCGCTCGATCGCATCGATCCGCGCCAAGGGCGGGCACCGCGTGCGCAGCCGCTCGCAGAGCTGGCCGATGGAGTCCGTGCCGCCCGCGTCCGGTGCCCAGACGCGGATCAGCACCCCCTCGCCGTCGTTGCGCACATCACCGGTGAGCCCGAGATCACGCGCCAGGCGCCAGACCGTGGGCCGGAAGCCTACCCCCTGCACCAGGCCGCGGACGCGGATGGTTTCAGCCATGGGGACCAGCGCCCGCGGATTCACTGCAATCACGCGACATGGATGAGGTCCCGTGCGACGCCGGCTCGGGCGCGGGGCTTGAGGCCGGACTCCGTGACCAAATCCACGCGCCGTCCCAGGAGTGCCTCGAGTGCCTGCTGCAAGCCACGGTAGCTGTCGTAGCGCGTCGGACCATGAAACTTCACCAGAATGTCGACATCACTGTCCTCGCGCAGTTCGTCCCGGGCGGCAGAGCCGAAGAGTCCGAGCCGCTCGACCTCGAAGCGGCCCTGGATCTCCGAATGACCGGCGCGCAGCTTCTCCAGCGCTTCGGTTCCAGTCATCGTCGATACCTTCAGGTCAATGGCTGGTGCAGGACAGTCTAGAGGATCGGGAATGCGAGGGATGATCATTGTTCTGCCTCTGCCAGGCGCTCCACGTGTCTTCGTCGTCGACACGATAACGGGGCGTCGGCGGCTGCTCAAGGGCTCGGTCAGGCGGTGAGTCGGCCCCGTAGGGTCCGCTGTGCGGACCGAATCTCGCGCCAACCCGGCCGCCGTATGGTCCGCACAGCGGACCCTACCCGGCTCGGTCAGGCGGTAAGTCGGCCTCGTCGGGTCCGCTGTGCGGACCGAAGCCCGCGCAAACCCGACCGACGCATGGTCCGCACAGCGGACCCTACGAGGCCCGACCAGCGCACCGCGGGACCTGACCGTCCACGCCTCCCGCTCGCTACCGTCGAGAAACCGCGTGTCTGCCGCAAGGCTATTGTATTCTGATGGGACCGTCGCCCGCGCGCCGCGGTCCAGGCGCTGATCCGCGGGCAGGCTTGGCCGCCGCCTCAGGCAACCACGAGAGGAATACTGCGATGTCCGACACCCCCAAGACCCCTTCCGACGGCGGTCTGCCCGCCACCCAGGCACCAGCGGCCGCGACGCCGACCACGGGCCTGGACGCCATGCTGCAACCCTGGGGGCCGCTCGGGGAGTATCTGGTGGACGCCGCCCAGCGCACCGTCCTGTTCTGGGACGTGCTGCGGCGGCGCAGTGACCAATACTATGAGCAAAAGGCCAAGGAGGTGCCCCATGTGCTCAGTTTCGGCTCCGAACTGATCCTCGACGGCCGCACCTTCGCGCGCCCGGTGAACTATGGGCTGGTGCGGATCACGCCGCCCGACGGGGTGGTCATCGATCCGCAGAAGCGCCCCTTCGTGGTGGTCGACCCGCGCGCCGGGCATGGCCCCGGGATCGGCGGCTTCAAGGCCGACAGCGAGCTGGGTGTGGCGATGCGCGCCGGCCACCCCTGCTATTTCGTGGGCTTCACCCCCCACCCCATGCCCGGACAGACGATCGAGGACATCGCGCGGGCGGAGGCGGTCTTCCTGGAGAAGGTCATCGAACTGCACCCGCAGGCCGAGGGCAAGCCCTGTGTCATCGGCAATTGCCAGGCCGGCTGGGCGGTGATGATGGTGGCCGCAATCCGCCCGGAACTGTTCGGACCCATCATCATCCCGGGCTCACCCCTGTCCTACTGGGCCGGGGTCCAGGGCGAGAACCCGATGCGCTACTCCGGCGGGCTCGCCGGCGGCAGTTGGATGACGGCGCTGATGGGCGACCTGGGCGGCGGCCGGTTCGACGGCGCCTATCTGGTCAAGAATTTCGAGAACCTCAATCCCGCCAACACCCTCTGGACCAAGAACTACGACCTCTGGGCCACGGTGGATACCGACGCCCAACGCTTCCTGGACTTCGAGAAGTGGTGGGGCGGGCATATCAACCTCAACGCCGAGGAGATGCAGTGGATCGTCGACCACCTGTTCGTCGGCAATCGGCTGGCCACCGCGGAGATCGTCACCAGCGACGGGGTGCGGGTCGACCTGCGCAACATCCGCTCGCCGATCCTGTGCTTCTGTTCCAAGGGCGACAATATCACCCCGCCCCCGCAGGCGCTCGGCTGGATCACCGACCTCTACGCGACGGACGAGGACCTGCGCGCCGCCGCCCAGACCATCGTCTACGCGGTCCACGACCACGTCGGGCACCTGGGCATCTTCGTCTCCGGCAGTGTCGCCAAGAAGGAGCACGAGGAGTTTGCCTCCAACATCGACCTGATCGACGTGCTGCCGCCCGGCCTCTACGAGGCGGTGATGACCCCCAAGACCGCGGAGACGGCCAATCCGGAGCTGATCGGCGGCGACTGGGTCGTCCGCTTCGAGCCGCGCACGCTCGCTGACATCCGGGCCATCGTCCAGCCCGACCTCGAGAACGAGCGCCGCTTCGCCACGGTGCAGCGGGTCTCCGAGATCAATCTCGGTCTGTATCGCACCCTGTTCCAGCCCTTCGTGCAGGCGCTCGGTGGGGCCCGGACCGCCGGACTGCTGCACCAGCTCAATCCGGCCGAGCTGCCCTTCGCGCTGTTCTCGGACCGTAACCCGCTGATGCAGCAGATCGCCAAACTGGCCGAGCAGGTGCGCGCGCAACGCCGGCCGGCGGCGCCGGACAATCCCTTCCTGGCCTGGCAGGCGATGATCTCGGAGGGAATGGTGGCCGCGCTGGATGGCTATCGCGACCTGCGTGACCGCAGGATGGAGGAACTGTTCCTGGGTATCTACGGTTCGCCCCTGCTGCAGGCCCTGGTCGGTATCCGCGCCACCGACACGCCGCCGCGGCGCCGGCCGGGGCTGGAGCCGGAGCGGCTCGCCTTCATCCAGAATCGCATCGGTGAACTCAAGGCGCGGCTCGCCCAGGGCGGCCTGCTCGAGGCCGCGATCCGCGGCCTGGTCTTCATCGGCCTGGCCGGACCCGGGGTGGACGAGCGTGCCTTCAACGCCCTGCGCAAGATCCGCGCCGCGCATGACGGGATGACGCTGGAGGAATTCAAACGGGTGCTGCGCGAGCAGTATTTCTCGCTCCTGCTCGACCAGGACGCGGCGCTGGCCGCGATCCCCAAGATGCTGCCGGACGACGCCGCGGCACGGGCGCAGGCGCTCGCGCTGATCCGGCAGATCAGCTACGCGGGCGGCGCGCTGGACGAGCATCGGGCCGCCCACCTGGCACAGATCGAGGCACTGTTCGCGCCCAAGACCAGGAAGACGCCGGCGGGCGCACCGCGTGCGCGCAAGGCCGACTGACCACCACTGACAACAGGACCCTCTTCATGCCACCGAAACCCGATAAGTACACGGGCCTGATCGCCCGCGCCCAGGCCCTGGAACCCGTCCTGGCCGCGGTCGCCCACCCCTGCGACGAGAGTTCCCTGACCGGGGCGGTCGAAGCCTTCACGATGGGCATCCTAAGACCGATCCTGGTCGGCCCGCGCGCCCGCATCACCGCCGTCGCGGCCCAGTTCAAGCTCGATATCTCCCAACTCGAACTGGTGGACAGCCCCCACAGCCACGCCTCCGCGAACCTGGCGGTCCAACTGGTCCGCGAGGGCAAGGCCGAACTGCTGATGAAGGGCAGCCTGCACACCGACGAGCTGATGGGCGCGGTGGTGGCGTCCGCGACCGGCCTGCGGACCGAGCGGCGGATCAGCCACGCCTTCATCATGGACGTGCCGTCCCTGGACCGCGCCATCATCGTCACCGACGCGGCGATCAACATCTTCCCGACGCTGGAAGACAAGCTGCACATCGTGCAAAACGCCATCGATCTGGCCATCGCCCTGGGCTTTGAAAACCCCAAGGTCGCGATCCTCTCCGCCGTGGAGACGGTGAACCCCAAGATCCCGTCCACGGTGGAGGCCGCCGCCCTGTGCAAGATGGCCGACCGCCACCAGATTACCGGCGGCATCCTGGACGGCCCCCTGGCCCTGGACAACGCCATCGATCTCTTGGCGGCCCAGATCAAGGGGATCGACTCGCCGGTCGCGGGGCTCGCCGACATCCTGGTGGTACCCGATCTGGAGGCCGGCAATATGCTGGCCAAGAGCCTGACCTTCATGGCCGACGCGGACGCGGCCGGCATCGTGCTGGGCGCCCGGGTGCCGATCGTCCTCACGAGCCGCGCCGACTCGCTCAGGGTGCGGCTGGCCTCCTGCGCGGTCGCGGTACTGGTGGTGCAGGCGCGGCGCGAGCAGGCCGGCAAGGCGGTGGCCGGATGAGCGACGCCATACTCGTTGTCAACGCGGGCTCCTCCAGCATCAAGTTCTCGGTCTTCCTGGATCGGGACGGGGAGCGGGCCATCGATCCCCTGCTGAGCGGACAGCTCGAAGGGGTCACGACCGCGCCCCGGTTCCGCGCCCGCGACGCGGCGGGGACCCTCGTCGCCGAGCAGCACTGGACGCAACCCCTGGGACACAACGGCGCCGTCGAGCACATCGCCGACTTCCTGCGCGAACCGCTCAGCGTGCACCGGCTCGCCGCCGTCGGGCATCGGGTGGTGCACGGCGGACTCGCGTTCGCGGCACCGGTCCGGCTGACGCCCGCGATCGTCGCGCAGTTGGAGCAACTGATCCCGCTGGCGCCCCTGCACCAGCCCCACAACCTGGCACCGATCAAGACGCTGCTGACCAACCACCCGCACCTGCCCCAGGTCGCCTGTTTCGACACCGCCTTCCATCGGGGTCAGACCGAGATCGCCCAGGCCTTCGCGCTGCCGCCCGTCATCACCGAGCGCGGCGTGCGGCGCTACGGCTTCCACGGTCTGTCCTATGAGTATGTCGCCAGCGTCCTGCCCGACTACGACGCCCGGGCGGCGCAGGGGCGCACCGTGGTCCTGCACCTGGGCAACGGCGCCAGCGCCTGCGCCATTGCGGACGGCAAGAGCGTGGCGAGCACCATGGGGTTCACCGCGGTGGACGGGCTGCCGATGGGCACCCGCTGCGGCAACCTGGATCCGGGTGTCCTGCTCTACCTGATGGACGAGATGCAGATGGACGTCCGTGCCATCGAGACGCTCATCTACAAAGAGTCCGGGCTGCTCGGCGTCTCGGGTGTCTCCAGCGACATGCGCACCCTGCTCGAATCGGCCGAGCCCCGGGCGCAGTTCGCCATCGAGCTGTTCGTCTATCGCATCGCCCTCGCATTGGGCTCACTCGCCGCCGCCCTGGGCGGGCTCGACGCCATCATCTTCACCGCCGGCATCGGCGAGCACGCCGCCCCGATCCGCGAGCGCGTCTGCCGGGCCGCCGCCTGGCTCGGCGTGACGCTCGATCCCGCGGCAAACAACGCGGCCCGAGGCGCCGCCCGCATCAGCACGGCCGACAGCCGGACCGCGGCCTGGGTCATCCCCACCAATGAGGAACTGATGATCGCGGGGCAAACGCGCGACCTGCTCAGCCGCCTCCCGTGATCGGCCCGGCGCCCGGTCTTGCGCGGGGCGGTCGGTTCTTCGTTGTCGGTTTCGTTGTCGTTGTCGTTGTCGTGATCGTAGTCGTAATCGGAGAAGCCATGCAATTTGGCGTGCCAGAGAATCCGGGGCGCTACGATAAGCTCGATTACGACAACGACAACGACAACGACAACGACAACGACGGGACAAGCATTCGCTAATGACTCTGGAACATTGAACACGAGAAAAGGGGCAGTGCGTTGAACCAGTCTTCACCCATCCGCTATGTCGAGCCGGTCTTCCGACCGCCGAGCGAGGCCGATTCGCTGATCCTGCCGGTCACCGACGGCTGTTCGTGGAACAAGTGCACCTTCTGCGAGATGTATACCGCGCCGCAGAAGCGCTTTCGTGCCCGTGATGAGGGCGAGGTGCTCGACAGCATCCGCCGCACGGGCGAGTGCGGCGGCGATCAGGCGCGGCGGGTGTTCCTGGCTGACGGCGATGCACTGGTGTTGCCGACGCGGCGCCTGCTGGCCTATCTGGAGGCGATCCGCACCCATTTGCCGGGCGTCCATCGTGTCTCCAGCTATTGCCTGGCGCGTAATCTGAAAAGGAAAAGCGTCAGCGAACTGACTGAACTCTGTGATGCCGGCCTGAAGCTTGTCTACCTCGGGGCCGAGTCGGGGGACGACGCGGTGCTCGCGCGGGTGCACAAGGGCGAGGACTTTGAATCGACCCGCGCTGCGCTCGACAAACTGGGTGCGGCCGGCATCCGGCGCTCGGTAATGATCATCAATGGTCTGGGCGGCGAATCACTCACCGTGCAGCACGCCGAGAACTCCGCGCGCCTGATCAATGCCGCTCAACCCGAATATCTGTCCACGCTGGTACTGACGCTGAACGACGGCGGGGCCCGCTATCTCGCGGCTTGGCCCGACTGGAAGGCACTGTCGCAAACGGGCCTGTTCATCGAAATGGAGCGCTTTCTGTCGGCCCTGGAGTTGCGACGGACCATCTTTCGCTCCGACCACGCCTCGAATTGGCTGGTGCTCAAGGGCACGCTCGGCGTTGATAAGGCGCGCCTGCTGGCGCAGGTCAGGACGGCGATCGAGCGACCGGACGCGGTGTCATTGCGGGCGGCCTGGATGCGCGGGTTGTAGGGCGGCGCGAGACGCCGCCCGGTCAATAAACTCAAGAAAGAGTATTTGCCGCAAACGAACGCAAATAAGCGCAAATAAATGGATTTACTGGTTAGCATCGCCGCGGCCATCACCGGGCGGTGAACGGGCAGCAAAGGGTAAGCCCTTGATTATTTGCGTCCATTAGCGTTCATTTGCGGCTAAACTCCTCTTTCTGGAATCAATCCCCAGCGCTCGGCGTCCGCAACCAGGGCACGGACAGGACCGCCTCGCCGGTGACCAGGGTCTTGCCCTGATTGTCTTCGCAGGTCGTCGCCATCGTGACGATGCCCTTGTCCTGCCGGATTGCCGTCACCTCGACCTTGGCAATGACCTCCATGTCGAGGTACACCGGTGACTTGAACTTCAGGTTTTGTCCCAGGTAGATGGCGCCATGGCCCGGCAGCCGTTCACCCAGCAGGGCCGAGAACAGGCTGCCGACCAGCATCCCGTGCACGATGCGTTGTTTGAATGGGGTGCCGGCCGCGTACTCCGCGTCCAGGTGGATACGATTGTGGTCGTCCACCAGATCGGCAAAGTTCTGCACGTCGGCTTCCGTGAAGGTGCGCTTGAGGGTCGCACTGTCTCCTACCTTGATTTCGCGTGACATTCTTTTCAAACTCTCTACATATTCGGATAATTGGGGCCGCCGCCGCCCTCCGGCGCGACCCAGGTGATGTTCTGCGCCGGGTCCTTGATATCGCAGGTCTTGCAGTGCACGCAATTCGCAGTGTTGATCTGGAAGCGCTGCGCGCTGCCCTCGCCGACGATCTCATAAACGCCCGCCGGGCAATAGCGCTGGGCCGGCTCCGCGTATTCCGCCAGGTTACGGCCGAGCGGGATCGCCGGATCGGCCAGGTGCAGGTGGCAGGGCTGGTCCTCCTCGTGGCTGGTGTTGGAGAGGAACACGGAGGAGAGCTTATCGAAGCTCAGCACCCCATCCGGTTTGGGGTAGGCGATGGGCTCGCACTCGCGCGCCGGGCGCAGCCGGGCATAGTCCGGGGTCTTGTCGTGCAGGGCGACCGGCAGCCGGCCGCGAAACACCGTCTGATCCAGGGTGAAGAGGGCGCCGCCGAGCAGGGGGCCGAGTTTGTGTAGCGCCGGGGCGAAAGTGCGGCTGCTTTGCAACTCATCGTAGACCCAGGACGCGCGGAAACGCTCGGCGAATCCGCTGAGATCCCGGCCACCCGGGTCGCCTTGGCCGAGCGCCGCGGCGATCTCCTCGGCGGCCAGCATCCCGCTCTTCATCCCCGTATGGACGCCCTTGAGTTTGGCTGGATTAAGGGTTCCGGCATTGCAGCCCACCAGGAAGCCGCCGGGAAAATGCATGGTCGGCAGCGCATTGAATCCGCCCTTGGTCAGCGCCCGCGCACCATAGGCGACACGCTTGCCGCCTTGCAGATACTGCGCGATCAGCGGGTGATGCTTCATGCGCTGAAAGTCGTCGTAAGGGCTGAGCCAGGGGTTGCTGTAGTTGAGATCCACGACCAAGCCGACCGCGATCTGATGGTTTTCCAGGTGATAGAGAAAGAAGCCCCCGCCGGTGTCGCCCGCCAAGGGCCAGCCGGCTCCGTGAATCACCAGACCCTCCACATGCTGCGGTGGGGGTACATCCCAGAGTTCCTTCAGACCGATACCATAATGCTGGGTGTCGGCCTGCGCATCCAGTCCAAAGCGGGCATACAGGGTCTTGCCCAGTTGACCGCGGCAACCCTCGGCGAACACCGTATAGCGGGCCAGCAAGTCCATACCGGGCGTGAAGCTGTCCTTGTGGGAGCCGTCCGCCGCGATGCCCATATCCCCGGTGGCAATCCCCTTGACCTCTCCCTGCTCCCCGAACAGCACCTGCGCGGCGGCAAAACCCGGGAAGATTTCGACCCCCAAGGCCTCGGCCTGGGTCGCCAGCCACCGGCAGAGATTGCCGACGCTGACGATGTAGCCGTCGTGATTGTGCATGGCACGTGGCAACAGCGCATGGGGGACCTTCCAGGCGCTGCCGGCGCTGCGCAGCAGGTGCATCTCCTCCCGGGTCACGCGGGTGGTGAGCGGGGCGCCGCGCTGCTGCCAATCGGGAAACAACTCGTCGAGCGCGCGGCTCTCGATGACGGCGCCGGAGAGGATGTGCGCGCCCACCTCGGAGCCCTTTTCCACCACGCAGACGCTGGGTTCACGGCCCTGCTCCTGGGCCAACTGCGCCAACCGACAGGCACAGGCCAGCCCCGCCGGCCCGGCGCCGACGATGACGACATCGAACTGCATTGATTCGCGTTCGCTCATGACTGCTGCCTAGAGTTGCTCGACCGTCAGGGCCATGGTGCTTTCACTGCCGGCCAGCACCGAGGCCAGACAGGCCCCGGTCCGCGGCAACAGGTGCTCGCAGAAGAACCGCGTGGTCGTCAGCTTGGCGGTGAGCAGTTGCGGGTCGCCCTCGCCGGCATCGAGCATCGTCTGCGCCTGTTGGGCGCTCTTCACCATGAGCCAGCCCCCGCAGAGATACCCGAACAGCATCAGAAAATTGACGCTGGCACTGCCGGCGAGATGGCGATCGGCCGCCGCCCCATCCAGCAGCGACTGGCGCGCCCTGGTACCGGCCGCGACCGCCGCCTCGAACGCCTTCACCACGCTGCCGTAGCGATAGGGCGTGGAGCGCAATTCGGCCGCGGTCTGTTCCATCTCAGTGAGCAGGGCAAGCAGGGTCTCGCCGTGGTTGGCCAGCATCTTGCGGCCGACGAAATCCAGGGCCTGGATGCCGGTGGTGCCCTCGTAGATGGGCAGGATGCGGGCGTCGCGGTAGTGCTGGGCCGCCCCGGCCTCCTCCACATAGCCCATGCCGCCATCGATCTGGATGCCGAGCGAGGTCAATTCCTGCGCCAGCTCCGTCAACCAGCCCTTGACGATCGGGGTATAGAGCTCGAGCCGGGCAAAGTGGCGGGCGGCGACGGCCGGATCGGTCGCATACAGAGCCCGGTCGGCCTCGGCCGCCGCGACCAATGCGAGCACGCGCATCGCCTCGATGCAGCTCTTCATCGTCATCAACATGCGCCGCACGTCGGGGAATTCGATGATGGGGATGCGTGAGCCGTCGCGCCGCGTCCCCTGCAGCCGGTCCTTGGCATATTGCAGCGCCTCCTGATAGGCGCGCTCGGAGATGGCCAATCCCTGCAGGCCGACCGACTGCCGGGCGTGGTTCATCATCGTGAACATGTACGCTAGGCCATTGTTGGGCTCACCCACCAGGAAGCCGACGGCGTCGGTGAAGTCCATCAGGCAGGTCGGGCTCGCGTGGATACCGAGCTTGTGCTCCAGCGACAGGCAGTTGACCGCGTTGCGCTCGCCCGGCTCGCCCTTGGCGTCGAGCAGGAACTTGGGCACGATGAAGAGTGAAATGCCCTTCACGCCGGGGGGCGCATCGGGCAGCCTGGCCAGCACCAGGTGCACGATGTTATCGGTCATTCCGTGGTCGCCCCAGGTGATGTACAGCTTCTGCCCGGTGATCAGGTAGTGATCGCCTGCGGGCTTGGCCTTGGTCTTGATGGCGGCAAGATCGGAGCCCGCGTCGGCCTCCGTGATATTCATGGTGCCGGTCCATTCACCGGTCGCGAGCTTCGGCAGATACAGTGCCTTGAGGGCGTCGTCGGCATGGTGGCCGATGGCCTCCATCGCGCCCTGGCTCAGCATGGGGCACAGGGCGAAGGCCATATTGGCGGAGTGCCAGATCTCGTTTACCGCGGTACCCAGACAATTGGGCAGGTCCTGGCCCCCGAAGTCCTCCGCAACCGTCAGCGACAGCCAACCGGCATCGGCGAACTGGCGATAGGCGTCCTTGAATCCGGGGCTTTCCTCCACGCCCTGGGCGCCCATCTTGGCGCCCTCGCGGTCGCCCACCCGGTTCAGCGGGGCCAGTACCTCGCTGCCCAGCCGGCCGGCCTCCGAGAGAATGGTCGCCGCCAGATCGGCATTGATCTCGTCATGGCCTGCCGCCGCGCAGAGGGCATCGAAATCGACCACTTTGCGCAGGACGAAATCGACGTCCTGATAGGGGTGCAAATAGCTCATGCTCTGATTCCTGCTCAAATACTGTCAATCAATTCGGGCAAGGCGGTAAAGAGATCCGCGACCAGCCCATAGTCCGCTACCTGGAAGATCGGGGCCTCGGCATCGCTGTTGATGGCGGCGATGACCTTGGACTCCTTCATGCCGGCAAGATGCTGGATGGCCCCGGAGATCCCGACGGCGATATAGAGGTCGGGTGCCACGACCTTGCCGGTCTGCCCCACCTGCAGATCGTTGGGCACATAGCCCGCGTCCACCGCCGCCCGGGTCGCGCCCACCGCGGCACCGAGCTTGTCGGCCAGGCGATAGAGCAGGGCGAAATTCTCCGCCGAACCGACCCCGCGGCCGCCGGATACGACGATGCGTGCCGAGGTGAGTTCCGGCCGGTCGGATTCGACCAGCGATTCACTGACAAAGCGCGTTCTCACCGCCTCGAATACCTCCGATACCGGCGTGATGGCGGCGCTGCCGCCGCTCAATGCCACGGCGGGAAAGGCGGTGGCACGCACCGTCGCCACGATGACTGGGTCCTCGACCTGCACGGTGGCGATGGCATTACCGGCGTAGATGGGTCGCCGGAAGCTGTCGGGGCCGACCACCGCGGTGATGTCCGATAATTGGTTCACCCCCAGGAGCGCCGCCACCCGCGGCATGAAGTCCTTGCCGGTGGTGGTGGCGGGGGCCAGGATATGGCGGTGTCCCGGGGCCAGGGCCACGACCAGGCGGGCGATATTCTCTGCCAACTGGTGGGCATAGGCCGGGGCGTCCGCCAGCAGGACGGTCCGCACGCCGGGGATGGCGGCAACGGCGGCGGCGACGGCCTGGCAGCCGCTGCCGGCGACCAGCACATCAAGGTCGCCGCCGATTTGCGTCGCCGCCGCCAGGGTGTGCAGGGTGGCGGACTTCAGTTGGTGATGGTCGTGCTCAGCGATAACGAGAATACTCATGGCCTGCTCCCCTATAATACCTAGGCCTGATTTTTCAGGCAATCGACCAGCGCCGCCACCGACTCGACCTTGATACCGCCGCGGCGTTCCTCTGGGGGCTTGACCTCCAGGAGCCTGACACCGGTGCCGGGACTGACCGCGAGTGCCGCGGGACTGGTCGTCGCCAGCGGCTTACGCTTGGCCTTCATGATGTCGGGGAGCTTGATATAACGCGGCGTATTCAGACGCAGGTCCGCGGTGACGACCGCGGGCATCGTCAGCGCCAGCGTTTGCAGCCCGCCGTCGATCTCGCGCGTTACCTCCACCTCGGTCCCCTTGACCTCGAGCTTCGAGGCAAAGGTGGCCTGGGGCCAGTCGAGCAGTGCGGCCAGCATCTGGCCGGTCTGGTTATTGTCCGTGTCGATCGCCTGCTTACCCAGCAGCACCAGCCCCGGCTGCTCGTCGCGCACCACCTGTGCCAGCAGGCGGGCGACGGCCAGACCGCTCAACTCGGTATCCTCCGTCTCCACCCAGATGCCGCGATCCGCACCCGCGGCCAGGGCGGAGCGGATCTGTTCCTGTACCGCCTTGGGGCCGATGGAGACCACCACGACCTCGGTGGCGGCCCCGCTCTCCTTCAGCCGCACCGACTCCTCGACGGCGATCTCACAGAAGGGATTGATGGACATTTTGACATTCGCGAGATCGACATTACTGTTGTCGGCCCGGACCCGCACCTTGACGTTGTAGTCAATGACGCGCTTGACGGCTACCAGTACCTTCATTCTCAAACCTCCGGGTTCGCGAGCTGACGCAAGAGATATTTCTGGAGCTTGCCGGTCGAGGTCCGCGGCAAGGTCTGAAACACGACGACCCGCGGCGCCTTGAAGTGCGCCAGACGCTCGCGGCAATACGCGATGACCTCCTGCTCGGTCATTTCCGCACCAGGTTTCAGTGTGATGAAGGCGCAGGGTATTTCACCCCACTTGACGTCGCGCTTGGCCACGACCGCGGCGTCCTGGATCAGTGGATGCTCGAAGAGCGTATTCTCCACCTCGATACTGGAGATATTCTCACCGCCGGAAATGATGATGTCCTTGGAACGGTCCTTGATCTCGAGATAGCCGTCGGGGTGCCATACCGCAAGATCGCCGGAGCGGAACCAGCCGCCCTCGAAGGCCGCCTCGGTGGTCTTCGGATTCTTCAGATAGCCCTTCATGACGATATTGCCGCGCATGAAGATCTCGCCCATGCTCTCGCCGTCCTGCGGCACCGGGACCAGTGTCACCGGGTTGGCCACCATCAGACCCTCCTGCATCGGCACCCGCACGCCCTGGCGCGACTTCATCCGGCTGCGCTCCTCGATCGGCTTGTCATCCCAGTCATGGTTCCAGGCGCACACGACACAGGGGCCGTAGGTCTCAGTCAGGCCGTAGACATGGGTGACGTCGAAGCCCATCTCCTCCATGCCCTGAATCACGGCGGCGGGCGGCGGTGCACCGGCGGTCATGATCCGCACCTGATGGTCGATACCCTCCTTCAGCGGCGCCGGGGCATTCGTGATCATGCTGAGCACGATGGGTGCGCCGCAGAGGTGATCGACCCGTTCCTTCCTGATCAGATCCAGGATGGCGGGGGCCCGTACCTGACGCAGACACACATTCACCCCGGCGACCGCGGCGATCGTCCAGGGAAAACACCAGCCGTTACAGTGGAACATCGGCAGTGTCCACAGATAGATCGCGTGGTTCGGCATGCTCCAGGACAGGGCGTTGCTGACCGCGTTCAGGTAGGCGCCGCGATGGTGATAGACCACACCCTTGGGATCGCCGGTAGTGCCCGATGTATAGTTGAGGCTGATCGCGTTCCATTCGTCGGCGGGGCCTTGCCAGGCGAAGTTTGGATCGGCGTTGGCGAGAAATTCCTCGTAGGTCATCTCGCCCAAGAGTTCCCCGCCCTCGAACGAGGGGTCGTCGATATCGATGACCAGTGGACGCACCTGCATCCGCGCCAGCGCCACACTGACGATCGGCGACATCTCGCGCTCGGTGATCAGCACCTTGGCCTCGGAGTGCTGCATGATGAAGGCCACGGCCCGGGCATCGAGCCGGGTATTGATGGAGTTGAGCACGGCCCCCACCATCGGCACGCCGAAGTGTGCCTCGAAATGCTCGGGCAGGTTCGGGCACATGACCGCGACCGTATCGCCCAGGCCGATGCCGCGCTTACTGAGCGCGCTGGCCAGGCGGCGGCACCGCGCATAGGTCTCGCTCCAGGTGCGCCGGACCTCGCCGTGTACAACCGCAAGCTTGTCCGGAAAGACGGTTGCCGCACGTTCGATAAAGGTCAGGGGGCTCAGGGGCGCGTAGTTGGCAGGGACCTGCGGGAGGTCCCGATTGTAGATGTTGTCCGCAGCAGACATGGGTTTAATAACCTCATTGACAGCATTAGCGTACTCGCGCTCGCGCCGCACGGGGCCGCAATCGTCAGTGCCGGGCCGCCCCGCATCGCTCGCCCCCGGCGGGACCAAGTTAGATGGGGGCCGGTCGCACACTCACCGTTGGTGCAGGGCGCCCCGATCGACCGGTGGGCGCAACCATGGCGCGGCTGCGTCGAGGCTGCGGCGCCACTCTCCCGGCAGCATACTACCCCAGCTAGACAGCGTGTACCGTGCGATGGCGCACCCACGATCCCGGTGATTTCGCGGCCAACGCCAGCCGGGAATCCAAGCGGACGAGGCGTTCAGCGGGGCTGGTGGTCGGGGGCGACTCCAGCCGGGTCGGACTCCCGGTGCCGACAGCAACGCGGCCTTCGTGGTACGAAGTTTTTCGGACATCGCCCTGACTTCGGCCACGCGCCCTTGCGGCAACCCGTCGCGGCCGGGGGCCGCTCCTACGCCGTCGAATCGGCAAAGATCTGCCGGATCAGGTTCCGGTTACGGACCTCGATCTCGGCCTCGATCTCCCTGACGGTGGGTGGGCGTGACCGCGGCGCCCTGACGGTCGAAGAGTGCGACCCCCAGCGACTCCTCCAAGGCGCGAATACTGCGCGAGAAGGCGGGCTGGGACAGGTGTTGTGCCTTGGCGGCACGGTGAAAGGTCCCGTAACGCGAGAGCGCCAGGGCATGGGCCAACTGCTGCAACTTGATCATGATGCATTAAAGGTATCAGAAGACCACAAATCATGCATTTGACTTTCGCCGACAGCGGATTGATCCTTGCCCGCCCAAGTCCGGTGGTTTGATCGTCGGATGCTACCTGCGACCACAAAAGCGATGGAAATGACTCAGCGCAACAACGGCCTATTTGAAATCCTGCCCGCGATTTACCGGGCGGCGGGTATGGCAGTGCTGATCGCGGGACCCGCGGCGGCGCAGGGCCCCGGCTGGAGCTTCGCCGTGTCTCCTTATACCACCAGGAATCACGGCGTCCGTCGGCACTGCATGGGGAACTGTTGAGGTCGAGAAGACCAGCAGTGATGTACTCTCCAAACTCGATCTCGCGTTCATGGGCGCGTTCGAGGCGCGCAACGGCCGCTGGGGCCTGATCGCCGACCTGTTTTACGCCGACCTCTCCCAGACCCGTGCCACGCCGCTCGGTCTACTTTTTTCACGGGGGCGGATCGCGACCGAAGCGAGGGCGTTGAGCGGCTATGCCGCCTATCGGGTCCGTGATGACGAGCGGATCGCCGTTGACCTTACGGTCGGCTTGCGAGTCAACTCCGTGGACCTCGATGTATCGCTCTCGCCCGGCATGCTTGCGGGGCAGCGCTTCGGAGTGAGCGAGACCTGGGTCGATCCGCTGATCCGAGCCCGTGTGCGATTTGTGATCGCCGACGGGTGGTTCGCGACGGCCTTCGCGGATATCGGCGGTTTCGGCGTCGGATCCGACATGACCTGGCAGGCTTTCGCGAGTCTTGGATACCAGTTCAACGCCCGCTGGTCGGTCCAGGGTGGCTGGCGTTACGTCGCGATCGAGAAGCCGATCGAGGGTCGCGATGTCGCGATGGACTTCAGCGGTCCCTTACTCGGCTTCACGGTGCGGTTCTGATGCTAAACCGCGTCTTGAGCGATGGGTGTTAAACCCTTGTCACTAACCATCAACGCGAGGAACACCATGAGCAGTCGATTTATTTCAATCATCGCCCTCCTGCTTGCCGCATCGGCGCCACTGGGTCTCGTGCGGGGCACTGAAACAACCGACAGCGCAACTCAGGCCCAGACCTTCACCCTGCAACGGGGCGAAAACCTCTCCGGGGTGTGCGCCAGTATTCGGAAAGCCGGAGTCACCACCTCGATTGCCGATTGCGTCAAGCAGATCCTGTTTGAGAACCGGCAATGGTTCGATACCAATTTCGGCTATGTGTGGAAAGATCCGGCGGCCGTCAATCTCGATTCGGCCATTCGCCTCTGGGTCGGCGTTCCATATCGGATTCCGGCGGCGCTTGCGCAAGCGAACCCTCAAACAAATAAAATGGAAAGCAAGCCGGGAACAGGGGATACGACCGCCACCCAGATCGCCTTCCATCCGGGTCATTTCGATCCCAAGGGCAAGGCACCATCGCAATTCACTATCGAAGTGCTCAAGCAGTCTGCGGCGGCGCTGCCATTCAGCGATACGCGCGATTTCGATGAAAACCGGAAGGGCCTGATTGCGCCCATGAAAGAGATGAAGATCATGGCCGATGCCGGTCATGTCGCCTGGGATATGGAGCAGTACCAGTTCATCGATAAGCAGGATGCGTTCGATAGCATTCATCCGTCCCTGCATCGTATCGCCAAACTGAACAACAACTACGGCCTCTACGAAGTCGTGCCGGGTTTCTATCAGGTGCGTGGCTTCGATCTGGCTCAGATCTCTTTCATCCGGGGCAAGAATGGCTGGATCGTCCTTGACCCGCTGGTCAGTGCCGAAACCGCCCGCGCGGGTCTGAAGCTCCTGCAGGAGCATGTGGGCGAGGGGCGTCCGGTCACGGCGGTCATCTATTCGCATGATCATGCCGACCACTGGGGCGGTGTGCGCGGCATCGTCGACGAGGCGAATGTCCGCGCCGGAAAGGTCGAAATCATCGCCCCGGATGGCTTCATGGAGGCCTTGGTTTCGGAGAACGTATTTGCCGGTAACGCCATGAACCGGCGGCTTTTCTACCAATACGGCACCTTGCTGCCGCGCAGCCCCTACGGTTACGTCAGTCAGGGACTTGGTCAGGGCGTCTCAGCCGGTGCCGTCGGTCTGATTCCGCCGACCCGGCTGATTACCAAGCCCATTGAGGAGGTCACGGTCGATGGTGTCCGGATGGTTTTCCAGCTCACACCGAACACCGAAGCCCCGACCGAGATGAACACCTGGTTTCCCGACACCAAGGTGCTCTGGATGGCGGAGAACGTGATGGCCGGGCTGCATAACATCTATACCCTGCGTGGCGCACCGGTGCGCAACCCGCTGAACTGGTCGAAGTACCTGAACCAGTCGCTCCACCTGTTCGGCACCCAGGCCGAGGTCATGTTCACCGCCCACCACTGGCCGCGTTGGGGCAATGGCCGCATTCAGGAAGTCCTGCGTGCTCAGCGCGATCTCTACGCCAATATGAACAACCAGGTACTGCATCTCGCCAACCAGGGCGTCACCATCAACGAGATCCACAACGTCTATGAGCTGCCGAAGAGCTTGCAGCAAAACTGGTATACCCGGGGCTATCACGGTTCGCCCGAGCACAACAGTCGGGGCGTGATCCAACGCTTCCTCGGCTTCTGGGATGCCAACCCGGCCACGCTGATCCCGCTGTCCCCCGGCGATTCCGCGCCGCTGTACGTCGAGATGATGGGCGGTTCCGACAAGATCCTGGCGCGTGGTCGGCAGCTCAATGATAAGGGTGCCTATTTCTACGCCCAGGAAATCCTGAACAAACTGGTACAGGCCGAACCCCGGAATCAGGCGGCTAAGGACTTGTTGGCGGACACCTTCGAGCAGATCGGTTACCAGCAGGAGAATCCCGGACTGCGAAACAGCTTCCTGGCCGGCGCCTATGAGCTGCGCAATGGCATCCCGCAGGGTGAGATCGCCCAGACCGCTGGCCCGGATACCGTCCGCGCCATGTCGACCGGACTGTGGCTCGATTTTCTCGGCATCCGTATGGACAGCCGCCAGGCCGAGGGGATGCGCTACACGATCAACCTGATCACCCCGGACAACGGCGAGAAATACCTGATCGAACTGGAGAACGCGACGCTGACCAACATCCAGGGCTTTCAGGCCGACAAGCCGGATCTGACCCTCACCATCAAGCGTTCGGATCTCGAGCAGACGATGATGGGCGTTAAGACGTTCGAGGCGCAAATTGCGGAAGGCACCGCCAAGGCGCAAGGGGACGTGGGGATACTGAAGCGGCTTGCCTCGATCATGGTCGACTTCGACCCGCGTTTCGAGATCATGCCCGGTACCAAGGCCAGAGAGGCCGAGGTTGAGCCGGCCACCCCCTTCAAGGGCGAGGTGGGCGCCCCGATCGCCGAGTAGCGGATGCATGGCAGGCGCGAGCGCGATGACGCTCGCGCCCATGCTCGTCAGTGGCCAAGCCCGACGTGCCGCGGGGAGGGTGACTGTGAAAGGATTCAGGGTCGGTTGGGCTGAGGTACGAAGCCCAACGCTCGGCCATATTTAACCGCCTGATGGTTGCGCCTCGTTCGTCGGCGCAACCTATAGCAGGACGCGTCGGCGGGCACTAGCCGGCACGCAGACGCTCGATGTCGACACGCACAGGTCGCGGAGGCCCTGGATGAAACTCGTTCGGACTCTTTGGTTTGCCGCCTTGCTGGTCCTCCCGCTCAGCGTCGTGCCACGGGCCGAAGCGGGCGAGGTACTCGATGCTGTGAAGGCACGCGGGCAAGTGCGCTGCGGGGTGAGCCAGGGCATCCCCGGTTTCTCCGAGATGGACGCGGCCGGAGTCTGGCGCGGACTTGATATCGACTTCTGCCGGGCGGTGGCGGCCGCGGTCCTGGGCAACCCGGACCGGGTCAGGTTCGTGCCGCTGAGCACCGCGGCCCGTTTCCCCGTGTTGCAGACGCACCGGATCGATCTGTTGCTGGGCAATACCACCTGGACACTGACCCGCGAGGCGGTGTTGAAGGTCCAGTTTCCCGGGATCCTGTTCTTCGACGGCCAGGGCTTCATGGTCCCGGCCGCCGCCAGGATCGCAGGACTTGCCGACCTGAATGGCACGAAGGTCTGTGTGGAGAGGGGAACGACGCACGAGCGCAACCTGACCGACTATTTCCGGATGCACGGCTGGTCCGTGGAACCGCTGGTTATCGACTCGGCCCCCAAGGCCGCGGCGGCCTTCTTTGCCGGCGATTGCCGCGCCTTCACCTCGGACTCGGCCGCACTGGCCGCCATGCGTCTGCTGGCACCGGGCGATCCGCAGGTGTTCACGATCCTCCCTCGACGGCGGCGATCTGATGCCGATCGTGCACACCGCCGGCGGCCCGCTCGCCCTGCTCTTCGGCGGCATGGTGGTGGCGCGGATGATCGCCAAGACCGGGATCTTTGAATGGCTTGGGGATGCCGTCCTGCGGGCGACGGACGGCAGCGGGAAGCGGCTGCTGCTGCTCATTGTGGCGCTGGTGGCACCGGTCTGCGCCCTGCTGCCCAACGCGACCGCCGTCATCCTGGTGGCGCCGGTCGTCATCGGCGTCTGCAAGGCGCTCAAGGTCGACTTCGTCGGACCACTGATCATCACGGCCATCGTCAGCAACGCGGCCGGCATGTTGACCCTGGTGGGCGACCCCGCGACCTTTCTCGTCGGGAGCGCGATCGGGCTGTCCTTCGTCGATTACTTGCGGATGGTGAGTCTGGGCGGCGTGCTGGCCGTACTGGCCGTCGTGCCGCTGCTGCCGTTCCTGCTGCCGACGGTCTGGGCGACGCGCTCCACGCTGCCGGCCGCACGCCCGCGCGTCGTCATTGAGCGCCCGGTCTTCCTGGGGCTGGCGCTGCTGGTGCTCGTCGTCATGGTGCTGCTGTTCCTGTTCGGGGAGTATCTGCCTAATCACATCGTTCCGCCGGCGGTCGCGATCATCGGTGCCTCGCTCGCGCTGCTCGTCGTCTATGGCGTGCAGGTCGAGCCGGTCACCGAGGTGATCCGCGACGTAGACTGGAAGTCGCTGGTGTTCCTCGCCGCCATCTTCACGCTGGTCCATGCCGTCATCAAGACGGAACTGCTGCAAAGCCTCTCCGTCCAGCTCTACGAGTGGTTCGGGGACGATGTCATGTCGGTCGCTTTCCTGTCCCTGGGCGGCATCGCGATCCTGTCGAGCCTGCTGGCCAACATCCCGGTGGTAGCGGCCTCGCTGGTGATGGTCACCGGTTACCTGGTGGTGGCCGGGGCCGTGCCTGAGGTCGCGCTCGCCGCGGGTTTCGACGAGTGGCCCGACGCTACGCTGCCGGTGTTCGTCGCGATGATGTTCGGCGGTACCCTGGGCGGTAATGCCACGCTGATCGGGGCCGCGGCCAATATCGTCGCCGTCGGGATCTGTGCGGCTCAGGGTCGGCGCGTCAGCTTCGTGCAGTTCCTGCGCATCGGGCTGCCGATCGCGGTGGTGCAGTTGTCGGTCGGGGCGCTCTATGTCCTGGGGCTGGCCTCGTTCCTGGATTGATGAGGAGGCGGTGGCGGTCGCGGCCGGGCTCGACGGTATCTATGTCAACCGCGGGGCATCGCCGCCTCGACCCTGGTCCGGAAGCCTTCCGGAATGACGGCGGGCCGTTTGGCCGCATAGTCGAAGAACAGGATGCCCAACTTGCCCCGGGCCACTTCGCGACTGCTGGCCTGGTCGGCGGCCCGCCACAGCAGGTCGAACCCGTACTTGTTGAAGTCGGCGGGGACCATCTCAAAGCGCAGGATTTCACCGTAAAAGGCCTCCGACACATATTGCATGGCGGCATCGGCTACCACGATGCCGACGCCAGCCACGTCCAACTCGTCATAACCGAGGAAGCGAAAGAAGCGTACCCGCGCCTCCGACAGCAAGCCGATGAGGGCCGCATTGTCGAGGTGCTGTGCCTTGTTGATGTGCGTAACGCAGATCGGCAGTTGGGTCGTGAACAGGACCTCCGGTGGGAGGTCGATGATGATTCGGGCCATGGGGTAGAACCGGCAACGGCAACGGCAACGGCAACGGGCGCGATGCTAGCCCCGCACCGGGTCGCTGACAAGCGCCTCTGCGGCTGGGTCGGCGCGGCTGGCTGGCCGGCTCGCGCGAAGAGCCGCGCAAGCAGCAACGGCTGGTGGTAACGTGGCGCGTCGGCACCAGGTGCGGACCGGACGGGGGGATTGCCCGCCCGCCGGCCCCGGTCGGCCCCGTCTTGCCGGTAACCCCCGGTGCGCGGGACTTGAGTAAAACCAGATGCTAAGGTGTGACCGCCATGCAACCTTCGTTTTGGCACGAGCGCTGGGAGCGGGCCGAAATCGGCTTCCACCAGCAGGATCCCAACGCCCTGCTGGCGCAGTTCTGGAGCCGTCTGGCGCTGCCCACCGGTCAGCGGGTATTGGTTCCGCTCTGCGGCAAGAGCCTCGACCTGCTGTGGCTCGCCGGGGAGGGCCATCCGGTGACCGGGGTGGAACTGAGCCAGGTCGCGGTCGAGGCCTTTTTCCAGGAACAGGGCCTGTGCCCGACGCGGCGCGGCAGTGGCGCGATCGAGGTCTGGGAGGTCGATGAGATTCGCATCTTATGCGGGGATTTCTTCGACCTGGCGCCGCACCAAGTCGCCGATTGCGCCGCCGTCTATGATCGCGCCGCGCTGATCGCGCTGCCGCCGCCGATGCGGGAGCGCTACGCCCGCCAACTCGACGCCATTCTGCCGCCCGCCATCCAGATGCTGCTGGTAACCCTGGAATACGACCAGGGACTGCGCCCGGGTCCGCCGTTCGCGGTCGACGAGGCGCAGGTACGGGCACTGTACGAACCGGCGTACGCCGTGGAAATATTGTATAGTCGCGATGCCTTGGCAGAGAACTCTGCCTGGCGCGCGCAGGGCCTGACCTGGCTGCACGAGAAGGTGTACCGACTGGCGCGCCGCGGGCCCTAACCGGGGTTGGTAGCCGATGCGTGATGCGGCGCCATTTTCGTTGTCGTTGTCGTAATCGAGGTTATCGTGGTTCCCCGGATTCTCTCGCACCCCGCATTGCATCGCTTCTCCGACTACGACTACGACTACGACTACGACTACGACAACGACAACGACAACGGTTGTGTTTGTGTCTTACTTTTCCTTGACTCATATCGCAGCCCACCGGCGCCGCCTGGCCGTCAATCCACCACTTGAGGAGCCCCCGTATGGCCAATCAACCCCAGATTCCGCTGCTCAAGGGCAAGAAGGCGCTGGTCGTCGGCATCGCCAACGAACACTCCATCGCCTACGGCTGTGCCAAGGCGTTCCGTGAATTGGAAGCGGACCTGGCCATCACCTATCTCAACGAAAAGGCCAAGCCCTATGTCGAGCCGCTGGCGCAGGCCCTGCAGGCGCCGATCGTCATGCCGCTCGATGTCAGCCAACCGGGGGAGCTCGAGGCGCTGTTCGCCGCCATTACCGCGCAGTGGGGGCGGCTCGATATCCTGGTCCATTCCATCGCCTTCGCCCCCAAGGCCGATTTGCAGGGCGGTTTGCTCAATTGTTCGGCGGCCGGTTTCGCCCAGGCCATGGATATCTCCTGTCACTCGTTCATCCGCATGGCCCGGTTGGCCGCGCCGCTGATGACCGAGGGCGGGACCATGTTCGCCATGACCTATCACGGCGCCACTGAGGTGGCCCCGAACTACAACGTGATGGGGCCGGTCAAGGCGGCACTGGAGAGCGCCTGTCGCTACCTGGCCTATGAATTGGGCCGCAATGGTATCCGCGTCCATGCCATTTCGCCGGGACCGCTGAAGACCCGCGCCGCCTCGGGGCTCAAAGACTTCGACCTGCTGCTCAACGAGGCGGCCAGCCGCGCCCCGCTCGGGGAATTGGTGGACATCATGGACGTCGGCTTCACCTGCGCCTTCCTCGCCACCCGCTACGCCCGCCGCCTGACCGGCAGCACCGTCTATGTGGACGGCGGCGTCAATATCATGGCCTGAGATACCGGAGGCTGATCCGATGGCTGACGCGTTTGCGCAACACCCCCTCCTGGCGTCGGCGCGACTGCCGCTAAAGGGCAAGATCGTCACCGCCGCCGAGGCCGTGCGGCTGATCCGCGACGGCGATACCATAGCCACCGACGGCTTCGCCGGGATCGGGGTCGCCGAGGGCCTCATGATTGCCTTGGAGGAGCGCTTCCTGCGCGGTAATCCCAAGACCGGCGAGGCCCCGGGCAGGCCGCGCGATCTCACCCTGATCTATGCCGCCGGTCAGGGCGACGGGGGCGAGCGGGGGCTCAATCATCTCGCCCATGAGGGCCTGCTGCGCCGCGTGATCGGCGGTCATTGGGGGCTCGCCCCCAAGCTCGGCCAATTGGCCATCGCCGGGAAGATCGAGGCGTATAACCTGCCGCAGGGGGTGATTGCGCAACTGTTTCGCGATATCGCCGCGCATAAGCCGGGGCATCTGTCCACCGTCGGGCTCGGCACCTTCGTCGACCCCCGCTTCGGCGGCGGCCGGCTCAATGCGCGCACCACGGTCGACTTGGTGCGGCTGCTGCCCCTGGACGATCAGGAATACCTCTTCTATCCGGCGCTGCCGATCAACGTCGGCATCATTCGCGCCACCACCGCGGATTCCGACGGCAACCTCAGCATGGAGCGCGAGGCCCTGACCCTGGAGGTCCTGGCCATCGCCATGGCGGCCCGCAATTCCGGCGGACTGGTCATCGCGCAGGTGGAGCGCATCGCCGACCGGGGCGCCTTGAATCCGCGCCAGGTCAAGGTCCCCGGCGTATTGGTCGATTGCGTGGTGGTCGCCGAGCGGCCGGAACACCACATGCAGACCTTCGGCACCCAATACAATCCCGCCTTCAGCGGTGAATTGCGTATCCCGCTGACGGCGATCGAGCCGTTGGCGCTGGACGAGCGCAAGGTCATCGCCCGGCGCGCCGCCATGGAACTGCGGCCCAATAGCGTGGTCAATCTCGGGATCGGCATGCCGGAGGGGGTCGCCAATGTCGCCAACGAGGAACACCTGGGCGACCTGCTGACCATGACCGCGGAGCCGGGGGTGATCGGCGGCGTGCCGGCCGGGGGGCTCGATTTCGGCGCGGCGGTCAATACCCAGGCGATCCTGGACCAGCCCTACCAATTCGATTTCTATGACGGCGGCGGCCTGGACATCGCCTTTCTCGGCCTGGCCGAGGCGGACCAGGCGGGCAATGTCAACGTCAGCAAGTTCGGTCCCAAGCTGGCCGGGGCCGGCGGCTTCATCAATATCAGCCAGAACGCCAAGAAGGTGGTCTTTGTCGGTACCTTCACCGCCGGCAAGCTCGGGCTTGAGGTGGCGCAGGGGCAACTGCGGATCAGCCGGGAGGGCCAGGCGCGCAAATTGGTGGTCATGGTCGAGCACCGCACCTTCAGTGGCGAATACGCCGCGCGCCGCGGTCAGTCCGCCCTATACATCACCGAGCGTTGCGTCTTCGCGCTCGGTGCGCAGGGGCTGGAGCTGATCGAGATCGCGCCCGGCATCGACCTGGAGCGCGACATCCTGGCGCAAATGGACTTCCGGCCCCTGATGCATGAGCCGCCGCGCCTGATGGACGCCCGCATCTTCCGCCCGGAGCCGATGAATCTGTACGCTGACCTGCTCGACCGACCGCTGGAGGGGCGACTCACCTATGACCCGCAACATAACCTGTTCTTCGTCAATTTCGAGAACCTGCGGGTCGGCAGCCACGAAGATATCGCGCGCATCGCGGCCCTGGTAGCCGCCCGGCTGGGCCCGCTGGGGCATAAGGTATTCACCATCGTCAATTACGACGGCTTCAGTATCGCGCCGGCGCTGCTGGACGATTATCTGGCGATGGTCAGGGACGTGGTGACGCGGTATTACAGCGGGGTCACGCGCTATACCACGAGCGCCTTCCTGCGGGTGAAAATGGGGGAGGCGCTGGCCGCACGTGGTCTGGCGCCCTATATCTACGAGAGCGCCGCGGAGGCGCGCGCACACCTGCTGGCCCTGGAGTCTTGAGCGATGAACCTGTTCCAATCAATCTTCGGCGGCCGTGAGGAGACCCACGACAACTACCCCGAGTCGCTCATTGAGGCGGCCATTGAGCGCGCGGTCGATGGCACCGACGCCCGGCTGCGCCTCCTGCCGGGCTACCGCAAGCGCCTGCGCGCCCCGGTCATCAACGCCATCGACCAGGTGATCCCGCTGGTGGACAACATATCCGCACCGGTGGCGGCCGGGCCGCGCGAGTTCACGGCCGACTCCACCCTCTGCGCCTTCTATGCATCCGCCGCGGATATGCTGGATCACTTCAGTCGGGACCGCTCGCTCCAGGAGTACCTGGCCACGTCGGAGGGCCGCGGGGCCGATCGGGTGACCGCACTGGTGCTGGCGGAGCGCACGCAGCGGACCACGCTGGGGATCGATCTGGCGGGCGAGACGCTGCGGCGCGAGGTGCCGCAGGTCACGGTCAACTTCCGTGAACACAACGTGCTCGACCCCAGGGACAGCGAGCCCGAGGCGCGCCGCCAGCTCAAACGCCGCGCCTTCGACCACCTGCTGTTCCTGGCACTGACCAGGATCGGCGAGGTCCGCGTGGAGCGCGCCGACCTCACGCGCCAGCGCGACCTGCTGCGCGGCAAGCTGGCGGCACTCACACGCGGCGGCTGGAGCCTCAATCCGGCCGAGGACGAGCACCCGGACCCGGCCGCCCTGACCAGCGAACTGGACGCGATCACCGGCGAACTGGCCGGCTTGGGCACCGAAGACAAGGTCCTGGAACACCATCTGGAGATCGTCGCCGAGCTGCTCGACGATGCCGCGCACCAACTCTGGGCCGAAACGGTCACACTCTACATCGACGCGATGAACATCGAGCGCGATCCGCAGGACCCGGCCGCCCGCCAACTCGTCCTGCATGAATTGCACAATGCCCGCGGTAGTCGCTCGGCCATGCTGCTGGTGTCGATCGCACCCCGCGACCTGCCGCAGCGCGAGGACCTGGTGACGGCGGCGGGGCGCTATCTGTACTGACTTTCACGGTGCCGACTATTCGCGCCCGGCCCAGCTTGCGGAGTCCAAGGCTTCAGCCTTGGATCTGAAAAAGGGGCAGGCCACCCGCGGTCAGGGCTCATTGCCACAACAGCCGCTCCGCCTGGCCCAACAAATAGCAAAGCACATGGGCCGGCACCTTGAGAAACTCGGTGTCGATGCCCGTGATCCGACTGACGCCGAAGTCCGCATCCTGCTTGGTGACGAGGTACGCCTCCAGCGTCTTGGCGACGGTCTGATGGGCTAGGATGCCGCCGGTATGCAGACAGAGATAGATAAAGAGACGTTCCAGTTCGTTGACGTTGCGCACCCCGAACAGGGCGGTCATATCGCGCTTGAGCACGCGCTCGACGACATCCTCGCGCAGCAGCCGCTGGCAGAGGCCGATATCTTCCTGGCGGGCGGTCTCCGGGAAGCCGCCGACCAGTAGATAGCGCTGGAAGAGCGGCAACAGCGGGCGCAGTTGTGCGGCAACCTGGAGCAAGTCCGCCGCGGGCAGGGCGAAGAGGTCCTGGGGGCGCAGACCTGGGTCCAGACTGGGCAGGGGCTCGCCCCGGATACGGACGAATTCATAGAACGACAGGGTCGGCACCTGCACCGTCACCCAGCGTCCCACCCCGCTCTCGGCCAGCCGATCCCGATGCACCACGGAGGCCGAGCCGGTGGCGACGATGCGGTAGTTCGGTCCGTGGTCGACCAAGAGCTTGACCTCGGTCTCCCAGGCCCGGGCATACTGGACCTCGTCCAGGAGCAGCACCGTCGGCCTGCCCTCGCCCTGGATGTGCGCGTGATAGAGCGCAAGAATATCCCTCAAACCCAACAACTTGAGCACTGGGTGGTCGAGACTGAGATAGAGGATCGAGCGGGGTTCGAGACCCTCGCCCAAGAGCGCCTCGGCGAGTTGGTAGAGCACCGTGGTCTTGCCCACCCGGCGTGGCCCGGACAGCAGGACCGCCCGCCGCAGCGTTGGGTTGTCGAAGTAGACGCGGCAGGCGTCGAAGGCCAAGCGGCGAAAGACCGGGGCGGACACCGGACGCCCCAACCACCAGGGGTTGAAACCCTGGAGGACCGCAATCCGCTCGTCAAGGGGGATAAGTTGAGTTACTGGCACGTTTTTAGCGTAATTGCGAGATATATGTTGAACTAATCCGCTCCGCGGGGCCTTCCGCGGCCATCCCGCAGCGCCATTGAATAGCGAATGAAGCGCGGATAAGCCCAGCCGTCCCACGGTTACCCGCGGCCCCGCCCCGTCCCCCATCGTCCACACTCGTAACGGCCCACTCCGGGTCGTTGACCGAGAACCAGACGATGACACCCCTGCGTCAGCAGATGATCACGGCCATGCAGATGCATGGCTTCTCGCCGCGCACCCACGAAAGCTATCTCGACGCGGTGCGTGACCTCGCCAAATTCACCCGGCGCTCCCCGGACACCCTGGAGCACGCCGATCTCACGCGCTACTTCGAGCATCTGGTGGTGCAGCGCAGTTTGGCCCCGGCCAGCGTGCGGCTGATGTACAACGGCATCCGCTTCTTCTATCTGCGGGTGCTCGGCTGGCCGACGGTCGACCTGGAGGTCACCTTACCCAAGCGCCCGCAGCGCATCCCGGAGCTGCTCACCCGCGGCGCGGTCGCCGCCATCCTGGCCGCCTGCGACAATCCGCGTTACCGCATGATGTTGACGGTCTGCTATGGCTGCGGACTGCGCCTGAGCGAAGTCCTGGCCCTGCGGGTGCAGGACATCGACGGCGAGCGCCGACTGCTGCGGATCACCCAGGGCAAGGGGGCGAAGGACCGCCTGGTCCCACTCTCACCGACCCTGCTGGAGGCGTTGCGGGACTATTGGCGCCTCTATCGGCCAGCGGATTGGCTGTTCGCCGGGCGCGCCGGGACGCCGCTGTCGCCGACCGGCTTGCAGAAGGCCTTCACCGACGCCAAGCGCCAGGCCGGCGTAACCACGGTCGGCGGGATCCATGGGCTGCGCCACGCCTACGCCACCCATCAATTGGCGGGCGGGTTGTCGGTGGAGCGCCTGCAACGGTTGATGGGCCACCGCAGCATCCAGACCACCCTGCGCTATGTGCATTGGCTGCCCAGTGCCAGCGAGGGCGAAGGGACCCTGGACCTGCTTGCCCAATTGGAGGCCGGCCATGGCTAATACCTCCCTGCAAGCGGTCATGGCGGCGTGCCTGTCCGGTTATGCCGAACATCACCCGTTGAGCCCGCACCAATGGCAGGTCTGTCATCACATCCTGGACTGTCGTACCGCCGCGCTGGGCGGCTTCGCCCTGGAATGCGACCAGTGTGGGGATTGCCCCTTCCTCTATCACGCCTGCCGTGATCGCCATTGCCCGCGCTGCCAACGCCGGGCCTCCGAGGAATGGGTCGAACGCCAGCGTGCGGCGGTGCTGCCGGTGACCTATCACCATCTGGTCTTCACGCTACCCGACACCCTCAACGGCTGGGTCGAGGTCCACCCCGAGGTGATCTACGCCTTGCTGTTCGAGACGGTGTGGGCGACCCTGTCCGCCTTCGCTGAGGACCCCAAGCGCCTGGACGGGCAGTTGGGGATGACGGCGATGCTGCACACCTGGGGGCAGACGCTGGTACGCCATGTCCACCTGCACTGTCTGGTGCCGGGCGGGGCCTTTGGCGCCGACGGGACCTGGCATCCGGCCAAGAGTACCTATCTGTTCCCGGTGCGGGCGCTGTCGCGGCACTTCCGCGGCGGTTTGGTCAGCCGGTTGCGCCGGGCCTTCAAAGACGGGCGACTGTCGCGCCTCACGGCCGCGGAGGTTGACCGCGTCCTCAACGCCCTGATGCAGCCCGAGTGGGTGGTCTATTCCAAGCCTTGTCTGGCGCGCACCGACACCGTGATCGAGTACTTGGGCCGCTACAGCCATCGCATCGCCCTGTCGGACCGGCGGCTGCTGGCCTTCGATGAAGAGGACGACACGGTGGACGTCCGCTACAAGGACTACCGCGACGGCAGTCGCAACAAGGTCATGACCCTGACCGGCGAGGAACTGATCCGGCGCTTCCTGCTGCACGTCTTACCCAAAGGGTTCATGCGCGTTCGTCATTTCGGTTTCCTGGCCAACCGCTGCCGGGCGCGCTGTCTGGCGCTGATCCGTGCGGCGCTGGCGGCCCCGCCGCCGACGCCGGAACCCGCCACGGCACCGGCGGCGACGGCGCCCTTTGACGGCTATCCCTGTCCCAAGTGCCGCACTGGGCGCTTGCACGTCACCGCGCACCTGGCCCCGCTACGGCGTGGTCAGGGGGTTTCGCTGATGCCCGCCACCTGCTAAGCCTCAGCGCCCGCCGGCCGTCCGGGACAGGCCGCCCGCGGCCTGCGTTCGCGCTCGCCCAACATCCGGGAAATGGGCTACACTTCGTCCTCAATAGCCCGTTGTCCAGCCCCGCGGAGCCCTGCGGAGGCCCGCTTGGTGCCGCACCGAGCGGCATCCGGGTGCTGCAACGTGGTCCGGGACCGACCGGCGCCCCGGCCTCAGGGATACAATTCCCTCTCTTAAAGAGGACCGCGGCCGCAGCAGGCGTCGTGCCAGGAGCGGATTAGTCCAACAAACGTTTATCCGTCGTGCGCGCGCGGCGTCGCGCTCCGACTCGGGGTCAGTTGGGCGCGCACGACGGATAAACGCTTATTCGTTAGGCGTACTAGCCATAAAATAGGCATCTATGTCATATCTTAGTACAAAACCACCTAAACTCGAGCGTCCGTTGAGCGCCTGCGGCGCGCAATCGCAACATCAACTAAACTTGAACCTACCAATTTTATCGATCCAGGCCGTAAGGCGTAGCGCTATGGAAACCACCACTTTGTCGACCAAGTATCAACTGGTCCTGCCGAAGGCGCTGCGCGAGTCCATGAATTTCAAGCCCGGACAGCGTTTTATGGTCCGAGCGAGCGAACACGGGATCGAAATGCTGCCGTGCGAGCCGGTGTCCGCATTGCGTGGGTTTCTGGAGGGGGCCGACACCTGTCTCGACGACATCCGCACACGGGATGATCGAGTGTGAACCTGCTCGACTCATCCGGCTGGATCGAGTATTTCGCCAACGGCCCCAACGCCGGTCAGTTTGCCCCGGTGGCGACCGCCACTGCCGCGTTGCTGGTGCCGACCATCGTCCTGCACGAGGTCTATCGCTGGGCCGAGCGCGAGGGGGGCGAATCGGCGGCCAACCGCGCGATGCTCGCGATGCAGGAGGGCGCGGTGGAGCCCCTGGATGCGGACCTGACCATTGCGGCGGCCTGTCTGGCCCGTCGGCACAGGTGACCGACGGCCGACAGCATCATCTACGCGACCGCGCAGGCCCGCGGGGCGACCGTCTGGACTCAGGATGATGATTTGGAGACCCTGCCGGGCGTACGCTACTTCGCCAAGGCCAAGCCTGGGCGACCGACCGCCTAGTCGTCCGGCGACCGGAGTAGAATTCCAAGCAGAGGTTCGACCTCGCCTGCCTATCCGGCGCGGTCGGCCGAATATACTGTCGGTCCATCGCTGACAAGCATGACGGCAACCAGTTTGGAAACGCACGATCAAAGAGCAGCGCCGCGCGCTCGCCTTCCATCTCAAACCTGAAGGGGCGCGACAGACGGCGCCACCTCGCCGTTTATCTAACCCAAGGACTTCCATGGCCCGTTCCACCGTTCACTACGCCGATAAGGAAACCAACAACATCCTCAAGAAGCTGCACAATAAGCTGCGGCCGGCGGGGACCCCGGTGCAGCGGGTGGAATACATCATCGAATTGCTGTTGCTGCGTATCTTCGAGGTCAAACTGGTACAGGACCCGGACTTCGCCCCGCTGCGCGCTGCCTTCAGGGGTGACAACGAGGGCCTGCTGTTTTCCTCCCTTCTCAGCCTGCCAAACGATGAGATCCTGCCGACCCTCAACCTCGATTTTTTCCCTTTTTACGCCGGTATACTGAGCGAGGCACGCAAGGTCTGGCGCGGCAACCTGAGCGACAAGGTCCAGGACCAACTGGTGCTGATCGAGGAGGTCTTCAGCAACTCCAACTTCACCAACAACGTGACCAGCGGCAACATGGCCGAGATCATCGGTCTGGTGGCGGAACTGGATAGTGACCGGCTGCTCAAGACCGACCTACTGGGCGATGCCATCGAATCGGCCCTCTCCGAGACCGGCGGCACCAAGGACATCGGCCTGCACCGCACCCCGGACCACATCCGCGAGTTCATGGTCGGCCTGGCGGCGCCGACCTTTCAGTCACGGCTGTTCGATCCCACCGTCGGTACCGGCGGCTTCATGTTCGACAGCTTTGAATATGTGCTGGAAGGCGTCTATCGCGAAGGGCACTGGCCAGGCCCCAAGTCACATCCCGAACTCGCCGCCTGGTTCAAGGCCTGGTTCGAGCACCATCCAGTGCCGGTGCCGTCCATCGAAGTCAATACCGACTTCTACCGGACCGGTGTCGGCGGCATCGAGTACCTGGGCATGGTGCGCAAGATGGCCGCCATCAACTTCTATGTCCGCGGACTCAACCCCGGTAATATCCGCCAGGGCGACGCACTGGAGAAGTTCGGAACCGAGATCAGGGCCAACAGCAAGAGCATCGTGCTCGCCAACCCGCCCTTCGGTGCACAGCGGGACAAGGAGTCCTATCCCAACGTCTGGAGCGAATACCCCACTGAGAGCGAGACGACCATCCTGTTCGTCAAGCTGATGCTGGAACTGATCAAGCCCGGCGGGGTCTGCGGGGTCATCGTCTCCGAGGGGTTCCTGACCTGGGACCAGAACAGCGCCCGCGCCCTGCGCCGCAGCCTGCTGGAAGACTGCGACCTGCAGGCGATCATCAGCCTGCCTCAGGGCGTCTTCGTCAGCAAGGGCGGGCAGGGACCCAAGACGTCCATCCTGTTGTTCGTCAAGGGCCGCCCCACCGAGCGGGTCTGGTTCTACAAGGTTACCAACGACGGCTATTCCATGGGCACCAACCGCAAGCCCATGCCCGGCTGCCAATTGGTCGAGGCGCTCGACCTGTTCCACACCTACGTGCGCGAGGGCCGGGAGCCGCCCGAGTCGCGCCATTCATTCTGTATCCCCGCGGAATGGATCAAGACCCTGGACCCGCGCATCAAGGACCGCATCCGCGCCGAGACCCGGGCCGAGATGGCCGTCAAGAGGGCCGCAGACCGGGACAAGCTGGAACAGAAGTGGGCGGCCCAGATCGCGGCCAAGCGGCTCACCGAGGGCGGGCGGTTGCAGCGGTTCGCTGATCACGCCGACCTGTGGCAAACCAAGACCGAGAGCGAGATCGCCCGCAAGATCGAGCGGGCGCACCTCTACTCATTCAACCTGCCGAACTACCGCAGCGCTTTATCCGCGGCGCAACTGGATGCCTGGCGCGCATTCGCGGCGAGCCAGGTGCGGGAGGCCGAGCCGGAAGACTTGCTGGAACGGAGATACCGCGCCGTTGCCGCCGCGCCGATCGAGCGTCTGGATGAACTCCTCTCGACGCTGGACCCGCGACATACGCTTGAACTCGATTGGGCAAGGCAGTTCCTGCAGGATGTCTCGGCCGACGAGTTCGTGCGTTACCCGCACTTGGGGACCTTGCAGGAGATCATTGCGTCGCAACAACGCTTGCCACGCGTACCTCTCAATGAGTTACTCAAGATACGGCGCGAGGTAATGATCCAATCCGATTATTCCGGCGAAGCCGACATTGTAGGGAAGATACGTTTCTCTGACGGAAAGTTATTCATGCGTGAGGATCGGGCTGCCGAGACCAATCTTCAGTGGGCCGAAAAAGGTGATTTGATTATTTCTAAAATTAATTTCCACCAAGGCGCAACGGCGATTAACGACGCAGGTCGAGTGCTAGCGTCCATGGATTATTTGATTTATACAGTGAACTCATCTCAGGCTTCCGCTGCCTTATTGGTTCGATTACTTCGTTATCCTGATTTCCTAGCCACCCTTGCAGCAAATAAACCTGGCGGCATAAAAGGTAGATCGCAGCCCGACTTTATCGAAAACCTCACGGTTCCGCTACCAGATTTAGTTGAACAGGAACGCGTTGCGTCAACATTGAGTCGCCATGATTCTATCATCCAAGGCGTGACCCTGGTTGAGAAGAATTGGAAGCTCGACCAGACGCTTTTCAGTGGACAGGAACAACAACTTTCTGCCATAGGAGAAATCGGTACAGGATCTACCCCATCCCGAAGTAATCTTGCGTATTTCGATGGTGATTTCCACTGGGTTCTGACCGCGGAAGTCAACGAATGCGATATCGAAAAAACCACGGAAACACTGACTGATCAGGCCGTACAGGATTACTGCCTGCGCATCTACCCGCCGGATACCATTCTCGTTGCCATGTACGGGCAGGGCGCAACACGAGGCAAAGCGGCTTACCTGCGTGTTCCCGCCGCCATCACCCAGAACTGCGCGGGAATCGTCATCACGCGCCCAGACGTGCTCCCGCGCTACGTTTATTACTACCTCCGCTCGATGTACGAGGAAATCCGGGGGCAGGAATACAGCGGGGGCGGTGTGCCTCACCTGAACCTGTCTGTCATCGCGAATCTGCGTGTGCCGATACCAAGCTTGGAAGAACAGCAAGCGGTCGTTGCGGAACTCGACCGTCAGGCGAAGCTGCTGGCCGATCTGCTTGGACTCAAAGCACAGGCGGAAGCCAAGGCACGCAAGATTCTGGACGAGATCTGGGAGTCCTGATCATGCCCAAGCCCAACAAGACCGGCATCTTCGACAACGAGGCATCGGCCGTCGACCTCCGGGTCTATGAGGCGCTGAAGGCACTGGGCTGGCGCTTGGGCGACACCCTGCTCTATCAACCGAGCTATGCCCTGACCGAGGATGAGCAGCGGGACTATCCCGGCAGCAAGTCCATCCGCCCGGACTTCGTCTTGCAGGACATCCAAGGCGAGGCACTGGCGGTGCTCGAGGACAAACTGGATGACCCGGCCAAGGCCCTGCCGAAGCTACGGCTCAAATACAGCCGGGTCCTGCGGCCCCGGTTCCTCTATGCCTGCGCCGCGGACGGGGCGGGCGGGCTCAAGCTGCTGTTCTTCGACCTCGCCTGGCGCGGGGTGGACGCGGCGGAGTTTCGGTCCGTCACCGATTTCATGACCCTGGACGCGATGAGGCTCAAACTGGAGCAGGACCGACAGAAACGCCGCCAACAGGAGATCCGCATCGATACCACCCTTGCCGGCGGCTTCGACCCGGCCGCCGGCAAGGAGCGCACCTATCAACTGGACTGCATCCGCATTCTGCTTGGACTCTATCGTGAGGGCAAGATGAAAATGCTGGTCCATATGGCCACCGGGCTCGGTAAGACCCGTACCCTGGTCGCCTTCGCCAAGGCGCTGTTGGACTATGCCCTGGCGCGCCGTGTCCTGTTCGTGGTGGACCGCCGCACCCTGGCGCATCAGGCCATCAAGAAGGGTTTCAGCCTGCTCTCGCCCGCGTACAACAGCCATTGGATCACCTCGGGGAGCTGGCGCGCCCATGCGAACAAGAATATCCATGTGGTGGTCATCGATACCCTGGAGCTGCTCTATGACCGCATCCCCAGTAACTTCTATGACCTGATCATCGTCGATGAATGTCATCGCTCCATCACGGTGAACCGTAATCTGGTCTTTGACCACTTCGTCTGTCCGCGGGTCGGTCTTACCGCTACTCCGCGCATCGCCGTCCCTGCCAAGGGGGCGACGATCGACGACGCCGACTTGGCTGTGAATGACACCTATTGCCTGTTCGGCTGCGCGTCCGGCGAGCCGGACTATTGTTTCGATCTGGAGCAGGGCATCAACGAGGGGTTCCTGGCGCCCTACGGCAAGGAGGAGCACATTACGGCCCTGACCCAGGAGGCGATGGATGCGGGCGTGCTCTATGACCATCTGCTGGACCCGGATACCCGCGCACGCATCGAACTGGGAAACGCGGAGCGGATCGCACTGGAGCAGCTCAATAAGCGCATTCTGAGCGAGGAACAGGCCAAGCGGTGGGCCGAGATCCTGCGTAAGGAGACGGACTATGGAGAGAAAGTGCTCGTCTTCGCCGCCAGCCAGGCCCATAGCCTGATGCTGGTGAAGGCGATCAATGCCGTCTTCAACTCGACCGACGACAGTCCGCGCTATGCAGAGGCAGTCATCTCGGACAACGACGATATCAACGAGTCGCTCAAGAACTGGTTCGAGCGGCCCTATTCCAACCCGCGGATCGTGGTGTCGGTGGATATCATGAGCACGGGCGTGGATATCCCCTGCCTGCGCTATGTCGCCTTCGGCGCACTGACCAAATCGGTTGCCAAGTATCTGCAGATGCTCGGACGCGGCACCCGGCTCGATCCGAAGACCGGCAAGTTCAGCTTCCAGATCCTGGATTTCGTGGGCCTGTGCAGGCGTATGGATGACAATGGGAAGGGGTCGCCCAAGCCCAATGAAAAGGTCGTGACCGGCGGGCCTGATGGGGGCGGGGCTGGCGGGGGCGGTGGCGCCCGGGTGGACGGGATTCTGGACAATCCGGACCCGGCCAGTCTGATTCAACGCACACTGATGACGCCTGAGGGTCTGAAGATCGTCGACAACATCCCCGTTGCTCGGGCGCGGGAGTTGTTCGAGAGCGGAGTGAAGTCGACCATGGACCCGCGCATTGCGCTCTTGCGCCGCAAGGTCTGGGAGGACAAGGACTACCAGCCGAGCGAGGAGGAACTGGCCCTGGTCATGGCCTGGGCCGCGGCGCCGGACGTGATCCTGAGCGAGGAACAGTTGCAGCGGATCTACGATTACCCCGCGGGTTCGGTCTGGGACTTTTTCCTGGCGGTGCTCGGGGTGCGCAAGATCCCGACGACGCGTGATCGCATCGAATCGGGATTCGAGAGTTACCTGGCGCTCTATAATTTCACCGACGCGCAGGCGAGGGCCCTGGGTAAGATCAAGGACGCCTTCATCGCCAACCTGTCATCCCAGGGCCGGGTCGACCTGGATGCGATCTTCGCCAATCCGATCTATGCGCGGCTGATCGGCAGCTTCGAGGATATCAACCGCCAGTTCGACGGGCGACTCCGGGAGGTGGTGGCGGAAATGCAGGGCAATTTCAGGAATGCGGCATAGCCCGCGTAGGGCGGAACTCCGCAGGAGTTTCCGCCAGCCGGCTGACCGGCAGGACGGAGGATCGGCATTCGGATGTCATTCGCACCCCGCGACCTGCCGCAGCGCGAGGACCTGGTGACCGCGGCGGGGCGCTATCTGTACTGACCGGGGTGGTCGGCGCGGCCCCGGCCGGGCCGCCAATACCGGCCAAGCGCGCCCAGGAGCAGCAGGGCCAGGGTCGATGGGGCGGGGGCGGCGGCCTCGGTGACGGTCAGAATCCCCAGGCGCAGGGCTGCCGGGTCGAAGCCGAGACCCGGGGCGCCGGAGATCAGGACCTCGTCGAAGTCACCGAAGAGCCCGCCGCCCAGGTCGAGAAAGTCGAACCGGTCGCCGACCTTGGGCAGGAATCCGTCGATGAAGGCCAGGAGCAGGGTGCCGCCTAAGTGGACGTCGCCGGTGACGCTGAGCAGGTCGAAGCCAACCCCGGGATTCGCACCGCCGATCTCGATCTCAAGCAGGCCCCCGGCGTCCAGGAACAGGTCGCCCGCGAGGGTCAAGTGCCCGGGGCTGAGGCCCGGCCGCAGTGCGCCCCCGGCCATGACCTGGAAGGTCGGGCCGACCACCGAGCCGCCGCTGCCGAAGAACTGGCCGCCGGCCCCGATGAAGACGCCCTGCGTGGTGGTCAGGCGCCCGGTGGCGCTGACCTCCAGCACCCCGGCCAGGGGTGTGACAATCGCGTCCGGGTCGAGCAGGCCGCTGACGTTGCCGACATAGACCCCCTTGGCGGTGACGGCCGCACCCTCCCCGGAGACGCGCAGCTTGCCGCGCCCCTGAATGCCGACGGCGATGTTGTTGGCGATGTCCATGCGGGAGCCGGCCCCGGTGACCTCCACCAGCGGCTGGCCGTCGGCCAGCGCGGCGCCGATGCTCAGCCCCGGGGCACTCAGATGACCGCCGTCGAGCACCCGCACCTGACCGCGGGCGCCGACCTCCACCGCCTGCGCGACCATGGCGCCGAGGGCGTCCGGGTCTGCCGATGTCCCCTGAAAGGAAAAGTCGGCGCTGCCCCTGATATCCACCGTCGCCTGGATCCCGCTCCCGCCATAGGTACCCACCCGCAGCAGACCCAGGTCCAGGGCGGCCCCCGAATCCACCTGGAGGTGGCCGGTCGCCGTGGCGGTGGCGTTGCCCCCGAAGATGATGGCGCTGTTCTCACCGCCCTCGATGCGCCCGCCACTGCGCACCCGGACGGTCCCCTGGCCGCCCAGCCCCGGCAGGGTATCGATGCCGCCGACGCCCAGGATCCCGGCATCGCTGGAGAGGCGGACCAGGCCCCCCGCGGCGACGTCCAGGAGTCCCTGGCCGCGATGCCCGACCATGAAGGCGCCATCGCCGCCCATCTCGAACAGGGCCCCGGTCCCGCCGATGCTCAGGGTACCCTGGCCGTCGTCGTCCCAGCCGATCCCGCCGCCCTGGGCCTTGAGGGTGCCGCCGGCCGCGACCTGTACGGTGCCGGTCCCGGCCACGCCGATGCCCACCAGGCCGGCGTCGAGGGTCGCGCCGGTCCCGACTGCCACGGACCCGGTGCCGCCCTCCTCCTGTCCGACGATCAGCCGGAAGGTATCGAGTACGGCCCCGTTGCTCAGTTGCGCCTGACCGATGCCGGCCCGGCCCACCACCAGGCGGTTGCTCAGGGTCGTCACGCCGTCGAGCTGCTCCGGGTTCGCGCCGCCGGCCACGAGCCCGCCGATGTCCGCCCTGGTCCCGGCCCCGTCCAGGGTGAGGGTGCCGGTCCCGAAGCGGGTTTGCACCCCGGCGCTGCCGGTGGTGGTCTCGGAGAAGGCGCCCAGCACCAGGTCCGGGGCGACGAAGGTCGCGCCCTCGGTGACGGTGACGAACCCCTGCCCGAGGGCCCCGGCGATGATCTCCCCCCGGCCGTTGAAGCCTGACCCGGCACCGCTGACCGCGATCTCCCCGCGGGCCGCCGCCAGGGCCTCCCCGTCCGTGCTGGCCCCGGCCCGACCGGCGTCGGCGCCCAGGACCAGGCCGACGCGCTCGGCGACCGCAAAGGTCCCGCCCATGTCCACCTTGACCAGGCCGTTGCTGCCGGCCCGCCCGCCGATGATGTTGAAGGGCGACTCGGTCAGCAGTTCCAGGCTGGCGCCGCGGCGCACGGCGATCTCGCCGCGGGCGGTCTCGCCGACGCGCAGGACGTCCGTTTTCAGGGGGGTGTCGAACAGGCTCAGCTTACCGTTCTGCGCCCCCGAGGCGGGTGGCAGCTCCGTCTGGCGCTGCACCAGCAGGTCCCCGGTCTCGATGGCGTCGCCGCGGGCCACGATCACCTGGGCATCCAGGACCTCGAAGCCGGCGACCTTGGGCACGGCGATGCCGCCGCTCTCCACGGTCAGGGTCCGATCGATGACCGCGTCGGGGATCAGGCCGTCACCGAAGACCAGGGTCATCTGCGGGCCAATGAACGTGATGGGGTTCCATTCGACCTGGCTGCCGCTCAACAGGGGCGCGCTGTCGGGCGTGGTCGTGGGACCCAGTAACCGGGGCGTGATTGCGGAATGCTCGTTCTGCCCATCCGGCGGTCGATCGACAGGCTCCGTGCGTTGCTCCTCAATGCGATTCAGCCGCAGCGGACCGGTGAGGTCCAGGTCGCGACAGCCCTCTTCGTAGGTGACCTGGCAGGTCGTGTCGCAGTTCCCGTCGGGACAAGAAATGAGGGAGGGACAGAACCTGGACACTTCTTGGCGGAAATACTGTTGCCCGAAGCCACAGGTGATGGCCTGCGCCGGGCCGGCCAGGGCCAAGGCCAGCGCGGCGATGCTGACGCTGGTCCCCAGGTTCCGGGCCGGGGCGCCGCCGAGCGCGCGACGTTCCCGAGTACCATCGCAGCGGTGGTCGACTGGCTGAATCATCCGGTGTTCCCCCGAGGTTGTCTTGTGGCGCATGTCTTGTTGGCGAACGAATACGGCGATGGTCTGGGCCATATCAACCATCTGCGCGCCCTGATCGCGCCCCTGCGCCCGTCGCCGCCTGGCGCGCCCGCGGCCTGCTGCTGCGCACCACCGCGGCCCCGTTCCCGCGGACCCTGGCCGCCGCGAGCGTCCTCATCCACGACGGCGGGCTCAACACGGCCAACGAGGCCCTGGCCCTGGGGCGACCGGTCATCGCCATGCCCGCCGGGCTGGAGAGCCAATTGACCGCCCGTCGGCTGGTCGGGCTTAAGATCGGAATCAGTCTGGCCGAGCCGGTAGAACCCGCGGACCTGGCCGCCGCGGTGCGCGACGCGCTGACCCTCGGTGTCCCGGCCTACGCCCTGTCACGGCACATTCAGCGTCCGTTCGGCCTGCCGACGACCCTGGCCGTGATCGAGCGCCTGTTGGGATCGACGGTGTGACGCCGCCGCGCGCCGGGTTGTCCGACGCGGCACTGGCATACCAAAACCAAGTAAATTGGTCAAGATACTAGCGCACCCCCATCCGCACCGCAATGCCTGCCGGTTCCTCATCAGGTCCCGACTGGCCGACCCTGAGTGGCCGGAGGCCGGCTGGGCGGATGCCGTCAGGCCTGCCTTGATCATAATTCCGCCCACTCGTCCGGCCCCGGAGTCGCCTACCCTTTGTCGAACATTCGCACCCCGCGACGTGCCGCAGCGCGAGGACCTCATGACGGCCGGGCTCTTGACGATTGGCAGAGGCCGATGTCTTCCTGGCGGGCGGTCTGCGGGAAGCCGCCGACCAGTAGATAGCGCTGGAAGAGCGCCAACAGCGGGCGCAGTTGTGCCGCAACCTGGGACAAGTTAGATGTGCTTGGTCTGGCGCAGGAGCAGTCCGGTCGCGCCGACACCGGCCTGGATCAGCTCGATTTCATCCCGGCCATCCCGCCGGCCGCGCAGTCGCTGGTCCGCGCCGCGGACCCTACGGGCGCGGAGCCCTCCAGTGGGCTCCGCTGTGCGGACCGGGCATGGCTGGCCGGAGCTACGTCAAGGCCGTCCACGAGAGGGGCTAGGAACAGGGGGTAAACGGTTACCCTGCGCAAGGTTATCGACCACATCGACGAACTGCGCTTCCGTTCCCAGACCGAGAAGCACGAGCTGTCGCATCTCTATGAGGCCAAGATCAAGAACATGGGCAACGCGGGCCGCAACGGGGGTGAATACTACACCCCGCGCCCGCTCAGAATCCGGGCGCTACGATAATCTCGACAACGACAACGACAACGACAACGACAATGGCGCTTCGCGGTCTTAAATGTCGCGCAACGCCTCCGCCGGATCGATCCGGCTCGCCCGGTACCCGGCAGCGAGCGCGGCGATGACTGCGACCAGGAGCGTGGCGGCGGCAGCGGCGCCGAGCTGCCTTGGCTCCAGCCGGCAGACATAGCCCTGCCCGGCCAGGTTTTGACCCAGGCTGCGGTTGAAGGCGGCGGCGCCGGCCAGGTAGGCCAGGGCGGCGAGGGCGAAGGCGAGTGCGGCGATCACGGCGGACTGGATGAGCGGCATCAGGACCACGGTGCCGTTGGGGAAGCCGAAGAGGCGCAGCAGGGCCAGATCCCGGCGCTTGCGCTCGACGTTCACCCAGAGCGCGCCGCCCAGGGCCAGGGCGCAGCCGCCGAGCCCGATCAGGGCGATGACCCGCAGGATGAATGAGAGGGTGCGGTCGAAGGCGCGCACGGTGGCGATCCGCTCGGCCTGGGTGCGGACCTCGATCCCCTGGTCACGCATGGCTGCGGCCAGGGTGTCGACCCCGTCCAGGTCGCGGGCATAGACGCGGGCGCCCGCATACTCGGCACGCTCGCCGACGACGCCGCCGTGCAGGTCCGCGTCGCTGAGGTCTGCGCGCAGGCCGTCGCGGTAGTCCTCGGCGGCGACCAGCAGGTCCGGGTGGGTGAGGACCGCCTCGCGGGCGAGGCTCGCTTGCGGGATGACGGCGATGACGGTCAGGGTGAACCGGGCGGCCTGTGGGGTGCCATTGCGGGTGCGGCGCAAGACCCCGGTCAGGGGCGACCCGGGAGAGACGCCGATCCGCTCGGCCAGGGTCGCGGTCAGCAGTACCTGGTCCGCCTGGGCGGGGGAGGGCAGTCCGGGCGGCAGCAGGGGGTCGCCGGGGGCGGTCGGGATCAGGTCGAGCGCCTCATAGGGGCGCTGCGCCTGGTCCAGGAGGTCGATGGTGGCGTTGATGCTGCGCGTGCGGGGCAGGAGGAAGCCCAGGTCCGCGCGCGCACGCATGGCCGCGAACCAGGCGCGGTCCAGGCGGTGGGCGCCGTAGACGATGATCTCGCGGTTGCGCGGGTCGTTGAGCAGGTCCTGGCGCAGCGTGGCGATGACCCCGGTCTTGAGCCCGAGCAGCAGCATCAGGGGGGCGAGGATGGCGGCCACGGTCAGCACCAGCACCAGGGCGGTGCGGCGGTCGTGCCACAGGTCCTGGAGCGCCAGGCGTACCCACTCCAGACGGGATTGGCGGCGCGCGGGGTCGCTAGCCATCGAAGCGCGACCCGAACCCATCCGCCAGCGGCACCGCCCGGACCTCACGCAGTCCCCGGGCGCGCACCCGGTCCTGCTCATGGGTGGCGAGGATCACGCTGGTGCCCAGGCGCTCGACCAGGTGCAGGAAGAGCTCCATCACTTCCTCGCCCAGGCGCGGGTCCAGGGCGGAACTGGGTTCGTCCGCCAGCACCAGGCGCGGCCGGTGGGCCAGGGCGCGGGCGATGCAGGCGCGCTGGTATTGGCCGACGGAGAGCTGCGCCGGTTTCTTGTCGAGCAGGCGGCCGATCTGGAGTTGGTCGATGATGGTGTCCACGTCGGGGTCGCGCGCCGGCAGGCACAGCAGGCGGCGGTTGATCCCGATGTTGCCGGCGACGCTGAGATAGGGCAGCAGCCCCCCGGTCTGGAGCACGAAGCCGATGGCCGCGGCGCGCAGCCGCGCCAGGCGGGCGTGCCGGTCGCCTCGCCAGAGGGCGGCGAGGTCGTGCGGCTCCCCGTCCGTGGCGAAGCGAAAGCGTCCGGCGGTGAGCGGCCGCACCACCAGCCCCAACAGTTCCAGCGCGGTGCTCTTGCCGCAGCCGCTCTCCCCGGTGAGCGCGACGATCTCCCCCAGGTCCAGGGTCAGGGAGGCGATCAGCACCCGGAAGGCCTGGTCGCCGCTGCCGCGGGTGTAGCTCAGGTCGGCGCAGTCGAGCAGCATGGCGGGGACCTCAGGGGAGGTCCTTCAATGGGATCGGATAGACCGCCTCCCGGTTGCGCGGATTGTCGGCTTGGGCGATGTCGACCCAACCGAAGGTGTCGGCATAGTAAAGACCGTAGAGGGTGGCCTTCTTGCGCAGCCGGTCCACGAAGTCCGCCTGCCGCTGTATGCCCCAACTCGACCAGTCGCTGCGTCTGAGATCCAGCACGTCGCTCTTGTAGGGCAGACCCTCCAGATAGTCGAGCAGCAGGTCCTGGTGCGCCAGTTCCGCGGCGCGGCGGCGCCCGGTGGCCTGCGGGTCGCGCTCGAAGGTGGCGGCGATGGAGGCGAGCCGGTCATAGAACGCCTGGGTGCTGTTGGTGCCGTCCAGGTCCGCCTCGGCGGTGTCGATCACCTGCGCCACCAACTCCTTGAGGTCCGAGAGCTGATCGCGCGACATCAGCACCCGCACCTCGACCGGGCGCCGCCCGGGGTCGGCCAGGTCAGTGTCGCCGATCCATGCCTCAAAGACCTCCGGGGCGGCCGTCTGGCGCTGTTCCCCCAGATAGGCCAGTTGCATGGCGTGTCCCAAGGAGGCGACGATGGCCTGGATGCGGGCGCGCTGGTCCGGGTCATCGGCCGCGTCCGCCGGGGCGGTGGTCGGCGCCCGGACGGCGGGGTCTGAAAGCGTCGCGTAGCCCTGGGCGCTGTGGTCGATCTGCTCGATGACGCCCCCCGCAAAGACGTCGATGGCCGACCGCAAGCGGTTGCGGGCGCCGTCGGCGATGGGGAAATACGCCTCCTGCTGGGTCATGGCGTTGCGCGCCAGGTCCTTGTATTGCTCTGCGGCCCGCGCCAGGTCGCCGACGCGCCGGGCCTCGGGGGTTTGCAGGTGCATGACCGTGATCGCCACCCCGGCGCGGCGGGCCAGGTCCTGGATGGCCGCGGCATTGAGGCCGGTGCGGGAGTCAACCCCCTGGACCGCCCGCTCCTTGGTCGCCACGGGCACTGGTGCGGACCCGGGTGCCGCGTTGAAGGTGCCGTCCAGGGCACCGGCATCGGTGATCAGCACGATGTGGCGGGCGTCGAACCGGTCCTTCCACTCGGGCATGTCCAGGGCGGCGCGCACCCCGGCGTAGGGGTCCTCGTCGAAGAAGTCAGTGGCGACCGGGGCCTCCTTCAGGGTCGCGATCCGGGCCAGGAAGTCGTCTCCGTTGCGGACCTGGGTGGGGGCGGCGAAGACCTTGGCGACATAGTCGAGCCGCCGGTTCTTCTCCGCGCTGGCCGTTTCGGCGCGGAAAGCGACCAGGCCGAAGGCGACCTTGTCGAGCAGTCCGGCGGCGCGGATGCGCTCGTAGAACTGCTTCACCGCGGCGCGCGTCTCGGCGATGTAGGGGCCCATGGAAACGGTGGAGTCGACCACGAAGACGATGGCGGCCTTGAAGTCCTTCAGTGGGTTCGCCGACGCTGTCGCTGGGGCGGGTGGCCGGGACTCGGGGCCAGGGGCCGCGGGCAGGGTCACGGAGGCGACCTTGAGTGCGCGTACGCTGCTGCCGACGCGGCTGCTGTAGTCCCTAAATTCCAGGATCGGCAGGAGATAGAACCGCTCATAGAGGTCCACAAAGGTCTCGGGCTCCAGGGCGACCACTCGCGGGTCCTGAGCGCCCGCGGCGATCCCCTGAATCAGGCTCCGCCCCGCCGTGGCCGGCGAGGGCGAATCCAGCACCGCGCGCAGTGAGTCCCAGTCGCGGAAAAAGATCAGCCGCTCGCGCCCCGCCGGGTTGGTCAGGGCCAGGGTCAATTGCTGATTCCAGGCCAGGGTCAGACCCGCCGGCACCCAGCCCAGGAGGTTCTTGCCCAGGGCATCGGTGCCGAGCCGCAGCCAGTCCTGACCCGCCCGGGTCTGGCGCTCGTAGACATAGAGACGGCTCAGGGCGTTGATCAGCCCTGTGCCGGCCTCGCCGGGCGTGTCGCTCGCCGCCGCCCCCGGTTTGGTCAGCACCCGTTGGTACAGGACCTTGGTGCCGGGCAGGATCAGGGGCGTCTCGGCCGCGACCGGGCAGGACAACATCGGCAGCAGGATCAGGGCGAGGGCCGCGAGCAGGTGGCGGGCAGGGCAGGGGGGCATGGTGCGTCTCACAGTTCGGTTCCTTTTTTTCCGTCGATGCGTTTCTGTCCCCGTACGCTGATCCGTCAGTGGATGACCTCGTCGATGCTCGCGGCGACCAGTGCGCGATCCAGCCACTCCAGCAGGGTCTCGGCGTCGGCAGACTCGATCCGCTGGCGCGTCGGCTCGGGGATGTCGCCGAATTTATGGCGCATCACGCGCATCAGTGCCACAACCTCGCCCTGCTGCACGCCCTCGTGCCTGCCTTTTTCGTGGAAACGTTGGTAAAAACTACTCACTGTTTGCGCCTCGCTCGGGTAGTCGCGTTCGTAGCGGGCACGCTCGTTGTCGTCGAGCGCGGCGTAGATGTCGATGAATTCTGCGTACTTGAGCCGCTTCTCCGGGTCCGGCTCCAAGCTGGTCAGACCGCGCACGGCAGCGGCGTAGACGGCAACCCTTTCCGCTGGCTCGTAGCGCATATTCGGGAGGTTGAGGCGGACCACGAGGTTGTCGCTGTCCTGGTACTGTCGAAAGGGCAGCCGCGACAGTTCGACACAGAGGAACCGAAAGCGCAGATAGGTCTCGCGGTCGCCACCCAGGTCGAAGGTGCGCTCCGACGGCCCGCCGCGCAGAAAGATTACCACCGGGACCACGCGTCTGGTCTGCAACAACTCGGCGATGTCGATGCAGTAGTGGGCCAGGCGGCTTGCCGAGAAGCGTGCCGGGTCAGTCTCCTCCTCGACCACGAAGACCAGGGCGGCCCGTCGGCCGTCGGGCCACTCCACCAGCAGGGGAATGTCCAGTTCCCGGAAGCGCTCGCCCAGGCGTTCCTTGAGCTGTTCTTCGCGCACCGGGGTGATGCGCACGTCCGGCGTGATCTGTTGCGCCTCGGACTCGGCAAAGAAGGCCAGGGCCTGACGCGGATAGTCGAGGACGAGGTTCTTGAAATTCTGATCGTGGTCCATGCGCCGATGGTAAACCAGATGGCGGGGATGCAGAAGCGGCGAAGCGGCCCGATGGCGAAGCCGCCGACCACAAGGAGCCCGCGGATTGCCCACGGACCCTGATCCGGTGCCCTAGGTCCCGACAATGCAGCCGTCCCCTCGGGTAACATGCGTCGCAATCCGAGTCCGAGGAGTCAGCCGCGTTGCGCGATCCCGTCGAGAAGCCCGCCGGCTCCCAGCCCTGGCCTTGCCTTGGGATCGCCGCGGCCTGCCTGTTACTCCCTTCGGCACCGCCGCGGGCCGCCCCGGCGCCGATCATTGCCTGGCCGGTGGCGCAATATAACCCCAATACGCTGCCCGATGACCTGATTCTGCCGCTGCCCTGCGGCGGGGCTATGGCCTTCCGCCCGGTGGCGACCGGCAAGTCGCCAGCGGGTGCGGCGGGACTCGCCCCGGAGCTGCAGCGGCTCTATGGGGTGGTGGGCCGGTTCGATCCATACCGAACGGGCATCGGCCATCTGCTGATCGGCAAATACGAGGTGACGCGGCTGCAATATCAGGCGGTCGCCGCGGCGGCCCGGGGCCTGGCGTGCCCCAGCCCCGACGCCCGGTCGGCCCTGCCCCAGGCGGAGGTCAATCGTCGGGATGCGGAAGGCTTCGGGCTCGACCTCTCCCAGTGGCTGGATGGGCGGAAGGACAAACTGCCCGATTGCACCGCGGGCCTGACCCCCTGCCTGCCGCGGGTCGATGGGGTCGCCGCCACGGTGCGCCTGCCCGGCGAGGACGAATGGACCTTCGCTGCCCGCGGGGGGCTCGCGGTCAGCGCCGCTGACTTTGCCGCGCCCGTCTACCCGATGCCGAAGGGTCTCGCCCGCACCCTCATCGGCAAGCGTGAAGGCGGCAGTGCTGCCGCACCGATCGGCGGCCCGCGCGCCAATCCGCTGGGGCTGCACGATATGCTGGGCAACGTCGAAGAGATCATGCTGGACCTCTACCGGGTAGAGGGGGCCACCGGCGAGATCGGCGGCTATGTGGTGCGCGGGGGCAGCTTCTATTCCGTGCCCGGTGAGATCGCCGTGACCTTGCGCCGGGAGGTGCCCCTGCTCAACAAGACCAGCGACACCGGCTTCCGCGTCGTGGCGGCCGTGCCGATCTATACCTCAACGCGGCGGATGGCGGAGGTCCAACAGCAGGGAACTGGCGGACCGGCGCCGACCCTGGTGCCAGAGCCAGCGCCGCCGGTTGCCCCGACCCCTGCGATTGCGGAGCCGCAAACAGGTCTCCCGGCTGGGTTCCGTGAGGAGCAGCTCGCACTGCCGGAGCCGCCCCCTGCGATTGCGGAGGCGCAAACACGCCTCCCCTTCGAGCCCGAGATGGTCGAGGTCCCTGGTGGTTCGTTTGACATGGGTTGCAGCCCCGGGGACGGTCAGTGCATCGACAACGAAAAACCGGTCCATCCGGTCTCGATCCGCCCCTTCCGCATGGGCCGATACGAGGTGACCCAGGCGCAATGGCAGGCGGTGATGGGCGAGAATCCAGCCCGCTTCAGAGGCGCCGAGCGGCCGGTGGAGCAGGTCTCCTGGGACGATGCCCAGGCGTACATCAAGGCGCTGAATACCAAGGCCAGTCCCGCCAAGCCATACCGGCTGGCGACCGAGGCCGAATGGGAATATGCCGCCCGCGCCGGGACCCGAACCCCCTATTGGTGGGGTCAGGAGATCGGCACGGGCAACGCCAATTGTTACAACTGCGGCAGCCGGTGGGATGACAAGGAGACCGCCCCGGTCGGCTCCTTCAAGCCCAACGCCTTCGGACTCTACGATACCACGGGCAATGTCTGGGAGTGGGTACAGGACTGCTACCACGAGCGGTACGCTGGTGCCCCGTCCGGCGGTTCGGAGTGGCGTGATGATTGTCTATCCGCTGGCCGGGTGTTGCGCGGCGGCTCCTGGTACAACCTCGCCTGGTACACGCGCGTCTCGCACCGCTTCAGGCTCACTCCCGCCTACCGCGGCGGAAGGCTCGGTCTGCGGCTGGCCCAGGACCTTTAACCTTTACACTTTACGACTCTTACCCTTTCTCTTCTTTTCCCCACGCCGCCCCCGCGGTCCGCGGGCGGGACCGCGACCATGACCGGCCCGGCCTTCACTATCATCCCGGCCACTGCGCTGACTGCGAGGCCGTTGGTCCGCACCGCGGACCCGACGGAAGGCTGAAGCCTTGGGCTCCGGTTAGTGGATGACCTCGTCGATGCTGGCGGCGACCAGTGCGCGGTCCAGCCATTTGAGCAGGGTTTCGGGGTCGGCGGCCTCGATCCGCTGGCGCGTCGGCTCGGGGATCTCGCCGAATTTATGGCGCATCACGCGCATCAGCGCTACGCCCTCGCCTTGGCGGACGCCTTGCTGAACACCCTGCTGCCTGCCTTCCTCTCGGAAACGTTGATAAAAACTACTCACTGTTTGCGCCTCGTTCGGGTAGTCGCGTTCGTAGCAGGCACGCTCGGTGTCGTCGAGTGCTGCGTAGATGTCAATGAATTCTGCGTACTTGAGCCGCTTCTCCGGGTCCGGCTCCAAGCTGGTCAGACCGCGCACGGCGGCGGCGTAGACCGCGACCCGTTCCGCCGGCTCGTAGTGCATATTCGGGAGGTTGAGGCGGACGACCAAATTGTCGCTGTCCTGGTACTGTCGATAGGGGAGCCGCGACAGTTCGACACAGAGGAAGCGAAAGCGCAGATAGGTTTCACGGTCGCCGCCCAAGTCGAAGGTCCGCTCCGACGGCCCGGGTCCGCCGCGCAAGAAGATCACCACCGGGACCACGCGCCGGGTCTGCAACAACTCGGCGATGTCGATGCAATAGTGGGCCAGGCGGCTGATCGAGAAGCGTGCCGGATCAGTCTCCTCCTCGACCACGAAGACCAGGGCCGCCCGCCGACCGTCGGGCCACTCCACCAGCAGGGGGATGTCCAGTTCCCGGAAGCGCTCGCCGAGGCGTTCCTTGAGTTGTTCTTCGCGCACCGGAGTGATGCGCACGTCCGGGGTGATCTGTTGCGCTTCAGACTCGGCGAAAAAGGCCAGGGCCTGACGCGGATAGTCGAGGACGAGGTTCTTGAAATTCTGGTCGTGGTCCATGCGCCGATGGTAAACCAGATGGCGGGGATGCAGAAGCGGCGAAGCGGCCCGATAGCGAAGCCGCCGACCACAAGGTGTCCGCGGACCGCCCCGAAACCCCATTCTGCCGCCCGGGTTCCGACAACGCGGGCGTCGGCTCGGGTACCATGCATAGGAACCCGCTCGCTATAAGGAGTCAGCCGTGTCGCGCGACGTCGTTGAGAAGCCCGCTACCTCACGCCCTTGGCCTCGCCTTGGGATCGCCGCTGTTTGCCTGTTGCTTCCAGCGCCCTTGTGGGCCGCCCCGGTGCCGGTCGTCACCTGGCCAACGGCGCAATACAACCCCAATCCGCTGCCCGACGACCTGATCCTGCCGCTGCCCTGCGGCGGGGCCATGGCCTTTCGGTCCGCGACCGCCCCAGCGCAGCCAGAACTGGCCCCAAAGGTCGCCGGGCGCGATTTCAGTGCCGTCGGAGGACCCTTCCGGGATGGGCAGGGCAAGCCCCGCTTGCTGGTCGGCAAGTACGAGGTCAACCGGCTTCAGGTCGCGGCGGTCGGGGCCTTCTCGAATGGCAGCGCTTGCCCCCGCCGCAACTTCCGGACGGACGGCTCGCGGCCTCCACGATCGGTTGGCAGGAGGCCATGACTTTCGGCGACGACTGGACCGGTTGGTCGCTCGCCCAGGGCCAAGCCATTCCGGACTGCACCGATGGTGCTGGCCCCTGTGTGCCGCGGGCCGACAGCGGCCCCGCCGAGGTCCGGCTGCCCTCCGAGGCCGAATGGGAATTCGCCGCCCGCGGCGGTCTGGCCGTCTCCGCCGAAACCTTCGCCCAGTCCCGCTTTCCCATGCCGGACGGCATCGGGCGTTACGCGTGGAGCAACGACAATGCAGGCGGTCAGGTCCACCCCATCGGCACCCGCGGCGCCAGTCCGCTCGGACTGCACGACCTCTATGGCAATGTCTCCGAGATGTTGCTGGACCGCACACTTAGCCGTACCCCCCAGGGTCAGACTCCGGTCTTCATCGTCCGCGGTGGCGGGCGCTATGACCCGTCCGAGAAACTCACCGCTGACCTGCGTTACGAGGTTCCCATCCACAACGAGGCCGGGCGGACACGCACCAGTGACACCGGATTCCGGGTGGTTGTCTCGACTGTGGGGGTGCCGAAGGTGTTGCCCCCGGCAACGACCAGCAACGCCCAAGACTCGGGCCACACCCCGGAGGTATCGGGCGGGACTCCGATGCGCAAAGAGGTCGAGCCTGACCTCACCGATGAAGAGCGCCGCGAGATTCGCGGCCAGCTTGATCGTCTCGGGCTTAATGCTGGTCCGCCGCCCGGCGGGTTGTGGTTCGCAGTTCTGGATCTCCTTCGCCGGCTCGGTATCGGTCATGGGCCGGACCTCTTAGGCGAGCGGGCGCGCGGCGCGCTGGCGACATTTCAGAAGAGTGCGAACCTGGAGGCTAGCGGGTTGGTGACCGCGGAAACACGCCAAGCGCTCAGGGTGGCGGTAGACGCACTGATCGCCAAAGAATTAGCCGAGGCGGAGCGTCGGGCGGAGCTGGAGCGTCAAGCGGAGCTGGTACGGCAGGCGGAAATAGAAAAGCAGGCGAAGCGGGACCGCCAAGCCGAGCAGGAACGTTTGGCCCGGCAGGCGATTGTCGAGCAAGAACGCCAGGCACAGCAGGCGGTTCTTGATCTTCTTTTGCCGATGGCGACATTGCCCGCCGGGTCCTTCGACATGGGCTGCCAATACCCATGTGATGCGAACGAGGGACCCGCCCATCGGGTCACTATCCGTGGCTTCCGCATCGGGAAATACAGCGTGACACAGGCACAATGGCAGACGATTATGAGCGCTAACCCCTCCCAATTAAAGGGCGACGAGCGGCCGGTGGACTCGGTATCCTGGTATGAAGCTCAGGAGTTTCTCAAACGCCTGAACGCCCAATTCCCCGGTAAGCCTTACCGCCTGCCGACTGAGGCAGAATGGGAATATGCCGCCCGCGGTGGACTCCATCCCGACTATTGTTCGGAATGTGCCAGTGTATCGAAAGGTAAAATCTTGGAGTGGGTACAGGACTGCTACCATTACAACTACGAAGGTGCCCCGTCCGACGGCTCAGAGTGGCGCTGGGGTCCTTGCCTTTCCGGTAACCGGGTGACACGCGGTGGTCCCTGGCTCAAGCTCGATTTCAAGCTCGATTGGTGCGAGCGTGTCACCAGCCGTGGCATGGGCGACCCCGGCGACCGCTACAAAGAACTCGGTCTTCGGTTGGCCCAGGACCTTTGACATTTTCCCTCTACGAGTTTACCTTTTTCAATCCGTATGGCGGCCTTGATCATTGAACCGGTCCTGAAACTCGCCGACGATGCGAAGGATCTCATCGAAGTCCGGCGCTTCGCCGAAAAACATCGGTCCCTTCATCTTCGCGTAGTCCGCCTTCCAGTATGGCAGGTTTTCGGTGGCGGGCCGTAGGCGCAGACGGCCCCGAGCCAGCGTCTCGTAGTCCATCCAACTCCAGCGAAAGTATGCCTGACGATGGGCGGCGATCCGCTCGAATAATCCTTCATCGGCGGTAACCGTTTAGCCCCCCCTGTTCTTAGCCCCCTCGCGGACGGCGTGACGTAGTTTCGGCCAGCCACGCCCGGTCCGCACAGCGGACCCTACGGGGAGGCTGCGCGCCCGTAGGGTCCGCTGTGCGGACCAGCGACCGCGCGGCCAGCGGGATGGCCGGGAGTCGGATGAATGCCTCGCCGACGATCATAAGCCTACGCGACAAAGCTCGACGGTCCTGGCAAACTATGGCCCAAGCTTCTATACGAGAGTGCGCCAGCGCCGCCACGCCCCCGCCATGCACCTGAGCGATCACGACCTCAGACAATTCGACGACGCCTACCTGCAGACGCTCACGTCGGCGCAGGCGCGGGTGCTGTTGGGCAAGGCGCTGGCGGACCTGAAGGCGGCGCGCGAGCGGCTGGGGCAGAACCCCTCCAACAGTTCGCGGCCACCGAGCACGCGGCTGCCGTGGGAGGGCACGGGCGGTCAGGACACGCCCGCTGGCCAGCCCGACGTCCCCGCGGGGTCGCAGGACGGGGCCGATGCGGCAGACACCCCCGGCGACGCTGAGCCGGCGGGGCCGGCGGCGCCCCGGCCGCGCCGTCAGGGCTCGCACCGGACGGTCACCGGCCAGCCCCCCGGTCGGCGCCCGGGCAGCCCGGGGCACAGCCGCACCCAGCACCTGCCGGTGGACGCCGAGCAGCCTCACCGGCCAACCTGCTGTGCGGGGTGCGGC